>NZ_CP091508.1:737280-1474561 GCF_022870865.1 Uruburuella testudinis
CCCGATGATGTCCATCAAATCGGTGAATGCGCTGAGCCACTATACCGACTGGACGGTAGGCCACGTACATTCCGGCGCTTTGGGCTGGGTGGGCTTCATCACCATCGGTTCTATCTACTATCTGATTCCGCGATTGTGGGGCAAAAAAGAAATGTACAGCACCAAGCTGATTGAAGCGCATTTCTGGATTGCCACCATCGGTGTGGTGCTGTACATCGCCTCTATGTGGATTTCAGGCGTGATGCAAGGTCTGATGTGGGGTGCGCTCAACGATGACGGCACGCTGACTTACTCTTTTGTCGAGTCGGTAAAACAAAGCATGCCCTTCTACATGATTCGTTTTGCAGGCGGCGTATTGTATCTGTCCGGTATGCTTTTGATGGCTTACAACACTTACCGTACCGTAGCCGGTGGCAAAGCTGTGGATGCTGAAATCCCCGTGATTTCACAAACACAACACCATTAAACCTCAGTTAAATATATAGGCTACCAAAATGAAATTACAACAACTAGCTGAAGAAAAAGTCGGGTTTCTGATTGTGTTTACCTTTTTGGTGATCAGCGTCGGCCTGCTGATTGAAGTGGTGCCGCTGTTCTTCACCAAATCGGTAACCGAGCCGGCACCCGGTGTAAAACCTTACAATGCTTTGCAAGTAGCGGGGCGCGATATTTATGTGCGCGAAGGCTGCTACAACTGCCACTCGCAAATGATTCGCCCGTTCCGTGCAGAAACCGAACGTTACGGCCACTATTCTGTGGGCGGCGAGTCAGTGTATGACCGCCCGTTCCAATGGGGTTCGAAACGTACCGGCCCGGATTTAGCGCGTGTCGGCGGCCGCTATTCGGATGAATGGCACCGTATCCATTTGCTGAATCCGCGCGATGTGGTTCCGGAGTCCAACATGCCTTCATTCCCGTGGCTGGCCCGCAACGCCGTGGATGCGGATGCTACCGTGCGCCATATGAAAGCCTTGCGCGCAGTCGGTACGCCTTACAGCGACGAAGAAATCGATAAAGCCCCCCAAGATTTGGCAAACAAATCAGAGCTTGATGCCGTGATTGCTTATCTGCAAGGCTTGGGTCTGGCACTTAAAAACGTAAGGTAACATCATGGACATCAACTGGGTACGCTCATTGTTTACCGTATGGGTATTTGTCAGCTTTGTTTTGGTTTTGTATATCGTGCTCAACCGGCGCAATAAGCAAAATTATAACGATGCAGCCAACAGCATTATGGAAGACAACGACACGCCGTCTGATGACATGCCGTCTGAAGAGTCTGCCCGGTTACCCCGTGATAACGGAGCAAAATAATGAATACCACTTCCCAATTTACCAGTAATTTCTGGAATATATACATTGCCGCCATTGTCGTGCTCAGCTTCATCGGTTTGGCTTGGTTGCTGTTGTCGCAAAACAAAACCAAAATGCCGCCCAAAGGTGAAGATGTCAAAACCATGGGTCACTCATGGGACGGCATTGAAGAATACAACAACCCGCTGCCGCGCTGGTGGTTTTATCTCTTCGTGCTGACTATGATATTCAGTGCGGCTTACCTGTTTTTATATCCTGGTTTGGGCGATTACAAAGGTTATCTGAATTGGACCAGCCAAAACCAATATGAAAAAGAAGTGCAAAAGGCAGACGAGCAATACGGCCAGATTTATGCCAAATTCGCCAATATGCCGATTGAGCAGGTGGCGCAAGACCCGCAAGCGCAGCGCATCGGCAAAAACCTGTTTGATACTTACTGTATCCAGTGTCACGGTTCGGATGCCAAAGGCTCTAAAGGCTTCCCGAATCTGACCGACCACGATTGGCTGTGGGGCGGTGAACCTGACAAAATTCAAGAAACCATTGCCAAAGGCCGTATTGCCGTTATGGCGCCATGGGGGCCGGTATTGGGTGAGGAGCGTGTGAAGGATGTGGCCAACTATGTGATGTCATTGTCCAAACCCGCAGGCCAATATGATGCGGAACGTGCAGCCCGCGGCGAAGCGCTGTTTCATGGCGGCCCGGCAAACTGCTTTACCTGCCACGGCGATAAGGGGCAGGGTATTCAGGGATTGGGTCCCAATCTGACTGATGACGTATGGTTGTGGGGCGGTACGCAGAAAGCCATCATCGAAACCATCACCAACGGCCGCCACAATCAAATGCCGGCATGGGATAATTTCCTTGATAAAAACAAACTGCACATCATGACTGCGTATGTTTGGGGTTTGTCTAACAAAGACGGCAAAGCACCTGCTCCGGCTCAAGCTGCCCAACCTGCCGCCGTGCCGGCTTCTCAGGCTTCGGCACCCGCCGCAGTTGAGGACAGTGCCCGTGTTAGCGTGGATAATGGCGTGGCCAAGTTTTATTTCGCTACCGGTAAAAACGATGTGGCTGCCGATGCCGCCCAAGTGGCTGCTGATTTGGTGGCTGCCGGTAAAGAAGGTAAAAAACTGGTAGTAAGCGGCTTTGCGGACAGCACAGGTGATGCCGCCGCCAACGAAGCGCTTTCCAAACAGCGTGCCGAGGCTGTGCAAGCATTTTTAGAAGCACAAAGTGTCGCTGCCGATAATATCGAATTGCGCAAACCGGAAAATATCACCGGTGCACAAGGCGATGCAGTAGAGGGTCGTCGAGTGGAAGTGGCTGTTGAAGGTTGATAGAGCGCCGATATAAAAAGCCATGCCGATAAGCCGGCATGGCTTTTTTATTGCAGAAAATCAGCGTTGTTGATGCAGTCTAAAAAGCTGAAGATGTGGTTATATAGCCCAATAGGCCGATTTGGCCAAACCTCAGGCCGTCTGAAAACGTTCAGACGGCCTGAAGTTTGGCAGTTTTCTTTTTAGACACAGGTGTTTAAAAGGGCAAGATTATTTCATTAATACCAAGCGCCCGCCGGCAGCCTGTAATTGTTGCAATGCTTCTTCCCATGCCGCATCAATGTGGGCACAGGCCGCTCCTTCTGCTTTCAGGCCGAATTCCACGCGTGCAAGGCTGATGCGGCCGTCGTCATCCATGCCGCCTTCGGTCGGCAGGCTGTAGCTGTGTATGCCGGGATAGCGCTTTTCAATTGCCTCCATAACAGGGGCAATATGTGATTCCGGCAGATCAAAAAGCCAAATGGCGCGGTGGCTGCGGGGTGTTTGGTGGAATAGGGCGGCATAATATGTATTCAATACCCATTCCGCCATCGGGTGCGCCATAATCGGAAAGCCGGGCAGAAAATAATGTTCACAAATAGAAAAACCGGCGATGCCGTTATACGCATTGGGAATCAAATCGGCACCTGCCGGAAATTCTGCCATGCGCAAACGTTGGCGGTGGGCGGATGAGTCGAATGTGTCGCCGCGTTGGCGGGAAACTGCTTCTATATTGGCAATGCCTTCGGGGTGAAGTTGCAATGGCAGGTTTAATGCTTGCGCGGCTGCTTGGCGGGTGTGGTCATCGGGTGTGGCACCGATGCCGCCGGTTACAAAAGTCGGCAGGCCGTCTGAAAAACTGCGTTGCAATTGCGCAACCAGCAACGGGCGGTCGTCGGGCAAATATTGCACCAGGCCGAGTTGCAGGCCGTATTGCGCCAACAGCGATTTGAAAAATGCAAAATGCTTGTCTTGCCGGCTGCCGTGTAAAATCTCATCGCCGATAATGATTAAATGAAAAGACATACGTTGGCTTTCTTAAACGATAAGCGAGGTGTGGCAATGCCACGTGAAAATCAGCCAAAGGCTGGACTAATCAGCCGATTCATACAATAATAAACCCATTTTAACCATTTTGGTCCGGCTGCCGTTTGGGGCGCCGTCAAACACAGGACTTTATCGCATGAGCAACCAAAATCATACTATTTTACAAAATCTGCCGATAGGCGAAAAAGTGGGCATTGCTTTTTCAGGCGGCCTCGATACTTCTGCTGCATTATTGTGGATGAAACTTAAAGGCGCATTGCCGTATGCATATACGGCCAATCTTGGCCAGCCCGATGAAGATGATTACTCTGCCATCCCGAAAAAAGCCAAAGAATACGGCGCAATTGAAGCCCGTTTGGTCGATTGCCGCAGTCAATTGGCACATGAAGGCATTGCCGCCATTCAGTGCGGCGCATTTCATGTATCTACCGGCGGCATCACCTATTTCAATACCACTCCGCTCGGACGTGCTGTAACCGGCACCATGTTGGTGGCTGCGATGAAAGAAGATGATGTCAATATCTGGGGCGACGGTTCGACCTATAAAGGCAACGATATCGAACGCTTTTACCGTTACGGCCTGATTACCAACCCCAATCTGCGTATCTACAAACCTTGGCTCGACCAAACCTTTATCGATGAGTTGGGCGGCCGCCAAGAGATGAGCGAATTCTTGATTGCCAACGGCTTCGACTACAAAATGTCGGTCGAAAAAGCCTATTCCACCGATTCCAATATGCTGGGCGCCACCCACGAAGCCAAAGATTTGGAATTTCTGAACAGCGGCATCAAAATTGTGAAACCGATTATGGGTGTGGCATTTTGGGATGAAAGTGTAGAAGTGAAGCCCGAAGAAGTGAGCGTGCGCTTTGAAGAGGGTGTGCCGGTGGCGCTGAACGGCGAAGAATATGCCGACCCGGTGGCGCTGTTTCTCGAAGCCAACCGTATCGGCGGCCGCCACGGCCTCGGTATGAGCGATCAGATCGAAAATCGTATCATTGAAGCCAAATCGCGCGGCATTTATGAAGCCCCGGGCATGGCCTTGCTGCACATTGCCTATGAGCGCTTGGTAACCGGTATCCACAATGAAGACACCATCGAACAATACCGCATTAACGGCCTGCGCCTGGGTCGTCTGCTGTATCAAGGCCGTTGGTTTGATTCGCAGGCACTGATGCTGCGCGAAACCGCCCAACGCTGGGTAGCGCGCGCGATTACCGGCGAAGTAACGCTGGAGTTACGTCGCGGTAACGATTATTCGTTGTTGAATACTGAATCGCCCAATCTTACCTACGCGCCCGAGCGCTTGAGCATGGAAAAGGTTGATAACGCCGCCTTTACCCCGGCCGATCGCATCGGCCAGCTGACCATGCGCAATCTTGATATTACCGATACCCGCGCCAAATTGGGCATCTACACCCAAACAGGCTTGCTGCAACTGGGCGAGGGCTCGGTATTGCCGCAACTGGGTAATACCGAAGCGAAAAAATAAGGCTGAAAAATAAGGCCGTCTGAAATATAAAACGGAGCCGGAATGGCTCCGTTTTTTGTTTTATGAATGTTTGGATTCAGGGGTTGATTTAGGGTTAATATTTATTCACAAAAATAACCTAACGGCGTTGGCTCGCCACTTTAGTTAACTTATTTTTGTGAATGGGTGCCAGTCAGCTATTTTATGGTTATTCAACTGAATCATCTTGCTCTGTTGCCAGCCCTGTTCTCTTCAAACTGAGGTTGCGCCAACGCAGGTTTTGAATGGATATGAAGCATTAGAGTATATTCCTAACCATTCAATTTACGGGTGTATTTTGCCTCTGAAAATGTATCGGATATGCTTTTGGCGTAAAAAAGATAATATATGAATGGTTAGGACATCTTAGGCCGTCTGAACGTAAATCAGCCTGCTTTGATGATTCAAAGCAGGCTGAAATATTTGGTCGGAATGAGAGGATTCGAACCTCCGACCCCTTCGTCCCGAACGAAGTGCGCTACCGGGCTGCGCTACATTCCGAATAAGCTGTGCATTATAGAGGGTGATTTTTGTTTTGGCAAGCTTAAATCGGTATGTTGATTTATCTTGCTGATTTTAAATGCTTCTATTCGTAATTCGGTAATTTTTTCATACCGATTTTATCTTCGGATATGTTGTATTTGCTGTATTTTATCGGATATCTGTATTTCATGAGTGCTAAATTCGTACAAACTACTGTGGCATCGCCTAATTTGAGGCCGTCTGAAGTTTCAGACGGCATGCAATACAAAAATCGTCGGGCGTTTTTTTAAATCAGGCAAAGCAGGCCGTTGGTGCCAATCGGCGATGGTGGCGCTGATAATGGTTTGGGTGGGCAAGGTCAAATCACAAGCGATACACAGGCGGGTGGCGGGGTGGAGGGTGGCGAGGGCATCGGCCAGCATGGCATCGTTGCGGTAAGGGGTTTCAATAAACAGTTGGGTTTCGTTGTGTTGGCGCGAGCGTTGTTCCAAGCTTTTCAAGGCGGCGGGGCGCTCGGTTTTATCGGCGGGCAGATAGCCTTTAAAGGCAAAATTTTGCCCGTTGGCACCTGAGGCCATTAAAGCCAACAGCAGGCTGGAGGGGCCGATGAGAGGGTGTATTTTGAAGTGATGGCGGTGGGCGAGGGCGACCAGGTCGGCACCGGGGTCGGCCACTGCCGGGCAGCCTGCTTCACTGAGCAGACCCATATTGCGGCCTTGTTGCAGCGGTTGCAGCAGCGCCGGCAGGGTTTTGGCATCGGTGTGTTCATTTAAGGTTTGCAGGTTCAGCTCACGGATGGGAGTGGTGATGCCTAAGTGTTTTAAGTGGGCGCGGGCGGTTTTTTCGGCTTCTACCACAAAATCGGTCAGGCCGGTAATCAGGGCTTGCTCGTGCGGCAGCAGGCAGGGGGTGTCGGGCGTGCCCAGCGGTGTAGGTATGAGATAAAGTGTGGGGGTGTTGGTTGTCATCATTGCTCTGAAATAAAATGAGGCCGTCTGAAAAACTTATGATACTTATAATACAGGCATGCCTTCTGCCTGTAAAAAATCCACCAGTTTGAATATCGGCAGACCGATCAGGGCATTGGGATCGCTGCTGTCGATGCGTTGCAGTAAAGCTGCGCCCAGCCCTTCGCTTTTGGCTGCGCCGGCGCAGTATATCGCATCAGGCTCACGTTCGAGATAGCGGCTGATTTGCCGGGATGACAAGGCGCGCATGGTAACTGTGGTGGTGTCGGTATGGGTGTGCAGCCGGCCCGATGCAGTATTGAGAAGGCACAGGGCGCTGTAAAAGGTGAGCGTTTTGCCTGAGAGCGCTGCCAGCATATGTTGCGCATTTGCCACGCTCATCGGTTTGCCCAGCTGTTGTCCGTTGCACCATGCGACTTGGTCTGCACCGATAATCAATGCTTGCGGAAAAGCAGCGGCCAGAGATTGCGCTTTGCCCACGGCCAGCCTTAATGCGGTATCGGCTGCGGACTCTCCTGTGCGGGCGGTTTCGTCGAAATCAGGTTTGGCTATTTCAAAAATCAGCCCGAGCGTGCGCAATTGCTGTTGGCGGAAAACCGAGCTTGAGCCTAAAATAAGCGGGAGTTTTGTATTCATGTGTGTAAAAGCATTGACGTTAAGCTTCTGAAATTATATCATACCCCGTTTATGTTAGACCCTAATTTGATTGACCCCGAAGTGTTCGCCGCCGAAGGGCGCTGTTTGCAAGGCAAATGGGCGCTGAATCAGCTTGACGGGCGCGTTTGGTTGCACGAGTATTTGGCAGATAAGCAGGCTGAGGTGTCGTTTGTGCTGAAAGGCGGGCGGGATCGTTGGCAGCGTTTGTATTTGGATTTGAGCGTGAAAGGCGATGTGCCGCTGTTTTGCCAGCGCTGTGTCAAGCCCATGCCGTTTGCGTTTGATGAAAGCAGCCGTATTGTGCTGTTTGCTGATGATGAGGGTTTGGATGAAGCCATGCTTTCCGATGATGAATTGGAAGGGATGCTGCTCCAAAAAGCATTAGATGTGCGTACGTTGGTAGAAGACCAAATCCTGATGGCAATACCGTTTTCGCCGCGGCATGAGGATTGCGGCAATGATGCATTGGCCGAAGTCAATCAAGATAAACCCAATCCTTTTGCCGTATTGGCAGGGCTGAAAAACAGCCGCTAACCAGTTTTGTATTTTTATATTTTTAGGAGCTTGAAATGGCCGTTCAACAAAACAAAAAATCTCCCTCTAAACGCGGTATGCACCGTTCGCACGATGCGCTGACTGCACCGGCGCTGTCGGTTGACGGCAACACCGGTGAAGTGCACCGCCCGCACCACATTTCGCCCAACGGCATGTACCGTGGCCGTAAAGTGGTGAAAGCCAAAGGCGAATAATCCACTTCTGCCTTTATGAAAGATGAAAGCCAGACGATTGCCCTGAAACCGCAATTACTGGCTTTTTTGCGTTAAACAATCTGCGGTTCGCGCTGTTTGAACCGGTTGCGGTAGTGAAAATCATGACAACAAAAATCTGGTATACCTACGACGATATCCATCGGGTGATTAAAACCCTGGCCGAAAAAATCAAGGCGGCAGACGTGCAATACGATGCCATGATTGCCATCGGCGGCGGCGGCTTTATTCCGGCGCGTATCCTGCGCTGTTTTTTGGATATTCCGATTTATGCCGTTACCACTGCTTATTATGATAGCGATGACGCAGGCAAAACCACCGATGAAGTTAAAAAAATCCAATGGCTCGACCCCATGCCGGAAACCTTGCGCGGTAAAAACGTTTTGGTAGTGGATGAGGTGGATGACAGCAGGGTTACTTTGTCGTTTGTGTTGAATGAGCTGGCGAAAGAAGATTTTAATACCATCGGTATAGCTGTGCTGCACGAAAAGCTGAAAGCCAAAGCGGGCGAACTGCCGGATGGTATGCCGTATTTCAGCGGTATCACTGTGGAAGATTGGTGGATTAACTACCCTTGGGATGCCGATGATATTGATGAACACAACCGCTTGGCTGTTGAGGGTGCCCGATAGCATCGGGATGCACGGGTTGCTATGATTCATAGCAGCTTTCGGTATACGCCCCGGTCTGCCGTGTCGGGAAACTGTTGCCGCATGATTTTGTCTTGCATGTGTGTCTTACATGTGAAAATAGCTGTGAAAGTGACAAGTTAACAGCTTTTGGTGTGTCATGATGTTTCAGACGGCCTGTTTTTCGGTAAGGCCGGTTTGTCGTGTTTTAAAGCAATACCCCGAATAATGATTCCGCACGGTCTGCTTGATTAAACGGCCGTCTGAAAGCGGAAAATTGGAGCAACATTTAATGATTACATTGGCCGTAGATGCCATGGGCGGTGACACCGGCCTGGCGGTAACCGTGCCCGGCGCCGTTGCCTTTTTAAAGCAGCAGCCTAATGCCCGCCTGATTATGGTGGGCGAGCCACAATCTCTGCATACAGCGCTTGCCGCCGCGAATGCGCCGATGGCGCGTATTGAAATCCAGCCGGCAAGCGAAGTGGTGGAAATGGACGAAGCGCCGCAATCGGCTTTGAAAAACAAAAAAGATTCATCCATGCGTGTGGCCATCAACCAAGTGAAAGAAGGTAAGGCGCAGGCTGCGGTTTCTGCGGGCAATACCGGCGCATTGATGGCTATTGCACGCTTTGTGCTAAAAACCATTCCGGGCATCGAGCGGCCCGCCATCGCCAAATTTCTGCCGGCTTCTTCGGGTAAAACCACATTAATGCTGGATTTGGGTGCCAATGTTGATTGTACGGCCGAGCAATTGGTGCAGTTTGCCGTTATCGGCAGCGAGCTGGTGCAGGCCCTGCATCCTGAAAAGGGCAGCCCGCGCGTGGGTTTACTTAATGTGGGCACGGAAGACATTAAAGGCACCGATACCATCAAGCAAACCTTTAATCTGCTGAGCGGCAGCAATCTCAATTTTGTCGGCAATATTGAAGGCAATGTGATTTTCAGCGGCGAGGTTGATGTGGTGGTGGCCGACGGATTTGTGGGCAATATCGTCTTAAAAACCATTGAAGGCGCAGTGAAATTTATGGGCGGCGCGATTAAGCAGGAATTTCAGGCCAACCTGTTTACCAAGGCCGCGGCAGTAATGGCCATGCCTGCTTTGAAAGGCCTTAAAACCAAGCTGGATCCGCGCCGTTTTAACGGTGCCATTTTCCTCGGTTTGCGCGGGGTGGTGGTGAAAAGCCACGGCGGCACCGATGCGGCCGGTTTTTATTATGCGCTTGAAGAGGCTTATTATGAAGCGCGTGCCGACAGCCTGGCTAAAATCGAGCAGGGTGTGGCGGCGCAGCTGGCGGTATTGGCCGATAAAAAGCTGGAAACCAAACAAGAACCGGCAGTCGATAATATCGTATAAAACAGGGTAGAAAATATATTTTCAGACGGCATCAAAATGCCGTCTGCAAGCAAAATCATATGGCAATAGTCATGTTGTGGTAATGAAAAAACGCGTAATCTGCCCGATTTAACGTTGGGGGAAGCCGGGGATTGCCTTACAATAAACCCCTTTAACATAAAACAGATAACCCGAAGGCGATGCCCATGCAGTATGCCAAAATTCTCGGTACCGGCAGCTATCTGCCTGCCAACCGTGTCAGCAATGACGATCTTGCGAAAAAAGTAGATACTTCCGATGAATGGATTACCACCCGCACCGGAATCAAATTCCGCCATATCGCCGATGATGATGAAAAAACCAGCGATTTGGCCGTAGCCGCCGCCCGCCGCGCCTTGGATGATGCCGGGCTTGGCGCCGATGAAATCGATTTGATTATCGTGGCCACCGCCACACCCGATATGCAGTTCCCTTCCACCGCTTCTATCGTGCAGCACAAGCTGGGCGTCGCAGGCTGCCCGGCTTTTGATGTGGCTGCTGTTTGTGCCGGCTTTATGTATGCCCTCAATACCGCCCATGCCTATATTAAAAGCGGTATGGCTGCAAAGGCGTTGGTGATCGGTGCAGAAACATTCAGCCGTATTCTCGACTGGAACGACCGCAGCACTTGCGTGTTGTTTGGTGATGGTGCCGGAGCGGTGGTGTTGGGGGCTTCGGAAGAGCCGGGCATTATCGCCGGCAAGCTTCAGGCCGACGGCGCCTACCTGCCGCTGTTGAAAGTGCCTGCACACATGGCAGGCGGCCAAATATGCGGCAATCCCTATGTAGAAATGGATGGCCCCGGTGTGTTTAAATTTGCCGTAAAAACGCTGGCAAAAGTGGCTGAAGAAGTGATTGCCGAGGCGGGCATGAGTGCTGCCGATATTGATTGGATTGTGCCGCATCAGGCCAACAAGCGTATTATCGAATCCACCGCCAAACATTTGGGCTTGAGCATGGATAAAGTGATTCTTACCGTGGCCGAACATGCCAACACTTCCGCCGCATCCATTCCGCTGGCCCTTGATGCCGGTATACGCAACGGCCAAATCCGGCGTGGGCAGACCTTGCTGCTGGAGGGCATCGGTGGCGGTTTTGCCTGGGGCGCGGTGTTGATGAAATATTAATGCGCCGGGCGGGTATCATTACGGCTGCCGTATATCTGCCGTTGGTGGCTGTTTGTTCTGTAAAACTTGCGGCTTTTTATGGGGTGGTGAGCGCCTTGTTGTTTTGCCTCTATGGCTTTGATAAGGCCGCCGCCATGAGCAATGGAAAGGGTGGGCGCAAACATCGGATTGCCGAAAAAAGCCTGCATGTTGTTGCGCTGGCCGGCGGTTGGCCGGGGGCGCAGTTGGGGCGGTTGGTGTTCCGCCACAAAACCGTTAAAGCCAGCTTTATACACCGTTTTTGGCTGATGGCGGCTCTGAATGTAGCCATTACTTTCGGAATGCTATACTATAACAGATAAGCTTGAGCCCGATCACAGCCATGACTGCCGCTGTATGTGGTGTATAGGGTGTGCTGAATCATTTGATTTACGGGTTGTTTAACGCAAAAATATGATGATATATGAATGGTCAGGACACCCTGGCATGCACTAAACCGGATAACCTGATAATGCAGCCTGAAACCGGGCTGCTGTTTCTTTTTAGCGCTTTTTGAGCAGAGGAGTGATGTGATGAATTTTGCCTTTTTCTTCCCCGGCCAAGGCTCGCAGAGCCTCGGTATGATGAACGGTTTTGCAGATCAGGCCGTGGTGAAAGCTACGTTTGACGAAGCCTCTGCTGCACTCGGCCAGGATTTATGGGCCATGATTAATGGTGAAGATGCCGCGCCGATTAATGAAACCGTTAATACCCAGCCTTTGATGCTGGCGGCGGGCATCGCCACTTACCGTGCCTATCTCGAAGCAGGCGGCCAAGCCCCTGCCGTAGTGGCCGGCCACAGCTTGGGTGAGTATACCGCGCTGGTAGCTGCCGAAGCGCTGAAATTTGAAGATGCCGTCAAACTCGTGCGCCTGCGTGCCGAATTGATGCAAAGCGCCGTGCCGCAAGGCATGGGTGCGATGGCGGCTGTTTTGGGGTTGGAAGACGGCCAAGTGCAAGCCATCTGCGTCGAAGCCGCGCAAGGTGAAGTGGTGGAAGCCGTAAACTTCAATTCGCCCGGTCAAGTGGTGATTGCCGGAAATGTTGCAGCCGTTGAACGCGCCATGGCTGCTGCGAAAGAAACCGGGGCCAAACGCGCGCTGCTGCTGCCTGTGTCTGTGCCTTCACATTGCAGCCTGATGAAGCCTGCCGCTGAAAAATTGGCTGAAACTTTGCAAAATATAGAGATTAAACCGCCGCAAATCCGCGTTATCCACAATGCCGATGTGGCCGCCTACAGCGATGCGGACAAAATCAAAGATGCCCTGGTGCGCCAGCTTTACAGCCCCGTGCGTTGGACTGAAACTGTGAATGCGCTGGTTGAGGAAGGCATTACCGAATCTGCCGAATGCGGCCCGGGTAAAGTGCTGGCCGGGTTGGCCAAACGTATCAATAAAGCAGCCGTATGCACCGCACTTACCAATGCCGAACAAGTGGCGGCATTTATTGAAGCCGAAGGGTAATCGTTTTTTTTGCAGATGGTTGGGGAGGGCTAGTGTCGTCTGCAAAATATTTAATTGAATAATATATAAAACAGATATGAAATTATCTAAAAAATTAGTCATTCGCTATTTCGGGCATAAAAAAATATGCCACGATTTTGATTTCAGGAATGTTAAATCTATTCTTATACGGCCGGTGGGCGATGCAGTGGGAGATGCTGTTGCCCATATTGCTTATATCCGCCAATTAAAAGCCATTTATCCGGGGGTTCGCATCGGCGTGATTGTCACCGACCGCAATCATGATATTTATGCCTATAGTCATGAGGTTGATGAATTAATTAAAGATAAAACAATAGATTATTTGAAGCAGCGGGGAAAATGGCAGCTTTTTTTGGATTTTTACTGTTATTTTAACAGTCGGCATATTATGGCAGACCGCTTGCTAAAGCCTGAAGCTGTTATGATTTTTAATAAAATCAATAAGGCTTATTACACAACCGAAAATGTGTTGAATTATGATTTTCACTGCCCGATGGTGGAGGGAAACCATATTGTTGATGCGCTGAAAACTTCCAAAATCGCCGAATATTTTGAAATTCCTCCTGGCCGGTTTTTCTTACAAGTTGTCGAAGCCCAGTCAGAGCAGGCCAAAGATTTTTGGCAGCAAGGAAAAATACGGGTATTGCTTGCGCCGCAAGGCAGTATTTGTGACCGTCAAATACCTCCTCAAGAATTGGCACAATTGCTGAACCGTTGTGATTCCGAAAGCATAGAAACAGCGCAGTTTTTATTGTGTAATGCGCGTAACAGCGAAGCCTATTTGGCAGAACTCAAGCAATATTGCCGGGTGGATATTGAAGTAAATTTGGTTCCGAAAACCACCTTACATCAATATTTGCAATTGGTGGCATCGTCTGATGTGGTTGTGTGTATTGACAGTGGAACAGTACATGTTGCTTGTGCTTTCAACCGGCCTTTATTGGCTTTTTATGCGAATTTCCCGTCTAATTTTAGGTTGTGGCATCCCTTGCCGAATAAAGGTGTCCCTCATCTTACTGTGATTTCCGGGTTGGCAGAAGAATCTAAGCGTACCAGTGATTTTCCTTTGAATGAAGCAGTGGTTTGGCTGAGTGAACAAATCGGCCTATGTAACAAGAGGAAGAGGTGTTGAGATGCTGCTGTTAAAGAAAATGCTTGCCCATTTGTTTGGCCGGAAAAAACCCAATTTATCGTTTGATTTCGGAACAGTAGATTCGGTATTAATCAGGCCTATGGGGCATTTGGTGGGTGATAGTGTGGCGCATATTGCCTATATCCGCCAATTAAAAACGCTATATCCCGGCTGCCGTATCGGGGTGCTGGTAAACCGACGCAGCCGTCCGATTTATGAATGTTGCCCTTTGGTTGATGTATTGATTGAAGATACTTTTGCCCAATGTTTGCGTCAGTATAAAAAATGGCAGCTTTATCTTGATTTTTATGAAACGTACAACAGTCGGCACATTGTCAAAACAGCCATATTGGCGCCGCATGTGAATATTATTTTTCAAAAAGCCGACAAAGCCTATTATTCTCCTGCCAATGTACGTAATTATGACTTTCATTGCCCTCCTGAAGCCGAGGCTAAAATGGTTTCATGGTTGGAAACGTCGGTGTTGGCAAAAAAATGCAAATTGCCTAAGCCAGATGTCAGTTTGAGCCCTTGTGACAAGCATTTGGCTGAAGCGGCGAAAATGTGGCCTGTTGGAAAATGCCGTATTTTGTTGGCGCCCCAAGGCAGTGTGGCGGAACGGCAGGTTTCTCCGCAGGAGTTGGCCGGGCTGTTGAACAATATCGATAAAAGCTTGTTAATACACAGCAGCTTTTTATTGGGTCACACATCAAATAGTGCAGATTATTTAGAAGTGCTGCGGAAAGCCTGTGATGCAGATGTGGATATCCGATTATCACCGCCTACGGATTTGGCCCAATATTTAGGTTTGGTAGCTTCAGCCGATATTGTGGTGTGTGTTGATAGCGGTACAGTGCATTTGGCTTGTGCTTTCAGACGGCCTTTGTTAAGTTTTTTTGCTAATGACTTGGCCAATATTCAAAAATGGCAACCGCAAACAGCCGATGGCATACCCTCACTTATGGTTGTGTCACAGTTGCAACCCAGCAAGACTACGGCCGATTTTCCGATGCAGAAAGCCGTTTTGTGGCTGAACCAACAAATTGCGCTCAATCAGCCGGCGGTATAGAGTGTAACGGTAATAGTAAAAGCAATTGATAATATTAGGGAAAATAACCAACTGTGTTTCTGAATACTAGGGTGTCCTGACAATTCGTTTGTAGAGGAATTTTTGTTCCTGAAAATTCAGGTGCAAGGCAAAAACGCAGCAAGATTGGATATCTTGCGAGGCTTTTTAACACAGCAGATGCGCTTTCAGGGGCAAAATACACGCGTAAATCGAATGGTTAGGGACACCCTAAGCAGATAGGCCCGTGTTATCGCTGTGAAACTTAATAATAAATAATAGAGGCGGCGGGTCGAAAACAGTACGCATATACGTACGGCAAGAAGAGGCACCAAGTAGGATTATTTGATTTGGCGGCTTATCCGGCTGTCTTCGATCTGCCGCCCCGGCAGCTTATTTTGAATTGGCATCACATGCCCACTTGTGATATAAGGCCGTCTGAATAAATACTTTAACGAAAAGGATCAGGTTTATGAGTTCGCAAGACTTAAACGGTAAAATCGCTTTGGTAACCGGCGCTTCACGCGGCATCGGTGCCGCGATTGCAGATACGCTGGCGGCGGCGGGGGCGAAAGTGATCGGCACGGCCACTTCCGAGGGTGGTGCAGCGGCGATTGGCGAAAGGCTGGCGCAGTGGGGCGGCGAAGGGCGTGTATTGGATTCTGCTGCCGAGGGCAGTATCGAAGCGCTGATCGGCGAGATTGAAAAAGCCGACGGCAAGCTGGATATTTTGGTGAACAATGCCGGCATCACCCGCGACAATCTGCTGATGCGGATGAAAGAAGAGGAGTGGGACGACATCATGCAGGTTAATCTGAAATCTGTGTTCCGTGCCTCTAAAGCGGTATTGCGCGGTATGATGAAGCAGCGTGCCGGCCGCATCATCAACATCACTTCGGTTGTTGGTGTGATGGGTAATGCCGGTCAGGCCAATTATGCGGCGGCGAAGGCCGGCTTGATTGGTTTTTCCAAATCGATGGCACGTGAAGTGGGCAGCCGCGGCATTACAGTCAACTGTGTGGCACCGGGCTTTATTGATACCGACATGACCCGTGCGCTGCCGGAAGCGCAACGTGCATTATTTGAAGCGCAAACTTCACTCGGCCGTTTCGGCGAGGCGCAGGATATTGCTGATGCGGTGTTGTTTCTTGCCAGTGATCAGGCGAAATATATTACTGGGCAAACGTTGCATGTGAACGGCGGTATGTTGATGCCTTAACAGCATGTGTTTATGAAGAAGCCGTCTGAAAAATATTTTTCAGACGGCCTTTTTATTTCAGGCAATAGCATAGATAATAAAAAGCAAGGCATTAATATATTATGGATTCGGCAATTTTAATTCTAAAAATCTTTTATTGATTTCTTTTTAAAAACAATCAGATTGATTTGAAAAATGCAGTGATTCAATTGCCGTTTCTCTAACTGCTTAAAAGATTTCACACCCATTCGGAAAAATCATCCAACTGTGTTGGCTCGCTTGAGTTCAGGACAGGCTGGTTTCGCTAAGGCGTTGGCGCGCCAAGTTAATCAGCCCCATACGGGTTGTACTGTCTTCGGCTCACTGCTTTGTCGGCTTACTTTTTGAATCAGTATTATTGAGAGAAACGAATAAATATGGAGCATTTTTCCCTCGCCCCGATTGTGATTGTGCTGTTGGTTGCTGTGTTGACGGTAATTGTGTGCCGCCGCTTGAATATCCCTTCTATGCTGGGCTATCTGCTGGTGGGTTTTATTGCCGGGCCGGGTATGCTGCATCTGATTCCGCAAACGTCTGCTACCGATTATTTGGGTGAAATCGGGATTGTGTTTTTGATGTTCAGTATCGGCTTGGAATTTTCACTGCCCAAACTTCAGGCCATGCGCAAGCTGGTTTTGGGTTTGGGTGGTATGCAGGTGGTGCTGACTGTTGCACTGATATTGGGCATTTTGATGTTGCAGGGCACGCCTTTTGCTTGGGCGTTTGCAGTAGCCGGTGCGCTGGCCATGTCGTCTACAGCGATTGTCAGCCGTATTTTGGCAGAAAAAACAGAATTGGGGCAGCCGCACGGGCAGATGGCGATGGGTGTGTTGCTGATGCAGGATATTGCGGTAGTGCCATTGATGATTCTGCTGCCTGCGTTGGCCGGCAGCAGCGATAATTTATGGCTGGCCTTGGGTTTGGCGGCATTAAAAATGGTGTTGACGCTGGGCTTGTTGTTTGTGGTCGGCAGCCGGGTGATGACGCCGTGGTTCCGTTTGGTGGCCAAGCAGAAATCATCTGAGCTGTTTATGATTAATGTGCTGCTGGTCACTTTGGGCGTGGCTTATCTGACCGAGCTTGAAGGGTTGTCGCTGGCTTTGGGGGCGTTTGTGGCAGGCATGCTGTTGTCGGAAACCGAATACCGCTTTCAGGTTGAAGACGATATCCGCCCGTTTCGCGATATTTTGTTGGGCTTTTTCTTTATCACGGTAGGCATGAAGCTTGATATTGCCGCTCTGCGGGAGGGCTGGCAAACGGTGTTGATGTTGTTGGGCATCTTGCTGCTGCTCAAAGCGTTGGTAATTTTTTTGATTGCACGCTATTTGCGCCACAATATCGCCAACAGCATGAAATCAGCCATGTATTTGGCGCAGGGCGGTGAGTTTGGTTTTGTTATTTTGGCGGTTTCGCATAGTCTTGATTTGCTTTCGATAGAGTTGGAGCAGGCGGCAACTGCGGCGATTTTAGTATCGATGATATTGGCGCCGTTTATCTTGAATGCGAGCGACCGTGTGGTTAACAAGCTGGTTAAGTCGACTTGGGATATGAAAGCCGTCGATTTGCAGAATATGTTAATCGACACCATGAACAAATCAGAGCATGTGCTGATTGTCGGCTACGGGCGCGGCGGCCAAACCATCGGCCGTATTCTGGCGCAAGAAAATATTCCCTATTATGCGCTGGATATGGATGCCGAACGGGTGCGCATTGCTCACGGTGCGGGCGAGCCGGTATCGTTTGGTGATGCCAAGCGGCGTGAAGTGCTTGAAGCGGCAGGCTTGGGGCGTGCGCAAATGGTGGTGATTACGCTGAACAATATGGCTGAAACCAAACATGTGCTCAATAATATTATGAGCATGCACCCGACCATGCCCGTGCATGTGCGTGCCGTCAGCGATGATTATCTGCAAACCTTTACGGAAATGGGCGCGGAAGAGGCGGTTTCCGATACCAAAGAAACCAGCCTGGCGTTGGCTTCATACGCCATGTTGGGCGCAGGGCGTTCGTATCAGCATGTGCATCAGGTGATGATGAATATCCGCCGCAGCCGTTATCAAATGTTGGAAGATTTGTTTGTCGGCAGCGATGATGAAGCCGGATTTTATGATGAGCGCAACAGCGTTACCCGTTATGCCTTTGCCTTGCCTGAGGAGGCGCGCGCGATCGGCAGCCCGATTCATGCACTCCCTTTGGCTCATTTGAATGTGAGATTATTGTTTGTGCGGCGCAACACGCATCAACTGGCGCAGTTTGATGAGGATTTTCGTTTGCAAGCCGGAGATATCTTGGTGGTAGCCGGCCATCAGGAAAAAATAATTTCTTTTGAAAACTGGTCGCTACAAGGTAAGGCATAAAAAAATTAAAAAAACACTTGCGCAGATAACGGGATTTTGGTTTAATCACGTTCTCGCAGCAACACAGCGATGAAACGGGTGATTAGCTCAGTTGGTAGAGCGTCTGCCTTACAAGCAGAATGTCGGCGGTTCGACTCCGTCATCACCCACCATTTTTTGTGCGGAGTGGTAGTTCAGTTGGTTAGAATACCGGCCTGTCACGCCGGGGGTCGCGGGTTCGAGTCCCGTCCACTCCGCCAACCCATATAAGAAAAAGCACCGTTTTTAACGGTGCTTTTTCTTATATGGGTAAGTATGCCGGTTTGTAAAAACAGGCTGATAAGACGGCAAGCCGAAGGCGGTGCAGTTCATGCAACAAGGCGTAGCAACGCCGTAACACTTTTTTATTCGTTTCACTATAAATCGATGTGATTCGCGGGCCAAGCCTACGCTACGCAGTTGCTGAAGATTAAAATATTTCAGACGGCCTCAAACGGCCTGGTAGCATGGGTTTTGCCCGTAAAATCTATCGCAACAGCAATTAAATAACCGCATTTTTTAAAATCAATCTAACTGGTTTCAAAAAAGAAATCAATAAAAGATTTTTAGAATGAAAATTGCCGAATCTATAGGATACCTTGGCTATTCATTTGCAGATGCTTTTTGCCTGAAAACACATTTGCGTTGCAAAGCCTTGCAAGGCGGCTAATTTTGCAGCGTTTTTTGCCTGGTATTTGCCTTGCCAGGCGCAAAAATGCCGTCATAAACGACGTCGGAACGCCATCGTGACATTTGCCGAAAAATAAAAAGTCCGCATCATCAAAATGCGGACTTTTTTAAAACCGGAGTGGGTTATTCCAACACCACTTCTACGCGGCGGGCTTCGGCGTTGCTGCCGCTGCCTTCGGCATTTTCAGGTTTGCGCAATTCGATTTGCGCTTCGGGTACGCCAAAGCCGAGCAGAGCATCGCGCACGGCAAAGGCGCGCTGCTTCGACAGCTCTTCATTTTGCGCTTGGTTGCCGGTTTCATCGTGAAAACCGGAAATCACCGCTTTTCGGCCTTCTTTCACGCCCGCCAATACATCTTGCAGGGCTTCGCCGGCGCCGGCGGCCAAATCGGCTTTACCGGTGGCGAAATAGAATTTTACAATACCATTTTCAATAATGATTTTGGCATCATCATTGTTTTGGGTGTCTGCAGCCAAAATGGCATCAGCCGGGCTGCTGGCAGCCATTTCTGTTGCCGTTGCTGTTTCGCTGATGATAATGGTTTCGGAAGCGGCTGTTTGTTCCGAACCTTCAATGCGGCCGGTTTGCCAGCCCCATACTGAGAAAAATAATACGGCTGCGGTGGTCAGCGCCACAGCAGCAGCGGGCAGCCAAAAAGCCAAGCGTTGTTCGTTGCTTTCTTGATCAGACATCTCAAACTCCCTTAAAATAATCGGATTACAGGCAATAACATCAAAATTTTCCGCATTATACCCAACTTGCCGCCGATGCAACAGCTAAATCCCTGTTCAATAAGCCGCCAAAACAGTAAAATGGCGCCTTTATACGCATTTATCTATTTGGCAGGGCAAACATGCTGACATTCCAACAAATCATTTTCAAATTACAAAACTTCTGGGCGGAGCAAGGCTGCGTGGTGTTGCAACCGTTTGATATGGAAGTGGGTGCGGGCACCAGCCATCCCGCCACCTGTCTGCGTGCACTCGGCCCCGAGCCGTGGTTTGCCGCCTATGTGCAGCCCAGCCGCCGCCCCAAAGACGGCCGTTACGGCGACAACCCCAACCGCCTGCAACACTATTATCAATTTCAGGTGGCCTTGAAGCCTGCACCGGCCAATATTCAGGAGCTGTATCTCGATTCGCTGAAAGAATTGGGCATCTCGCCGCTGGAACACGACATCCGCTTTGTAGAAGACGATTGGGAAAACCCCACGCTCGGCGCATGGGGCTTAGGCTGGGAAGTGTGGCTCAACGGTATGGAAGTCACTCAATTTACCTATTTCCAACAAGTGGGCGGTATCGACTGCACGCCCGTGCTTGGCGAAATCACCTACGGTATCGAGCGTTTGGCCATGTATCTGCAAGGCGTGGAAAACGTGTACGACCTTGTGTGGGCGCAAACCCCCGACGGCCAAACCGTTACCTACGGCGATGTGTACCACCAAAACGAAGTGGAACAGTCTACCTATAATTTTGAATACGCCAATGTGGAATTGCTGCTGCAAAACTTCAACAACTTTGAAGCCGAAGCCCGCCGCCTGCTCGAAATCGAAGACGCCAGCCTCGCGCTGCCCGCCTACGAACAAGTGCTCAAAGCCGGCCATACCTTCAATATGCTTGATGCACGCGGCGCCATTTCCGTAACCGAGCGCGCCACCTACATCGGCCGCATCCGCAACCTCAGCCGCATTGTGGCACAAAAATTTGTCGAAAGCCGTGAGGCCTTGGGTTTTCCGCTGATTAAAAATAAAACGGCATAATTTTTCAGACGGCCTGAAGATTAAAAACGCAGACAACCAAGGCCGTCTGAAAACCAAAACCGATTGATTTATCAGGTAATCATGCAACCGATTGAAATTTACCAAAGCTAAAGTGGGCAAGCTTAGACTGTTTGGCTGTCGCAAACTCAGATGGCCGAGCTATTCGGACGTGACCAATCTGTGATTTCACAACCTATCTGTAATGCGCTGGAAGAAAATGAAATCAATGAAAAAAGCAATATGCAAAAAATACATATCGCTTCTACTGGCCGCCCGGTAACCTTTTATGATTTGGTAACCATCATATCTGTTGGTTACCGCATTAAATCAGCGCAAGGCGTAACATTCCGCCGTTGGGCAACCGTCTGCCTGAAAGACTGCCTGCCCGAAGGCTGCGTGCTCAACCATAAGCGTTTACAGCAAACGCAGCCGAGTGGGTGCAAGCCTTGGCGCTGATTTAAAAACTGCTGCTTCGCCCGCATTAGCCGTGGTTACACCAACCTTATTGGTGGCGTAATCCGACCCCAAACAGAAAGAAACCTTGATTCGACTGATGATGCGCATGCTGCATCAGGCCGTCTGAACAAAGAAACCAAACATTTGTAACAGAAAGTTTAACCATGACCCAAACCTTATTAATCGAACTGCGCACCGAAGAGCTGCCGCCCAAAGCCCTCAACCTGCTGGGCAACAGCCTGGCGGCTTCCATCGTTGAAGCGCTGGCAAAAGCGCAATTGATTGAAGGCGAAGCCGATTACACTGCCTACGCCTCGCCTCGCCGTTTGGCCGTGCAGGTGAAAAATGTTAAAGCCGTGCAGGCCGACCGCCGGATTGTTAAAAAAGGCCCCGCTGTGGCCGCCGGCATAAAAGACGGCGTGCCGACCAAAGCGCTGGAGGGTTTTGCCCGTTCGTGCGGCGCAGAAATCGCCGCGCTCAGCATCGTTAATGACGGTAAACAAGATGTGTATGCTTATGAATACACCCAGCAAGGCCAGCCCTTGGCAGCGCTCATCAGCGAGATTTTGGCACAGGCTGTGAAAAAACTGCCGATTCCGAAAGTGATGCGCTGGGGCAGCAGCACCCACACCTTCGTGCGCCCCGTTCACGGGCTGGTGGTGATGCACGGTGCAGATACTGTGGCTGCTGACGTATTGGGTTTGAGCAGCCAAAACGCTACCCTCGGCCACCGCTTTCTTTCAGACGGCCAAATCGTGCTGAACAGCGCCGACAGCTACGCCGAGCAAATGCGCGAACAAGGCAAAGTGATTGCCAATTTTGCCGAACGTAAAGCCGCTATTCAAACCGCCTTGAACGATCAGGCAGGCCGTCTGAACGCCCAAGTGGCCGCCGATGAAGCGCTGCTTGATGAAGTGACTGCGCTGGTAGAATGGCCGGTGGTGCTCGAGGCCGGATTTGAGGCGCACTTTTTACAAGTGCCGCAAGAATGCCTGATTCTCACCATGCAGCAAAACCAAAAATACTTCCCGCTGCTGGACCAAAACGGCAAGCTGATGAACCGCTTTTTGCTGGTGTCTAACCTGCAAGCCCAAGATCCTAGCCACATCATTCACGGCAACGAACGCGTATTGCGCGCGCGCCTGGCCGATGCCGAATTTTTCTACAAGCAAGACCAAAAAGCCACGCTGGAAAGCCGCTTGCCCAAGCTTGCCCATGTGGTTTACCACAATAAAATCGGCAGCCAGGCCGAACGCATCGACCGCCTGATGAGCATCAGCGGCAGCATTGCCAAAGCATTGGGCAGCGATGTGGCCGTAGCCGAGCGCGCCGCCCGCCTGGCCAAAGCCGATTTGGTTACTGAAATGGTGGGAGAATTTCCCGAATTGCAAGGCACCATGGGCAAATACTATGCCGCTCTTGATGGCGAAACGCCCGAAATCGCCGCCGCTATTGAGCAGCACTACCAGCCCCGCTTTGCCGGCGATGCCCTGCCTGAAGGCAAAACCGCCACCGCCGTATCGCTGGCCGACAAGCTCGAAACCCTGGTCGGTATTTGGGGCATCGGGCTGATTCCCACCGGCGACAAAGACCCATACGCCCTGCGCCGCGCCGCTTTGGGTGTGTTGCGCATGCTCATGCAACACGATTTGAACGCCGCCGAATTGATTCAGACGGCCTACAACAGCTTCCCTGCCGGGATATTGAACGACAAAACCCCCGCCGAAGTGGCCGAATTTATGCAGGCGCGTTTGGCCGTATTGCTGCAAAACGATTACCCGCAAGACGTGGTTGCCGCCGTGCTGGCCAAACAGCCGCAGCAGTTGGGCGATATCGAAGGCCGTCTGAACGCTGTAGCCGCCTTTAAAGCGCTGCCCGAAGCCGCTGCGCTGGCCGCCGCCAACAAACGCGTGCACAACCTCTTGAAAAAGGCCGATGCCGAATTGGGCGAAGTGAATGAAAGCCTGTTGCAGCAAAGCGAAGAGCAAGCCCTGTTTGCCGCCGCGCAAAGCCTTGCCCCCAAAATCGAAGCCGCGTTGGCCAAGCAAGACTTTCAGACGGCCTTAACCGAGCTGGCCGCCATCAAGCCGCAAGTCGATACCTTTTTCGACGGCGTGATGGTGATGGCCGATGATGCCGCCGTGAAGCAAAACCGCCTGAACCTGCTCAACCAATTGGCGCAGCAAATGAACGCCGTGGCCGACATTGCCTTGTTGGGCGAGTAAAACAGCGTTATGAAAAGCGGGCCGCCCCCGCTTTTTTCTTGCTGGAAAACACAGCCGGCGTGCAACAGAGGTTTTGATACCATGCCGTCTGAAACATTTTCTGCACAATGCTATAATCCGCCTATTACATTCATGCCGTCTGAAAGCCCATCATGTACGACAACATCCGTTTCCACACCGATGAAAACTACCCGGCCAACCTGCCGCCCGAAGCCGCCGTCACCCATATCGGCATGTATTGGGCGTGGGCAGCTGCGCAAGGGCTGGCCAACCCCGTGTGGCAAAGCGCACCCGAGAGCCGCGAAGATTTTGCCGCGATGCTTGAGGGCCGCATCAACGGTTCGGAATTTCTGCTCACTCATATGGACGGTGCGCTGATTCCCGAAGATTTCAACGAATTGGGGCAGCGTTTCACCTCGTTTTATTACGACGATGAAGAAGAGGGCTACGGAAAATTTATGGAAGATTATGTCGTTACCATGAATACGCCCGAGCTGGACAGCTTCTATCATGTGGCCGACAACGCCGAAAACCGCGCCGTGCTTGAAGCCGTGTTTCAGACGGCCTTTGAGCAATGGCAGCAGTCGTTGCGTTAATTCATGATATATCTTCGAAAATGAAAATTTTAATTACCGGCGGTGCCGGTTTTATCGGCTCTGCCCTTATCCGCCATATTATCCGCCACACGGAACACCGCGTTGTCAATGTCGACAAGCTCACTTATGCGGGCAATCTCGAATCATTGGCCGAAGTGGAGGCGGACCCGCGTTATGCTTTCGAACAGGTGGATATTTGCAGCCGGAGTGCGCTTGAGCGCGTGTTTGCTGTGCATCAGCCCGATGCGGTGATGCACTTGGCGGCGGAAAGCCATGTCGACCGATCTATCGACGGGCCGGCGGCTTTTGTGGAAACCAATATCGTCGGCACATACACCTTGCTCGAAGCCGCGCGTGCTTATTGGCAGCAGATGCCGTCTGAACGGCGGACGGCTTTTCGTTTTCATCATATTTCCACCGATGAAGTGTACGGCGATTTGCACGGCAGCGGAGCGTTGTTTACCGAAACCACGCCGTATGCGCCCAGCAGCCCTTATTCGGCCTCAAAAGCCTCCAGCGACCATTTGGTGCGTGCGTGGCACCGCACTTACGGATTACCGGCCATCATAACCAACTGTTCCAATAACTACGGCCCTTATCATTTCCCGGAAAAACTGATTCCGCTGATGATACTCAATGCATTGGCGGGCAAGCCGCTGCCGGTTTATGGCGACGGGCGGCAAATCCGCGATTGGCTGTTTGTAGAAGATCATGCGCGTGCGCTTTATGCGGTGATTACGCGCGCACGGGTAGGGGAAACCTATAATATCGGCGGCCATAATGAGCAGGCCAATATTGATGTGGTGCGCAGCATTTGCCGCCTGCTGGAAGAAATGGTGCCCGACAAGCCTGCCGGTGTGGCAAATTATGAAGACTTGATTAGCTTTGTGGCCGACCGCCCCGGCCATGATGTACGTTATGCCATTGATGCTGCTAAAATCCAAAACGATTTGGGCTGGCGACCGCAAGAAACATTTGAATCAGGCCTCCGCAAAACCGTGCGTTGGTATCTGGATAACCGTGAATGGTGGCGGCGTGTGCTGGATGGTTCTTACCGTTTGGAACGCTTGGGGCAGGGAGCGTTATCATGAAAGGCATTATTTTGGCCGGCGGCTCCGGCACACGGCTGTATCCGGTCACGCGCGGCGTGTCGAAGCAGCTTTTGCCGGTGTACAACAAGCCGATGATTTATTATCCGCTCTCAGTGCTGATGCTGGCGGGTATCCGCGACATTCTGGTGATTACCTCGCCGGAGGATAACGCCGCTTTCCGCCGTTTGCTCGGCAACGGCAGCGATTTCGGCATCCGTATCGAATACGCCGAACAGCCCAGCCCCGACGGCCTCGCGCAAGCCTTTATTATCGGCGAATCCTTTATCGGCAGTGACAGCGTGTGTTTGGTGTTGGGCGACAATATTTTCTACGGCCAGTCGTTCAGCCAAAGTCTGCAAAAAGCCGCTGCGCAAACCGATGGCGCCACCGTGTTTGCCTATCAGGTTAAAGATCCCGAACGTTTCGGTGTGGTGGCGTTCGATAGTAATTTCAAAGCTTTGTCGATTGAAGAAAAACCGTTACAGCCGAAATCGCATTGGGCGGTAACCGGGCTGTATTTCTACGATAACCGTGTGGTGGCATTTGCCAAACAGGTGAGGCCGTCTGAACGCGGCGAATTGGAAATCACCAGCATCAACCAAATGTATCTCGAAAAGGGCGCGCTCAACGTGCAACTGCTCGGCCGCGGCTTTGCCTGGCTAGACACCGGCACGCATGAAAGCCTGCATCAGGCCGCCTCATTCGTGCAGACTGTCGAGGAATTGCAAAACCTGCAAATCGCCTGCCTGGAAGAAATTGCCTGGCGCAACGGCTGGCTTTCAGACGGCCAATTGAAAAAACTGGCCGGGCAGATAGGCGAAAATGAATATGGCCGCTACCTGCTGCATTTGCTTGAAAATCGCCATTAACATTCATATGTTGAAAGTGCCGGTTGAACCATGAATATCATTGATACCGCCATCCCTGATGTGAAAATCCTTGTACCGGAAATTCTTGAGGACGAGCGTGGTTTTTTCATGGAAACATTTCGTGACGAATGGTTTCAAGCCTATGTCGCCCCACAAATTTTTGTGCAGGAAAGCCATTCCAAATCCGCGGCCGGTGTATTGCGCGGGCTGCACTACCAAACCGTCAATACGCAGGGCAAACTGGTGCGCGTTGTGGCAGGTGCCGTATTTGATGTGGCTGTTGATTTGCGCCGCAGTTCGCCCACTTTCGGCCAATGGGCGGGCGCGCTGTTGTCGGCGGAAAACCGCCGTCAATTGTGGGTGCCCGAAGGCTTTGCCCACGGCTTTTACGTGTTGGGTGAGGGCGCGGAATTTGTGTATAAATGCACCGATTATTACAACCCCGCCGCCGAGCACAGCTTATTATGGAACGACCCGGCTGTCGGTATCGATTGGCCGCTCACCGGCGAGCCGCAACTGTCGGCCAAAGACTTAGCGGCCAAACCGCTCGACGAAGCCGTTTTATTTGATTGAAACGTATGAACAATATTGCTATCAGTATCAATTGTTTCCGCAACGGCGGCGGCATGGAAAGCTACACCTTTGATTTGGTCAAACAGCTGCACGCCGATAGGCACGCCGTTAAAATCTATGCCGCCACATTTGACACGGCGCGGCCGGAATACCGTCAAATCGAAGCAGTATGGGTCAACCAAAAACGCATCCCAAAAAAACTGCGGCCGTTTTTCTTTGCCCGCCAACTCAACCGCCTGCGCCTTGCCGGCGAGCCGCTGATTGCCTGCAATCCCGCCGATAATGCCGATGTGTTTATCTGCGGCGGCACCCATTTGGGCTATCTGCAAGGCATGGGGCAAACCGCCAACTTGCTCGATAAACTTACCATCCGCCGCAACCGCAGCAATTACCGGAGCGCACGGCTGATTATGGCGCATTCAGAATTGATGCAGCGCGAGCTGAGCGGCCTGTATGGCGTGCCGTCTGAAAAAATCCGCGTGGTGCATCCGCCTGCCGATACCGGGCGCTTCTTCCCACAGCCCGAAAACATCGCCGCCACCCGCGCACAATACGGCTTCAGCGATAAAGAAACCGTATTTCTTTTCCCCTCTACCGGCCACAAACGCAAAGGCCTCGATATGCTGGCCGAATTTTTTGAGCAGACCGATTTGCCGGTAAAACTGGCCGTGGCCGGCTCGCCGCTGCCGCGACCGATGAAAAACGTGGTTGAGTTGGGTTTTTGCAAAAACATGCCCGAGCTTTACCGCGCTGCCGACTACACCATTATGGCCTCAATGTATGAGCCGTTCGGCCTTGTCGGTGTAGAATCCGTGCTTTGCGGCACCCGCGTGGTGTTGGCTGATAATATGGGTTGCTGTGAAGTGTTGAATGACAACGCAGGCTTTTTCTTTTCGCGCCAACAGCCGCAAACGCTTGCCGACAGCATCGCCAAAGCGGTTGCACTCAAGCAGAGCGGCAATCATAAATTGGCCGAACCGCAACAGGCATTAAGTTATAATCCCACTTTAGAATATCATATCCGCCAGCTTTACAGCATGCTGGAGGCCGTCTGAAAGGCTTAATACAATGAAACTGATTATCCTCGACCGCGACGGTGTGATTAATCACGACCGTGATGATTTTGTAAAGTCGGCTGACGAATGGGTGCCGATTGAGGGCAGTATGGATGCGATTGCGTTTCTTGCCGAAGCGGGATACACCCTTGCCGTGGCCACCAACCAATCGGGCATCGGCCGCAAATACTTTACCATGCAAGACCTGACCGAAATGCACAATAAAATGCACAAGCTGGTGCAGCAGGCGGGCGGGGTAATTGACGGCATTTGGTTTTGTCCGCACACCGCCGATTCGGATTGCGATTGCCGCAAACCCAAGCCGGGGATGGTGAAAGACATTATCGAACGCTTTAATGCCGAAGCCGCAGACACCTGGATGGTGGGCGACAGCCTGCGCGACTTACAGGCAGTGGCGGCCGTTGGCGGCAAACCCGTCTTGGTGTTGACCGGCAAAGGCAGCAAAACGCTGGCGGCTGAGGGCGAACAATTGCCGGAAAATACACAAGTGTTTGATAATTTGCTGGCATTTTCGCAATATTTGACACAGCAGGCTGATGCAAAGCCGGCGGATAAGCCATGAATCGAGGCCGTCTGAAAACTGCTTGCCCGCCCTTTGATAGAGAAAGATTTACATGCTGATTATCCGTAATTTGCTTTACTGGCTGCTGTTGTGCCTGATTACCCCGCCGATGTTTTTGCTGTTTATCCCTGCTGCGTTTTTCCCGCAAGGCGCCAATAAAATGGGGCGTGCTTGGGCGTTAACGCTGGTGTGGATGCTCAAACACATTATCGGCTTGAACTACCGTGTTATCGGGCGTGAGAATATTCCTGCCGGGCCTGCGATTATTTGCAGCAAACACCAATCAGGCTGGGAAACCTTGGCCTTGCAGGAAATTTTTCCGCTGCATGTGTATGTGGCAAAAAAAGAATTGTTTAAGCTGCCGTTTTTCGGTTGGGGTTTGAAATTGACCAAAGCCATCGGTATCGACCGCAGCAATACCGCGTTGGCCAGCCAGCAGTTGATGGCGCAAGGCCTGGCGCGTAAGAATGAAGGCTTGTGGATTGCCATTTTCCCGGAGGGAACCCGCATGCCGCCGGGCACCAAAGGGCGTTACCGCCTCGGCGGTGCGCGGATGGCCAAGCTGTTTGGCATGGATTTGGTGCCGGTGGCGCTCAACAGCGGCGAATTCTGGCCGCGTAATTCGTTTCTGAAATATCCGGGCGAAGTTACCATTGTTATCGGCCAACCTTTGCGCCACGACAGCGCCGAGCCGGAAGTGCTGATGGCACAATGTGAAGCGTGGATTGAAAACCAGCAAAAGCAAATCAGCGGAATAGGGCCGTGCGCACGCGCCCCGCATCAAGGTGTTTGAGCGGGCAGGTAAAGTGGTATGCTTGATAATTGGTTTGCGGTTTTGCCGTGTGTGGGCAACTGATGGCGCTGGCCGGTCAGGATGCCGTCTTGCCGGTTTGGCTTGATGATATGAGTATCAAAAAAGCCCCGCGTCAGTATTTATGATTTGAACGGATGATGATGCTGTTGGCACACACTCTTTCAGACGGCCGTGCGATTACGCTTGAGTTGAAACGCAGCGCCAAGAAAAATATCATTATGCGCCCGCTGGATGCCGGGCGCATCAGCGTGAATGTGCCGCCGTATTTGGGCGAGCGGCCGTTGCGGCATTGGTTGCAAACCCATGAAGATTTGGTGCTGAAAACCTTGGCTTGCCGCCCAAAAAGCGACAGCGCCGCGCAAATGCCGGCGCAGATTTGGTATCGCGGCGAAATGCATGATTTGCATATCCACACTCAAGCACATATCCGCCGCGAACAGGCCGGTTTTTTGCTGCCGTCTGCACCCTGGCCGCAACAAAAACAGCATTTGCGTCGCTATTTGACTGAACGCGCTGCCGAGGTGCTGTTGCCGCGTTTGCAGGCGCATGCTGAAAAAGTGCAGCTTTTTCCTGCGGCGGCGGCGCTTTCCAATGCCAAAACTTTTTGGGGCGTATGCCGCAGCCGCAGCGGTATCCGCTTGAATTGGCGCTTAATCGGTGCGCCTGATTTTGTGGTGGATTATGTGTGTATTCACGAGCTTTGCCATATTCCGCACCCCAATCACAGCTCGAAATTTTGGGCGGCAGTCAACCGCCACACACCGCATACCGCTGCGGCCAAGCAATGGCTGAAACAGCACGGTTCGGAATTGTTTGTGTTGGATTGAGCAAAGCGGTTAAGATAAGGCCGTCTGAAACAAAAGAAAAAGAGCTTGATAACTGCCCGGCTGCATCGATTGCCGCCGGCGCGATGCTACCGCTTCTTTCCTCTTCTGTTTCAGACGGCTTGATTATGTTTGAGCCCTAGGGTGTTCTGACCATTCAGAATTATTCAGATTTTTTGTGATAAAAGTGCAGATGCCAGGCACAAAACGCAGCAAGATTGGACATCTTGCGAGGCTTTTTAACGCAGCAGATGTGCTTTTAGCGCAAAAAAGATGATGGTATATGAATTGTCAGGATACCCTAGCCCGCTTGAGCTGGCTCGTGCCAGCATACGTGTTTGCCGTCTTCGGCCGGCTTGCCAGCTTACTTTTGTGAGCGGGTATAAGTTGAGCGGTTAAAGTTTATTTTGAACCGTCGGCATCGGCTTGCTTTTTCAGATGGTGCCTGTTTTTGGTTTTTTTGGGAAGAATATCATGAAAAAAACGGCTTGTTTATTGTGTTTGGCGGTTGCTGCCGCTTCCCTGCCGGCAGTTGCCGAAACCGTTACGCCGCCTGCCGTTGTCGCGCGGGTGGATGTGCCGCGCTATATGGGTGTTTGGCATGAAATTTCACGCTTGCCGATGAAGTTTCAAAATGCCTGCGCGGGTGAGGTTACTGCCAACTATACGCTGAATGCCGATGGTAGTGTTAACGTGCTCAACCGTTGCCGGAAAAACAATGGTGAAATGATGCAGGCCAAAGGATTGGCAAGAGCGGTTGATAAAACCGGCAGCAAACTGCGTGTAACTTTTTTGCCTGAAGGATTACGCTGGCTGCCGGTGGGCAGGGCGCCGTATTGGATATTGCGTTTGGATGAGAACTACCAAACCGCATTAGTCGGCACGCCCGACCGCCGGTATTTGTGGCTGTTGTCGCGCAGCGCGAAAATAGATGAAGCGCTGTACCAGAGCTATTTGGAAACCGCACGTGAGCAAGGCTATGATTTGAAAGAATTAATTATTAATCCGGAAGCATTTTGATTGCGGCAGGGTGAGCGTGCTTAACAATATTCATACAATATTGCTGTGGAGAGGCGCGAATTAAGCGTTTAATAAATTGAAATAATTGAATTTATTTTCAGTTGAAATTGAAAGCAGCAACAAAAATCAAGTGCTTATCATGGCTTCAGCCCTGCATTTGTCCTTGCCGGATAACACACCGGCAAGGGTTTTTCAGACGGCCTTATTTAAGTGTTTTCCAAAATCCATGTTTTCAGCAGCGGATTGTTTATCTGCCATTGGTCGGCGGTGTTTTTGCTGATTAAGTCGTGCCGTTGCAGCCGTTTGATTGCACCTTGTGTGCTGCTGCTGCTCACTTCATTGATGCCAAGCGCGGCGGCGTATTGCTTGCGGCTGTCGTTGCTGTAGGGGCTGCTGCTGTCGGTGGCCGCCATAGCCTGCATGATGGCTTGTTCTAGCGGCTTCAATTTCTGCCATACGCCTGATTCTGTGCCTTGTGTGTTGAGTTGCGCCAGCCGATAGTCTGCGGCGGCTTCAAGCGGCAATTCGGGGTTGATAATCATATCTTGAATGATGGCCCTCATATACATCGGCGTGTGATTCAGGCGCTCAAACAAGCGGTATAGCGCAGCTTTATCCAGACTGTTACCCGTGCGTTGGCAATAGATATCGGCCAGGAAGTCGGTGAAGTCTTGCCCTAGCTGGGGAAAGTCTAAGGCATGGGCAAAATGGAAAAACGGTGCTTTACTGTTGTTGAACATGGTTTTCAGCCCGTTGGTGCTGCTGCCCGTAAAGATGGTTTTTACGTGGTCTTGATGGATGTCCAAGCCTGTACGGAGTGAGCGGATCAGCCCCGCAGCCCCTGTAAAGCGTGCCAACTCCTGCACTTCGTCCAGCAGCAGCAAGGCGGGGCGGTTGGCGGCGGCAATGGTGCTAATCAACTCGACAATGCCGCCTGCGGGGTCGGCGCTGTGTTGCCGCTCGATGACAAGGCCGAATGCCTCCACTTTGCTGATTTGGCCGATAAAGGTTTTTGCCTTGCCGCCTGTTTGGATGTTTTCGGCAAATTGTTGTAAGGCCGTCTGAAAACGAATGGGAATGTTGCCATCATCGGCCATAAAGGAAAAGTAGAAGACGTTGAAACCTTGCTGTTCTGCCAGCGGAGCAATGTCTTTCAGCAGAAATTGCGTTTTACCCATACGGCGCGGGGCGAATAAGGTGAATGCGTGTGTAATGCCGCCCTGTAGGCTGTTTATCAGCTTGGCGGCATATTCGGGGCGGTGGAAATATAGCGGGTCTGCTTGCATGGTTGCGGTGGTTGCTGGTGGATGTTGTTATACATGATTATACATAGAATGGATAATTATACAAACGCTGTATAACGATGGATAAGCACCCGCAATAAAGCCGATGTTTCAGACGGCCTTTTTATCGTGCTGCAATATCTGCTTGGCGGTTTCATCGTGTCGCTTCAGAAAGTCGCGGTACTATTGCACCATTTCACGACGTTCGTTTGCATACTTTGCCAAAGATGAATAACACCTAATTCACAAAAGTAAGCGCACAAGGCGGCGAGCCGGGGATAGTGCAGCTAGGGTGTCCTGACCATTCAGAATGATTCAGATTTTTTGTGACAAAAGCACAGACGCCGGGCAAAAAACGCAGCAAGATTTGGGCATCTTGCGAGGCTTTTTAATGCAGCAGATGTGCTTTTAGCGCAAAAAATATGATGATAGATGACACATCAGGACAGCCTAGCACGGGGCTGGTTGATTTGGCGAGTCAGCGCCTTAGCGAAAACAGCCCTATTCGAGCTCTGGTGAGTCAATGCAGTTAGGTTGTTTTTGTGAATGGGTATCAGCGCCCGTTACCTTGTTGGCTGTAAGGTGTGCTGGTTGGGCCGCTATCTGATGCTGTCGGCGGTTTCGATGCGCCGCAGTTGATGATGTTTTCTGTCAGGGCTTTAATGGCGGTAATGTTGATTTCGTCTATCGGCTTCCGTCGGTGCAGGTTGGCGGAGCCATTGCGGTGTGATTGCCTCGAAGGTGTTTGCCAGAGCGGCAGCTCTTTCGGCTTTGGTCTGTTGGTTGGCGGCGGCGGGGTCTTGCCCTGTTGCAGCATATTGCAGCCTTGTTGGCGACTTCGCGAGCTTCTGTAAGTGATACGGCGAGGGATTTGCCGATTGAAAGCAGCTTTTCTTTTCCGCCAATGCGGTATTTCAGCCGCCATAATTTGCCGCCGCTGGTGTTGATGTACAAATACAGGCCACGCCCACCATTCAGTTTATAGGGCTTTTCAGCATGCTTGGCATTCTTTATTTGGCGGTCGTTTAGTGGCATTTTGGGGTATTTTTTCAGGGGTATTTCTCAATACGCCCAACTTGTGATTTATTCAGTTAGACGGCATTATGCGATTAGATACCAAGCAAGTATTCAATCAGCCTGAAAGCCTTGCCAGTATTGAATTTGATTGATTGCGTTAGATTGCATTAGACAAAAAAATAACCCCTAAAATGGGTTGGGTGGTGCGGACGGAGAGACTCGAACTCTCACACCTCTCGGCGCCAGAACCTAAATCTGGTGCGTCTACCAATTTCGCCACGTCCGCGTTGATGTTTGGGCAGGTGGCCGATTATACCGAAAGCTTTGCCAAATGCAAAGGCAGATACGGCTTGAAAAAGCGGATACTGCCCTCAACTGTATGCGCATTCATCAGGCCGTCTGAAAGCTTGCATGGTTAAGTGGTTTCAGACGGCCTGTCATATAGAAAGAGAAGGCAAGGCCATGGCGGCTTTATTGATTGAAGATTATTTGCAGACACAGGGGCTGCGTTTGCCGCCGGATGAGGTGCTGGCGGCCTATTTGACAGCACAGGCAGTGATGAACCGGGGCGAGGCGGCGATTGACCGGCATATTTTGTGGTATGAAAACGATGAAGCGGTATTGGCCGAACATATCGAAAAAAATGATGCCCATGAAAGCTTGCTCAAACAAATATTTATGGCTCTCGATTCGGTGTGCAGCCGCACCGGGCAACAAAGTGCGGTAGTGTATGCGTTGATGCCGTCTGAAAACAGCGATGTCCGGCTGGTGCGTTTGGCACAGCAGGGCGAAGTGATTGAGCAGCAAATAGCGGTAACGGAAGAGAGCGGTTGGCAATATCTGCCGAGCCGCACGGCGCAAACCGGCTGGATGAATATTGTCAACGATGTGCCGCAATGGCTGGCGCTGGAAGAATTGAAAGGCAGCCGCCACAGTTGCAGCCAAAGTCAGATGTCGTTGCCGGTATGCCATGCCGGCGGTGCCGTGCTGGGCGTGGTGTATGTGGAGCATGCCGAAAAAGAAGCTTTTGATGATGCGGCTCTGGCAGATTGGGTGGGCTTGTCCTTGGCTTTGGCTCTCCCTTTGCAGGCCTTGCTGCGGGGCGAAGAAGAGGAGCCGGAACATGATTAGTCCGGTAAAATTTGTGGCCGCCTGCCGTCTGCCGACGGAATGGGGCGTGTTTACCCTGCATGGTTTTGAAGATGTGCGCGGCGGGCAGGAGCATGTGGCGCTGAGCATGGGCGATATTGCCGATGGCGCCCCGGTGTTGGCACGGGTGCATTCCGAATGCCTGACCGGCGATGCGTTGTTTTCGCAAAAATGCGATTGCGGCCCGCAGTTGCAGGCCGCGATGCAGGCGGTGCAGCAGGCGGGGCGGGGCGTGATTGTGTATTTGCGCCAGGAAGGCCGCGGTATCGGCCTGATTAACAAAATCCGCGCTTATCAGCTTCAGGATCAGGGGCTGGATACAGTGGAAGCGAATGTGGCGCTCGGTTTGCCGGTGGATGCCCGCGATTTCACGCTGGCCAAGCATATATTTGATTACCTGGGTGTGCAGGCAGTGAATTTGTTGACCAACAATCCGCAAAAAGTGCAGGTGCTTACCGATGCCGGCATCAACGTCGCCCAACGGGTGCCGCTGCATGTGGGTGAAAACTTGGAAAACGAGCGCTATTTGCATACCAAAGCCGAGAAGCTCGGTCATTGGTTTGATATTTGACCGCCGCGTGCAAAGCGAGAAGAGGCCGGAGTTAAAGAATCTTGGCCGAATATAAAGTTTCAGACGGCTTGATGCATTTCTATCAGGCCGTCTGAAATGCTTATGGCCGTTGAACTTATCGCCATTGCAAAGATAAACGGACACGCCGACAAATCGAAGGCAGTATGCATGTGCGATGGGGCGGAACAACGCAGTTAGGATGTCCTGTCTATAAGAAACGGCAATGGAATAACTGTGCTTTTATAATTCATTTAATTGTTTTAAAAAGAAATTAATAAAAATTATTAGAATGATAATTACCAAACCTATATAAGTTGGAGAAGAACAGATTTTACAAAGGCGCTGAAGAGGCAGGCCAACCGGCTCCGTGTTTTCTATATGGCCTTTGGTTTGTTGCTTTGCCAGCTGGTTTTATAAATGGGCATTGGGGTTGAAATAATTTCATTTTTGTTTCAATTATTTGTGAATATAGTGAATGATTTCTTACGAAAAACACTTGCACGAAGGGCGGGATTTTGGTTTAATCACGTTCTCGCAGCAACACAGCGATGAAACGGGTGATTAGCTCAGTTGGTAGAGCGTCTGCCTTACAAGCAGAATGTCGGCGGTTCGACTCCGTCATCACCCACCATTTTTTTGTGCGGAGTGGTAGTTCAGTTGGTTAGAATACCGGCCTGTCACGCCGGGGGTCGCGGGTTCGAGTCCCGTCCACTCCGCCAATCCTGATAAAAAAGCACTGCTTATTCAAGCAGTGCTTTTTTGCTATTGCCGTTCAATTGAATCGTTGTACGAGGCGGGGAACGAAGATGGAATAAACCTAAACCATCATAATGATAATCGCATTAAAATAGCAGATAAAGTATCGATCTGTCAGGCCGTCTGAAAAATGATTTCAGACGGCCTGTTTTTATATCTGCCCGAAAAATAACTTGATTTTTGTGCCGTTTGGTTGCCGAGTTGCGGCATTTTTACATTTAAACAAACGTTCAGGGATGTTTATAAAAAGATTAAATGATGGTAATATTTATATGCTATTGTGAATCGGTTAATGTTGTCATTTGAAGCACTTAGCATCGTTGTTGACGGACATTTTTTGCATATTCAGGCAGAGTTTGTTGATAAGTGTTTATGCTTACTTATCTGGGTTTTATGGCGGATTCTGCTTTGTTTGTGATGGATTTGGCGATGATGTGGCGATGTTGCCATGTTGTTTGAGTAAAAAAGGTAATGGCCGGAGGATGCTTGAAGAGATATTGCGGTAATATTTTTGAGTGTTATTATCTTTAATGCATAAATTTTATTTACAGTTTCAATGTGCTATATCAAGGAAGAAATACCAATATTGTGTTAGAGTTTGTGTTCTAGTTAATATTTTTTTCAATATGCGGCTGTTGATGATGTGAGTGTCAGGCCGATTGTCAGGTAAGCCCAGGCTTATTTGTAAAGAAGGCAGATGCTGAGTTGGAGGCTGTTTTGAATCATGGGGTCGGAAATGGGTGAAGTTTGGGCGGAACAAACAGAACGGCAGGCGTTGGCGTTGGGCGTGTTGCCGGGCTATCGCGGCACCGATGGTGTTTACCGCCCGGTGAGCCGGCCTGCGTTGGAGAAGCTGGCCGAATGTTTGGCGGCGACAGCCGGTGGGGATGATGGTTTTGATGATGTGCGGGTGGTGCCGGCCGGCGCAGCGGTGTCGCTGAATCTGGCTGCCGGCTTTTCGGCGCCCGACAGTGTTTGGTTGTCGGATGAAGCAGGGGCGCGCCGTGAAGTGGCTTGGCAATGGCTTTCAGACGGCCTTTCTGTTGCCTTGCCGGCGCTGGGCGATGGTTATTACCAATTAACGGTTTCTCAAAATCAAGCACTTTACCGATGTTTTGTGATTGCGGCGCCGGCCACGGCTTACGAACCGCCGGCATTGGTCGGCAACCGCCGCTTGAACGGCTTGAGTATTCAGCTTTATAGCCTGCGTTCCGCCACAAATTGGGGTATCGGTGATTTTTCGGATTTGGCAGCATTGGTGGATTATGCTGCGGCGCGCCGGCTTGATTTTATCGGCATCAATCCTTTGCATGCTTTGTTTGGCGCCCGCCCCGCTTATGCCAGCCCCTACAGCCCTTCTTCGCGGGTGTGGCTGAATCCGCTTTATTTGGATGTTGACCGCGTGGCGGCTTTTCAGGCCTCTGCGCCAGCACAACAATGGCGCACTTCGCCTGAAATCTGCCGGCGTATTGAGGCGTTGCGGCGGAGCGGCACGGTAGATTACGAGGGTGTGTGGGCGCTGAAAAAAGCGGCGCTTCAGACGGCCTTTCTGTTTTTCGAGCAAGACGGTTCGGCGGCGATGCAGCAGCAGCGCGGCGAATTTGCTGCATTTGCCGATAAAAAAGGCGATGCATTACACGGCTTTGCTTTGTTTGAAACCTTAAACCAGTATTTTGCCGACCCGGGCATCTTGGGGTGGCCGGGCTGGCCTGAAGCCTACCGCAATCCGCAAAATGAAGCGGTGCAACAATTTGCGCAACTGCATGCGCAGGAAGTGCGTTTTTATATGTGGCTGCAATGGTTGTGCGCCGTGCAGCTTGAGGCAGTGCAGCAGCGGGTGCGCGATTGCGGCATGAAAATCGGCTTGTATGGCGATTTATCAGTAGGCGCGGCGGGCGGCGGTGCGGATGTTTGGCTGGAGCAAGCGCTGTATTGTTTGGATATGTCGGTGGGGGCGCCGCCCGATCAGTTTAATCCTGCCGGGCAGAATTGGTCGCTGCCGCCGTTGCACCCGGGCAAGCTGCTGCAAAGCGGGTGTCGCGAATTTATTAAGATTGTGCGTGAAAATGTGCGCTTATATGGTGCGCTGCGTATCGATCATGTGATGTCGCTCAGCCGTTTGTGGTGGGTGGCTGCGGGCATGCGCGCCGATGACGGGGCTTATGTGCGTTATCCGCAAGAAGTGCTGATGGCGGTGGTGGCGCTGGAAAGCCGCCGCCATCAGTGTGTGATTATCGGCGAAGACTTGGGCATTGTGCCTGAGGGTATGCGTGATTTGCTGAACCGCTATCAGATTTTTTCTTACTCGGTGGTGTATTTCAATCACGGCGAACAAGGCTTTAACCGGCCCGATGATTACCCCGAACAGGCGGTCACCGTAACCAGCACGCATGATTTGCCGCCGGTGGCCGGTTTTTGGGCAGGGCGTGATTTGGAAACCATGCGCCTGCTCGGCGTGTATGCCGACGATACGGCTTTTCATGCCGCATTCATGCAGCGGCAATGCGATAAAGCGGCGTTGCTGCAAGCTTTGAAACAAGCCGGCTTGTTGCCGCCCGATGCGCCGTTGCCGGATATGTTGACCGGGCAGATGCTGTTTGCCTTGCACCGTTTCGGCGCTGAATGCCGCAGCAAACTTTACGCCGCTCAGATAGAAAACCTGCTTGGCATGAGCGAAAACTTCAACGTGCCGGGCGTGGCCGAAGGTTATCCCAATTGGGCGGTCAAACTGCCGCTGGGCCTGGAAGATTTCCCCGCACAAGCGCAGATGGAAACGCATTTACAGATGATTCACGAGGTAGCCATGAGAAAAAACAGCCGACCAACACCTTATCCGCAGCCCGATCAAACCGAGCGCGACACTATCGACAGCCTGTTTTATGCCCGCCACGGCAATCCGTTTGCCTATTTGGGGCGGCATCGTATCGAAGGTGTGGGCGAAGTGGTGCGCTGCCTGCTGCCCGATGCACATACGGTGGATTTGATGGCACGTGAGGGCGGCGGGCTGATTGTGCCGATGCAGAAAATAGACGAGCGCGGCTTTTTCGTGGCCGTGTTGCCTGAAAATACGCCGGATTATGTGTTTAATGCACAGTATCCCGGCGTTCAGACGGCCTTTGTTACAGAAGATGCCTACCGCTTCGGCTCTTGCCTGCAATCGCTTGATTCTTGGCTGTTGGGCGAGGGCAAGCATTTGAGGCCGTATGAAACTTTGGGTGCGCACATCGTCACCCATCAAGGTGTGGAGGGCGTGCATTTCAGCGTCTGGGCGCCGAATGCGCAACGGGTGTCGGTTATCGGCGAATTCAATAATTGGGACGGCCGCCGCCATGCCATGCGCTTTCATGCCGACATTGGCGTGTGGGAAATTTTTATTCCCGCTGTGCCGTTTAACGCGCTATATAAATTTGAAATCCGCGATGCGGCAGGAAATGTGCGCCAAAAAGCCGACCCCTATGCATTTGCTTCAGAATTGCGCCCGACCACTGCTTCGGTGGTGCGCGGTCTGCCCGACAAAGTGCCCGCGCCCGCCCATCGTGCAACGGCCAATGCCATCGACAGCCCGGTCTGCATTTATGAAGTGCATCTGGGCTCGTGGCGGCGCAATCTCGACAACGGCTTTTGGCTCACTTATGAAGAATTGGCGCATGAGCTGGTGGATTATGTGAAAGAAATGGGCTTTACCCACATCGAGCTGCTGCCGATTTCCGAATACCCGTTTGACGGCTCGTGGGGCTATCAGGCCACCGGGCTTTATGCGCCCACCAGCCGTTTCGGTTCGCCGCAGCAGCTGCAATATCTGATTCAGACGGCCCATCAGGCCGGTATCTGCGTGATTTTGGATTGGGTGGTCGGCCATTTTCCGACCGACGAACACGGTTTGGCGCAGTTTGACGGCACGCCGCTTTATGAGCATGCCGATCCGCGCGAAGGCTATCATCAAGACTGGAACACGCTGATTTATAACTTCGGCCGGGCAGAAGTGAAAAACTTTTTGCAAGGCAATGCGCTGTATTGGATTGAGCGCTTAGGTTTTGACGGCTTGCGCGTGGATGCCGTGGCTTCGATGATTTACCGTGATTATTCGCGCAAAGACGGCGAGTGGATTCCCAACCAATACGGCGGCCGCGAAAATTTGGAAGCGATTGAGTTTCTGCGCGACACCAACACCATGTTGCAGCAGCAGGTGCCGGGTGCGGCCGAGATTGCAGAAGAGTCGACCTCGTTTGCCAACGTTACCCGTGCCGAAGGGCTGAATTTCCAATACAAGTGGAATATGGGCTGGATGAACGACACCTTGCGCTACATGCAGGAAGACCCGATTAACCGCAAATACCATCACCATCTGATGACATTCGGCATGATGTATCAATACAGCGAAAATTTTGTGCTGCCGCTGTCGCATGATGAAGTGGTGCACGGTAAAAAATCGCTGCTCGACCGCATGCCGGGCGACTGCTGGCAGAAATTTGCCAACCTGCGCGCTTACTATGGCTTTATGTATGCCTTCCCCGGCAAAAAGCTGCTGTTTATGGGCAACGAATTTGCGCAAGGGCGCGAATGGAATTACGACCAAGCACTGGATTGGTTTTTGCTCGATGAAGAGCACGGCGGCTGGCACAACGGTGTGCAAAGTTTCGTGCGCGATTTGAACCATGCCTACCGCAATCATGCGCCGCTGTATCAGCTCGACCAATGGCCGGAAGGCTTCGAATGGCTGGTGGTGGACGATGTGGAAAGCTCGATATTCGTATTCGAGCGCCGCGATCGTGCCGGCAATTCATTGATTGTTATCAGCAATTTTACGCCGGTGGTGCGCGAACATTACCGTTTTGGTGTGAATCAGGCCGGCATATATCGTGAAATTTTGAATTCAGACGGCCTCAATTATAAAGGCAGCGGTGTGGTTGCGGGCTCAGAAATACACACCGATGCAACAGCCTCGCACGGCAAGCCGCAATCGTTGTCGGTTACCGTGCCGCCGCTGGCAACCGTGTATCTTTACCGGGAAAACCATCATGACTGATCAAACGGCATCAAACAGCGCGATTGAAACCGGGCTGCCATACCCCATGGGTGCAGATGTGCGCGAAGGCGGTGTGAATTTCACCCTGTTTTCATCGCGCGCCGAAAAAATCGAGCTGTGCCTGTTTGGTGCAGGCGGTGAAGAAACCCGCCTGACCTTGCCGGGGCGCAGCGGGCATATCCACCACGGTTTTGTGCCGGGCTTGGCAGCAGGGCAGTGTTACGGCTACCGCGTGCACGGCCATGATTTGCCGGAAGAAGGTTTGTTTTTCAACCCGCAAAAAGTGTTAACCGACCCTTATTCGAAAGCCATCGAAGGCACACCCGCCTACGGCACGCAGGAACAGCTGGCCTGGTTTCGCGCTGAAGACGGCAGAGACAATGCTGCGGTGGCCGCCAAAAGCATCGTGGTCGGGCCGTCTGAATTCGATTGGGAAGATGACAAGCTGCCGCAAACCCCGATTGCGCAAACCGTGATTTACGAAGCGCATGTCAAAGGGCTGACCAAGCTGTTTCCCGATTTGTCCGATGCCGGCACTTACCGCGCATTGGCCGATGAGCGGATAACAGGCCATCTGAAAGCATTGGGTATCACCGCCGTGGAGCTGTTGCCCGTGCACCAGCATCTTGATGAGCAACATCTGCAAGCCATGGGCTTGAGCAATTATTGGGGCTACAACACCTGGTCGCATTTCGCTGTCGAGCCGCGCTATGCCGCTGTGCCCGAACAGGCCGCCGATGAATTGCGTGAAGCGGTAAAAGCCTTACATAAAGCCGGTATTGAAGTGATTTTAGATGTGGTGTACAACCACACCGCCGAGCAGGATGCGGGCGGGCCGATGCTGTGTCAGCGCGGCATCGACAACGCGGCCTGGTATTGGGTAAATCAGGACGGCTATTATGAAAATTGGAGCGGCTGCGGCAATACCCTGCACGTCGGCCACCGCAGCGTGACCCGCTGGGTAATGGACAGCCTGCGCTATTGGGCGGAGGCCTTTCATATCGACGGCTTCCGCTTTGATTTGGCCACAGTATTGGGGCGCGAGCCGGCATTTGATGCCTATGGCCGCTTCTTTCAGGCCTGCTATCAAGATCCGGTGTTGGTCGGCCGCAAAATGATTGCCGAGCCGTGGGATATCGGCCCGGACGGTTATCAGGTGGGGCGCTTTGCGCAACCTTTTTCCGAATGGAACGACCGTTTCCGCGATGATATGCGCGAATTTTGGGTACACCAGAGCGGCAAGCTCGGAGCCTTTGCCGAACGCTTTTCCGGCTCGGCCGATTTGTTCCGCCACGACGGCAGAAACCCCTCGGCCTGCATCAACTTCATTACCGCCCACGACGGCTTTACCCTGCATGATTTGGTGAGCTACAACGGCAAACACAACGAAGCCAACGGCGAAGACAACCGCGACGGCCACAACGACAACATCAGCAACAACCACGGCGCAGAGGGCGAAACCGATGATGCTGCTATTCTCGAAACACGCGAATACACCGCCAAAGCGCTGCTCGCCACTCTGATGCTGGCCAACGGCATTCCCATGCTGCTGGCCGGCGATGAATTCGGCAACAGCCAGCAAGGCAACAACAACGGCTATTGCCAAGACAATGACATTACCTGGCTGGCTTGGCACAAACACAATGGCCGTCTGAATGACTATGTTAAAGAATTGGCGGCATTGCGCCGTGAAATTCCCCTCATCGGCGAAGACTGCTGGTGGGACGGACGGGTGCGCTGGCTGAATACGGAAGGCGCACCGATAGAAGGAGAAGCATGGCAAAACAACGAAAGCAAAGCCTTGCAAATCCTGATGGATGATGAATGGCTGCTGCTGGTTAACGGCAAACGCGGCGAACAGTCATTCCATCTGCCTCAAGAGCGCTGGAAATGCCGTTTGGCACCGTCAAACAGCTTCCGGCACGCAGACAGCCGATGCACGGTAGCGCATATGGGCATCTGGATATTTCACAAACAAGGAGAAGCCACTCATGAGACCTGACGACACTTTATTGGCAGACGAAAACAAAGCGCCTCTGCACACTTTAGATATCGCTGAAAACACCTTGGTGCTGATTCTGGCCGGCGGACGCGGCTCGCGCCTGCATGAAATGACCGACCGGCGTTCCAAACCGGCGGTGTATTTCGGCGGCAACTGGCGCATTATCGACTTTACCCTGTCAAACTGCCTCAATTCCAACCTAAAAAAAATCGGCGTGCTCACCCAATACGAGGCCCATTCACTGCTGCGCCACCTGCAACACGCCTGGTCGTTTCTGCCCCGCGACCGCGGCCAGTTTGTCGATATGCTGCCGGCACGCCAGCAAATCAACGAAAGCATGTGGTATCGCGGCACCGCCGATGCGGTGTGGCAAAACGTGCCCATCATGCAAGAGCACTACAAGCCCAAATATGTGTTGATTCTGGCGGGCGATCATATCTACAAGATGAACTATATGCAGATGCTGCGCGACCACATCAGCAGCGGCGCCAAATGCACTGTGGGCTGTATCGAAGTCAAACGCAGCGAGGCCGACCAATTCGGTATTATGTCGGTTAACGAGAAGCTGAAAGTGCAGGAATTTATCGAAAAACCGGCCAATCCGCCCAGCATGCGTGAAAAACCCGATTCTTCGCTGGCCTCAATGGGGATTTATGTATTTGATGCCGACTACCTGTATCAATCGTTGGCCGGCGAAGTGCTCAAAGAACACACCCACCACGATTTCGGCAAAGACATCATTCCGCGCGCGCTGGAAGAGGGCGTGTTATATGCGCACCCGTTTGAGCGCTCATGCATGGGCAGAAATGCCGAGGGCAGCATTTATTGGCGCGATGTGGGTACGCTTGACAGCTATTGGCGCACCCATATGGATTTGGTTACCGAACATCCGCAGCTGAATTTGTTTGACCAGTCGTGGCCGGTGCGCGGGCTGCCCACGCAAACCATGCCCACCAAGTTTTTCTACAAACACAACAAACAAGGCCGCGTGCTCGATAATTCGCTGGTTAACGGCGGCTGCATCATCACCGATGCCGAAATCCGCTCATCGGTGTTGTTTGACCACGTTACCGTGAAAGAAAACAGCATCATTGATTCTTGCGTGGTGTTGCCCAATGTGACCATCGGTAAAAACTGCCATCTGAAAAACTGCATTATCGAGCGTAACTGCATTATCCCGGACGGCATGAAAATCGGCCTGACTCCGAAAAAAGATGCCGAACATTTCCGCATCAGCTCCGGCGGCAGTGTGGTATTGGTAACCCGTGCCATGTTGGATGCGGTTGCACAAGAATCATCCGGGTCGCAGGGAGCACCCGAGCAAGTGTAAAAATAACCTGCCGGTTTTCAGACGGCCGCTGTTTCAGACGGCCTGTGATTGAGCAAAGGCCGTCTGAAACCCATTCTGCCGCAATAAGCCGGCAAGGCAAATGAATACAGTCGGGTTGTTTTTTTAGAATGGTATGCAAACAAACCATAACAATAAGGCGCTAAACTTACAGAGCCTCTCAACCGGCCGCCGCCGTATAAGGGCGTCCTGACCATTTGATTTACGGGTGTATTTTGCCCCTGATGAAAACGCATCTGCTGCGTTAAAAAGCCTCGCAAGATGTCCAATCTTGCTGCGTTTTTTGCCTGGCATCTGCATTTTCAGGAACAAAAATCCCCCCATAAACAACACATCAGGACACCCTGGCGCGGTGCGTGGCGATGCCGCAGCGGGTTGGTTGAGAAGCTCCTTACTTTCAGTCAGGAGATTTCCATGAAAATTTTACATGCCGCTTCAGAGCTTTTCCCCTTGTTGAAAACCGGAGGCTTGGCCGATGTGCTGGGCGCATTGCCGTTTGCCCAATTGCAGCGCGGCAACGATGTGCGGGTGGTGCTGCCTTATTATCCGAAAGTGCGCGAAGCGTTGCCCGATGCGGCAGAAGTGGCCGTGCGCGATAATTTCGGCGGCCATATCATAATCCGTTATGCCGATTACAACGGCTTGGGGCTGTATCTGATTGATGCGCCGCACTTGTTTGAGCGCGCCGGCAATCCGTATCACGACGAACATTACAACGATTACCCCGATAACGTTATCCGTTTCGGCGTGTTGGGTTGGGCCGCCGCCGCATTGGCCACCGGCATGGATGAACTGTGGGGCAGGGCCGATGTGCTGCACGCGCACGATTGGCAGGCCGGTCTGGCGCCGGCTTATCTGCACGCTTGGGGTGTGGATGTGCGCAGCGTGTTTACCATCCACAATATCGCTTATCAGGGCATGTTTCAGGCGTATCATCTGCCCGAACTGGATTTGCCGTGGCAGATGTATCATGTTGAAGGGTTGGAATTCCACGGCCAGATTTCATTTTTGAAAGCGGGCTTGTATTACGCCGGCTGCATCACCACCGTCAGCCCTTCGTATGCCGAAGAAATTACCCACGAACCCGCCGCTTGCGGAATGCAGGGTTTATTGCAAAACCGTTTGGAAGAAGGCCGTCTGAACGGCATTTTAAACGGTGTCGATGAAGCGGTATGGAACCCGCAAACCGATACGGCGCTGGCAAAAAATTATCATCTCAAAGCCATGCAGGGCAAAAAAACCGATAAAAAAGCGGTGCAGCAATGGTTTGGCCTGCCGCAAGACGATAACGCTTTGCTGGCGGTGATGGTTTCGCGGCTGACACCCCAAAAAGGCGCCGATTTGCTGCTGGCCGCCCTGCAAGACACTCTGGCGGCCGGCGGCAAATTGCAATTTGTGTTGCTGGGCAGCGGCGAGCCGGAGCTGGAGCAGGCTTTCCGTGATTTGGCCGCTGCTTGGCCGCAGCAGGTCGGTGTGCACATCGGCTACGATGAGCAATTGGCGCACAATTTGATCGCCGGCGGCGATGCCATTTTGATTCCCAGCCGCTTCGAGCCTTGCGGCCTCACCCAGCTTTACGGCCTCAAATACGGCACGTTGCCGATTGTGCGCCGCACCGGCGGGCTGGCCGATACGGTGGTGCATACCGATGCGGATACTCTGAAACAGAAAACCGCCACCGGCTTTGTGTTTGAAGAGCCGTCTGCCGCGGCACTGGCCGGCGTGCTGACGCAAGCGTTGGCTTTGTGGGACAAACCCCGCATCTGGTCGGCTGTGCGCAAACAGGCCATGTTGCAGGATTTCGGCTGGCATAAGGCGGCCGAGCACTATGAAAGCTGTTATGGCCGTCTGTAAAAACCGCCTTTAAACAGCGGTGTTTGCAGATGATGATGCATACCGATTGTTTACCCAGCGCCACACAGCCTTGCATTTGGCTGCTGTAGCGGTAAAATTGTTGACAATAATTATCTGTCGGTCATTGCATCGTGCTACAATTTCAGCAACGTTTGTTCTAGGTTTTTTCTGACTATTCGTTTATGAGGGGATTTTTGCTCCTGAAATGCGTGATGCCAAGCAAAAACGCATCTGTCAGCCGAATGGATAGGATTACCCTAGAGTCGGCCGGGTGCTCGGTTGGCGGTTGTCTGCCGGGCTGTATGGCAGAGGAGGCAGCAGCGGGTGCCCGGCCGGTAATATTTTTCCACTTTTTTAATATGATTAGGATTCATCATGGCCAGACTTCCCGAATATGAATACCGCATGCCTACCACGGATGCCGACCGCATCCGCCAATCCATCGTATTTAAGCTGATTTTCATCCTCGGGGTGGATCCTAAAGACGCCAAGCCCGAACACTGGCTCAACGCGGCCATGTTTACCGCCCGCGATCTGGTTACCGAAAGCTTTTTGCGCACCCGCCGCAGCCATATCGACCACAAAAAACGCATGGTTTATTACCTTTCGATGGAATTTCTGTTGGGGCGAGCGTTTACCAATTCGCTGATCAACGAAGGCATCTACGACGCTTTTAAAGAAGCGTTCCAACAGCTGGAGCTGGATTTCGACACCGTGATCGGCGAAGAAGAAGACCCCGGCCTCGGTAACGGCGGCTTGGGGCGCTTGGCGGCGTGCTTCCTTGATTCGCTGGCCACTTTGCGCATTCCGGCAATGGGCTACGGCATCCGCTATCAATACGGCATGTTCAAACAAGAAATTATCGACGGCCAGCAAGTTGAAAAACCCGATTTGTGGCTCGATAAAGACATGGCCTGGCAGTTTCCCCGCCCCAACAAACACTATCCCGTGGCATTCGGCGGCCAGCTGCACATCGAAGACAATGTGCGTTGTTGGGAGCCGGCAGAAAAAATCACCGCCTTGGGTTTTGACGAGATCATTCCCGGCTATGGCGGCGAAGTTGCCAACCCGCTGCGTTTGTGGACCGCCCATGCCGGCTATCTGTTTGACTTGGCCGATTTCAATAAAGGCGACTATTTTGCCGCCATGCGCAATCAAACCAGCGATGAAAATATCTCGCGCGTGCTTTATCCCAATGATTCCACCGAAAGCGGCCGCGAATTGCGCCTGAAGCAGGAATATTTTTTGGTATCCGCTTCGATTCAAGACATCATTGCCCGCCATAAATGCCGTTTCGACAGCATCGACACCCTGGCCGACGAAGTGGCCATCCACCTGAACGACACCCACCCGGTGCTGGCCATTCCCGAGCTGATGCGGCTGCTGATCGATGTGGAAGGCTGGACATGGGAAAAAGCCTGGGATACCTGCTGCAAAGTATTTTCCTACACCAACCATACGCTGATGAGCGAAGCGCTGGAAACCTGGTCGCTTGATTTGATGGGGCGCATGCTGCCGCGCCACCTTGATATCATTTTTGAAATCAATAAAATCTTTTTGGACGAAGTGCGCGCGTTGGGGCTGTTTGACGAAGATTTCATCCGCCGCGTATCCATTATCGATGAAAGCAACGGCCGTCGTGTGCGCATGGCTTGGCTGGCTGTTGTCGGTTCGCACAAAGTCAACGGTGTGGCCAAAATCCATTCTGATTTGATGACCACCTCGATTTTTGCCGATTTCGCCAAATTGTTCCCCAGCCGCTTTACCAACGTGACCAACGGGGTAACGCCGCGCCGCTGGATTGCCGTGGCCAACCGCCCGCTGACCGCTTTTTTAGACAAACATCTCGGCACCAACCAATGGCGCCTGCATCTCGAAAAAATCGCAGCGCTCAATGATTTGGTGGATGACAAAGCCGTGCAGGAAGAATTTGCCGAAGTCAAACGTGCCAACAAGCAGCGGCTGGCCGACTATATCGAAAAAGAGCTGGGCATCAAAATCAGCACCGAAGCCTTGTTTGACGTGCAGATCAAACGCATTCACGAATACAAGCGTCAAGCCATGAATGTGATGCACATTATTGACCGCTACAACCAAATTTTGGAAAACCCCGATAAAGATTGGCAGCCGCGCGTGTTCATTTTTGCCGGCAAAGCCGCTTCATCTTATTATGTGGCCAAAAAAATCATCCGCCTGATTAACGACGTTGCGGAAGTGGTGAATCATGACGAGCGTATTCGTGATTTGATTAAAGTGGTGTTTATTCCGAATTACAGCGTGAGCCTGGCGCAAATCATTATCCCCGCCGCCGATTTGTCGGAGCAGATTTCGCTGGCCGGCACCGAGGCTTCAGGCACCGGCAATATGAAATTTGCGCTCAACGGCGCCCTCACCGTGGGCACGCTTGATGGTGCCAACGTGGAAATCCGCGAAAAAGTGGGCGACGAACATATTTTCATTTTCGGCAACACCGTGGAGCAGGTGGAAGCCTTGCGGCAGAAAGGCTATGATCCGCTCGATTATCTTGAAAAAGACCCCGATTTGCGCCGTGTGGTCAAACAAATCGTTACCGGCTTCTTTTCACCGCAAGAGCCCAACCGCTATGCCGACGTATCGCAGGCCTATGGCGATTATTATCAGGTAATGGCCGATTTTCGCAGCTATGTCGACACCCAATACCGCATCGATGATTATTACCGCGATAAGGGTAACTGGTATCGCTCGGCATTAATCAATATCGCCAATATGGGGCATTTCTCTTCCGACCGTTCGATTGCCGAATATGCCGAAAATATTTGGAACATCAAACCGTTGACCGAAGCAGAGCTGCCGCCCGAAGACGACCGTTTCAGCATATCTGTCTGACAACAGATTGCCGGCAGGCCTAAGGCCGTCTGAAAACCTGCGTTTGCAAGTTTTCAGACGGCCTTTTCTTAATGGCTGCGGTAAATGAATCCCCATTCACAAAGTCAGTTAACAAGAGGGTGGGCTGAAGACAGTACAGCGAGCACGACAAGTCGGGCCAACGCCGTCAGGTTATTTTTGTGAATGGATATAACGTGAGTTCGGGATAAAAAATTCCCAATAAAGAGCAGCCGATTGGTAGCAAGCTGTTGTTTGTATAAAAATAAAAAACACATCCGGACACCTTAGGGTGTCCTGATAATTCGATTTACGGGTGCTCTTTGCCCCTGAAAACGCAGCAGATGTGCTTTTAGCGCAAAAAAGATGATGATAGATGACACATCAGGACACCCCAGCGCCTGATTGTCGCTCAAATAAACCGTTTATGCCCGAACAGATTGCGCGTAAAATCCACCCATTATGAGCGAAAAAACTTGTTTCCATTGCGGGCTGGATGTGCCTGAAAATCTGGATTTACCGATTGTTTATGAAGGCGAAAGCCATGCGGCCTGCTGTGCCGGCTGTCAGGCCGTGGCACAGAGCATTATTGATGCCGGGTTGGGCGGCTATTATAAACAGCGCACTGCCGATGCCGAAAAAGCAGCGCTGCCGCCCGAAGAGATTCTGGCGCAGCTCAAACTTTATGATTTACCTGAAGTGCAGGCGGATTTTGTGGAAGCCGATGCCGATGGTGGGCGTGAGGCAGTGTTGATGTTGGGCGGCATTACCTGCGCAGCCTGTGTGTGGCTGATCGAGCAGCAATTGTTGCGCCTGCCCGGTGTGGTGCGGGTTGATTTGAATTACAGCACCCGCCGGGTCAGGGTGGCTTGGAACAGCCGCCAGGTGGCGCTTTCCGATATTTTGCTGCGTATTCAAAATACCGGCTACAGCGCCGCGCCGTATGATGCGCAAAAAGTGGAAGAGCAGGCACAAAAAGAGCGCAAACAATCGCTTATCCGCTTGGCGGTAGCCGGTTTGAGCATGATGCAGACGATGATGTTTGCGATTCCGACCTATCTTTACGGCAATGAAATCGAGCCGCAATATCTGAGTATTCTGCATTGGGGCGCCTTTTTTATGGTGTTGCCGGTGATGTTTTATTCGGCTGTGCCGTTTTACCAAGGCACTTGGCGCGATTTGAAAAACCGCCGTGTGGGCATGGATACGCCGGTGGCGATTGCCGTTGTGTTGGCATTTATTGCCGGTGTGTATGCGCTATTGAGCAATGCCGGGCAGGGCATGTATTTCGAATCGGTTGCCATGTTTGTGTTTTTGCTGCTGGGCGGGCGCTATATGGAGCAGATTGCGCGGCGCAAGGCGGGTGATGCGGCGGAGCGGTTGGTGAAACTGGTGCCGGCTTTCTGTCACAGGCTGACCGATTATCCGCACAGTGACCACAGCGAAGAAGCCGCGGTGGTGCAGTTGCAAGCCGGCGATGTGATTGTGGTGCGGGCAGGGGAAGTGATGCCGGCCGACGGTGTGGTGCTGGCCGGCGAAAGCGAAGTCAACGAGGCCATGCTCACGGGCGAAAGCTTGCCGGTGCCGAAACAAGCCGGCGCCGCCGTAGTGGCCGGCACACTTAACGCCGCAAGCCCGTTGGTGGTGCGCATCGACACAGTCGGCAGCCAAACACGGCTGGCGCATATTGTGAAGCTGCTCGACCGTGCGCTGGCGCAGAAACCCCGTCTGGCCGAGCTGGCCGATCAATATGCTTCATCGTTTGTGTTGGGCTTACTGGTGATGGCAGTGCCGGTGTTTATCGGTTGGACGCTGTATGCCGATGCACAGCAGGCATTGTGGATTACCGTGTCGCTGCTGGTGATTACCTGCCCGTGCGCTTTATCACTGGCCACCCCCACCGCGCTGGCGGCATCTACCGGCAATCTGGCTTCAGACGGCATTCTGGTCAGCGGCAGCCACAGCCTGGAAACTCTGGCACAAATCAATGATGTGGTGTTCGACAAAACCGGCACACTGACCAAAGGCGAGCTGGCCGTCAGCCGCGTGATGACTTTAGGCCGTCTGAACAGCAGCGAAGCCGGCGCAGTTGCGCAAGTGCTGGAGCAGCAGTCGGAACATCCGATTGCACGCGCCATTTTGAAGCATGCGCCGTCCGTTTCAGACGGCCTCGATATTCAAGCGGCGCAGCGACTCAACCGCATCGGCTACGGCGTGAGCGCTCAAATCAGCCTCAACGGCGAAACGCAGATTTGGGCGCTCGGACGTGCAGATTTTGTGGCCGAAATCGCCGGCGCTTTGCCTGCCGGTGCAGAAATGCCGGCGCACAACGGCAGCATGGTGTATCTGGGCAACCAGCAAGGTTTTCAGGCGGCCTTTTTGTTGGATGACGAAATCAAGCCGGATATCGCCGCGATGCTGGCCGAGCTGAAGCAGTTCGGCGTACGCCTGCATCTGCTCAGCGGCGACCGCCGTGCCGCAGTTGCTTCACTGGCGGAGACTTTGGGCCTGGATGCCTGGCATGCCGAAGCCACACCGGAAGACAAACTGGCCTATGTGGAAACCTTGCAGCGGCAAAACCGCAAAGTGCTGATGGTGGGCGACGGCATCAACGACGCACCGGTGTTGGCCAAAGCCGATGTATCGGTGGCGGTGGCGGGCGGTGCCGATGTCGCGCGCGACGGGGCCGATGTGGTGCTGCTCAACGACGATATGCGCGTATTGCCGCGCACCGTATACCAAGCCCGCCAAACCCGCACCATTATCCGCCAAAATCTGATATGGGCGAGCCTGTATAACCTGATCGCCGTACCACTGGCCGTATTCGGCTATGTTACCCCGTGGATCGCCGCCCTGGGCATGAGCCTGAGTTCATTGCTGGTGTTGGCCAATGCACTGCGGCTGCTGAAGAAAAATAAGGCCGTCTGAAAAGCATGATTTATATCATTGCGGCCTGCGTGGCAGTGAACTGTCGGTCATGCGAACGCGGGCCCCCGTTGTTTATCATTGCGGCCTGCGTGGCAGTGAACTAGGCTATTTATCGTTCAACTCTTTTATTCCCAAGCCTGTGGCGTAGAGAGCAGTTATAGATCTTTTTTAAAAGGCCGCCTGAAACCTTTAAAAAAATCAGGCTCTTTAGGTTATGGTTTAAAAAAGGTGAAATTCCCAGAGGATGTGCATTATCATGCTCAATAGCCTGCAACACCGGTTTATGAAGCAAATACCTTACTATTCTTTATCGCCATTGAATGGTTTCAAATTGCTGCTCAACCGGCCTAAAAAGCCGGCTGTGGGCAACTGATAATCGCCACTCAAATAAACGCCGCAAAATCAGTAATGCAACAACACACGCCTGTTTGGTAAGTTTTATATCCATTTAAAAATAAACAGATAAGGCCGTCTGAAACCATGGAGCTATAGGTTTCAGACGGCCTTTATTGCATGGGCAGCCCGCTTAAATGCCGCTGCCTTGTGCTTTCAATTTTTCCGTGCCGAATTCGAGTTTGCTCAATGCGGAAAGATAAGCTTTAGCAGTGGCCACCAGCACATCAGTGTCTGCCCCTTGTCCGTTGACTACGCGGCTGCCGCGGGCGAGGCGCACAGAGGTTTCACCTTGGCTTTCGGTGCCTTCGGTGACGGCGTTTACCGAATAAATCTGCAAGGTTGCGCCGCTGGCTGCCACGCTTTCGATGGCTTTGAAAATTGCATCAACGGGGCCGGAGCCGTTGGCGGTGGCGCGATGCTCTGTGCCGCCCACGCTGAACACCACTTCGGCCACGGGCTCTTCGCCGGTTTCGGTGGTGATTTTTTGCGACAGAAATTTGTAGTGGTCTTGTGACAGATTCACCATTTCGTCTGACACCAGTGCATGCAAATCTTCATCGAAAATTTCGCGTTTTTTGTCGGCCAGCTCTTTAAAACGGGCAAATGCGGCGTTGAGTGCTTCTTCGCTTTCCAACTGAATTCCCAAATCGGCCAGCTTGGTTTTGAAGGCGTTGCGGCCAGAAAGTTTGCCCAGGCTCAGGCGGTTTGCCGCCCAGCCCACCGATTCGGCCGACATGATTTCGTAGGTTTCGCGGTGCTTCAACACGCCGTCTTGGTGGATGCCTGATTCATGGGCGAAGGCGTTGGCGCCCACAATGGCCTTGTTCGGCTGCACCGGGTAGCCGGTCACGGTCGACACCAATTTGGAGCTGGGCACGATTTGGGTGGTGTCGATGCCGGTTTCGAGGCCGAATACATCGTGGCGGGTTTTAAGCGTCATCACGATTTCTTCGAGGCTGGCATTGCCCGCACGCTCGCCCAAGCCGTTGATGGTGCATTCTACTTGGCGCGCACCGCCCTGCACGGCGGCAAGCGAGTTGGCCACGGCCAGGCCGAGGTCGTTATGGCAGTGGGCAGACCACACTACTTTGTCGCCACCCGGTGTTTTGGCAATCAGCTCGCGGAAAAAGGTTTCAGTGCGGTGTGGCACTGAATAGCCGACGGTGTCGGGAATATTGATGGTGGTTGCGCCGGCTTCAATCACTGCGCCGCAGATTTCGGCCAGAAAATTGATTTCGGAACGCAACGCATCTTCGCAGGAAAACTCAACATCATCGGTGTATTCTTTGGCGATTTTCACCGCTTTCACAGCTGCTTCTACCACCTGCTTGGGTTTCATTTTCAGCTTGTGTTCCATGTGGATGGGGCTGGTAGCTATAAAGGTGTGGATACGGCGTTTGGCGGCGGGCGCAACGGCTTCGCCGGCAGCGCGGATGTCGCGCTCCACCGCACGGCTCAGCGAGCAAACGGTGGCCTTGGTCAGGGTTTTGGCGATTTCGTTCACAGCTTCAAAGTCGCCCGGGCTGGCAGCGGCAAAGCCTGCCTCAATCACGTCGACGCCGAGCTTTTCCAGCTGGCGGGCGACACGGATTTTTTCTTCTTTGGTCATGGCGGCACCGGGCGATTGTTCGCCGTCGCGCAAGGTGGTGTCGAAAATGATAACGCGTTGGTCTTTCGGCATGGTGGTTTTCTCCAGGGATTCTTGTTGTTGTAAAAATGCATTCAAATCAAGCGGCCGCCCTTGCGCTTCGGCCAGCGCGGTCAGCTTCTGCAATTGATTGAGCGGTAGCGAGCCGCGGGTGCGCCATTTGTAAATAGCCGCCGTGCTGGCTGCGTGTTGCGGATCTTGCTGTTTTAAGGCTTCGGCCAGCGCGTTGACGCCGCCGAAATAGGCGATTAAGCGGTCGATGTCCAGCTGCATGGTATCCCTTTGTCTAATTTTATCTGGGCTAGGTTTTAAGTAGATTTGATTATACTAAAATAAGACAATTTGGCAATAATTATTCTTTGATATGCTGTGTAAAGTTTGATGACTGCATTAATAAATACATTTTGTCTAATTATCTTGAGTACCGCACCGCCAAAGGCCGTCTGAAAACATGGTGATAAAACCAATGCAGCCGCTTTAAATTCGGCCGAAATATAGTAAACTGCCGGCATCTGTAATTTTTTTACCGCCATGACCACCATTCCCACCAACCGCCATACCGATATCGAATGGCGCAATGAAAGCACGCAAAAGCCGCCCAAACAGGCGCTTTTCATTGACCGTGCCAATGCCGATATGCTGCTTCAATACGCCCGTAACAACACCGCCGTCGTATGGCAGGGCGATTTCCATAACGCCAAACAGATTTTGGCAGCGCTGAAAAAGCGTATCCGCAAACCGGCTGCCCAAGCGCCGCAAGCGGATATTCAGACGGCCTTTCACCGCCACCGTCTGCAACAGGCGCAGCAAAGCCGGCTGATAAACATGCTGGCGGTGGAAATCGGCGCCGGCTTCACCCTTAATTTGCCGCGCGCGCCCGATGTATCCGCCGCGCTGGCCGATGTATACGGCCTGCCCAATGAAACGCCGTTTCTGTTGCCGCTCAACCAATTGCTCGGCTTTATCGGCGCACACGAATGGCACAAAAAAGGCGTAAACATTCCCGCGCTTGGCGGCAGAATTCACGTGCCTTTCGGTGTCTTTTCCCCATTGCGCGGCGAATATCTCGAATTATTGATGCAGGCACCATTGCCCAGGCATTACCGAACCGCCTTTGATATCGGCACCGGCAGCGGCGTATTGGCCGCCCTGCTTGCCCGCCGCGGCGTTTCCACTGTTATCGGCACCGACACCAATCCACGCGCCATCAACTGCGCCGAAGCCAACCTGACGCGGCTGGGATTAAGCCAACAAGTGCGCATCGAACACACTGATTTATTCCCCGCCGGCTGCGCCGATTTAATCGTCTGCAACCCGCCGTGGCTGCCCGCCAAACCCACTTCCGCCATCGAAGCCGCACTTTACGACCCCGATCATGCCATGCTGAAAAGCTTTCTCAACGGCGTTGCCGCACACCTCAACCCCGGCGGCGAAGCCTGGCTGGTGATTTCCGATCTGGCCGAACACCTGCATTTGCGCCATGCCGATTTTTTACAACAATGCTTTCAGACGGCCTCATTAACCGTAATCGATGTGCTGCACACCAAACCTGTACATCAAAAAGCCGCCGCCCCCAAAGACCCGCTCTCATTTGCCCGCAATCAGGAAACCACCCATCTTTACCGATTGAAACCCAAAAAATAAAGCCAAAGCCGCCTGAAATATTTCAGACGGCTTTGGCTTTTTGTAACCCCCCCCCGTAACGGTAAGAAAACCATTGTTAAACAACAGGCACGGCGCAAGTTATTTCTAAGCCGTTTTGCAGGGCAGCGAACGAATGGCTGCAACCATTGGTTTTTATAGATTTATAAGCTGCCTGTGCGGCAGTGAACCCAAAGACGGCCATCACGTCCAAACCTTTGATTTTCTAAGCTGCCTGTGCGGCAGTGAACGCATTCTGACTGATTATGCAGCAGAACAACTATTTCTAAGCTGCCTGTGCGGCAGTGAACGAAACAAAACACCCGCACGCTGACCTGATTGTTTTCTAAGCTGCCTGTGCGGCAGTGAACGGCGTCTTGCTCAAACTCCATGCCGTCAAACTTTTCTAAGCTGCCTGTGCGGCAGTGAACTTGACCCCCGCCGCCAAAGAAACCCGCCGAAATTTCTAAGCTGCCTGTGCGGCAGTGAACATGAGCGACTACGTCCCGATTTGCGCGCTGCATTTCTAAGCTGCCTGTGCGGCAGTGAACGGTCTCGCCCAAATCGACTCCGACAGCAAGGTTTTCTAAGCTGCCTGTGCGGCAGTGAACTAAACCTTATGTGTCATCGGTTGGTCTCTATTTTTCTAAGCTGCCTGTGCGGCAGTGAACCAAGTATGCGCAGGGTATGCGCGTTGGGGTCATTTCTAAGCTGCCTGTGCGGCAGTGAACTTTACGGCTTGCCCGCGGAGGTGATTTACCACTTTCTAAGCTGCCTGTGCGGCAGTGAACGCGAGAAGCCGCGTCGGTTGCAGTTAGTGCATTTTCTAAGCTGCCTGTGCGGCAGTGAACGCACACGCCGATGCGCTGCTGGCGCTCACGGATTTCTAAGCTGCCTGTGCGGCAGTGAACAATCGCACCGTATGCGGTCGCCGCAGAAGACTTTTCTAAGCTGCCTGTGCGGCAGTGAACGAAGATATTTTTTATGCGCACAACGTAGGCAGTTTCTAAGCTGCCTGTGCGGCAGTGAACAGTATCGATGCCTGTTACGTCCATGATTTTGCTTTCTAAGCTGCCTGTGCGGCAGTGAACACCACACCCCCCGAATCCCTACCACCGTTCGCTTTCTAAGCTGCCTGTGCGGCAGTGAACTCCCACGGCTTATCGGTTTTTTGCGCCAGCTTTTTCTAAGCTGCCTGTGCGGCAGTGAACATTGCAATCACATGTCTAATCGCTTTGGTTGTTTTCTAAGCTGCCTGTGCGGCAGTGAACGGTATTTGTATTTTAAAAACGCTGATGCGTGTTTTCTAAGCTGCCTGTGCGGCAGTGAACGAACATGATGGTTTTTCCGATTTCCCGATTTCTTTCTAAGCTGCCTGTGCGGCAGTGAACTGCCATCACGCGGGTAGGTGTGACAGTAGCTTTTTCTAAGCTGCCTGTGCGGCAGTGAACGAGTGGAAAGCCAGAACACAGAACGTTATGGTTTTCTAAGCTGCCTGTGCGGCAGTGAACCAGTATGGCGACGCGCCGAACGACAGCGTAGATTTCTAAGCTGCCTGTGCGGCAGTGAACCTGATGTGTACGTGGTGCGGGTGGTACAGGCATTTCTAAGCTGCCTGTGCGGCAGTGAACGCTCTCGTCGACCACCACCAGGTCATAACGCTTTTCTAAGCTGCCTGTGCGGCAGTGAACGAGACCATGTCAGGGGATACCCCTGCGATTGCTTTCTAAGCTGCCTGTGCGGCAGTGAACTAGTGCCAATTCGGCATTGGTGTAGTTATCAATTTCTAAGCTGCCTGTGCGGCAGTGAACTCTGCGCGGTCGAATGTCGCCTCGCCCGCGTTTTTCTAAGCTGCCTGTGCGGCAGTGAACCCCCCCACCGTGCCTCTTCGGATTGCTCGTACTTTCTAAGCTGCCTGTGCGGCAGTGAACGGATATGGGCGACCGGGCGCCCTATACTTTTTTTTCTAAGCTGCCTGTGCGGCAGTGAACATTGAGTAGTGAGCGGGTGAGCGTCGGTTGATTTTCTAAGCTGCCTGTGCGGCAGTGAACGGCTATACGCTGCCCGACAAGGGTACGGAGGTTTTCTAAGCTGCCTGTGCGGCAGTGAACCCTACATGAACGGGCTGGTGCTGGATACCGAATTTCTAAGCTGCCTGTGCGGCAGTGAACTATCGTGTGCAAGTGGTACTCTGCAATGTAAGTTTCTAAGCTGCCTGTGCGGCAGTGAACTCGCGGTATTGGTCAAATTCTCTCGCTGTTGTTTTCTAAGCTGCCTGTGCGGCAGTGAACGAAATTGGCGGATTGGCAGGAATACGAGGCATTTTCTAAGCTGCCTGTGCGGCAGTGAACATATCGTGTGCAAATAGGGCGCTGCAATATAATTTCTAAGCTGCCTGTGCGGCAGTGAACTGACAATCGCTTGGTGAGTGAGTGGGAAATAATTTCTAAGCTGCCTGTGCGGCAGTGAACACTGACATTGGCGCTTTCGGTTATCGGTGCGTTTTCTAAGCTGCCTGTGCGGCAGTGAACGCCTTCTTATGTGTAAGATGATGAATTTTATATTTCTAAGCTGCCTGTGCGGCAGTGAACCTTTACGTTTGTTAAAACATGTAAGAAATATATTTCTAAGCTGCCTGTGCGGCAGTGAACAAGGTTTCGGGGTGTTTGCGCCATTGGCGTAATTTCTAAGCTGCCTGTGCGGCAGTGAACAATACACACATCTTAAACAAGCGCCCCGATACTTTCTAAGCTGCCTGTGCGGCAGTGAACGGATGGAAGCCGGCGCCCTCGATATGGCCATATTTCTAAGCTGCCTGTGCGGCAGTGAACTTCGGGTAGCTGTACCACACCCGCCGCTTGTTTTTCTAAGCTGCCTGTGCGGCAGTGAACTCAAGCACGCGCTGCGAGGGGATTTCTTCAAATTTCTAAGCTGCCTGTGCGGCAGTGAACTATTGCGGCGCGCGCCGCCGCGGCGCTTGAATTTTCTAAGCTGCCTGTGCGGCAGTGAACGCAGCAGCGGCGGGGGTGATTTGGTTGTTCATTTTCTAAGCTGCCTGTGCGGCAGTGAACAGTTAGTGCACGGCGACCGCATAACGCGGTCATTTCTAAGCTGCCTGTGCGGCAGTGAACAACGTAATAAAATCAAGCTGATGGGTAAGAGATTTCTAAGCTGCCTGTGCGGCAGTGAACATTTAAAAAAGTTGAAATGAAAAAAATAAATATTTCTAAGCTGCCTGTGCGGCAGTGAACTAAGCTATTTTATCGCTCAACTCTTTAATTCTCAAGTCTGTGGTGTGGGAAACGGTTATAGGCCTTTTTTTAAGAGCCACCTGAAACCTTTAAAAACCAGGCTCTTTGGGCTGTGATTTAAAAAAGGGTTGAACATCAGCTTGCATTTGTTGCATGGCGCTTGTTAGAACGGTTTAATTTAAGTCAATACTCTATCCATATTTCTTTTTATCTCTGTATAATCACACTCAAACTGCCGTGCAGGCAGCTTAGAAATAAAAGATATTAATAGTTATTTTAACCGCCGAACAGGCGGAATGGCTTTATTTGAAGTTGTTTGTTAACACTGCATGTGCCGGCCCCTTTGTCTATACAGGTAATCAGGTTTTCTAACTGTTGCTGATAAACTATCAGCATAAAATTTTAGAGGTATCAATTTGTTTTAATATTCAAAACCTAAAAAATATTTTTATTATTTCCTAAAAAATATTTATATTAATATTTATTGACATCAGGCTCGGTGCTATCGTATGGTTATCCTGTAAAGATCAATGAGCTCAAAATAATTTCTCTATAAAGGAAAGCGTATGCAGGAAATTACACCGGAGCATGTTCGTGCGGCCATTGGGCGGTTTTGTGATGGTCTGTATCAAAAAAAGGCAGAGTCTGAGCTGAAAAAGTTGGAGAAGGCGCGTTTATCGCAAAATGAAAGTGAAATTGCCGCACTCGAAGCAACATTGGCCGAGCTTAAGCAAAAATACTTGCCGGCCCGCTGGATAGCATCGGATGCGTTGCGTTTTGCTACGCAATTAAAATTTGGATCGCATATCTCAAAAGGGGTTCACCCCGATGCAAAGGGCGACAATATTTATTTTCAGACCGCATTTACACTGCCGCCTCATCTTGCCGGTTCGCAATTGCTCTCTGAGCCTGCCTTAGATGCCAACGGCAATGCTGCCGCTTTGCCTTTGGCGGCTTTTTTAAACCTTACGATCGATGATGCAGGCCGTCTGAAACTGCGTGATTTGCTGCAGGAAAACCATGCGGCACTGCAAGGTTGTTTTGCGGATGATGAAGCAGAATCAGCTCGCATCTGCACTGTTTTTCAGACGGCCTTAAAAGCAGAAATCGATCAGCCTGTTTGCCATGAGCGCAACAAGCAGATTTTGTGGCCATTGGGGGAGGATGCGGCGGTACGGGATGATTATGTCTGTTTGGTGCCGTTGCATCCCTCGGCGCTGGTGCATGAGGTGTATCAACGCATCCATCAAATCCGTTATGGCGAAGCAAGCAAGGCAGCCAAAGAAGCCCGTTTTAAGCATAAAGAAAACGAAATGCAGCCTTATTTCACAACATTGCCGATGGGTGTGGTCAAGCTGGGCGGCAGCCAGCCGCAAAATGTCAGCCAGCTGACCAGCCGACAAGGCGGGCTCAATTATTTGCTGCCGGCTTTACCGCCTCAGTTTGCCCGCGACGGGGCGTATCAGTTAAAGCCACAGCATGCTAGTTTTTTCAACCGGTCGCTGCGTTATGCCTGCCGCGAGCCGTTTGAGAATTTGAAAAGAGTAGTGGTTGCTAAAAAATCTATTATGCAAATCCGCCATTTACGCCAAGATGCGCTCGAACATATGCTGGGGATTATTCTGGATCTTGCCGAACATATTCAGACGGCCAAACCGGCAGGTTGGAGCCGTGATTTTCCGCAACTGCCGCAAGCGCAAAAATACTGGCTCGATCCGAACCGTGCAGCGCTGGAAGGCGAAGCAGATTTTCAGACCGGCTGGGGAAATGATTGGGAAACAACGGTGCAGCAGCATTTTACTTTATGGCTGAATAGTTGGTTCAAGCAGCAATTTCCTAAAAAAGCGGCAGAATTCAACGATGCCGAATATCAACAGTGGTATCGCGATATGCGTCATGCTTTGCGTGCGGCGCAGCGGAACGGAAGGAGCGCCGCATGAAAACACCCTGTTATTATGCTGTGTTTGAACGAGTCTCTATTCAGGCGGCCAATGCGGTTTCGGGCCCGCTCAGTTACGGCTTTCCTGCACTAAACGGTTTTTTGGGCGCCATGCATGCGCTGAACCGCAAGCTGTCTGCAACCGGCATGCCGGCAAGCCTCGGTGGTGTGCTGATTGCCAACCACCGCTGCGATATACAGGCGTTTCAGGCAGATATATTCAGCGATGCGGTTTTTATCCAGAGCCGCAACCCCATCAAACGTAACGGCGAAACGGCACCCATCATCGAAGAAGGTAAGGTGCATCTTACGGTAAGCCTTGCCGTGGAAGTATTCGGCCATATCAACGATATCCAGCCGCAAGCCAATGAATTAGCGGAACAGTTGGCAAAATTGTTGTATCAGCAACGGATTGCCGGCGGCAGTGTTACCCGTATCGGCCGTTGCCGGCTTTATCCGACCCATCAAAGCGCCGATGTTCGCCGTCGTCTGCTGCCGGGTTTTGTTTTGATGAATGCCGACCGCAAACTGAAAATCATTACCGCCGAGCTGAAAAGCGGAATCTGCCACAAATACAGCAGAGGCCGTCTGAAAGCCGAAGATGGCGAAGATGGCGAACCGATTCCCACCGGTATGCCTGCCAACCCCGATGCTTCCCAGCTTGATGCCTTGCTGGCAACAGCAATGCGCTATCATCAGCCGCAGGCCAATGGCGAATGGCACAGCACCGGCATCAAATCGCGCCACGGCTGGATCGTGCCGCTGCCATTGGGCTATCAAGCTATCAGCCCCCTATTTCCCGCTGGGAAAATGCAGCACAGCCGCAATCCTGACTACCCCGCCTGCTACGCCGAAGCCCTCTACGGCTTGGGCGAATGGGTGTTCCCGACCAGGCTACCCGAAACATTGGCCGGCTGTTTCTGGCGCTATGCCGAGCCGCAAGAAAACCTTTACCTGATTACCCAAAGCACAGATGAACAAGGAGAACACTATGTCTAAACTCGAAATCGCCAGCGTATTGGCGTTTGAACGCAACCTCGATATTTCCGATGCATGGTTTTGCCAATGTGGTGATGATGGCGCACGCAAGCCGGTCAGCATTCGCGAAAAATCTGTGCGCGGCACTATTTCTAACCGTCTTAAAAACGCCGTGGCCAACGACCCCGCCAAACTCGATGCTGAGATTCAAAAACCCAACCTGCAAAAAGTTGATGTGGCCACGCTGGATGAAGACTGCCACACCCTGATTGCCCGTTTTACCCTGAAATCCCTGCCGTTTGACGGCCGCCCGAACAGCTGCAATAACCCCGATTATCAAGCCAAACTGCGACAAGCCATTGACGCCTACCTCACCGCCAACGGCACCCGCGTATTGGCGCTGCGCTATGCCGCCAATATTGCTAACGCCCGCTGGCTGTGGCGTAACCGCATGGGTGCCGAAAGTATCCGCATCACCGTCTCTAACCGGCAGGAGCAAGTGGTTATCACAAACAGCAAATCCCTTTCGTTGAATGAATTTAACAGTAACGCCGAAACCGAGATTATTGCCAATTGGATTGAGCAAGGCCTCAACGGCGTAGCCTTCACCCTGCTCGAAATCGAAGCAGAGGCCAAAGTCGGTTACGGCCAAGAAGTCTACCCTTCACAAGAGCTGATACTCGACACCGGCCGCAGCAACAAAAGCAAAGTGCTCTACCAAATCGGCAACAACGCCGGCATGCACAGTCAAAAAATAAGCAACGCCATCCGTACCATCGACACCTGGTACAGCCCCGATGCCGCCTTCCCGATTGCGGCCGAACCCTATGGCGCCGTCACCACGATGGGTGTCGCATTCCGCCAACCCAAACAGAAAAACGATTTCTACACTTTATTTGACAATTGGATACTCAAAGACCAAGCGCCGGCAATCGAACAACAGCACTACATCATCAGCGTATTGTTGCGCGGCGGCGTATTTGGAGCCAGCGGCAAGGAGTAAAGCATGAATTTAAGCCACTATATCGAATTGAAAGCCATTCCACAGGCCGATATGATGCAGGCAGAAGTCATCAGTCACCTGATGCAGCAAATTCATCGCCGGCTACCCACCTATGCCGGCCGCATCGGCACGGCTTTTCCCGGCTACAGCCAGCAACGTACCCTCGGCGGCATCATCCGTCTGTTTGGCAGCCGGGCAGATATACAACAGCTTCATGACGCCCTGCAAACCTTGGCAGACTACGCCTTAATTGATGCCCCGGCCGCCGTGCCAAGCACCCACCGGCACGCCGTATTTGCCCGTTGGCAACCGAAAGGCCAAAGCGACCGGCGTCGCGCCGAAAGCCGTCTGAAAGCCCAAGGCCTGAGTGACAGCGAAATCTGCCAACGGCTGTACAACAAACAATTGAAACAAACCGACTTACGCATCCCGTTTGTGCAAATGTACAGCAGCAGCACCGGCCAGCATTTCCCTTTGTGGATCACCTGCCGCAGCAAAAGCCAAATGCAAACCGGATTGTTTAACAGCTACGGACTCAGCCACACCACCACCGTGCCGGCATTCTGAATGCACCACATCCTTTCTCCGGGCATCTCTACAGATGCCCGTTTTTACTGCCTTTCAGACGGCCTTAGCCGAAAGAGCCATAGCCGGATTTTCACTCTAAACGCCTGCAGTAAGCGATGCTGTTTAGATGATGGTCTAGTTTATTGCCACACAGGCAGATAAAGAACAGGATTTAACGTGAGTTCGGGATAAGAAAGTTCCAAAAAACAGCAGCCTATATTATCCCGAACTCACGTTATTTATGTCCACCAAAACCCTGACCATTCGTTAAAGTGCCAGCTTATTTGGCGGTTGCTGTCTGATTTCGGCAGCGATAGGGTGGCGAATTTTAATGCGGTTTGTATGGGGTTGGGCTGGTCGGTTTGTTGTTCCAGTTCTGTGAGTGCCGCGGTCAGGTTGGCGGTAAGCCAGGGAAAAATATTGGGGCTGTGGGTGAGCTCGGCGGGGTGGAATATGTGGTTGTCGTTTCCAGTGTCGTCGTAAGGGTGGGCGTAGGCGTTTTCAGCCAGTTTGAAGCGGTAGCCGCCTTCGCCATCGGGCAGGCAGATGTAATCTTCGTGGGGACGGCTGAGGCGGAAGGGGCTGATTAAGGCGGTGTGGGCGCTGAGTGGGGCGGCACTGCCGGGGGTGCGGTAGGCGGTAACGAGGTTGGGGTGGTCGGGGTTGAGCAAGGTTTGCATGGCTGCGTGTTCGAGTGCGGCGAGGTTGGTGTAGTAGCGACGGCCTTCTTCAGGCAGTGGCATGGGAAAATCAGAGCGCAGCAGCCGGGGCAGGCTGTTAATCGGATTGATTTGTGTGCTGTCGAGTAAATCGCGGGCGGTGTCGCTATCGAGGCAGAAATCGGGAGCGGATTCAAAGCCGGGGTGGGTAAAGTTGATTTTGTCGTTGTCTTTGCCATAACGCCGGCGATTGCTTAATGCGCGCAGGTTGTGGCTCATAATCAAAATGTTGGCGTGTGTGGCGGTTTTGTTGCTGCGGTGCCGCCATACGCGCCCGGCGAGTTGGATGATCGAACGCATGGATGAGGGTTCGACAATGGCCCAGTCATAATCGTGGTCGCGGCCGACTTCGGTAACGGGGGTGCCGAGGATGATGAAAATATGGTTTTTGGCGCTGCTGTGTTGCAGGGCTGCCTGAATTTCGGGTTGGTGAAACAGGGCTTCGGGATGATGACGGTCGAGCAGGCGGTCGAGCGTGTTTTCGAGCTTGCTGCGTAACAACAGTAATTGGCGGGCATGGTAGCAGGCAAGGTGGATGGCGGTGTCGGGCGGGGCATCGCCGGTGAGCAGGGTGTGGGCGATGCTCAGCATGGGTTGGATATTGGCGAAGCGGATCAGGCCGATGCTGATTTGTTTGCCGCTGTTTGGGCAGGTTTGGGCTTCTTGTTGGTGCAGGCGGGCGGCGGCTTGGAGCAGCCTGTCGGCGATGTGCCGGTGGTCGGCATTGTCGAGCGGCAGCCAGTCGGCTTTTCGGCGGGCGGGTGCTGCGGCCAATTTTGCGGCTCGGGCGGCGGTAAAGGTGTGATGAGCTCGGGAAAAGGCGGCTGTATCGGTGCAGGCTTCGGCGTGTTTCCGGTGTTCGTCAAACCAGGCGCAAACCACCGGCAGATCGGGCAGCCCTTGTTGGGCATTCCAGATTTTCCGGCCTTCGCGATAGGCTTGTTGCAGACCGCAGACAAAATCGGGGGTAAGGGTGGCGGAGGAAAGCAGTATGCGGCTGCCGAGCATGCCTGCCCAGTAAACCAGGCGGGAGAGGGCGGGCAGGTCGGCTTGGTTGAAGTCGTCGGGTTCGTCCAGAATCAGGTCTGCGCTCAACAGGCGCAGCATGGGGGCGATATAGCGGCCGCCTCGCTGTTGCTCGCTCAGTTGCATCAGGTGGTCGATGGTACAGCTGACCAATGGGCTGTAGAGCAGTTGCCGTGCTTTGCCATCGGCGATTACGGTGCCGAAGAGTGTTTCATCTGCACCGCCGGAAAGTAATTCGGGGGCATCGGGTATTTCAGCCGGGTCGAGCAATGCTTGCGCCGATTCGCTGCCGGTTGGTAAATGTTCGGATGGTCGGCGGTAATCGTGACCGTTGCCGGGTTGGTGGTGTTCGAAAAGGGTGTGTACCGCTTTGCCGCCCACCAATACGGCGAGGTGTTCTTCGTTAAGGTTGAGTTTGGTGCGTAAGGCTTGGCCGGTTTGCAGGGTGAGTGTGCGCAGCCCCAGTGCAATGGTAAAACGGGCGCCGCGTTGCGGATTGGCAAGTGCGTACATGATGCGGGCGTTGCCCAATGTTTTGCCGCAGCCTGTGCTGGCAAGGTTGACGCCGAAAAAACCTTGTTGTTCGGAAGCTGTTTGAAAGCGGGCGGCTAAGTCATAGGCATGGTTTTGCCATTGGAAACGGGGATGGGTAGTGCGGCGGCTGAAGGCTTTGTGTTTGCCGATGGCTGGCAGCGCGCGGGTGAGTTGCGGCAACAGGCGGGCAAAGCGGGCGGTAAATGCGCCGACTCCGATTAAGTGTTCGTCGAGGGTTTGTTTGATCTGGCTGTTGAGGTCGGTGTTGGCGGCCAGCGGGAAGCCGCTGTCGCCTGATTTGCGTTGTTTGGCATCTGCTTTGAGGCTGGAATAATTGTGATCGCCTACCATCAGGCTCAGGCGCGATAAGTGCAGCAGCAGAGGGTTGAGGCCGTCTGAAAGGGCAAACAGCGGCGGATGGTTGAGTGCTTTGCCGGCCCAGCGGGCGATGGCTTTTTGCCAGCTTTTGCTTTGGGTGGGCAAGGTTCGCGCGTGCCATTGCCAGAATGTGCCGGCATCGGCCTGGCTGTGGGGGTTGTGTACCCAATAGTCGGCAGGGCGGAGGTTTTGGAAAAACTGTTCGATGCTTTGGTGCAAATAAGGGTCGTTGCTGCGTTGCAGTTGTTTGCGTTGGCGGCCGTCTGAGTAATTGATTTCGTTATAAAACGGCAGTCGGTGGTGGCTGGCAATCAGCCAGGCCACCCAGCGGGCCAATGGCGGCAGGGTGCTGAAGTCGTACTGGCAGGCTGGTTCGCGGATGATGGCGTCAACCCAGTTTGGCTCTCCGGTTTCAAATGCGGCCCAGCCGGCCAGCCGTTGCAGCCATTGTTCGTCGGTGTGGCAGCCGCTTATCATGGCTTGAAACAGGCGCAGCGAAATCCATTCGTGGCGGTAAGGGTCGGCCTCGCGACTGTGCCCTTGTAATTTGTGTTGAAAGCCGCTGCTGGCTTTGCCAAAATCGTGTAGTAAGGCAGCCAGCGTGGCGATGATTTGGATTGAGGCCGCATGTTGCCAAGTGTTTTCGTCGGGGTTTTTGAGTATGTTGCGGCGGCTGCGGTTGGTGGGTGTGCGGCCTTCGGTGTTGAACTGGCTGCGGTCGCCGACAATCCACAACAATTCGGTGTGGTTTTTACCATGTGTCCAATAGCAGGCAACGGCGGTGTTTTTGCGGGCGCTGCGGCGCAAAAGTTTGTGCAGCATGCTCAGCCCGGCTTGGGTTATCGGTGTTTGCCAAGTGCGCTCGCCGCAGCGTTCTGCGAATTGGTCGAGAATGCGGCGGGTCTCTTTGATCGCGTTTTTCCGACATTGGCTGACCAGCAGAATATTCATCCGACCGCTCCTTGCGCTGCAAGTTGTTTTAAGGTGTCGATAACATGATCGAGTGCTTCAAAGCGAGTGAGTTGTTCGATGCAGATTTGGCGGAAATCACGGGGGCTGTCGCCCGCGGTGGCAGAAATAAAGGCCTGAGGCAGAATCAGGGCATCTTTAATGATGTCGGCAGCATCGAATACCAGGCCGCCGCGCCGCGTTTTGCCATGCAGCACTGCCAGCCCGTGCGGCAGCCCCAATACCCAGCAGGCGGTGGCACCGATGCCGTAGGCCAGGTAGTTGCCGTGGTCGAGAAAAATGTTGGCCGGATCGCTGCGCTCGCCGCGTGTGCTTCGGCGGAAGAGGGCATCTTGTTGTGTGGCCTGATTGGCAAGTGCATATAGGGCGGTGGTCAGGCGGCCTTCGGCGGCCAGCAGCGACATGCTGTCGGCGGCGGTGGCAAACGCGGCCGAAAATTGTGTCAGCAAGTTGTTCAGACGGCCTGTGTCGTATTGCCAATTGAGTTTGGGCCAGCATTGGGCAATGGTTTGCAAACGCATTTGTTGTAATTGTTTGGCGCATTGCAGACGCTTGTCGTCATCAAACCAAAATGCGCACCATTGCTGTAGATATTCGGTGGGGCGGTATTCGCTTTGCGGACTGAAAAATTCACAGCCGATTTCTGCTTCGGTGCCGGCAAACAGAGGTGTGCCGCCGCCTGCGCTGAAGCCGATCATCACGCCGGCTTTGCTCAAGTCGCGTACCGCGGCCTGGGTGATGGATGTGCCGCTGCCGAGCAGAATGCAACTGGTATTGGCGATAGGAATATTCCAGTAGAGCGATTCGCTGCCCTGTTCGGTGATATATTCCACCCGGCCACCGTTTACCACAACGCGGCAATGCTCCAGATAATAAATATGGGCACGTTTCGAATGCAGAATGGTTTTCAGCTCCGATGGGGCGAGATAGGCAGGTTTGGATTTGGGCATGATAATGGCGGATGGGTTGGCGAACCCGGTTAAGGGTAGCGTAAAAATTTTAAAAAAGAAAGGTGGTTTGCTGAGGGGGAAAGTGTTTTGAATGGGTATGGTTTATCAATTAAGTATAAAGGCCGTCTGAAACCGGAGTTTCAGACGGCCTTTGCCGTTAATTATGGGTATTACAGCGCTGAAGCTTCTTTGGCAAGTTGGGTAATGGTAGCCCAGTCTTTGCTTTGAACCGCTGCTTTCGGGGTGAGCCATGAGCCGCCGACACACAATACGTTGGGTAGTGCCAAATATTCGGGTGCGGTTTCGAGGCTGATGCCGCCGGTGGGGCAGAAGCGCACGTCGGCAAACGGGCCGTAGAGGGCTTTGAGCATGGCTTTGCCGCCCACAACTTCGGCGGGAAACAGCTTCATGGTGTCGATGCCGTGTTCCAGCGCGAGCATTAATTCGCCCGGTGTGGCGATGCCGGGAATCACGGCAATGCTGCTTTTTTCGGCGGCTTTTGCAAAGTTGATGTTGAAGCCGGGGCTGATGGCGAATACGGCGCCTGCATCTTCCACGGCTTTGAGCTGTTCGCCGTTAATCACGGTGCCGGCGCCGACAATGGCATTGGGCACTTCTTTTTTGATTTGGCGGATGGCTTCGATGCCGGCGGGGGTGCGCAGGGTGATTTCGAGGGTGGGGATGCCGCCTTCCACCAGAGCGTGTGCCAAGTCAACGGCGGTAGAGAGGTCGTCGATGGCGATTACCGGTACGACTTTGCCGGCGCTGAGAATTTCGCGTGGGGTCATGTTAAGTGCTCCGAGTTTGTCAAAAAATGAAACGGTTAAATCCAGTTATTCTTGCATCATCATACAAGAGGCCGTCTGAAAAGGGTAAGGTTATCAAAGGTTTCAGACGGCCTTTCATATCCAGCCACAAAAATAATCTAACGGTGTTGGCTCGCCTTGCCGTACTCATTGTACTGCCTTCAGCCCGCCGCCTTGTTTACTTACTTTTGTGAATCGGTAGAAGCGTTATCCTAAAGGCCGTCTGAACACATTAAGCGAAATCGCCGCCGAAGCTCATGGCACCGGTTTCGGCGCTGCTGCTCAAGCTGCGGAAGCCGGCAAACAGTTCGCGGCCGACGCCGTGGGCGTTTTTACTCAGATCGGGCGAGGGGATTTCGCGGGCGTTCCATTCGGCTTCGTCGACCAACACATTCAATTCGCCGTTTTCGGCATCAAAGCGGATCATGTCGCCGGTGCGGATTTTACCGATGGCACCGCCGAGCAGGGCTTCGGGGCTCATGTGGATAGAGGCGGGCACTTTGCCGGAAGCGCCCGACATGCGCCCGTCTGTGACCAGGGCAACTTTAAAACCACGGCCTTGCAGAATGCTCAGTTGCGGGGTGAGCTTGTGCAATTCGGGCATGCCGTTGGCGCGCGGGCCTTGGAAGCGGACAACAGCTACGAAATCGCGTTCTAATTCGCCGCGGTCGAAGGCGGCCAAAACGTCTTTTTGGTCGTCGAATACGATGGCGGGCGCTTCGATGATGCGGTGGTCGGGGGTAACCGCCGATACTTTAATCACGCCGCGGCCGATATTGCCTTTCATCAGGCGCAGGCCGCCGTCGGGTGAGAAGGGGTTGGCGGCGGGGCGTACCACATCTTCATCGCCGCTTACGGCGGGGGCATCGCGCCATTCAAGTTTGCCGTTAATCATAAACGGCTCTTTGGTGTAGGCGCGCATGCCGTGGCCGACCACGGTGTTGACGTCTTCGTGCATCAGGCCGGCATCGAGCAGCTCACGGATAACGAAAGCCAGGCCGCCTGCTGCGGCGAAGTGGTTGACGTCGGCTTTGCCGTTGGGATACACGCGGGCAAGCAGCGGGATGATAGATGAGATTTCGTCGAAATCGTCCCAGTTGACGATGATGCCGGCGGCGCGGGCAAAGGCGACCAGGTGCATGGTGTGGTTGGTGGAGCCGCCGGTGGCCATCAGGCCGACAATGGCGTTGACGATGGATTTTTCATCAATCATTTCGCCCACGGGCAAAATGGCGTCGTTTTTCACCGCTTGAGCCAAGTGTGCGCCTGCTGCGCGGGTGAGTGCTTCACGCATCGGGGTGTTGGGGTTGACGAAAGCGGTGTTGGGCATATGCAGCCCCATCATTTCCATCATCATCTGGTTGGAGTTGGCGGTGCCGTAAAACGTGCAGGTGCCGGGGCTGTGGTAGGAGCCCATTTCGCTTTCAAGCAGGGCATCGCGGCCGACTTTGCCTTCGGCAAACAATTGGCGGGTTTTGGCTTTTGCATCGTTGGCAATGCCGCTGGTCATCGGGCCGGCGGGCACGAATACGGCGGGCAGGTGGCCGAAGCTCAATGCGCCGATAAGCAGGCCGGGCACGATTTTGTCGCACACGCCCAGATAAAAGGCGGCATCAAACATTTGGTGCGACAGCGCCACGGCGGTGCTCATGGCAATCACATCGCGCGAAAACAGCGATAATTCCATGCCTTCGTAGCCTTGGGTGATGCCGTCGCACATGGCGGGCGTGCCGCCGGCGAATTGTACGGTGGCGCCGTGTTTGAACGCTTCTTCTTTAATCCAGGCGGGGAAGTCTTGCAGCGGCTGATGCGCCGAAACCATGTCGTTATAAGCTGATACGATGCCGAAATTGGGGGTTTTTTCTTGTTTCAGCTCGATTTTGATGGCTTCGGGGGCGGCGGCGAAAGCGTGGGCAAGATTGGTGCAACCGAGCTGGCTGCGCTCAAGGCGGCCCTGGTGGCGGGCGGCACGGATACGCGCCAGATAAGCGCTGCGTGTGGGTTGGCTGCGTTCGATGATGCGCCGGGTAACGGCATCAAGGGTGGGATGGAGGGGGGTAGGGGTGCTCATTGTGTCGTTCTGCCTTTCTGGCTGGTCGGTAAATGGAAGCACAATCATGTTTGGCCGCGCATGAATACCATTCATCAAAATAACCTGACTGCGTTGTCTGCCTTGCCGGCTGACTTTTGGCTGTTTGGTATTGCGAAGGTTTGCCGGCACGTTTGATATGGCCGTCTGAAACCGCTTCCTTTTTGCTGATTATAATATAAAGTTGTAGTTTAGTTACAATCATCAGTTTGAACTAGGTCAACTTTTCTTTTGTAATTTTGTAACATAATAGCATTGAAAAGTGACGGGGTGTTTACCTAAGTCAAATAATTTACGGAAAACAACATAGACAAAATCTGTAGTGCCGTGTAGGATTGCTACTAAGTTTGCCGGGGCGGCGGCCATGGGTTCAGACGGCATCGATTTGATTGCCAAGCATTTGTAAATAATATAAAAACCGGTTGCCGGCAGCGGCCGCAAGATTTCCATATCGTGTTATAACCTATCTTGATGAAAGACAAAACAAATGAATGCACAAACAAACTTTGATTTGGTGTTATTTGGCGCCACCGGCGATTTGGCCATGCGCAAACTGCTGCCGTGTCTTTATCAGGCGCATGCGGCCGGTCTGCTGCATCCTGAAGGCCGCATTCTCGGTGTCAGCCGCAGTGAATTGAGCACTGAGGCTTTTTTGCAAAAAGTGGAAAGCGATTCGAAAATCCATGTCAAAACCCATTATACCGATGAATTATGGCAGAGCTTTATCAAGCGTATCCGATATCTGACCGTAGATGCCACCAAAGCCGAAACGTTTAAAGCATTGGGCGAAGCCGTGGCCGCGCGCCCCAATACCGATAATGTGGTGGTGTATCTTTCTACAGCGCCGAAATTTTTCACACCGATTTGCGAAAACCTGGCCGCCATCGGCCTCAACAGCGACAAAGTGCGCGTGGTGCTGGAAAAACCGCTGGGCACTGATTTGCAGTCTTCACAAGAAATCAATGCCGCCGTGGGCGCCTTCTATAAAGAAGAGCAGATCTACCGCATCGACCATTATTTGGGCAAAGAAGCCCTGCAAAACCTGCTGGCGCTGCGTTTTGCCAATATTATGTTTGAGCCGTTGTGGAACAAAAAATACATCAAAAGCGTGCAGTTGACCATTGCCGAGCAATTGGGGGTGGAAGAGCGCGGCGAGTTTTACGACATCACCGGCGCGCTGCGCGATATGGTGCAAAACCACCTGATGCAGATGCTGTGTATGACCGCCATGGAAGCGCCGGCCAGCCTGGATGCCGATGCTGTGCGCGATGAAAAGTTAAAAGTGATCAAATCGCTCAAGCCGCTGACTTCTGCCGATGTTGATGCTGATGTGGTACGCGGCCAATATGCAGCCGGCGAAAAAGACGGCCAAGCGCTTAATGCTTATTTAAACGAATATCAAGTGCCGGCCGGCAGCCGCACCGAAACTTATGTGGCGATTAAAGCCGAGATCAACAACGAGCGTTGGAACGGCGTGCCGTTTTACCTGCGCACGGGCAAGCGTATGGCCGGTAAAGTGGCGGAAATCGTGTTGAATTTCCGCGATTTGAGCAGCCATATTTTTGAGGGCAGCGCCGCCGCCCCCAACCGCTTGGTGATCGAGCTGCAACCCACCGAATCCATCCGCCTCTATACCCAAGTGAAAACACCCGGCGCTGGCAATCATGTGGAAGTGGCGCCGTTGGTGCTGGACATGGGCAAGGCCATCGAAGGCCGCCGCGCCGAAGCTTACGAGCGGCTGCTGTTGGATGTGATCAACGGCAAACTGGCTTTGTTTAACCGCCGCGACGAATTGGAGGCAGCATGGGAATGGGTGATGCCGATTATGGAAAACTGGGCGCAGGCCGAGCAGCCGCCGCATGAATACGCCGCCAACAGCTGGGGGCCGAAAGCCGCAGAAGAATTACTGGCACGCAACGGCGATGCCTGGCACGAAGCGCAATAAACGCCGGTTAATATGTTCAGACGGCCTCTATACCGAATCAAGGCCGTCTGAAAGAAAAAACATTATTTAAGGAACTTACCATGAGCTATCAATGGCATTCTCATGAAAACGCCGCCGCATCAGCTGCCGCGCTGGCCGATGCGGTGGCTGATGCACTGCAAGCCGCGCTGGATAAAAAAGGCGGAGCGGTGTTGGCCGTGTCGGGCGGACGTTCGCCGATTGCTTTTTTTGAAGCCTTGTCGCAAAAAGATTTGGATTGGGCAAAAATCGGCTTGACTTTGGTCGACGAGCGTATTGTGCCGACCGACCATGCCGACAGCAACACCGGCCTGGTGCGCCAATACCTGCTGCAAAACAAAGCCGCCGCCGCACATTGGATTCCGATGGTGGAAGCAGATGCACGCGAAGCCGCTTTGGCGCCGGAAGCCGCTCTTCAGACGGCCTTGAAGCATTTTCGCCAACCCGATGCGCTGGTGCTCGGCATGGGCGGCGACGGTCACACCGCCTCGCTGTTTCCGCAAGCCCCCCAGCTCGATAAAGGGCTGGATTTGGCCAATGATGTGCCGTTGCTGCACACCACACCGGTAACCGCGCCGCACGAGCGCATCAGCATGACGCTGGCCGCCATTCTCAACACCCCCGCTGTGTTTCTGGCGATTCAGGGCGAAGAGAAGAAAAAAGTGTTTGAAGCGGCCGCCCAAGGCTTGAATAAAACCTTTCCGATCAGTTATGTTCTCAATCAACCAAAGGTAGAATGCCATGTCCACTACGCAAACTGAAGCCACTGCCTGGCCGCGCCTGGTTGCCGATATCGGCGGCACCAACGCCCGTTTCGCCTTGGAAACCGCACCGCAAAAAATCGAAAAAGTAGAAGTGTTGCCCTGCAATGATTACGACACCGTCGTCGATGCCATCCGCGAATACCTCAAGCGGGTGAGCGAGCCGAAAATCAGCCACGCCGCCATTGCCATTGCCAACCCGATTTTGGGCGACTGGGTGCAGATGACCAACCACCATTGGGCATTTTCTATCGAAACCACCCGCCAATCGTTGGGTTTTGAAACCCTGATTCTGCTTAACGACTTCACCGCGCAGGCCTTGGCGATTACCTGTATTCCGAAAGACGAGCTGGTGCAGATCGGCGGCTTTAAGCAGGTAGACGATGCCCCTAAAGCCGTTATCGGGCCGGGCACGGGCTTGGGCGTGAGCGGCCTGATTCCGAGTAAGGCCGGTTGGGTGCCGCTGGCAGGCGAGGGCGGCCATGTGAGCTTTGCGCCGTTTGACGATGCCGAAATCATGATTTGGCAATATGCCAAGCAAAAATATGGCCATGTGTCGGCCGAGCGCTTTTTGAGCGGTGCCGGATTGTCGCTGATTCATGAAGCCTTGTCAGCCCGCGAAGGCATCAAGCGCCAAAAGCTCACGCCTGCCGAAATCAGTGAGCGCGCCCTGAGCGGCACATCGCCGCTGTGCCGGCTGACGTTGGATATTTTCTGCGCGATGTTGGGCACCGTGTCTTCCAATCTGGCGCTCACATTGGGCGCCAGCGGCGGCGTGTATTTGTGCGGCGGCATTATTCCGCGCTTTATCGATTATTTCAAAAGCTCGCCGTTCCGCACCCGTTTTGAAAGCAAAGGCCGCTTTGATGCCTATCTGGCAGCGATTCCGGTGTATATCGTGTTGAGCAAATATCCGGGCATCAATGGTGCTGCGGTGGCGCTGGCCAATCATTTGGCGGTTTCAGCTTTGCCCGCCGCGGCCGGACAAACGGCAGACAAGAGTAAAACTTAAACCCTGCGGCCCGACCCTCTTCGGGCTGCCCGCCGCAATCAGAGAAATGAATATGGAGACTCTCGGGCTGCACGCTTTTCAGACGGCATCACTCAACCTTAAAATCAAATATAAGGCCGTCTGAACAGCATCAGAGCGTTTTTGAAAGCAGTTAAAACGGTTTTCAAAGGCTCATACTTTGCAGCTGCAACCGTTGTTTGATTGAAACAACAATTAGGAAATGACATGATGTTAAACAAAATCAGTGAATCTTTAACCAATTTGTCAGGTGCCGAGCGTAAAGTGGCCGAGTGCGCATTGGCCGAACCGAAGTGGTTTGTACATGCGGCGGTGGCCGAAATCGCCGAACACGCTTCCGTGAGCCAGCCGACCGTGATTCGTTTCTGCCGCAGCCTGGGTTATAAAGGTTTGCCCGAATTCAAGCTTTCTCTGTCGGCCAGCATCGGTCACGAAGGCATGCCTTATGTGCACGAAGAGCTTAATGCCGATGACGATATGGGCGATGTGACCGAAAAAGTGCTCGGCAACACGGCCGCTTCGATTTTGGGCGCCCGGCGCTATTTGAAAGAAACCGATCTCGAAAACGCCATTGCCATGCTCACCCATGCCCGCCGCGTTGAGTTTTACGGTGTGGGCAATTCGGGAATTGTGGCGCAAGATGCCCAGCATAAATTTTTCCGCTTCGGTATTTCTACTGTGGCTTATGTCGATACCCATATCCAGCTGATGGCCGCTTCGGTGTTGAGCAATCAGGATGTGCTGGTGGTGATTTCCAATTCCGGCTCTTCGATTGAAGTGCTGGATGCGGTCAGCATTGCCAAAGAAAACGGCGCCGCCGTGATTGCCATTACCCGCGCCGATTCGCCGTTGGCACAATTGGCCGATTGCGTGCTGAGCGTGATGTCGCAAGAAGACACCGAGCGCTACACCCCGATGGTGACGCGGCTGCTGCAATTGGTGGTTATTGATATTCTGGCCATCGGCTTGGCCTTGCGTTTGGGCGAAATCGCCAGCCTGCAATTGGAAAAAGGCAAACGCAGCATCCACAACAAACGCATCGAACACGAAAAGGAGCAACATTCATGAAGCATTTAGAAGATTTGCCGACATGGCGGGAGCTGTGGAAGCATTTTGACGCCACAAAAGGCCAACATATGCGCGAATTGTTTGAGCAGGATCCGCAACGCGCCGAGCGCTACTGGGTGGAAGTGGGCGGCATGAAGTTGGATTACTCCAAAAACCGCATCACCGATGAAACCCTCGAGCTGCTGATGAAGCTGGCGCGTGAAGCCGGCCTGCCCGAGCGGATGAAACAAATGTTCCGCGGCGAAAAAATCAACACCACTGAAAACCGCGCCGTGCTGCATGTGGCTTTGCGCAACCGCACCAATGCGCCGATTATGGTAGACGGCGAAGATGTAATGCCCAAGGTCAACCATGTGCTGCGCCGCATGGGCGAATTTGCGCACGAAGTGCGCAGCGGCGATTGGTTGGGCTATACCAATCAGGTGATTACCGATGTGGTCAACATCGGCATCGGCGGCTCTGATTTGGGCCCCTTGATGATGTGTACCGCGCTCAAACCGTTCGGCCATCCGCGCATGAATATGCATTTCGTGTCCAACGTCGACGGCTCGCAGCTGCGCGATGTGCTCGAAAAAGTACACCCCGAAACCACCTTGTTTATCATCGCCTCCAAAACCTTCACCACGCAGGAAACCTTAACCAATGCGCTCACGGCACGCGAATGGTTTTTAAAACATGCCGGCGACAAGGCTGCTGTGGCCAAGCATTTTGTGGCCGTGTCTACCAATAAAAAAGCCGTGGCCGATTTCGGTATCGACACTGCCAATATGTTTGAATTTTGGGATTGGGTAGGCGGCCGCTACAGCCTGTGGTCGGCCATCGGTTTGCCGATTATGCTGTATTTGGGCGAAGAAAACTTTATCGAAATGCTCAACGGCGCACATTTGGTCGACCAGCATTTCATCAATGCGCCGCTGGAGCAAAATATGCCGGTGCTGCTGGGCATGATCGGCGTGTGGTATATCAATTATTACGGTGGCGGCAGCCACATCATCGCCCCTTACGACCAGCATCTGCACCGCCTGCCTAAGTTTATCCAGCAATTGGATATGGAAAGCAACGGCAAGCAGGTTACCCTCGACGGCAAAACGGTAGAGCATGAAACCGCGCCGATTATCTGGGGCGAAACCGGCATCAACGGTCAGCATGCCTTCTTTCAACTGCTGCATCAGGGCACCCACATCACCCCGATTGATCTGATTGCCTCGCTGGAAAAACGCAGCAACCTGCCCGGGCACCATGAAATTTTGCTGGCCAACGTGTTTGCCCAAGCCGAAGCCTTTATGCGCGGCAAAACGCCGGACGAGGTGCGGGCGGAATTGCAGGCGCAAGGCATGGATGAGGCGCGCATCGAAGAGCTGGTGCCGCATAAAACCTTTTCCGGCAACCGCCCCAGCAACCTGATTTTGCTTAATAAAATCAACCCCCGCAATATGGGCAGCCTGATTGCGCTGTATGAGCACAAAACCTTTGTGCAGGGCGTGATTTGGGATATCAACAGCTTTGACCAGTGGGGCGTGGAGTTGGGCAAACAATTGGCCAAAACCATTTTGGCCGAGCTGACCGGTGAAATCGAAGTACAGCCGCACGACAGCTCGACCGCGCATTTGATCAAGCTTTACCGCAATGCCAATTGTGATAAAGACAAAGGCGAATGCTGATGTGAATAGCCCTAGGGTGTCCCGACCATTCGATTTACGGGTGTATTTTGCCCCTGAAAACGCATCTGCTGCGTTAAAAAGCCTCGCAAGATGTTTAATCTTGCTGCATTTTTTGCCTGGCATCTGCATTTTCAGGAACAAATATCCCCTCATAAACAAATTGTCCGGACACCCTAACCGTTACTCTTAAATCATCCTGCTTCATCGGCTTGCCTCGGCTTGAGAAAGTCGGTTTTGTTCAGGCGTTGAAGTGCCAAGCCAGCCGGCTCGTATGGGTCATTAAGTTTAACGGTTGTTATATTTGTTTGAGCTGTATCAAATAAAGCAAGGCCGTCTGAAAAATGTAAAGAAGATTACGTTCAGACGGCCTTTAAGTATTTGTTTTACGTTGGAAAATAACAGTATGAAAATTTCAGGAATCGCAGTATGATGCAGCCTGATTTACACAGATTAACCTCAAATACTCAGCAAGTTTAATTTTACTACATCAACTAAAGGCAACGACAATGTCTACACAATCGCAAAATCAAAGCAATAATACCGCCCTGTCGGTATTGACCGCCTTGTTTTTCATGATGGGCTTCATTACCTGCATGAACGACATTCTGATTCCCCACCTGAAAGCTATTTTCAGCCTGAGCTATTTTCAGGCCATGCTGATTCAGTTTTGCTTCTTTACCGCTTATGCCATCATGTCGATACCGATGGGCAAGCTGGTTGAGAAGCTCGGCTATAAAAACGGCGTGATCGGCGGCTTTTTGCTGACCGCCGTAGGCTGCTTGCTGTTTTACCCGGCAGCCGGCAGCGCGTCATACCCGATTTTTTTGGGCGCACTGTTTATTCTGGCATCAGGCGTAACCTTGCTGCAAGTGGCGGGTAACCCCTATGTTACCCTGCTGGCCAAACCCGGCAAAGAATCGGCCACGCTCACTTTGGTGCAGGCATTCAATTCATTGGGCACCACTGTGGCGCCGTTGTTGGGTTCTGCGCTGATTCTTTCCGATGCAGCCACTCAGGCAACCAGCCAGGCCGAGCAGATTTCTTCAGTGCAAATCCCTTATTTGGGGTTGGCCGGTTTGCTGGTTTTGCTGGCGCTGTTTGTGAAAATGATCAAGCTGCCCGATGCCCGTAAAATCGCCGAAGCCGAAACCGAGCAAAACCACGACGGCAAAACCAGCGTGTGGCAATACAAACATTTGGTATTGGGCGCATTGGGCATTTTCTGCTATGTGGGTGCCGAAGTGTCTATCGGTTCGCTGCTGGTCAGCGTGATGGAAGTGACCGCCGGTTTGAGCCATTCTACCGGTGCCAAATACTTGGCGCTGTATTGGGGTGGTGCGATGGTCGGCCGCTTCCTCGGTTCTGTGGTGATGAACAAAATCGCGCCCAACAAATACCTGGCCTTTAACGCCTTGATGGCCGTGGCGCTGATTACCATCGCCATTCTGGCCGGCGGCGGCGCAGTATCGATGTGGTCGCTGATTGCCATCGGTTTCTTCAACTCGATTATGTTCCCCACCATTTTCTCATTGGCCACCAAAGGCTTGGGCAAATTTACCGGTATTGCTTCCGGCGTGATTTGTACGGCCATTGTGGGTGGCGCGATTGTGCCTGTGATTCAAGGCTTTACCGCCGACCATATCGGTCTGCTGCTTTCCTTTGTGGTATCAGCTGTCTGCTACCTCTACATTGTTTTCTTTGCGGTGAAAGGCCATAAAGCCGATCAGATTTGATGTTTGCTGCGAACAAAGCCGTCTGAAAATTTCAGACGGCTTTTTCTATGCCCATTTCTATCGTGAAATAAACGTGAAATAAAGCAAGAAGTGATGCAAGGCAGCAAGCCGCAGACAGCCCAGCTACTACGGGTAGGCGAGCCAACACAATTAGGTTTTTTTGTGAATGGGTATAACAAGGTGGCGGGCTGAATTGGGTAAGCGGAGCAACTGTCGGATACTTGTATCCGAAAAATAGTTCGATATTCTTGTTATTTCAAATGATTTTGGCCGTCTGAAAAATATCGGATTCGAGAGCCCGACCTACAGGCTGTATCGCGCGGGTTCTGCTCACGAAAACCCTGTGCAGGTAAAGGCCGTCTGAAAAAAATGCTTGCATACCCATTCATTCATAAAAGTAAGCTGGCACGGTGTCGGGTTGAGGCGGGGGGTGCATGGGTACAGCGAAGCGGCCAACGCGGTTAAATTATTTTTGTGTATGGGTATTAACTCATTCATAAAAGAGCCGGCTTATTTTTATGAATGGCATTACTGCGGCATCTGTGGCGGTTTTCTTTGTTCAGACGGCCTAAAACGGCTAAAATAACGGGTTTTATGCCTATTGATAAAAATCAGCCGATGCAGTTGGTTTATTTTGATCAATGGGTATCAGCATAAACCGATACAAGGATATAAGCGATATGTTCAGCTTCAAACCGCTGCTCGAGATGCCGCGCCCGGAGGCGTTTCTGGTAGGCACGCTGATGGTGGCCGCTATGGGATACAGTATTATTTCGCTGGGCTGGCTGCCGCATATGGCGATATTGGCCGCCATTATGGCGCTGTTGCTCTACGGCATGTTGCGCGGTGCGAAATATGCTGATATGCAGAACAGGATGGTGGCTTCGGTGGGGCAGGGCATGGGCGCGGTTTATCTGTTTTTCTTTATCGGCCTGCTGGTGAGTGCGCTGATGATGAGCGGTGCGATTCCCACCTTGATGTATTACGGCTTCGGCTGGATTTCGCCGCAGTATTTTTACTTTTCCGCTTTTGTTCTCAGCTCGCTTATCGGGATTGCCATCGGCAGCAGCCTCACCACTTGCGCCACCATCGGCGTGGCCTTTATCGGCATGGGTGAAGCGTTTCATGCTGATTTGGCGATGACGGCGGGGGCGGTGGTGTCGGGGGCGTTTTTCGGCGATAAAATGTCGCCGCTTTCAGACACGACCGGCATTGCCGCTTCGGTGGTGGGCATTGATTTGTTTGAGCATATCCGCAATATGGCCTACACCACCATTCCGGCTTGGCTGATAACGGCGGCGCTGACGTTGTGGCTGTTGCCCGCCGTGGCCGCCAATGATTTGAACAGCACGGCCGTTTTCCGCGAGCAACTGTCTGCTTCAAGGCTCGTTCACGCCTATTCGCTGCTGCCGTTTGCTTTGTTGGTGTTGTTGGCGGTGCGGCGGGTTAATGCGATTGTGGCGATGATGGCAACGATATTGTTGGCGCTGGTGGTTACTTATTTCCACAGCTCACCCGATTTGACCCAACTGGGGGGCTGGTTTTACGGCGGTTTCAAGCCGGAGGGCGATTTTGAAAATATCGGCCGCTTGGTGTCGCGCGGCGGCATCGAGAGTATGTTTTTCACCCAAACCATCGTGATTTTAGGCTTAAGCCTCGGCGGGCTGCTGTTTGCATTGGGCATTATTCCTGCGCTGCTGGAAAGTATGCGCCGTTTCCTCACCAATGCCGGCCGTGCCACATTCAGCGTGGCCGCTACGGCGGTGGGGGTGAATGTGTTGGTGGGCGAGCAATATTTGAGCGTGTTGTTGGCGGGTGAAACGTTCAAACCGGTATACGACAAGCTCGGCCTGCATCCGCGCAATCTGTCGCGCACCTTGGAAGATGCGGGCACGGTTATCAATCCGCTGGTGCCGTGGAGTGTGTGCGGGGTGTTTATCAGCCAAGCGCTCGGCGTGCCGGTGTGGGCTTATCTGCCGTATGCGTTTTTCTGTTATTTGTGTTTGTTGCTGACATTGCTGTTTGGTTGGACGGGACTGACGTTGAGTAAAAAATAAACGGCTGGTGTAAAGTTATCAGGCCGTCTGAAAACGACATTTGTTTTCAGACGGCTTGATGTTTTTAAACGGGTATTATTCGAACGGCGTCACTTCCATGCCGAACATGGCGCGGGCGGTATTGAGCATTTGGCAGCTGAAGCCCCATTCGTTGTCATACCAGGCAAACACCTTCACCATATTGCCGCAGGTTACTTTGGTGAGGGTGCTGTCAAAATGGCTGGCTTGGGTGGTGTGGTTGAAATCCATCGATACCAGCGGCAGAGTGTTGTAGCCGAGCACGCCTTTCATGCTGCCTTCTGCCGCCGCCTGCAAAATGCTGTTGATTTCGGCGGCGTCGGTATCGCGGCCGGCTTCAAAGCTCAAATCCACCAGCGAAACGTTGACTGTGGGCACGCGGATGGCCAGCCCGTCGAGGCGGCCTTTCAATTCGGGCAACACCAGCCCCACCGCTTTGGCTGCACCTGTTTTGGTGGGAATCATATTTTCCACGCCGCTGCGGGCGCGGCGCAGATCTTTATGGCGCACATCGGTAACGGTTTGATCGTTGGTCAGCGCGTGAATGGTGGTCATCACCCCTTTGTTGATGCCGATTGAATCGTTCAGCGCCTTGGCTACAGGCGCCAGGCAGTTGGTGGTGCAGGAAGCGTTAGAAACCACGGTCATTTCATCAGTGAGGATATTGTGGTTGACGCCGTAAACGATGGTAGCATCAACATCATCGCCGCCGGGTGCCGAAATCAGCACTTTTTTGGCGCCGGATTCGAGGTGTACTTTGGCTGCGGCTTTGCTGGTAAAAGCACCGGTGCATTCCATCACCAAATCCACGCCGAGCAGCTCCCAAGGCAGTTCGGCCGGGTTGCGGGTGGAGAAAAAGGGGATTTTTTTGCCGTTGATGATCAGATGGTTTTCATCATAAGCCACATCGGCCTGAAAACGGCCGTGCACGGTATCGAATTTGGTCAGATGGGCATTGGTTTCCAAGCTGCCGCTGGCGTTGACCGCCACCACTTCGAGCTGCTTATCCAGTTTGTAGTCGTAGATTGCGCGTAATACTTGTCGTCCGATGCGGCCGTAGCCGTTGATGGCAATCTTGATGCCCATATTCGATTCCTTTTGCATTGATAAAGTTTGGTTGAGTATTGTGAAGCATAAGTTCATCAAAATAATCTGGCTGTGTCGGTTTGTTTTGCCGGCTTATGTTGACGAATGGGTGCAGCCGTTTGTTTTGGCGTGGTTTTTTTTGTTTGCCCAATATATCTGCACCGTGCTTTCTGCGCGGTATCGGTATGTTTGGAAACAAAAAAATCATAAACGGCTTGGCTGCACCGGCTGCGGCGGCGCAGTTTGTACGCGGTTGCAGTATGGTGCTGCTTTCACAACAGGCCGGGCGTGCCGGCTCATGCAGGCGGATTATAGCCCAATGTAGTGGCATGTAGTCAAGATGAAGTTGCGTGGCGCTATATTTTAATGAACGGTTATCGGAAACCGGCAGGGTTGTGTTGCTAAGATGCGCCAAGGCGCGCGGGCGGGCAAGGTCGGCCGGCAGGGTAGGCTGTAAAGATATAAATGTTTGCCCGGGCAGAAAAGCGGGGCAAAAAAAACCATCTATACTAAGGGGAAAAGTATAGATGGCCAAACACATTACGGGGAAAACGTCTTACTCACTTACTTACTTCTCGCGAAGTAAGTGTTACTCAGACGGTTGAATTATATAATAGTTCGCCAATGTGTGCGTTAATTTTTGTAAACAATGCCGGAAATAGAATAAATATTTCATTTTTAAAATAAAAATAATTTCAGCAGATGCCGAAAAAACTGCAAATTTTTAGATTTCGATGAATTTCCATTCGCCGGGTGCCAGATTTTGGGTATCCCATCCACCAAAGCGGCTGCGGTGCAAAGCCTCCACACGGTTGCCGGCGGCGGCCACCATGCGTTTGACCTGGTGATATTTGCCCTCGGTAATGGTGAGCAGCAAAGTGTGCGGGTGTTCCAATACGGCATCGGCGGCGCGCACGGTTTCGTTGTCGTCGTGCAGCAATACTCCTTGCTTCAGTGTGGCGCACAGCGCTTCGTCGGCCGGGTGTTTGAGGGTAACGCGGTAAAGTTTCGCCACTTTATGCTTGGGCGAGGTGACGCGGTGGTTGAACTGGCCGTCGTTGGTAATCAGCAGCACGCCGGTGGTGTCGGCATCCAAGCGGCCGACAGCCTGCATGTCGATTTGGCGCATATGGTCGGGAAACAGGCTGAACACGCTCGGGTATTGCTGCGGCTTGTGCGAGGTTTCATAATCAGCCGGTTTGTTGAGCAGAATATAGAAATACGGCATGGGCACCACCGCCAGCGCTTCGCCGTCTATTTCGAGCGAACGGACGGCGGCGGGGTCGATGTCGGCTTTGGGGCGGTTGCAGATTTCGCCGTTGAGCGTGATGCAGTTGTTTTCAATCAGCCATTGGCATTGCTTGCGGCTGCCGATGCCTTGCGATTGGATGTATTTTAAAAGTTGCATAATCATGGTCGGATCAAACGTTTTCAGACGGCCTATTGTAATGTAAGGCCGTCTGAAAGCCTATCATGCCGATTCAAAAAGTAAACCGGTAATACCCATTTGCAAAAATAATCTGGTTGTGCGGCTTTCGGTTTGCCGCTTTGCCGGCTTGCTCTGTGAATGGTATAAAGCGGCAAACAGGCGGTGTCGTGATGCTGAGGTTGCAGCGGTTAAATGCGGTGAAGCACGAAAAAAGCTTGACTGATGTTATCGTTTTTGGCGGAAAGCGAAATAAAATCAATTTGTTTGGGAACTTAAGTAGCATCTCCGGCGTGCAATGGCGAAGCTTAAGTCGAGCAAGACCCGTGCGCCAAAGCAAACCGGCCGGCTTTTTTGAATTGCGACAATCCATCTTGCATGATGATGGCGCAGTGCGGTTTTCAGGGTGAGCGCAGGCTGAAGTGGCGGCACAAAAAAAGTCGCCCCACGAGGGGGCGCAAAAGGAACACAAACCACTACCAAAACTGTTGTCTAATCAGGCGAATTTCTCCATGTTGTAAGCTGCCGGATACAATGCTTTCATCAAATCATGCGGTGAAAGCGCGAAATCTTTGTTGTCGCTGATGGTCAGACGGCCTTGTTGCGGCGTCAGCTCCAGCAGGCAGCTGTTGGCAGCCTGATTCAGCGATTGCTTGGTTTGCTGCACACGCCGTTGCAGGGCGGCAAGGGCGCGGCGGTATAAAGTGTCTTTACGTTGCACGGCGCGGGTGGTGGCCACCCAGCTCAAGCGGGCCTGTTCGTCATCGGCTTCAATCAGAAAAATGCCGGTCAGCGCATCGCAGGGTGCGGCGGTATCGGGCAGCAGCACATAATATCTGCCCTCAAGCGTTACATACACAGCATCGTGGATTTCTGCTTCATCTGCATGTTGCACGGCCAGCAGCGAGCGGGCGGTGTGTTGGTGCAGTCTCAAAATATCCAGAGAGACTTGCTTGAAAATACTTTCGGGCATTTCGCTCTCCTTTGCTTGTTTGCTTGTGTGGGGTGTTGCTTAACCGTTGAATGCATAGTAAACAAATTTTTTCTGCCTTGCAAATGATAATTGTTATTATTTTATATTTAATAAATAAAATATTGTTTTTAAATGAAATAAATTTTCATAAACTTGAGTGATTTGCTCGGAAAAAGGCCGTTTTGCCTTAAATTTGCCCTAAATATTGCCGGCCTTCGAGTGGGGCAACCCGACCATTTGTTTATGCGGGGATTTTTATTCCTGAAAATATCTGCTGCGCTAACAACCCAGCAAGATATCCAATCTTGCCGCGTTTTTGTCCGGTAGCCGCATTTCTAGGGGCAAAAATTCCCGCAGAAGAGAATGGCTAGAACACCTTGGCAGCTGTTTTACCGGCATTTGCCCGGCCGCCGCCTTTTACATTAACCGCCGCTTTTAGTATGATGCGCTGAACCCGATTTCAGAGTGCCATCATGAGCCAACGCCAAATTATTCTCGATACCGAAACCACCGGCCTTTATGCCGGCAGCGGCGACCGCTTGGTCGAATTCGCCGGCCTGGAAATGACCAACCGCCACTTCACCGGCAAAAATCTGCATTTATATGTTCATCCCGAGCGAGACATGCCCGAAGAGGCCGCTGCCGTACACGGCCTTACCATTGATGTGTTGGAAGAAAAAAATGCCCCCGTGTTTGCCGAAGTGGGGCAGCAGATTGCCGATTTTTTACGCGGTGCCGAATTGATTATCCATAATGCCAAATTCGACGTCGGCTTTTTGAACATGGAATTCCAGCGCATGGGGTTGCCCACAATTGAAGCGCTGGGCTGTACGGTAACCGACACGCTGGCGATGGCGCGGCAGATGTTTCCCGGCCAAAAAGCCAGCCTCGATGCGCTGTGCACGCGCTTTGAAGTCGACCGCAGCAAGCGCGTGTATCACGGCGCACTGATCGACTGTGAATTGCTGGGCGAAGTGTATCTGGCGATGACGCGCGGGCAGTTTTCACTGGCCGACAGCTTCGCCGAATCGGCCGCCGAAGCCGCAGTCAACCGCCGCCCGCGCCCCGAATACCTGAAAGTGGTGCAGCCGAACGAAGCCGAGCTGGCCGAACACGAAGCTTATCTGGATACGCTCGAAAAAACGTCGGACGGCCATTGTGCCTGGCGGCCGAAAGCAGCAGAGGCCGGCGCATGAGCCGCAATATCGCGCTGATTCCGGCGGCCGGCGTGGGTGCGCGCTTCGGTGCGGGCAAGCCCAAACAATATGTGCAGATTCACGGCCAAACCGTTTTACAGCACACACTCGATATTTTCAGCGCCCATCCGCAAATCGATTACATTGCTGTGATATTGTCGCCTGACGATGATGTGTTTCAGACGGCCGCACACCATAAAATCGGTATTTTGAAATGCGGCGGAAACACCCGCGCCGAAACCGTGCGCAACGGCGTGAATGCCTTGCTGCAAAGCAAAACAGCGGCTGCGCACGACAATATTCTGGTGCACGATGCCGCCCGCTGCTGCCTGCCCGCCGAAGCCTTGAGCCGCCTGATTGACGAAGCGGGCGGCCAACCCGAAGGCGGCATTCTGGCTGTGCCGGTGGCTGATACCCTCAAACGCGCCGATGCGGGGCAGCAGATTGCCGCCACCGTGCCGCGCGATGGCTTGTGGCAGGCGCAAACGCCGCAATTGTTTCAGACGGCCTTATTGCAGCAGGCGTTGGCGGCCGAAGATTTGAGCGAGATTACCGACGAAGCGAGTGCGGTTGAGGCCTTGGGCATCAAACCCTTGTTAGTGCAGGGCGACAGCCGCAATTTGAAGCTGACGCTGCCGCAAGACGAATACATTGTGCGGCTGTTGTTGGCAGAACGGAAGTAGCCGGATACTTGTATCCGACAAAACGGTTGGCACCGGTTATTGCTCATGATTGAGGCGATGTGAAAGGTGTCGGATTCGAGAATCCGACCGACGGTCTCTGCCATCACAACTGTGCAGGATGAATACATCGCCCCGGCGGCGGTCGGCAGAATAATACGGCAGAATAATAAAGGTAGGATGGGTGTCGACCCATCAATTTTAGTTATCGCAATGGTTTTGATGGGATAGCCCCCGTCTGACGCAGGGAAATCAGTGAGATGTTTCAGGCCGTCTGAACAACTTGTCATCGTTTTATCTGATTAACTGTATTACCATTCATTTTCAGACGGCTTCTGGATGATGAAGGCCGTCTGAATGATAAAAGCAAGGAAAACTATGAATATCCGTATCGGACAAGGTTACGATGTGCACCAATTAATCGAAGGCCGCCCGCTGGTGCTCGGCGGCGTGGTTATTCCATTTGAAAAAGGCCTGCTCGGCCATTCCGACGCCGATGCGCTGCTGCACGCCGTAACCGATGCGCTGCTGGGCGCGGCAGGTTTGGGCGACATCGGCAGCCATTTTCCCGATACCGCCGCCGAATTTAAAGATGCCGACAGCCGCGTGTTGCTGCGGGCTGCTTATCAGGCGGTGCAGGCGGCGGGCTGGCAGGTGGTGAACGTAGACAGCACCATCATCGCGCAACAGCCCAAGCTCGCGCCGCACATTGCCGCCATGCGCGCCAACATCGCCGCCGATTTGGGCTTACCCGAAAACGCCGTCAACATCAAAGGCAAAACCAACGAAAAGCTCGGCTACCTCGGGCGCATGGAAGGCATTGAAGCGCAGGCGGCAGTATTGTTGCAGGCCGTCTGAAAACGCATCACAAAGCTGCACCCGATGCCGAAAAATGTTAGCATAAGCAAAGGGCAGTATCATTTTTTAATGAGGAGAATCTTAAATGGCAACACCGGAAGAATTAAAACGCATTGCGGCAGAAAAAGCCTTGGCATTTGTGCCTGAAAACGAATACATCGGCATCGGCACCGGCAGCACCGTCAACGAATTTATCAAAGTGCTGGCGGTGAGCGGCAAGCAGATTAAAGGCGCGGTGTCTACATCTAAAGGCACTTCCGAGCTTTTGGCGCAGCTGGATATCCCCGAAGTACAGCTCAACGAAGTATCGCGCCTGGCCGTGTATGTAGACGGCGCCGATGAAATCAACCATTCGCTGCAAATGATCAAAGGCGGCGGCGGTGCGCATCTGAATGAAAAAATCGTCGCCAGCATGGCAGACAAATTCATCTGCATTGCCGACGAGCGTAAATATGTGTCGCGCTTGGGCAAATTTCCGCTGCCGGTCGAAGTGATTCCGATGGCGCGCTCTATGGTGTCGCGCAAACTGGTGGCATTGGGCGGCGAACCGGAGCTGCGTATCGGCTTTACCACGTTTAACGGCCACCAAATCGTAGATGTAAAAGGCTTGGATTTGAGCCAGCCGGTCACGATGGAAGACAAAATCAACCAAATCCCCGGTGTGGTCGAAAACGGCCTGTTTGCCCATAATGCCGCCGATGTGCTGGTGTTGGGCACTGCTGAGGGCGCAAAAGTGATTGAGCCGAATTGAGCGTAAAGCATTAAATTTTCCGCATTTTCCGCGCCACAGCGGCTGTGAATCATGTTGCTGCGGGTTGGTTTGCCGAGGCCGTCTGAAATCTTTTCAGACGGCCTCGGCAAACAAATAATGCCCATTCACAAAAATAAGCTAACAAGGCGGCGAGCCGAAGACAGTGCACACATACGGGGCTGGTTGACTTGGCGCTTCAGCGCCTTAGGGTGTCCTGACCATTCGATTTATGGGTGTTGCCCCTGAAAGCGCATCTGTTGCGTTAATCTGTTGCGTTAAAAAGCCTCGCAAGATGCCCAATCTTGCTGCGTTTTTTGCCTTGCATCTGTACTTTTATCACAAAAAATCTGAATCATTCTGAATGGTCATGACACCTTAGCGAAACCAGCCCTCTTCGAGCTCAGGCGGGTCGACGCTGTTCGCTTATTTTTGTGAATGGATATACTTAACTGCACCGGCCGGCCTTGCCTGTGCGCATTTTGAATTGGTCTCCGCCCGATAAGGCGATACAATACTGTTTTTTGACATCATAAGCGCAAGCAATGGATTCATCATTTTGGTATGGCCTGCTGTTGGCTGTGTTGGGTTTTTTCGGTATTCAGCCGGCCTCGGGCGAATCGCCGGCCTGGTTGCAGGCAGGTATGGATTTTGTACGCGAGCACAACCGGCAGCAAGTGCTGGTGCAGGCGGCGGGCGGTTATGCTGCTCGTGTGCAGGCAGTGTCGGACGGTGATTCTGTACGCGTTATTGATGAAAACGGCCGCCGCCGGCGGTTGCGCTTGGCTTATATCGATGCGCCCGAAATCAATCAAGCGCATGGAAAAGCGGCACGGGATGCTTTGCGGCAGCGCTTGTCGGGTCAGACCGTGCAAGTGACGGTGTTTGAGCAAGACCAATACGGTCGCGAAGTGGCGCAGCTGTTTCTCAACGGGCAGGATATCAACCTTTACCAGCTTGAAAACGGCCATGCCTGGCATTATGTATCGATTGCCAAGCGCAAGCAAAGCAGCTTGGATTATGCCGGATATGCGTATGCCGAAGCCGCCGCCAGGCAGCAGCGCTCGGGCTTGTGGCGCGGGCGCAACCCGCAGGCACCGTGGGCTTTCCGCAAGCAGGCGCGCCCATCAAAATGAGCAATCCAACAATAATTTGCCCGATTGGCAGTAGGGTATCCTGACCATTCGATTTAAGGGTGTATTTTTCCCCTGAAAACGCATCTGCTGCGTGAAAAAGCCTCGCAAGATGTCCAATCTTGCTGCGTTTTTTGACTTGCACCTGCATTTTCAGGAACAAAAATCTCTCCATAAACGACACATCATGACACCCTAGGCTGCGGGCTGCTGCCGGATAAAATAGTTATGAACAAACAAATCCGCCAAGAAATTTTCGAGCGCTTACGCGCCGCCAATCCGCACCCGACCACCGAATTGAATTTCAACAGCCCGTTTGAGCTTCTGATTGCGGTATTGCTGTCGGCGCAGGCCACCGATGTGGGGGTGAACAAAGCCACTGCCAAACTGTTTCCTGTGGCCGCTACGCCGCAGGCGATGTTGGATTTGGGGCTGGACGGTGTGATGGAATACACCAAAACCATCGGCCTTTACAAAACCAAGTCGAAACACATCATGCAAACCTGCCGCATCTTGCTGGAAAAACACCACGGCGAAGTGCCGCAAACCCGCGAAGCTTTGGAAGCGCTGCCCGGCGTGGGGCGAAAAACCGCCAATGTGGTGCTCAATACCGCATTCGGGCAGCCGGCGATGGCGGTGGATACGCATATTTTCCGCGTGTCTAACCGCACCCGTATTGCGCCGGGGAAAAACGTGCGCGAAGTGGAAGACAAGCTGATGCGCTTAGTGCCCAAAGAATTTTTGCTGGATGCGCACCATTGGTTGATTTTGCACGGGCGTTATACCTGCAAGGCGCAAAAACCGCAGTGCGAAAAATGCCTGATTAATGATTTGTGCGAGTATCCGGCTAAAAACCTCCCCATGGCCGGATAGCACGCATACGCAGGTGCGCTGTGAAAAGGCCGTCTGAAACGGGTTGTTATGAGGTTTTCAGACGGCCTTTCGGCTGCCGCGAAATAGGGGTTGGCATAACATTAAAAAGATGTAAAATCAAGGCGCCCAAACGGATTTCCGGGCGCCCGTACCGTGCAAAAGCTGATGTTTTCGTTTAAAATCAGGTGCTGTTCGGATAACACAAATCATAAAGGAAACGTTGTGAACAAAACGCCAAAATATATGGTGCTCTTGGTGGCTTCAGCATTGGTTGTGGGCGGTTGCGACAAAGTGGGCAGTTTCTTCGGTAAAGAAGAAGACAAAGGCAGTTTGGTGCAAACCATAGAAACCAAAACCGATGATGGCACGGTGCAGATGCTGCTGCCCGATTTTACCAAGCTGGTGGAGCAAGAAGGCGCCACTGTGGTGAATATTCAGGCCACCAAAACTGCACCGGCGGCCTCTGCACGCAATGATAGCGGCATGGATTTGAGCCAGTTTCCCGACAATGATCCTTTTTATGAATTTTTCAAGCGCCTGGTGCCCAATATGCCCGAAGTGCCGCAGCCTGAGGACGACGGCGAGCTGAATTTCGGTTCGGGCTTCATCATCAGCCCCGACGGCTATATTCTCACCAACACCCATGTGGTCGGCGGTATGAACAATATCAAAGTGCTGCTGAACGACAAACGCGAATACACCGCCAAGCTTATCGGCTCTGATCAGCAATCGGATGTGGCGCTGTTGAAAATCGAAGCAACCGATTTGCCGGTGGTCAAAATCGGCAATGCCAAAGAGTTGAAGCCGGGCGAGTGGGTGGCGGCCATCGGTGCACCGTTCGGCTTTGACAACAGCGTGACTGCCGGCATCGTATCCGCAAAAGGGCGCAGTCTGCCGAACGAAAACTACACGCCGTTTATCCAAACCGATGTGGCGATTAATCCGGGTAATTCCGGCGGCCCCTTGTTTAACCTCAAAGGGCAGGTGGTCGGCATCAATTCGCAGATTTACAGCCGCAGCGGCGGTTTTATGGGTATTTCGTTTGCCATTCCGATTGATGTGGCGATGAATGTGGCCGATCAGCTCAAAACCACCGGCAAAGTGCAGCGCGGCCAGTTGGGCGTGATTATTCAAGAAGTTTCCTATGATTTGGCCAAATCGTTCGGCCTCGACAAGGCCAGCGGCGCACTGATTGCCAAAGTGTTGCCCGGCAGCCCCGCTGCCCGCGCAGGCTTGCAGGTAGGCGATATCGTGCGCAGCGTTAACGGCGAAGAAGTGCGGGCTTCCAGCGATTTGCCGGTGATGGTGGGCGCGATGGCGCCGGGTAAAGAAGTGAATCTGGGCGTGTGGCGCAAAGGCAAACAAACCGATATCAAAGTGCAGCTGGGTTCGACCGACGGCAATATGGAATTGGGTGAAGCCGACAGCGGCAACCCGGCTCAGGCCGCCCCGCAAGCGCAGGCATTCAGCATGGACAACATCGGCCTGAGCTTGCAAACACGTGAAGTTGGCGGCAGCAAACGTTTGATTGTGGCTAGCGCCGAGGGTCTCGCCGCCCGCGCCGGCTTGCGCCGCGGCGACGAAGTGCTGGCGGTCGGCCAGACCAGCGTAGAAGACGAACCCACTTTCCGCAGCGCCATCGAAAGTGCCGGTAAGAATATCCCGCTGCTGGTGCAGCGTGACGGCAACACTTTGTTTTTGGCACTGAATCTGCCTTAAATCTATGACCTTGTTTTCAGACGGCCTATGATTCAGGCCGTCTGAAATATTTGAGCTGTTGCTTGTTTATGGTGGAATGCAGACATAAGTGATACAAGGCAGCACAGCGAGTACGACAAGGTGCAGCAACGCCGTCGCACTTTTTATTCATTTCACTATATTTATTTGTTTCAGACGGCCTGAGTGATCAATAGGCCGTCTGAAACATTGTTTACCCAGAGAAAATCATGCAAAAACCCCATATTCCGCGCGGCCCGGTAATGGCCGATGTACACGCTTTTGCGCTCACCGAGGCAGAAAAACAACGCTTGCTCGACCCGGCTGTCGGCGGTGTGATTCTGTTCCGCCGCAATTTTGACAATGTGGCGCAGCTCAAAGCGCTGGTAGCCGACATCAAAGCACTGCGCACGCCCGAACTGATTATTGCCGTCGATCACGAAGGCGGCCGCGTGCAGCGTTTTATCGAAGGGTTTACCCGCTTGCCGGCCATGGCGGTGCTGGGTGAAATTTGGGATGAACAAGGAGCAAAGGCCGCTGAGGCCGAAGCGGAACAAGTGGGCTGGGTATTGGCTGCCGAATTGAGCGCCTGTGGTGTGGATTTGTCGTTTACGCCGGTGCTGGATTTGAATTGGGGGCAGTGCGCGGTGATCGGCAACCGCAGTTTCCACCAAAGCGCCGAAATCGTAGGCGTGCTGGCTTTGGCGCTGCAAAAAGGGCTCAACCGCGGCGGCATGAAGTCTTGCGGCAAGCATTTTCCCGGCCATGGTTTTGTTGAGGGCGACAGCCATCATGTGCTGCCGCAAGATGACCGCAGCCTGAACGAATTGGAAACTGCCGATATGCTGCCGTTCCGCAAACTGGCGGCGGCCGGGATGGCGGCAGTGATGCCCGCACATGTGGTGTACCCCCAAGTAGATGCGCAGCCGGCAGGGTTTTCAAGCGTGTGGCTGAAACAGATTTTGCGTGATGATATCGGCTTTGACGGTGTGATTTTTTCCGACGATCTCACCATGGAAGGCGCATGCGGTGCGGGCGGTATCCAAGAGCGTGCGCAGCTTTCGTTTGATGCCGGTTGCGATATCGTGCTGGTGTGCAACCGCCCTGACTTGGTGGATGAATTGCGCACAGACTTCGTGATTCCGCACAACCCCGAGTTGGCCGCGCGCTGGCAATATATGGCCAATAACTTGGATGCGGCAGATGCGGCCGCCATGATGGATACGGATGAATTCAAGGCCGCCCAAACTGCGGTGGCCAGATTGGCAACGCCGAAAGATGTGGCCGGCGGGGTGAAAGTGGGTGAGGCGTTTTAGCCTGCCGTTATCGTTAAGATTTTAATACCCACGCACAAAAATAAGCCGGCAAGGCGGCAAATTTTCAGCCCGCCGCCTTGTTGGTTTAATTTTATGAATGGGTTTAGGTTATTTTTGTCAATGAATAGGCCGTCTGAATAGTATCAACCTTCAGACGGCCTTTGTTTTATTAGCAATCAAATATTATCTCAATACTTCGGCAAATGCATCGGCCACGTAGTCGATATTGCCCTCGTTCAGTCCGGCCACACACATGCGGCCTGAGGCGACCAGATACACGGCGAATTCGTCTTGCAGGCGCTGCACTTGCGCGGGGCTGAGGCCGGTGTAGCTGAACATGCCGCGCTGGGTGATGAAATAGCGGAAATCCCGGTTGGGAATTTTGGCGGTTAAGACATCATAGAGCTTTTGGCGCATCAGGCGGATGCGGTCGCGCATGGCATAGACTTCGCTTTCCCATTGCCGGCACAGCGCTTCATCGTTCATCACACGGGCGGTGATATAGCCGCCGTGTGCGGGTGGGCTGGAATAGACACGGCGCACGCCGAGCTTGAGTTGGCCGAACACCAATTCAGCTTCTTCGGCATTCGGGCATACCACGCTCAGGCCGCCGACGCGCTCACCGTAAAGTGACAGGTTTTTGGAAAACGAATTGCTCACAAACAGCGGCAAACCCAATGCGGCGGCTTTGCGGATGGCATAAGCATCGCTGTCCAAATCATCACCGAAGCCTTGGTAGGCGATGTCCATAAACGGAATCAGTTTGCGGGTTTGAATAATTTCGAGCACGGCATCCCATTGGGCGCGGCTTAAATCTACACCGGTGGGGTTGTGGCAGCATGGGTGCAGAATCAGAATGCTGTTTTCGGGCAGGCCGAGGAAAAAAGTGAGCATTTCTTCAAACTTAACGCTGCCGTTTTCGGGGTTGTAATAAGGGTAAGTGCCGGTTTGGATGCCTGCCCCTTCAAAAATGCTTTTGTGATTATCCCAAGTGGGGTCGCTGACATAAGCTTGCGCCTGCGGAAACCAGCGGTGCAGAAAGTCGGCACCGATTTTCAGCGCGCCGGAGCCGCCGAGGGTTTGAATGGTGGCAATGCGCTTGTCGGCTAGGGCGGGGTTGTCGGTGCCGAACAATAGATTTTGAACGGCGCTGCGGTATTCGGCCAAGCCTTCCATCGGCAGATAAGGGCGCGGCTGCGCTTCGGCGGCACGTTCGATTTCGGCCCGGCGCACGGAAGCCAGCACCGGCAGTTTGCCGTTTTCATCAAAATAAATGCCGATGCCGAGGTTGACTTTTTCGGCACGCGGGTCGTTGAGATAGGTTTCGACAAGGCTGAGAATCGGGTCGCCGGGGTAGAATTCGACGTGCTGGAACATGCTGGTTATCCTTCTTTAATAGAGCGCAACAGGCAGGATTTTACACGGATTTGACATAGGCGAAAGGGCATTTTGTAAAATACGCCCGCTATTGCGCTATCTGCAAGATAAAGGTAAACAAGGCCGTCTGAAAGTTTTCAGACGGCCTTGTTTTCAGGGGTTGGCGTAGGGTGCTGACCATTCGATTTATGGGTGTATTTTGCTCCTGAAAATGCATCTGCTGCGTTTTTTGCTTGGCATCTGCATTTCCAGAAACAAAAATCCCCTCATAAACGACACATCAGGACACCCTAGCAGCAACGTCCGCCGTTGGCACCGCAGCGGCGCTTGCGGCAGTAATCCTGAAACTGCAATTCAGTCATCACGGGCGCATTGGGATTATGTTTGCGTTGTTGGGCAACGTAATTGTCATAATCGGGCACGCCTACCATCAGGTTGGCGGTGAGGCGTGCGGTTTTCCATGCGCGCTTGATGTGTTGCAGGATGTTATTGCTCATTGGCTTTTACCTCGTTACGGTAAACCGCAGGCACTTCTTTGGCGGTAGACCATGCTACTTTACGGGCTTTCAGCGCCACTCGCAAGCCATATACGGCCACAATCACCACGACCGACAGAAACAATACGGTCAGGCCGGAATTGACGTAGTCGTTGAAGGCGATTTGGTTCATTTGCACCGCGTCTTTGGCCGGTGCGAGGATTTCGCCGCGCGCAGCCGCATCTTTAAATTTGGCGGCGTGTGCCAAAAAGCCGATAGACGGATTGCTGTGGAACAGTTTCTGCATGCTGGCGTAGCAGGTCACAAACAATACCAACAGCGCCGGCACCAGCGGCACCCATACGTAGCGCTCTTTTTTCATCTTCACCAAAATCACGCTCACCATAATCAGCGCCACACCGGCCAGCATTTGGTTGCCGATGCCGAACAGCGGCCACAGCGAGTTGATGCCGCCCAGAGGGTCGGTAACGCCGATATAGAGGAAGTAGCCCCAGAAGCTCACGGCCAGCAGTGTGGCCACCAGGTTGGCGGGCAGGGAATCGGTGTTGCCGAACGGTTTGACAAAAATGCCGCCCAAATCCTGAATCATGAAACGCGCCACACGGGTGCCCGCATCGACAGCGGTGAGGATGAACAGGGCTTCAAACAGGAGTGCAAAGTGATACCAGAAGGCCATCATTGCTTCGCCGGGAATCAGCTGGCTCATGATGTATGCCATACCTACGGCCAGCGTGGGGGCGCCGCCTGCACGGGAAAGGATGGTGTTTTCACCCACCGCATCGGCGGTGTGCAAGAGGGTGGCCGCATCAATCGGGAAGCCCATTTGGGTGACCACTTGCGCGGCTTGTACGGCATCGGTGCCGATTAAGGCAGCCGGGCTGTTCATGGCGAAATAAATACCGGGATCGAGCACGGAAGCGGCGGCCAAAGCCATAATCGCCACAAAGCTTTCCATCAGCATGCCGCCATAGCCGATCATGCGCACATGGGTTTCGTTTTCAATCATTTTCGGCGTGGTGCCCGAAGAAATCAGCGCATGGAAGCCGGATACTGCGCCGCAGGCAATGGTGATAAACAGGAAGGGGAACAGGCTGCCTGAGAACACGGGGCCGGTGCCGTCGATAAATTTGGTTACCGCCGGCATTTCCAAAGCGGGGCTGACGATGATGATGCCGATTGCCAGCGCAATGATAGTGCCGATTTTCAGGAAGGTGGAAAGGTAATCACGCGGCGTGAGCAACAGCCACACGGGTAACACCGCTGCCACAAAGCCGTAAATCATAATCGCCCAAGTGAGCTGCACACCGGTGAGGTCGAAAAAGTGCGCATATGAGCTGTTGGCCACATTTTCGCCGTACACAATTGCCAGCATCAGCAAAATAAAGCCGACAATGGAAATTTCACCGATTTTACCCGGGCGGATATAGCGGGTGTAGATGCCCATAAACAGCGCAATCGGCATGGTGGCGGCAATGGTAAACGTGCCCCACGGGCTGTGGGTGAGTGCTTTGACCACAATCAGCGCTAACACCGCCATAATGATGACCATAATCATCAAAATGCCGACAGAAGCGATAATGCCGGCGGTGGTGCCCAATTCTTGTTTTACGATGTCGCCCAATGATTTGCCGTCGCGGCGCATTGAGATAAACAACACCATCATATCTTGCACGGCACCGGCAAATACCACGCCGAAGATAATCCACAGTGTGCCGGGCAGATAGCCCATTTGTGCGGCCAGCACAGGGCCGACCAAGGGGCCGGCGCCGGCAATGGCGGCGAAGTGGTGGCCGAACAACACGCCTTTGTGTGTGGGCACATAGTCGAGGCCGTCGTTATGGCGCTCGGCGGGGGTGAGGCGGTTGGCATCCAGCTCCATCACCTGTTTGGCGATGAAAAGGCTGTAGAAGCGGTAGGCAATGCAGTAAACCGAGATGGCGGCCACCACCATCCAGACGGCGCTCACCTGCTCGCCCCTGCTCATGGCAAGCGTGGTAAAGGCGGCCAGGCCGACCAATACCACGATGCCCCAAATCAGAAACGTTTTTAAATGTTTCATGGCGTATCCTTAAGAAGGTTTGTTGAGGTTGGATAAAACGGAATCAGTTTGTTAATATTTTAATGTAGTATTTTGTAGTGCTTACTGAATCAGCGCAAGATTAACATATTTGCACGAAAAATGTATGTGTTTAACAAAGAGAATTGCAGCCGGTTTGAGTCAGGTCAAAGGGCAGCGGCGGCGTGTGTGGTTCTGGTTGTGGGGGCGCCGGCGGAAGTTGTCGGTGGGATTGTTTGCCGGATATGAATAGCGGATGCAGATGCTGCATATTGAAATGTGAACAGATTTTATTTTCAGACGGCCTGATGGTTTTCTTGTTTGCGTTCGATAGGCTTTTAAGGCCGCCTGAAACAGCAGGGCAGGATGTAGAAAACCCCGCACGGGGCGGGGTGAAAAAATCGGGCGGACGGTTACTTGTGTCAAGGAAAAGCCGGCCTGCCGGAGGCTTTAACAGCAGCGGCCGCTGCCGTTACGGCGCTGTTGGCAGTAATCCAGAAATTCCAAGCGGCTCATTACCGGTGCTTGGGCATTGTATCGGCGCTGCCGGGCAACGTAATTGTCGTAATCCGGAATGCCTGCCATATAGTAGGCAAAAATACGCAGGCTTGTGTACCAGTTTTTCAGACGGCCTTTTAAATCAGAGTCGGGTTTCATGGGTTTGCACCTCGTTTCGGTATACTGCGGGCACTTCTTTGGCCGTCGGCCAAGCGATTTTACGGGCTTTCAAAGCCACTTGCAGGCCGTAAACGGCGATAAAAATCACCACGGCGAGAAAGGCCAGCGCCAAACCTGAATTTACATAATCGTTGAGCACGATTTGGTTCATCTGCGCCAAATCTTTGGCCGGCGCCAGAATTTCACCCGCAGCGGCAGCATCGCGGTATTTGGCGGCGTGAGCCATAAAGCTGACACGGGCATCGGCATCAAACAGTTTTTGCAGACAGGCAACCGTGGTAACCACCAGCAAGCCGAGTGCCGGCAGCAACGATACCCATACGAAACGCTCTTTTTTCATTTTCACCAACACCACGCTGATCATAATCAGCGCGATACCGGCCAGCATCTGGTTGCCGATACCGAACAGCGGCCACAGGGAATTGATGCCGCCCAAGGGGTCGGTGACGCCGGTGTAAAGAAAGTAGCCCCACGAGCCGACGGCCAGCACAGTGGCTACCAAATTGGCCGGAATGCTGCCGGAATTTCCCAGCGGTTTGATGAAAATGCCGAGCAAGTCTTGATACATAAAGCGTGAGACACGGGTGCCGGCATCCACTGCGGTGAGAATGAACAAAGCTTCAAATAAAAGCGCGAAATGATACCAAAAAGCCATCATTGCTTCACCCGGAATCAGACGGCTCATGATATGCGCCATGCCGACTGCAAGGGTGGGGGCGCCGCCGGCGCGGGAAAGGATGGTGTGTTCGCCGACTTCGCGCGCGGTGTTGGCCAAGGTGGCGGCATCTACCGGGATTTGCAGATGAGTGGTAATCGCGTGTGCGGCAGTGGCCGGGTCGGTGCCGATTAAGGCAGCCGGGCTGTTCATGGCGAAATAAACGCCGGGTTCGAGGCAGGCGGCGGCGGCCAGGGCCATGATGGCAACAAAGCTTTCCATCAGCATGCCGCCGTAGCCGATCATGCGCACGTTCACTTCGTTATCAATCATTTTCGGCGTGGTGCCCGAAGCAATCAAAGCATGGAAGCCGGATACCGCACCGCAGGCGATGGTGATAAACAAAAACGGAAACAGTTTGCCCGAAAATACCGGGCCGGAGCCGTCGATAAAGTGGGTGACGGCAGGCATGCGCAGCTCGGGGCCGACAACGATGATGCCGAACGCCAGAGCCATGATGGTGCCGATTTTCAGAAAAGTAGAAAGAAAATCGCGCGGAGTCATCAACAACCATACCGGCAGCAATGAAGAGATGGTGCCGTAAGCCATAATAAAGATGGCCAGTTGCACGCCGTTGAGGTCAAACCAATGGCCGATGGGGCTTTGCGCCACCACATCGCCGTAAATCACCGCCAGCATCAGCGCGATAAAGCCGAAAATAGCAATTTCACCGATGCGGCCGGGGCGGATATAGCGGCTGTAGACACCCATAAACAGCGCAATCGGCACGGTAACCACAATGGTAAACGTGCCCCACGGGCTGTGGGTGAGTGCTTTTACCACAATCAGCGCCAGCACCGAAGTGATGATGATCATAATCATCAGAATACCGATAGAAGCAATGATGCCGGCCGTGGTGCCGAGCTCTTGTTTCACAATGTCGCCCAGCGATTTGCCGTCGCGGCGCATCGAGACAAACAACACCATCATATCCTGCACGGCACCGGCAAATACCACGCCGAAGATAATCCACAGCGTGCCGGGCAGATAGCCCATTTGCGCGGCCAGCACCGGCCCGACCAGTGGGCCTGCGCCGGCAATGGCGGCAAAATGGTGGCCGAACAACACGCCTTTACGGGTAGGAACATAGTCGACACCGTTATTGTGGCGTTCGGCCGGCGTCATGCGGTTTGCATCCAACTCAAGAATATTTTTCGCGATATAGAGGCTGTAAAACCGATAAGCGATGCAATACACGGATACGGCGGCCACAATCATCCATACCGCGTTGACGTGTTCGCCGCGGTGCAGGGCCAGAGTAGAAAAGGCGGCGACGCCGACCAATACCACCAGACCCCAAAGCAGAAACGTTTTTAGCTGTTTCATAGCAGGTCCTTAAATAAGTTGAGAATATATAAACAAAAACAATGTTTGGCAATTGTGCTTTTAACTACATGCAATTACACGAATATGATTTGAAAATTTTTAAAAATGTTAACATATATACAATTTAAATTGGCCGGTTTGGAGAGCGAAATATTGCCCGATATTGCTTCAAATCAAAGTCAGCGTCATCACCCGCGGCGCCCTCTTGCTTTTTCTGGCTGATGTGTGTCTGCCGCATTTGCTATAATGCCGTCTGAACCCTATCAACAGCCGAAACACGATATGCCGTCTGAAACCCTGCCGCCGCGCCGCCTGAGCGTTGCCCCGATGCTCGATTGGACCGACCGCCATTACCGCTATATGGCGCGTCAGATTACCCGCCACACCTGGCTCTACACCGAAATGATCAATGCCGGTGCGGTGGTCTACGGCGATGCTGAGCGGTTTTTACGGTTTAACGAGGGCGAGCAGCCGCTGGCTTTGCAGTTGGGCGGCAGCGAGCCGGCATTGTTGGCTAAAGCCGCCAAAGCCGCGGCACAATACGACTATAATGAAGTCAACCTAAACTGCGGCTGCCCCAGCCCGCGCGTGCAGAAAGGCGCGTTTGGTGCGTGTTTGATGAACGAAGCCTTGTTGGTGGCCGATTGCTTGAACGCCATGCAGGATGCGGTGCAGATTCCCGTTACTGTGAAGCACCGCATCGGTGTCGACCGCCAAACCGAATACAGCACCGTGGCTGATTTTGTCGGCACCTTGCGTGAAAAAACCGCCTGCCGCACCTATATCGTGCACGCGCGCAACGCCTGGCTCGACGGCCTGTCGCCGAAAGAAAACCGCGAAGTGCCGCCGCTGAAATACGAATATGTTTACCGCCTGAAGCAAGATTTTCCCGATTTAGAAATCATCATCAACGGCGGCATTGCCGACAATGAAGCCATTGCAGGCCATCTGAAACATGTCGACGGCGTGATGGTCGGGCGCGAGGCCTACCACAACCCGATGGTGATGCGCGAATGGGATGCGCTGTTTTACGGCGATACCCGTGCGCCGGCCGCTTATGCCGAATTGGTGCAGCGGCTGTATGAATACAGCCAAACACAGATTCAGGCAGGGCGGGGAACGATTTTGCGGCATATGGTGCGCCATTACCTCGGCCTGATGCACGGCCTGAAAAATGCCCGCGTATGGCGGCGCATGCTTTCCGATGTCGCGCTTTTGAAAGACAACGACGGCAGCCTGATTCTGGCGGCTTGGCGCGAAGTGGAAAAAGCCAATGCATGGGATGCATAGGCATTCCCATTTAGGGTGTCCTGATGTGTTGATTGACGGGTGTATTTTGCCCTTGAAAACGCATCTGCTGCGTTAAAAAGCCTCGCAAGATGTCCAATCTTGCTGCGTTTTTTGCCTGGCATCTGCATTTTCAGAAACAAAAATCCCTCCATAAACGCATTGTCAGGACACCCTAGCCCGGAAAGTTGATAAAATAGAGTTACTATCATTTTTGTTTCAGACGGCCTGTATATTGATGCAGGATCGGAATCGAGCGGTCAGGCCGTCTGAAATCTGTAAACGGATATCATCATGAACCCATTAATCGCTGATTTTGTTTCCGAAAACGCGCGCACCCCCGTGATTGTGGCGTTGGATTTTGCCGATGAAAAAAGCACGCTTGCATTCGTGCGCCGCCTCGAGCCGGACTTGTGCCAGCTCAAAATCGGCAAAGAGCTGTTTACCGCCACCGGCCGCAACCTTGCCGAAAGCCTGATTAACCAAGGCTTCAAGCTGTTTCTCGATTTGAAATACCACGATATTCCCCACACCGTGGCGCAGGCCTGCAAAGTGGCCGCCGATATGGGCGTGTGGATGGTAGACATGCACGCCTCGGGCGGCCGCCGCATGATGGAAGCCGCCGCTGAGGCGGTGGCCCATCATGCGCACAAACCGTTGCTCATCGGCGTCACCGTGCTTACCAGCATGGACGAGCAGGATTTTGCCGAAACCGGCGTGCAGCGCAGTATTGCCGAGCAAGTATCCGCCTTGGCCGCCTTGGCGCAGCAAAGCGGGCTGGACGGCGTAGTCTGCTCCGCCCACGAAGCGGCAGGTTTGCGCACCGAGCGTGGTGAAGATTTCGTTTTGGTCACGCCCGGTATCCGTTTGGATGTTGCCGGCAATAGTGACGACCAGCGCCGCATTATGACGCCCGCGCAAGCCTTGGCTGCCGGTTCGAGCTATTTGGTGATGGGGCGCCCGATTACCCAAGCCGCTGATCCGGTGGCGGTATTGCGCGAAGTGAATGCGGCTGCTGCCGGTGCCTGATGATTTTCAGACGGCCTTGTCGATAAGCCAGTAGGCCGTCTGAAATATTGTTTATCAAAAACAACTATAAACAACGATAAATCTCTGGAGAACGATGATGTTGATATCCAATATGGAATTTATTCCCGACCGCAAAGTAGTCAAACATTTGGGCTTGGTGCAAGGCTCAAGCGTGCGGGCCAAACATTTCGGGCGCGATTTTATGGCCGGCCTCAAAAACATGGTGGGCGGCGAGCTTAAAGGCTATACCGAGCTGCTCAACGAATCGCGCGAACAGGCGGTGGCGCGTATGCTGGAGCAGGCGCGTCAAGCCGGTGCGAATGCCGTATTAAACGTGCGCTTTTCCACCTCTTCGGTGGCGGCAGGGGCTGCTGAAATTTTTGCTTACGGCTCTGCGGTGCTGCTGGACGACGAGCAGTAAACGGAGGCAGAGATGGATTGGATGATGATGGCTAAAGTGGCTTGGCCGTTATTGCTGCTGCTGGGGGCGCTGATTGTCGGCAGCTTGCTGGAAAAACGCCATTATGCCAGTATTTTGAAACGTGAAGCCCAGTTGCACCACATCGTGGTGGTGGTGTCCCGTTTTCCGTCGGAGCAGTTTGGCAGCCAGTTTTTGGTGACCGGCAGCGTGGTGGTGTCGAGCGATTATTTCCGCCGCACGCTGGCTATGTTTCGGCAGATTTTCGGCGGCAATGTGAAAAGTTACGAAAGCATGCTCGACCGCGGCCGGCGCGAGGCTTTGCTGCGCATGAAGGCTCAGGCTGCCGGGCAGGGGGCAAATGCGGTGTTCAATATCAAGCTGGAAACCTCATCACTATCGCAGACCGATAACGGCAAAGGCGCTTTGGGCACGGTTGAAGTGCTGGCCTACGGCACGGCGGGAACGCTGGCTGATGAAGTTTGAAAACCACCGCTTCGATGAGCGGCTCAACCCCAATATCGCGCACGAACACCCGCTGAAAGAATTAGGGCGGATGGTGATGTGGCTGGCGGCAGCGGGGCTGGCGATTCTGTTGGCGGTCGAGCTGCTGGTGCGCACGCTGCCTTATACCGTGTCGCTGCAAAATGAAAGCCGTTGGTTTTCGCCACTGGCTGCGCCGCTGCTGGCGGATATCCGTGAAGATGCCGGCATGCAGGCCTTGGCCGATAAAATCGCCGCTTCGATGCAGATGCCGCAGGGCAGCGTGACGGTGCATATCGGCAATGACGAGATGGTCAATGCTTTTGCCACTTTCGGCGGCCATGTGGTGATGATGCAGGGTTTGCTCGATGTTTTGCCGAGTGAGGAAGCCGTAGCGGCAGTATTGGCGCACGAAATCGGCCATATCCGCGCACGCGACCCTTTGCGCGGCGTGTCGCGCAGCCTGCTGCTGGACATAATCGGCTCGGCGGTGCTCGGCGGCGACGGTTTCAGCAGCTTGGGCTATTTGGAAAACTTGCGCTACAGCCGCGATTTGGAAGAAGCTGCCGATGCTGGTGCAGTGCGGTTTTCGGCGGCAGAATACGGCCATACCGGCGGCGTGGTGGAAATGCTGGAAGTGTTGGCAGAATTGAGCGCACAGCAACAAATGCCGGCACACACGCCGGATTGGCTGTCTACCCACCCGCGCCCGCAAGCACGCTTGGCAGCCGTCAGAAAGCTGGCGCGGCAAGCGGCTTATGCAGAACACAAACCGGCCAGGCCAAACCGTTGGCAGAGGCCGTCTGAATAATCAACAGGAAATCAAAGAGTGTCTGATATGCATACCGAACAATTGAAAAAACGCTTGGCTCAAGCCCGTGTCTTGGTGGTGGGCGATGTGATGCTCGACCGCTACTGGTTTGGCGATGTGGCGCGTATTTCGCCCGAAGCCCCCGTGCCGGTGGCGAAAATCAACCAAATCGACCAACGCGCGGGCGGGGCGGCCAATGTGGCGCGCAATATCGCCTCACTCGGCGGGCAGGCGGCATTGCTGTCGGTGGTTGGCGATGACGAAGCTGCGGGCGCACTCGACAGCCTGATGCGGCAAGACGGCGTGGCCTCACATTTGCTGCGCGACCCCGAAATCGCCACCACGGTCAAATTACGTGTAGTGGCCCGCAACCAGCAGCTTATCCGGCTGGATTTTGAAGAAACGCCGCGCCGTGAAATTCTCGATGGTGTCAAAGAAACCTACCGCAACCTGTTGTCTGATTACGATGTGGTGATTTTGTCGGATTACGGCAAAGGCGGCCTGCTGCATGTGTCGAGTATGATAGACTGGGCGCGTGAAGCCGGCAAAGCGGTGTTAATCGACCCCAAAGGCGATGACTACGAAAAATACACCGGTGCCACCTTGCTCACGCCCAACCGCGCCGAATTGAAAGAAGTGGTGGGCAGCTGGAAAAACGAAGCAGAGTTAACCGAAAAAGCCCAATCGCTGCGCCGCCGCCTCGATATGGAAGCCTTGCTGCTCACCCGCAGCGAAGAGGGGATGAGCCTGTTTCGCGATGGTCAAATCGATCACCAGCCCACACGTGCGCAGGAAGTGTATGATGTTTCCGGCGCAGGCGACACGGTGATTGCCAGCATGGGCTTGGCGCTGGCAGCGGGCTTCGACATCACCGAAGCCATGCACCTGGCCAACACCGCCGCCGGTGTGGTGGTGGCGAAACTGGGCACGGCAGTGTGCAGCTTCGATGAATTGGCAGCGGCATTGGCCGAACTGTGATTTCAGGCCGTCTGAAAGGGCAAGAATGCTTTTCAGACGGCCTCGAAAGAACCATCATGCAATCTTCTGATTGGGAATCATCCGGTGTAAGCCGGTTGGGTAGGATGCGGTTTACAGCGCATAAATCGCCGAAAAAGCGAAATACCCATACCGGCTTGCAGGCAACAAAGGCCATGTGGTGCGGCATTATCCTGACGGACAGATGGAAACCGTATATTAAAGCCGACGGCGAATAACATTAAAAGGCCGTCTGAACGGTAATGAAATAAAAAACCTTTCAGACGGCCTCAGCAAAAAGGAAAAATCATGACCATCATCGTAACCGGCGCGGCCGGCTTTATCGGCAGCAATATCGTTAAAGGCCTCAACGAGCGCGGCATCACCGACATTGTGGCGGTAGATAACCTCACCCGCGGCGACAAGTTCCGCAATCTGGTGGATTGCGAAATCGCCCATTATCTCGACAAACACGAATTCATCCGCCAAGTGCGCGAGCATACCCTGCCGTATGACGATATCCAAGCCGTGTTTCACGATGGCGCGTGTTCCGACACCATGGAGCATAACGGCCTGTATATGATGGACAACAACTACCAATACAGCCTCGATTTACTCGATTGGTGCCAAGACGAGCGTATCCCGTATCTTTATGCCTCCAGCGCCGCCGTTTACGGCAAAGGCGAGATTTTCCGTGAAGAGCGCGAGCTGGAAGCGCCGTTAAATGTGTACGGCTATTCAAAATTCCTGTTCGACCAAGTGGTGCGCCGCCGTATGGAAGCGGGGTTGACCGCGCAAGTGGTGGGTTTCCGCTATTTCAATGTTTACGGCCGGCAAGAGCAGCATAAAGGCCGCATGGCTTCGGTGGCTTTCCACCATTTCAACCAATACCGCGAAAACGGCTACGTCAACCTGTTTGGTGCCAACGAAGGCTATGCCGACGGCGGGCAGACGCGTGATTTTGTCAGCGTAGAAGATGTGGTAAAAGTGAACCTGTTTTTCTTCGATCACCCGCAACAATCGGGCATTTTCAATCTCGGCACCGGCAAAAGTCAGCCGTTTAACGACCTGGCCGCCGCCACCGTCAACGCTTGCCGCGTGGCCGAAGGCAAGCCGGCCATGACGCTGGAGGAGTTGGTGAAAGAAGAATTAATCCGCTACATTCCCTTCCCCGATGCGCTCAAAGGCAAATACCAAAGCTTTACCGAAGCCGACATTACACGGTTGCGCGCTGCCGGTTACGAAGGCCGTTTCCTCGATGTCGATGAAGGCGTGAGCCGTTATGTGCATTGGATGCTGAATCATTTATAATCGTTTCAAACCATTCGCAAAAACAACCTAACGGCACCGGCTTGCTTCAGCCGCCGCTTTATTTGCTTACTTTTGTGAATGCGTTTCAGACGGCCTCTTAATAGTGGGATGAAAAAGCAGTGAAACAAGGCAGCAAGCCGCAGCACTTTTTTATTCATTTTACGATAAACAACAGAGGCCGTCTGAAAGCCACCATTATCTGAGGGTTCGCTTTGCTATAGCTGTTGCACGGCTATATGGCTTCAGGCCGCCTGAACACACATGAAGGAGCGTAACATGAACACAAGCCAAGAATTTGCCACCGCCGATTTAATCGACATCGCCCCCGACACCCCGTCGTGCGAAACGCAATTTCGCCGTTTCGGGCGCCGGCAGAAATTTTGCGGCAGAATCCGCACGGTAAAATGCGACCGCGACAACGGGCTGATTAAGCAATTGATGAACAGCCATTCCGACGGCGAAGTGTTGGTGATCGACGGCGGCGGTTCGCTTTACAGCGCGCTGATGGGCGATTTGATTGCAGGCGCCGGTGCGGCCAACGGCTGGGCGGGCGCAGTGATTTACGGTGTGATCCGCGACAGTGAAGCCATCAATACCATGGATTTCGGCGTCAAAGCGCTCGGCAGCAACCCGCGAAAAAGCGGTAAAACCGGCGCGGGCGAAACCGACATCACCGTATCGTTCGGCGGCGTGGATTTTGTACCCGGCCATTATCTTTACAGCGATGCCGACGGTGTGCTGGTGTCGGCTGCCCCGTTTGATTTAGAGGACTAAACATGCAAGTTACATCAAAATGGCTCGACAATATGTGTTTCGTCGCCACTACCGAATCCGGCCACAGCGTGGTCATGGAAGGCTCGGCCGCAGAGGGCGGCGTGAAGCGCGGCCCCAGCCCGATGGAAATGCTGCTCTTGGGCGTGGCCGGCTGCTCCAGCATCGATGTGGTGCTGATTGCCGAAAAACAGCGCCAGCAAGTGGTTGATTGCCAAGCTACCGTTACCGCCAAACGCGCGGAGACCACGCCGAAAGTGTTTACCGATATCCATATCCATTTCAAGGTAATCGGCCATGATTTGAAAGAGGCTGCGATTGAAAAAGCGGTGCAGATGTCGGCCGAGAAATATTGCTCGGCATCGATTATGCTCGGCAAAGCAGCCAATATTACCCATAGCTTTGAAGTGGCGCCGGCCTGATGGCGATAGCCGTTAAATTGAATCATCCTGCTTCATTGTTTTGCCTTACCATACATATGGCCGGCAGCATCTTCTGCCCGCCGCGCCGTATGGCGATTCAGCTGAGCGGCTGTATATATGGGTAAAACGTTGGCAAAAGCTGTCGGCCGCATGCGCATAATGGCGCCGGCGGTGTTATAATATAACAAAGATAGGCTGCTGCCAGTCGGTTAAGATTTGATTAGGCCGTCTGAAAAACGAAGGATAGGGAAGCGCCAAGCCGGCCATCGGTAATATTGATGACAGTTTGCTTGACCGCCGTACCGGTTGATTGTGATGAATGGAAATAAGCCGAACGGCTATATTTTGTTTTATTTTATCAATTTGCTTTATAATGTATGGTAAAGCGGCAAGCGTGGTTCGGGCGTGTTTTTAACCGGCATCATGATGTGGCAAGTTGCAGAAAGCGCCGTAAAATGATGGCAAAACCAGTGAAGCAGGCTGCCTATCCGCTATAATGCAGGAATTTCCGATTGCGCATCTGCCGTAATCGCCGCATGCCGAAAAAGATAATGATGACAGCAAAAGCCGTTTACCCGGCAGAATGATATTTATGGAAAATACGATAGAGAACAGCCCAGTGGAAGCCCCGACCGCATCTTCCATGATTACTGAAGAGCGCCACGATTCGGAGCTTTTTCGCGTGTATGCCGCCATTTTGGATGCCATCACCGACCGTGTGCTGCTGCCCGGTAAAAAATTGACCGAATCCGATTTGTGCCGCCAGATGGCCTGCTCGCGCAGCACCGTGCGCGGCGCATTGTCGCTGTTGGCGCACGACAGAATCGTTGATTTGCAGCCCAACCGCGGCGCATTTGTGCATGTGCCCGATGCCAAAGAAACCAAGGATGTGTATGAAATGCGCATCGCTTTGGAAGAAATGGTTATGGATATGCTGCTTGATTTGCCCGATCTGCCCCAACGGCTCGCGCCGCTGTATGAGATGATTGAAAAAGAAAAAATCGCTTTCGAGCAGGGCGACCGTGTCGGTTGGGTGCGCTTGGTGAATGCGTTCCACGTTGAGCTGGTGCGCTTGTTGGATAATGATGTGTTGCTGGAAACCATGAATACATTGTGTGCCCGCTCATCTTTAATGATTGCGGTGTTCGACAAACCTGTGCGCCGCAACGGCTCTTACGACGAGCACAAAGAAATTCTGGATTTGCTCAGCGAAGGCAAGCGCGCGCGGGTGTGCAAGATGATGCGCCGGCATTTGGGCGGCTGTCAGGAGCGGCTTAACCAGCAATTTGCCGGTTAGGCAGGTTTTTCCTTCCCCATTCCGGCGCAGGTCGGAATGGCCGTGCAGGAATAACGGTTATCTATATCTATAGGTTATCTATAATAGGTTATCTATAAAAGAAAAGGCCGTCTGAAACTGTTTTGCAGTTTCAGACGGCCTGATTGTTTGTGTGTGTTTGGGTATAACCGACTGTGGCGGCGGCTCTTCATGAATCTTCTGAAGAAGGGGTGTGAAGCGCTAAGTTCACCGCCCTTCTCAGTATGGCCGCCGGTTTGCGGTTTTGCCCGCTTTTTTTAGTCGCCGGGGCACTCGGAGCAGTCGATCGGGGCTGCGTGGCCGAGTTTGAGTTTGCTGTTGACATCGCGCAGGGCGGTGCGCAGGCCTTCTTCAATCACGGGATGGTAGAAAGGCATATCCAGCATTTCGGCAATGGTCATCTTTTGCTGGTGCGCCCAGGCCAGCAGGTGTGCCAGATGCTCGGCGGCGGGGCCGACGATTTCTGCGCCGATAAACAGCCCGGTGCCTTGTTCGGCATACACGCGCATATGGCCTTGGTTGACCAGCATCACGCGGCTGCGGCCTTGGTTGCGGAACGATACTTCGCCGATGGCCACGCATTCCATGTTTTTATAGCGCTCCTGAACCTGAGCAAACTTCAAGCCGATGGCGGCAATTTGCGGGCTGGTAAAGACCACGCCGATGGTGCTGCGGCGCAGGCCGTTGCTGATGGCAGGGTAGGCGCCTGCATTTTCACCGGCAATTTTCCCCTGATCGCTAGCTTCGTGCAGCAGCGGCAGTTGGTTGGAAGCATCGCCTGCAATAAAGATGTGGGGAATGCTGGTCTGCATGGTGAGCGGATTGGCTTTGGGCACGCCGCGCTCGTCACGTTCGATATTGAGGTTGTCCAAGCCGATGTTGTCGGTATTGGGTTTGCGGCCGACGGCGGCCAGCAGGTAATCGGCGGTAAAGCTGCCGCTTTCTCCTGCTTCAGACCATTGCACCTCCACTTTGCCTTCGCTGTTGAGCTTGACTTCGGTTTTGGCATCGAGATTCATGGCAAGTTCTTCGCCGAATACGGCTTTGGCTTCTTTCAACACTACCGGGTCTGAAATGCCGCCGAGCATGCCGCCCAAGCCGAAGATATGCACTCTGACGCCTAAGCGGTGCAAGGCTTGACCCAGCTCCAGACCGATAACGCCGGGGCCGAACACGGCCACGCTCTCGGGCAGAGTGTTCCATGAAAACACATCGTCGTTGATAATCAGCTTGTCGCCGAGGCTCTGCCATTGCGGCAGAATCACGGGGCGCGAGCCGGTGGCAATCACAATGCGATCGGCTTTGATTTGGGTGTGGTCATCGATTTGAACGGTGTGTTCGTCGATGAATTTGGCGGCGCCCATGATGCGTTTGTCGGCAGGCCATTCTTCGACATCGCTGATGACAAAGCCGACAAAACGGTCGCGTTCGGATTTTACGCGGTTCATCACTTCTTCGCCGTTGACTTCAATGCTGTTTTTATCCAAGTGGATGCCGAAAGGATCGGTGTGCAGGGCATGGTGGCGGGCTTCGGCCGCTGCGATCAGCAGTTTGGAAGGCATGCAGCCGACGCGGGCGCAAGTGGTGCCGAAGACATCGCTTTCAATCAGGTAAACATTGTCGGTGTGCTGCCGGGCGGTGCGGAAGGCGCCCATGCCGGCAGTGCCGCCGCCAATCACAACAACATCGGCTTGAATTTGTTTCATATGTTTTCCTTTTCCGGCAGACTGAAACGGTTTCAGACGGCCTGTGCATTTGTTTATGGGTTTGCTTCAGATTTCGGGTCGGAAGCGGGGATGGAGGCGGCAAGCGCTTTGAAATTTTCGATAACCAAGTGTTTGCCTGCAATACCCGTTGCAAAAGTCAGCTAATCAGACAGTATAGTCATATACGGCAAGGTGAGCCAACGCGGTCGGGTTATTTTTGTGAATGGGTGTAATGTTAAAACAGAGTTATTCAGGCAGTGCAAATCATGCGACAGACACTGCCTGAATAACCCCGGAGTTATTCAGGCGGACGGCGTAAAACGCCATCCGGATTTTCGCTTTAACGGCGATAGAATCAGTTTTGAGCCAGGTAGGTTTCGAGCTCTTCGCTGCCGCCGATGTATTTGCCGCCGATAAACACTTGCGGAGCGGTGACTTTACCGGTGATGGCGCGTACAGATACCACGCTGGCATCTTTGCCCAATACGATTTCTTCAAATGCCAGGCCTTTGTCTTGCAGCGATTTTTTGGCTTTGGCGCAGAATTGGCAGCCCGGTTTGGTGAAAATAGCGATGGATTCTTGCGGTTTCCATTCGGGCGCTACGTATTTCAGCATGGTGTCGGCATCAGAAACTTCAAAGGGGTCGCCTTCTTTTTCCGGCTCGATAAACATTTTTTCTACAACGCCGTCGTTAACCAGCATAGAGTAGCGCCATGAGCGTTTGCCGAAGCCGAGGTCGTTTTTGTCGACCAGCATGCCCATGCCTTCGGTGAATTCGCAGTTGCCGTCGGGAATCATGGTGATGTTGTCAGATTCTTCGTCGGCAGCCCAGGCGTTCATCACGAAAGTGTCGTTTACAGACACACACAAAATGTCGTCTACACCGTTTTCTTTGAATGCTTTAGCCAGCTCGTTGTAACGCGGCAGGTGGCTTGAAGAGCAGGTGGGGGTGAAAGCGCCCGGCAGAGAGAATACAACGACTTTTTTGCCTTTAAACAATTCGTCGGTGGTCACGTCTTTCCAAGTATCGCCGACGCGGGTGTGGAAAGTGCAGTTCGGTACTTGTTGACCGGTACGATCTACTAAAGCCATGTTTCATACTCCTATGTGGGTTTTAAGGGTTACATCAGAATTGATGCAGACATTATATGCCTGCTCTTCCAATTTGTATAATTTATAGTTCAAATAATATTAATTATAAAAAACTATTTAATAAAATCTGCTGTTCAAATCATATAGTGACGTTTGTTGCAAAAACCAAGGGGTTTACCCGATTTTACGGTATTCAGACGGCTTCTGAATGGCGGCGGCATTTTGCTTGGCCGCTGTCTGCATCGTTATGGGCAAAATACCCCGCCGGCCGAACGGTTGGGTTATGAGTGTGCGGCCGGCTGTATGCCCGAGTCTTCAGAAGGATAGCCTTTGTTGAGCGGGCTGTCTTCCATCACTTTGGTGCGGACAAACTGCTCGGCGATATCTTTTAAGCCGTAGCGGTCTTTTTGGGGGTGTTCGGCAGGCACCAGCGGCTCAGCGAAATCGATACGGATATGGATTTCGGGCATGGATACGATGCGCCATAATGATTTAAACAGATTCATACTACCGGCGTATGACGGCTCGGTGGTGCGTTGGCCTGTGTGGTCGTAATAGCGCAGCGAAATGGCTTGAATCGGCGCGCTGCTGTCGATGGCCGCCTGAAACAGGGCGGCTTTGAAGGGCAGCACGTCAATGCCTAAAGAGGTTTTGGCTTCGGGGAAAAAGCTCACGTTCATGCCTTGCTGCAAGGCGGTGGAAATGGCGGCATTGGTGCGGCCGACATCTTTGCGGGCATTGCGGTTGATGAATACGGTGCCGGCGTTTTTGCCCATTTTGCCCAACACCGGCCAATCGCGGATTTCTTGCTTGGCGATAAAGCTGCTCGGATAGAGGGCGCTCATGGCGAAAATATCCAGCCAGGATACGTGATTGGACACCACCAACGTGCCATTAACGCTGCGGTGGGAAGGCGGGGCGGCCACATCCAGTTTGATGCCCAGCGCCTGTAAGGCGCCGCTGCCCAGTGTGGTCAGGGCGCGGTTGCGTTGTTCATCATTGCGCCCGTCGATGCTGCGCAGGTCGCGCCCGGTGCGGAAAAGCCAGGCAGCCATGCGGGCCAGGCGGAGGAATCGTGTTGAAAGGGGGGCTTTTTGTGCGGACATGCGGTGCTTTGAAATTAGGATTTTTAATCTAATCGTGCATTATATTACAACTGCCGGCGGCCTGCTGTTAAAGAATATGAAACTATTTTTGGCAATGGCGGCAGTAAAATGTGCCGCGCTGGCCGATGGTTTCTTTATGAATCAATTGGCCGCATTGCGGGCAGGGCTGATTGTGGCGGCCGTAAACATTGTATTCCTGTTGGAAATAGCCGCTTTGGCCGTCGCTGTTGACAAAGTCGCGCAAGGTGCTGCCGCCGGTGGCAATGGCACGTTGTAACACGGCCTGTATGGTTTCGACAAGCCGTGCGCATTCTTTGCGGGTGACTTGATTGGCGGCGCGTTTGGGCGAAATGCCGGCTGCAAACAGGCTCTCGTTGGCATAAATATTGCCCACACCGACCACCACGGCATTGTCCATCAGGGCGGGTTTGACGGCGCGTTTTTGTTTGTGCAGTTTTTCATACAGATAAGCGGCGTTGAATGCTGCCGATAAAGGCTCGGGGCCCAGCGCGGCCAGCAGCGGATGGTGTTCGGCGGCGCCTGCAAACCACAGCACGGCACCGAAGCGGCGCGGGTCGTGGTAGCGCAGCAAAGTGCCGTCGGTAAAGGCTATATCGATATGGTCGTGCTTGCCCGGCAGGGCAATGCGTTCGTCGCCGGCGGTAAAAATACGCAGGCTGCCCGACATGCCCAAATGAATCAACAGCAGGCCGGTGTTAAAGCGGATCAGCAGATATTTGGCGCGGCGGCTGCATTCGAGCACGGTTTGGCCTTGAAGGGCGGCAGCCAGTGTCGGCGGCACCGGCCAGCGCAATTTGGGCTGTCGGATGGCGGTGTCGGCAATGGTTTTACCGCTGATGTGCGGGCTGATGCCGCGCAGGGTGGTTTCGACTTCGGGTAGTTCGGGCATAAGGGTTTCCAGCTCTGCCGGCATGCGGTAAATCGGCAGACCGGCAGGCTTTTCAATGTGGTTGGGATGATGGGGTAGATAAGGCTGTTTGGCTGTTTTTAAACTCAGGCCGTCTGAAAAACGGCATTATTTTTTCAGACGGCCTGCCTGTATTGGCGATACCGTTCGGCCAAATCATAGAGAATCATAGCGGTCAGCCCCCAGATATCGTAATGCCGGTAAGGCAGCGCCGGCACATGGAGCGTGCGGCCGTTGTATTGAAATTCGCGGCGGGTGTAATTGCCCGAATGCAGGGCAAAATCGAGCGGCAGATAAAAGATTTCGGCCACTTCGCCGACATTGGCCTGTGTGTTCGGGTTGTAGGGGCACACGGCCGGCACGGGCGATACGGCATAGCCCGTCGGCGTGTAATAAGGCGGCAGTTGCGGAAAGGTTTGCCAGCGCTCGCAGCCGATGCCGGTTTCTTCGGCGGTTTCGCGCAGCGCGGTATGGATCAGGCTCAAATCTTGCGGATCGCGGCGCCCGCCGGCCAGGGCAATCTGGCCGGTGTGGTGGCGTAAGGTGTCGGCACGGCGGGTGAGCAGCAACTGCCATTGCCGGTGGCGGTAAACGGTGGCGAGCAACACGGCGGCTTCCCGCGGTTGCGGGGTGTCGAGTAAAAGATTGCGTTGTTCGCGCAGGGCGGTGGGGTAGCGGGCGGCATGCTGGAAAAAATGCACGAGTTCGGTATGGGTCATAGGCAAGCTGTGTGCAGATAATGTGCTTATGTTATACCAATTCAAAAAAGTAAGCGAACGGCTTAGGGGGTATCCTGACCATTCGATTTATAGGTGTATTTTGCCCCTGAAAACGCATCTGCTGCGTTAAAAAGCCTCGCAAGATGCCCAATCTTGCTGCGTTTTTTGCCTGGCATCTGTATTTTTATCACAAAAAATCTGAGTCATTCTGAATGGTCAGGACACCCTGGCATCAGCTTCTGCTTCCGGCTTGCTGCCGTGTTTGCTTACTTTTTGAATGGATAGGACCAAGGCCGTCTGAAAAATGTGTTCAGACGGCCTTGGCTTTTGCATAGCGGGTTTGCCGATATATAGGCATGACTGCGGCGATACTTCACTGTACATGAGCGCCGGAAAGCATATTAACGAAATAGTCATACCCATTCGCAAAAGCAAGCAAGTGTCGGATATTGGTATCCGACAAATGGTTCGATATTCTTGCGATTCCCAATGATTTTGGCCGTCTGAAACATGTCGGATTCGAGTATCCGACCTTGTATGGTGTATCGCGCGGGGTATGCTCACGAAAACCCTGTGCGTGTAAAGGCCGTCTGAAAAAATGTTTTCAGACGGCCTTGTGAGTTTACTTTTGTGAATGGGTATCAGGACACCCTAGGGTGTCCGGACCATTCGATTTACGGGTGTATTTTGCCCCTGAAAACGCATCTGCTGCGTTAAAAAACCTCGCAAGATGTCCAATCTTGCTGCGTTTTTTGCCTGGCATTTGCATTTTCAGGAACAAAAATCCCCTCATAAACAAATTGTCCGGACACCCTAGGGCATTTGAAAGTGACAGCGCGCCACGGCAAAAGGTTTGTGTTCGTTGCTTTGCCAGGCTTCTACGGCGATGTTGGTGATGCGGCTGCCCTGGCGGGTGAGGATGCAGCGGGCGTAGGCGGTTTCGGCGCGGGCGGAGCGCAGATAGTCGAGTGAGAAATCAATCATTTTCGGCAATTCGTCCAGGCCGGCCTGCTCGTGCAGATAAAGTGCGGCGCAGCTTTCCATAAAGCCGCCGATCAGGCCGCCGTGCAGGGCGGGCAGAAAGATGTTGCCGATTAATTCGGGTTTGTAGGGCAGGGCATAGCAGCGGCGGCCTGCGTGATCATGCCCGCTTTGCAGGCCGATAAAGGCGGCGTAAGGCATCAGTGCTGCAACAGCGGCGCTATGGGCGGTATCGTTTGTAAAATCTGCGCCGGCGTGGCTTGCGGGGGCGGGCAGCGGGACGGAGCCGGCATTGTGGCGGTTTAAATGTTCGGCCAGCTGCTGTTGTTCGCGGCTGCCCAGCGGTGTGCGCATAAAGGTGGCGGTGCCCAGCGCAATCGGATCGCGGCTGTCGTCTTGATAGCAGCGGGTGCGCACGAAAGCCACTTGCCCGGCCAAACGGTGGCAGGTGGCGCGGGCGTAGACGGGGCGGTCGGTAAGTGCGGGATGCATATAGTCGATGCGCATGTCGAGGGTGGCGAGAATTTCGTAGTCGCTCAGGTGTGCGGCTACGGCACAGGCGGAGGCAACGTCGATGAGCGCGCAGACGGCACCGCCGTGGATGGTGGCATTGTCGCTGCGGCCGATCAGGTCGGCACGGTTGGCAATGCTCAAGACCGGGCGGCGCTGTTCGGTGCGCTCGAATTGCAAATCAATGGCGCGGCAATGCGGCAGGCTGAGATAGTGTTCGGCCAGGTGCCGGTAAACGGTGGGATTTTGCGGCATGTTTGCTCCTTTTGTGTGCGGCGGTTTTTATGGGGTGAGGCCGTCTGAAAATTGTTGGTTTGTTGGGATGATTAGGGTGCCGGCGGTGTGTCTTCATGGCTGCCGGCAGCTTCTTCCACACTGTCGCTGCCGTCTTGCCGATGCACTTCGATGGCTTCAAACCCTTCTGCCTGCACGATCCGCACCAGCCCTTCTTTGGCCAATTCGAGCAGGGCGATAAAGTTGACCACCACATAAGCCGCGCCTTGTTCGGGCTTGAACAATTGGTGGAACAGGCAGCTGCCTTCGCGCAGGCGGCGCAAAATGGCGGTCATTTGTGCGCGCACGGAAAGGGCTTCGCGCACGACCTCGTGGCTGCGGGGTGTGTTTGGCGCGGGAAAGAATCGCCAGCCAGGCCTGCGTGAGGTCGGCAATCTGCACTTCGGGCAGGCGGGTTTCGGCGGCGATTTCCAGCGGCAGATAGGCCCAGGCGAAATCGCGGCCGGCACGGGGCAGGGCATCAAGGCCTTGCGCGGCCAGTTTCATTTGTTCGTAAGCCAGCAGGCGGCGCACCAGCTCGGCGCGGGGGTCGGCGGCTTCTTCGTCTTCGATGTTTTCGGGTTGCGGCAGCAGCAGCCGTGATTTGATTTCAATCAGCACGGCGGCCATCAGCAGGTATTCGGCGGCAAGGTCGAATTGGTGGGCATCCATTTGCGCAATGTAGTGCAGATATTGCTCGGTGATTTTCATCATCGGAATATCCAATACATCGATATTCTGTTTGCGGATTAAATACAGCAGCAAATCCAGCGGCCCCTGAAAGCTGTGCAGCACCACTTTGAGTGCATCGGGCGGAATAAACAAATCTTGCGGCATATCGGTAACGGGCTGGCCGAATACCCATGCCACGGCATTTTCAGACGGCCTGTTGTCTGCGGCGGTATCGTTCATGCGCGGCTGCCGATATGGTCGATGGCGGCTTGTGCGCAATAAAGGCCGAAGGTGGCGGTAACCAGCATGCTGGCGCCGTAACCTGCGCATGACAAGCCTTGCGGCGCGGCATCGGCGGCACAGGCACAGGCATCGGCGGTTTGCGGCGGGGTGATGTTTTCGGTGGAATACACGCAGGGCACGCGCATTTTTTTGGCGGTGTCGCGCGGGAAACCGTGGCGTTTGCGCAGGGTGTAGCGCAGGTTGGCCAGTAGCGGGTCGTGGGTGACGCGGCTCAAATCGGCGGTTTGGATCAGCGCCGGATTTTTCTGGCCGCCCGCGCTGCCGCTGAGCACAAACGGCTGCCGGCGGCGTACGAAATAATCGGCCATGGCGGCTTTTACACGCACTTGGTCGATGGCATCGATAATGAAATCAAAGCCGTCTGAAAACAAGTCGGCCAGATTTTCAGGCGTTACAAAATCTTCGATTTCGGTCACTCGGCAGGCCGGGTTGATTTGCAGGATGCGCTCGTGCAGCGCTGTGACCTTGGCTTTACCGAATGCATCGGTGAGCGCGTGCAGCTGGCGGTTGACGTTGGATTCGGCCACGTTGTCCAAATCAATCAGCGTCAGGCGGCCGATGCCGGAGCGTGCCAGCGCTTCTACCGCCCAAGAGCCGACCCCGCCCACACCCACCACGCATACGTGTGCGGCGGCAAAACGCTGTAACGTTTCGTTGCCATATAAACGGGCAATACCGCCGAAGCGGCGGGCAGATACGGAAACGGGTTGGAACATAACAAGCCTTGTGGTAAATCAAAATTAAATGAAAAAATGCTGGCAAATCGGCCAACGCGTATTATACTGCAAGCTCGTCATCAATCCCACTCATACCCATTTGCACGAAATGCGTTGGCCCGCCGACTGTATGGCCGCTGCTTTGTACGCTGATTTTGTGAATGGGGAGCACACCAGTCTGAGCCATTGCGGCCGGGTTAAAAAGGAGAACAGAGATGTATAAACATTTAGTTGTGGCCGTTGACGGCAGTGCGACTTCCCTCAATGCATTGAAACACGCTGCCGGCCTGGCCAGCATCGGCGGCACTCAGCTCACGCTGGTGCATGTGGCCAATCCTGCCGAATACATGGCATTGGCGCCGGAATTTCTGCAACATGAAAGCTACGAAGCCGCCGCTGTGGCGCAAGGCAACGAAGTGCTCGATTTTGCTGAAAAAAGCGCTCAAGCGCAAGGCGTGCAAACTGTTCAGAAACATCTGCTGGTGGCCAACAAAGGCGCGCGCGAAATGGCGCAGGAGCTGGTGGATTATGCCGACGAGCAAGGTGCCGACCTGCTGGTGTTGGGCACCCACGGCCGCACCGGCCTGATGCACCTTTTGATGGGCAGCTTCGCCGAAACCGTGATGCGCCAAAGCCATCTGCCGCTGCTGGTTATCCGCAGCGAAGATGAAGAAGAGTAAACCGGCAGCGTGTCTGCGATAGGTTTGAGGCTGTCTGAACATTGTTTCAGACGGCCTCATGTTTATTGTTGTGCCGTAAACATCGGTGGAAATAGCGCCGCATTGTATCGTGAAATGAATTCAAAAGTGCTACATCTTGTTTGCACTAAAAGCACATCTGCTGTGTTAAAAAGCCTCGCAAGATGCACAATCTTGCTGTGTTTTTTGTCTTACATCTGTGCTTTTATCACAAAAAATCTGAGTCATTCTGAATGGTTAGGGCGCTCCAGCTGTCTTGCCTGCGGCATGCTGCCTTGTATCATTTCTTTCTTCCACTATAGTTGCCGTGCGGCAACTGGCCGAAACTATAATGTTGCCAGGCGGCGCAGGGTTTCGGGTGTGGTGGTGGGCAGGTTGAAATATTCCAGATAGGCGGGAATCTGCTCAAACAGCATGTCGGTGCCGACTTGAAGGCGGCAGCCGATGGCGGCGGCGGCGCGCAAAAAAGGTGTCATTTCTTCCTGCAACACCACTTCGCCGACAAAAGTGTGCGGCGACAGGTGTGAGACATCAGTTGGCAGGGCATCGCCGGCATACATGCCCAGCGGCGTGGCGTTGACCACCAAATCGAAGCCTGCCACATCGTTGTGGCCGTGTTGTACCTGCAAGGCGGGGTAATGTTGTTTCAGACGGCCTGCCAATGCGGCAGCGGTGCCGTTGCGGTTGTCAAACAACATCAAGCTGCCGGCACCGGCTGCCGCCAGCGAGGCGGCAATGGCCGAGCCGACGCCGCCGCAACCGATCACCAGTGCGGATTTTCCTGCTGCGTCGAAGCCTTTGCGGCGGATACCGCGTACAAACCCCTCGCCGTCAAACATGTCGCCTTCCAGCCGGCCGTCTGCCCCTAAGCGCACGGCGTTACAGGCGCCGGCGATTTGTGCGGTGGCGGAGGCGCGGTCGACCAGATTTAAGGTGCTGACTTTGTGCGGCATGGTAATCAGCGCGCCGGCGGTGTTGAGGTTGCCGAAAACGGCGCGCAGAAAAGCCGGGTAGTTGCTGCTTTGGCAGGCAAACGGCACCACCACGGCATTGATGCCGGCTTGTTGGAAATAGGGGTTGTAAATCATCGGTGATTTGAAAGTTTGCGTGGGGTAGCCGATGTGGGCAATCACGCGGGTGAGGCCGTTAATCATGGGCATACCGTTCAGACAATATCGCCGATGGTGGCGGGTTGGCAGGCTTCCAGCGCTTCGGGATTGGTTTGCCGGATAAAGGGCAGCTGTTCGAAAGCCGCTACGGCTTGCTGGGTGTCGGCTCGGGCATGGGCGCTGAAAATTTCGGGATAACGCAATTTTAACGTCAGCAGGCAGATGCCGAGCATCACTTGCGGCCATTCGCGGCCGGCGGCGTGAAAAGCGGGCGCCAGCGGCAGCGCGCGGGCAACGGCTTTGAGATTGCGCTGAATCAGAAAATGCTCACGGTTTTCGCCGGCTTTTTTCTCCAGCCGGAAAGCATTAATGGTGTTGTCGAGCAGTGCGGTAGCATAGCCGATGATGCTTAATTCGGCGGCGTTTGATGTTTGCGGGGCGAGGTATTGGCAAATCAGCAGGCTGTTGTAGATGACTTCGCCGCTGTCGGTTATCAACACCGGAATCTGGCCGAAAGGGTTTTGCGCTTCGAGCTCGGGCGGATTCTGCCACGGATCGATGAAGGTGAGTTGTAAATCGTTGCGGCCGAGCAGCCAGGCGCGGGTGATGCAGAGGCGGCCGTAGGGCGAGGCGTTGCTGGTGTAAAGTTGCATGGAAGTGCTCCTTTGGGCGGATGGGGTTTGATTGTAGCACTTTCGGGCATGAAAAATGCCGCTCTTTTAAAAGCGGCATTTTTTTTGCATAAACAAATTATTTACGCAGACCCAAGCGGGTAATCACATTGCGGTAAGTGTCCGGCTGGGTGCGGCGCAGGTAGGCCAACAGGCGGCGGCGTTGGCTAACCATTTTCAACAGGCCGCGACGGCTGTGATGGTCTTTAGCGTTGGCTTTGAAGTGGGGGGTCAGGTCATTGATGCGGAAAGTCAGCAATGCGATTTGCACTTCAGAAGAGCCGGTGTCGCCTTCTTTGCGTTGGAAATCTTTAACGATTTGCGCTTTTTGTTCTACGGTTAATGCCATTTTTAAAACTCCGAAAATAAATGCCTTGCGGCGGACAAGTTTGCCAAGCCTCAACCTGTGCAAACTCCTGTATCCGTTTGAATGCATCAAACGAATCGCGAATTATGCCATAAGTTGCGGCAGTTTGCACGTTTTGCCGCAGGTTTTTCGGGCAGGTGTGGTAAGGCCGTCTGAAAAGGGCGTTGAAGCGTTTCAGACGGCTGCAAAAGGTTTTGCGGAGTGTCTCACTTCACTCACACTGTATAACGGCTTCATGAAGGGCTTGCGCTGCCGGAGAGTTTGGGAACGGATGTTTACGCCGCAGTATTCATCAGCCGCACGGCTTTCAGACGGCCTTGCTCGGCCTGATAATCTGCCAAGCCGATAAATTCGCCGCTCTCGGCATACACGCGAATCGGGGTGTCGGCGGGCATATCGGCATGGAGGGCGGGTTGTTGGCCGAATTTCAGCATTTTCACCGCTTCATCGCCCAGCGTGATTGGCGGCAGGTGTTGCACCAAAACATCGCAAGGCAGCAGGAGGGCATCGCGTTCGGCTTCGCTGAGCGCTTCGATCGCTTCGAGGGTGTGGCTTTGGGCGATGGTAAAGCCGGCGGTTTCGGTGCGGCGCAGGGCGGTAAGGTGGGCGAAGGTGTGGATGTGTTTGGCGATGTCTTCGCTGAGGGTGCGGATGTAGGTGCCTTTGCTGCAACGCACGTCAATCACGGCTTGCGGTGCGGCAAATTCGCGGATGTCGATTGAATAAATGGTGATATTGCGCGCTTTGCGTTCGATAACGATGCCTTTGCGGGCGTATTCGTAAAGCGGTTTGCCTTCGTGTTTGAGGGCGGAAAACATCGGCGGCACTTGGCGGATGGCGCCGGTAAGCGCTTGGCAGGCCGTCTGAAATTCTTCGAGGGCAATGTCGGAGCGGGCGGTGTCGATAATTTCGCCCTCAGCATCGCCCGTGCTGCTGGCTTCACCGAGCTTGAGGGTGGCGGTGTAGGCTTTGTCGGCATTGAGCAGGTATTGGGCGAATTTGGTGGCTTCGCCGAAGCACACGGGCAAGAGGCCGGTGGCGAGCGGGTCGAGCACGCCGGTGTGGCCGGCTTTTTCGGCGCGGTAGAGGCGGCGGGCTTTTTGTAATGCGGTGTTGCTCGACAGCCCTTGCGGTTTGTCGAGCAGCAGCACGCCGTTTACGGGGCGTTTGGGGTGTTTGGGTGTGTTCATAAGCGGGCAAGGCCGTCTGAAAGGTTCAGACGGCCTTTATGATTGGTTTAATCTTCGATCGGCTTTTCTTGTGCCACTTCGTCAATCAGGTGGGAAATGCTCATGCCGCGCGCCACCGATTCGTCGTATTCGAAATGCAGCTCGGGTGTGCGGAATACGGTGATGCGTTTGGATAATTCGCTGCGCAAAAAGCCTTTGGCGTGTTCGAGCGCTTCGGCGGTCACTTCGCGGGTGGAATCGTCGAGCACGGTGTAGTAAACGGTGGCGTGGCTGTAGTCGCGGGTGACTTCTACATCGTTGATGGTGATGAAGCCGGCACGCGGATCTTTCAGTCCGGTGCGGATCAGCTCGGCCAGCTCGCGCATCACTTGTTCTTTGACACGGTCGACGCGGGCGTAGCCGCGGGCGGGTTTTCGCATGGTGTTTCCTTTTATGATATTGTGGTGCCGTCTGAAAGTTTTCAGACGGCTTATATGCTTATATATAGTGCTGACGTTGTTTATGAGGGAATTTTTGCCGCTGAAAATGCAGATGCCAGGTAAAAAATGCAGCAAGCGTGGATATCTTACGCGACTTTTTAACCCGACAGATGCGTTTTCTGGGGCAAAATGCACCCATCAATCGAATGGTCAGAACACCCTAGTGTTTGAATGGAAGCCATTATAACTGTTTTTCGGGGCTTTCGGGCGGACGGAAATCGGAGTAGCCTGATGCCTGATGTTGATGAAATTTTATTTCGGAGTAAAACAATGACCAAACAAATCCGCGTGGGGCTGGCCGGTTTCGGTATGTCGGCACAGGTATTTCATTTGCCGTTTTGGGCGGCTGACGGCCGTTTTACGGTTACGCGTGTGTTTGAGCGCAGCGGCAGCCGGGCGGCGGAGCAATTGCCGCAGGCGCAAACGGTGCGTGAGTTTGCCGGTTTGCTGGCCGATGATGTGGATTTGGTGGTGATTACTACGCCCAACCAAACTCATTTCGAGCTGGCCGGGCAGGTTTTGCAGGCGGGCAAGCATGTGGTGGTGGAAAAGCCGCTTTGTGCCGCGGCGGCTGAGGCGCGTGAGCTGGCGGCATTGGCCGAAGCGCAAAATGTGGTGCTGACCGTGTATCAAAGCCGCCGTTGGGACAGCGCGCCGCTCACCGCCAAAAAGCTGCTGGCGGCCGATATGTTGGGTGAGGTGGTGGATTGCGACATCCGCTTCGAGCGTTATGCGGCGGGGCTGAACAAGAAACGTTGGAAAGAAACCGGCGGGCCTGGCGTGGGGCTGGTGTATGACTTGGGCGTGCATCTGGCCGATATGGCGGTGGATTTGTTCGGTATGCCGTCTGAACTTTATGCCGATGTGCGCCATCAGCATGAGGGGGCGCTGAGCGATGATTATTTTCAAATCCAGCTTTACTATGCCGACGGTAAAAAAGTGTGTTTGACCGCAGGGAAATATGTGCGCGAAGCCGGGCCGTTTTTCAGCCTGCACGGCAAGCGCGGCTCCTATGTGAAATACGGAGCCGACAATCAGGAGCCGCTGCTGTTGGCGGGTGCGTCGGTGAAAAGCGGCTGGAACCGCGAGCCGGAAAGCGAATGGGGCATATTGAATACGGAAGTCAACGGTATGCACGTGAGAAGCCGTGTGGAAAGCGTGCCCGGAGATTATGGGGCGTTTTACCGCAATTTATATGATGTTTTAACCGGCAAGGCGGATTTGGCGGTGACGCCGGACCAAGCGGCGCAGGTGCTTGATTTGTTGGAGAAAGTGTATCAGAGTGCCGAGCTTGGGGCGCGGGTAAAGCTGTAAGCCGGGGCGGGGCTGGCATCTGAATATTGTTTCAGACGGCCTGAAGGCTGTGTTGCCCGTTGTCTGACGGGGGGGGTGAGCTGCACTGTGTTTTGTTTTGATTTTAATGAGGCCGTCTGAAGCTTTTCAGACGGCCTCGTTTGCATCGGTTATATCTATTATCGGGTATCAAAAGAAGCCCTTCACTGTTTTTATCCCCGCCTTAATCCGCCCCAACGGGTTGGGGTAAACGCGTGCAGGATTGATATCTTATGGCTTATCTTATTGAGAATTCACCTTATATCTAAAGCACTGACGCCTGTGTGCATGAATGATTTTTGTGGCCAATTGAGTTGAATTTGACGATAGTTTGACGGTGTTCAGCGTTCTATTACAAACGCCGCCAATGTCACTTGTAAAAAAAATGTAGTTTGATGTAATTTTTTTATAGCCAAAGCAGGATTGTTGTTGATATCATCATAACCGTTAATCTATTTCATCTTTCGGAAAGCCCGGATAAAGGTGTTTATGAAATCTGCAAAACTGTTGCACAATTGGCCGGCAGATGTGGCGGCCGCCATCATTTTGGTAGTCGGCATGGGCTTTGGGCGCTTTGCCTTTACCGGGCTGTATCCTTTGATGGTAAACGAACAGATTTTAACCATTGCCGGCGGCTCGTGGGCGGCTTCAGCCAATTATGCGGGCTATCTGGCGGGCGCGTTGGCGATGGCCAAATTGAGTGTGCGCCATGCGGTGCCGGCTGCGGTGGCATCTTTGTTGGCAACCGTGGCGGCGCTGGCTTTGCTGGGTTGGACGGATACGGTATGGGCGGTGGTGTTGAACCGCGGTTTGGCCGGAGTGTTCAGCGCGGTGGCGATGGTGGCCGGCTCGCTGTGGCTGTTGCAATATATGGGGCGGCCGCACAGTGCGCCGTTGCTGTATGCCGGCGTGGGCATGGGGATTTTTCTGTCGGCAGAGCTGATTGCGCTCGGCGCTGTGCCGGGTTGGGGCAGTTTGCTGATTTGGCGCGCTCTGGCCGCTGTCGCTTTGCTGTTGGCTTTGTTTGCTTGCGCGGTGCTGTGGCGGTCGCGCCGTGATTTGCCGTTGCCGCAGGCTGTGCCGAAGCCGGGCGCGGCGGCGGCAACAGCGGCGGCGTTTGCGGGCCCGTGGCTGTTAATCGCGGTTTACGGCTTGGCGGGTTTGGGCTACATCATCACGGCAACTTATCTGCCGGTGTTAATCAGCGGTGCGTTGGGTGGTGCGGCGCCGATTCATGTTTGGGCGGCATTCGGCCTCGGTGCGGTGCCGTCGTGTTTTTTGTGGCACCGCATTAATCTGCGTTTCGGTGTGCGCATCAGCTTGGCATTGAATCTGCTGTTGCAGGGTTTCGGCGTGCTGCTGCCGGTGTTGCACCAATCGTTGTGGGCGTATTTGGGCAGTGCGATATTGGTGGGCGGCACATTTATGGGCACGGTAACGATTGCCATGCCGGCGGCGCGCCAGCTTTCAACGCATGTGAATTTCAATATGCTGGCGGTGATGACGGCTGCTTACGGTATCGGCCAAATTGTCGGCCCGATTGCGGCCAATGCGATTTTTGATTACAGCGGCTCGTTTGCCGGCTCGCTGGTGTTTGCCGCCGTTGCCCTGTGGGTGGCGGCGGTATTGTGTCGGCCGAAGTTAGGCCGTGTTTGATACCTGTTTGGGAAAATCATCTGATTGCAGGGTTCAGCTCTGTTTGGTCGGCGTATTTTTTTGGATCGGTATTGTCTGCATCATCAAGGAGAAGAAAATGCCTTATGTTAATATGAAAGTAACCGGCGGCAATGAGGCGCCGACTGTCGAGCAAAAAGCAGAGCTGATTGCCGGTGTGACCGAGCTGCTGGCGCGGGTGCTGAATAAAAATCCGGCCACCACGGTGGTGGTGATTGAAGAAATCGACATGGATAATTACGGCTTGGGCGGTAAAACGATTACAGAAGTGCGCAAGGCTGCGGCGGCGAAGAAATAGCGCAGGATGCCGTCTAAAAGCGTTGATGGCTATGTAAAAATAAGCCGTTGTGTGTTTTTGCCGTTGCGCATTTTGGCCGGCGTTATTTTCCCGCCAACCTTACCGCTTCAGCCGCTTGACTCCCTCCCCTTCGGGGGAGGGTTGGGGAGAGGGCGGCAAACCGCAGGTTTGCTTTATCGCGCTATCATCATTTTCAGACGGCCTGACCGTTATGCAAGCCTTGCGGCTTGTGCCACTCTCCCTAACCCTCTCCCACGGGAGAGGGAACTCGGTTACTGTTGTTTTTGCCGTTGCGCGTTTTTTACCGTTGCGTGTTTTTGCCATTGTGCATTTTTCCCGGCGTTTGTTTTTCCGCCAATCTTACCGTTTCAGTGCTTGGCTCCCTCCCCTGTGGGGGAGGGCTGGGGAGAGGGCGGCAAACCGCAGGTTTGCTTCATTGCGCCATCATCATTTTCAGACGGCCTGACCATTATTCAAGCCTTGCGGCTTGTGCCCTCTCCCTAACCCTCTCCCACGGGAGAGGGAACTCGGTTACTGTTGTTTTTGCCGTTGCGCGTTTTTTACCGTTGCGTGTTTTTGCCATTGTGCATTTTTCCCGGCGTTTGTTTTTCCGCCAATCTTACCGTTTCAGTGCTTGGCTCCCTCCCCTGTGGGGGAGGGCTGGGGAGAGGGCGGCAAACCGCAGGTTTGCTTCATTGCGCCATCATCATTTTCAGACGGCCTGACCGTTATGCAAGCCTTGCGGCTTGTGCCCTCTCCCTAACCCTCTCCCACAGGAGAGGGAACTCGGTTGCCGTTGTTTTTTGCCGTTGCACGTTTTTGTCGTTGCGCGCTTTGACCTACGTTTGTTTGTCCCACCAATCTCACCGCTTCAGCAACCTAGCTCCCTCCCCTGTGGGGGAGGGCTGGGGAGAGGGCGGCAAACCGCAGGTTTGCTTCATTGTGCTTTCCGCTACCATCATTTTCAGACTGCCCATTATTCAAGCCTTGCGGCTTGTGCCCTCTCCCTAACCCTCTCCCACGGGAGAGGGAATTCGGTTGCTGTTGTTTTTGCTGTTGCGGTGTTTGGGTCAGCGTTTGTTTTCCTGCCAATCTTACTCACTTCAGCCACCGGGCTCCCTCCCCTGTGGGGGAGGGTTGGGGAGAGGGCGGCAAACCGCAGGTTTGCTTTATCGCGCTATCATCATTTTCAGACGGCCTGACCGTTATTCAAGCCTTGCGGCTTGTGCCCTCTCCCTAACCCTCTCCCACAGGAGAGGGAACTCGGTTGCCGTTGTTTTTTGCCGTTGCACGTTTTTGTCGTTGCGCGCTTTGACCTACGTTTGTTTGTCCCACCAATCTCACCGCTTCAGCAACCTAGCTCCCTCCCCTGTGGGGGAGGGCTGGGGAGAGGGCGGCAAACCGCAGGTTTGCTTTATTGCGCCATCATCATTTTCAGACGGCCTGACCGTTATGCAAGCCTTGCGGCTTGTGCCCTCTCCCTAACCCTCTCCCACGGGAGAGGGAACTCGGTTGCTGTTGTGTTTGCCGTTACGCGTTTTTTGCCGTTGCGCATTTTGGTCGGCGTTTGTTTTTATCGCCAATCTTACCGTTTCAGCAACCTGGCTCCCTCCTGTGGGGGAGGGCTGGGGAGAGGGCGGCAAACCGCAGGTTTGCTTTATTGCGCTTTCCACTATCATTTTCAGACGGCCTGACCGTTATGCAAGCCTTGCGGCTTGTGCCCTCTCCCTAACCTTCTCCCACGGGAGAGGGAATTCGGTTGCTGTTGTGTTTGCCGTTGCGTGTTTTTTGCCGTTGCGGTGTTTGGGGCGGCGTTTGTTTTTCCCGCCAATCTTACCGTTTGAGCAAGCTAGATATCCTGCCCATTCGATTGATGGGTGGTCTTTGCTTCTGAAAACGCATCTACCGTTTCAGTAAACCTCGCAAGATGTTCAACTTTACTGCGTTTTTTGCTTGGCATCTGCATTTCCAGAGGCAAAAATCCCCTCATCAACAACACATCAGGATACCCTGGGGTATCCTGATGTGTTGTTGATGAGGGACAAAAAGCGCTCATCAATCGAATGGTCAGGAAGCCCTAAGGCTTCCTGAAAAGCTTATTTGCCCAATGCGGCCAAGACTTGTGTTTTCACGCTTTCAACTGCTTGCGTGCCGTCGACTTTGATGTATTTCGGTGCGTGTTCGCCGCTCAGTTGGCTGTAAAAGCCCACCAGCACTTCGGTTTGCTCGTGGTAAACGGCCAGGCGTTTTTGCACCACTTCTTCTTTGTCGTCATCACGTTGAATCAGCTCTTCGCCGGTTACATCGTCTTTACCTTCTGTTTTGGGCGGGTTGTGGGCGATGTGGTAGGTGCGGCCTGAAGCCAGGTGTACGCGGCGGCCGCTCATGCGGTTGACGATGACTTCGTCGGGCACGTCGATTTCTACCACAGCATCCAAATCCACGCCGGCTTCCACCATGGCTTCGGCTTGTGCGAGTGTGCGCGGAAAGCCGTCAAACAGGAAACCGTTGGCGCAATCGGCTTGGGCAATGCGCTCTTTTACCATGCCGATGATGATGTCGTCGCGCACCAGGCCGCCTTCATCGATGATTTTTTTGGCTTCCAGCCCCAGCGGTGTGCCGGCTTTGATGGCGGCGCGCAGCATGTCGCCGGTGGAGATTTGCGGGATGTTGAAGGCAGCAGTGATGAATTGTGCTTGAGTGCCTTTGCCTGCGCCGGGAGCGCCGAGCAGTAATACTTTCATGTGTGGTTCCTTAACAATGTGGAAAAATATTAAATGGGAAGCGTATCTGCTGAGATGATATTAATACGTTTATAGGCCGTCTGAAAAGCTTTATGCCGTCATCAAAATAATTTGACTGCATTAATTTCCCCCGATGTCTGCATATATTATCAGGACGCCCTAATCTTGAGCAGTATTCGGCACGGCTTCGTGTTGCATCTTGCAGCGGACAATCTGCTTCATCACAAAATAGCCGGAAGGCATCAGCACACCATTGTTTAGCAGCAGATTTTCATGGAAGCGGCTATCGCCCGGTGCTCCATAGCGATAGCCGTGCGGGAATCATTTGGGCGCAACTGCTTATCAATAAACCAATGCGGCAACCATGGCTTGATTTATTTTCATCTGAATCGTTTATTTCACGCTGGTCTGAAACACTTCGCGCACGCGGTCTAGATCTTCCTGCGTGTCTACACCGGCGGCGGGTGCTTCGGCGGCGATGTCTACGGCAATCTGATGGCCGTGCCACAACACGCGCAGTTGTTCGAGCGATTCGATGTTTTCCAGCGGCGATACGGCCATTTCGGCATAGCGTTGCAAAAAGCCGGCGCGGTAGGCATAAATGCCGATGTGGCGCATCGGTGCGGCTTGTGCCGGCAGTTCGCGCCGGCCTTCGCGCATCGGATCACGCGGAAAAGGCATCATGGCGCGGCTGAAATAGAGCGCGTTGCGGTTTTTGTCGAGCACCACTTTTACCACGTTGGGGTTGGCGAATTCGTCGAAATCATGAATTTCGTGGGCGGCGGTGGCCATTTGCACATTGTTTTCCACCAGCACTTCGGCGGTGCGGTTGATCAGCTGCGGGTCGATCAGCGGCTCGTCGCCCTGCACATTCACCACGATGGTGTGGGCGGGCAGTTTCAAGGCGGCGGCGGCTTCGGCCAGGCGGGTAGTGCCGCTTTCGTGGGTGGCGGCGGTCATCACCACTTCTACGCCGTGCGCTTCGCACTCGGCGGCGATATCGGCATGGTCGGTGGCGACCACCACGCGTTCGGCCGCACTTTTGCGGGCTTGTTCGGCCACGCGCACCACCATCGGTTTGCCGTGGATGTCGGCCAGCGCTTTGCCCGGCAGCCGTGAAGACGAGAGGCGGGCGGGAATCAAAACGGTAAACGCGGTCATGCGTGCAGCTCCTCTTCACTCAATGCGCGTGCTTCGTTTTCGAGCATAAACGGAATGCCGTCTTTAATCGGGTAGGCCAGCTTGCTTTGGCGGCACCACAATTCTTGTTGCGCTGGTTTGTATTCGAGCGCGCCTTTGCAGACGGGGCAGACGAGGATGTCTAAAAATTTCTTTTCCATGCGGTTTCTTTCTTTATTTCAGGTTCAGACGGCCTGCAACCCACGCCGCCAAATCAGGTTGGATTATCGCACAAACCGGCAATACCCACACATTATCGGCATCAAAATCCGCCAGTTTCACCGCATCTTTTTCGGTAATGATAACGATATCGGCTGCGGGCAGGTCGGCGGGTGTGATGGCGGCGTGGTCGGGCAATGCCAGGGTTTCGTGAACGGTGATGCCGATGGCGGCCAGGCTTTGGAAAAAACGCTCGGGCTTGGCAATACCGGCCACAGCCGCTACGCGCCGGTTTTTCAGACGGCCTGTATCCAATAATATATCGGGCCGGTGCAGGCGGTAAATGCGGCCGTTTTCAATATGGCTGGTGAAAATGTTTTCAGACGGCCTGAAATAAGCCTTGTCAATATGGCCGCGACAGCCGCTGACCACTACCGCATCGGTGCTGTGCAGGCGCGACAAGGGCTCGCGCAGGCCGCCGTTGGGGAGCAAATCCAAATCGTGCCGGCCTATGTCGGCGGCGGGAAATACGGCGATTTCGATGTCGCGCTGCAAGGCGTAATGTTGCAGGCCGTCGTCGGCAAGCAATAATTCGATGTGCGGATGCGCGGCCAGCAGGGCTTTTGCTGCTTCGGCACGGCGGCTGCCCACTGCTGTGGGTGCGCCGGTTTGGCGGTAGAGCATCAGCGGTTCGTCGCCGGCATCGGCGGCGGTGCTGGCGCGGGTTAATACATGCACGCCGCTGTTGCGGCGCCCGTAGCCGCGGCTGATGATGCCCACTTTGATGCCGCGCGCCTGCAAAGCGGCGGCCAAGGCGGCGGTAATCGGCGTTTTACCCGTGCCGCCGGCATGGATATTGCCCACCACCGCCACCGGCACCGGCAGTTTTTCACGCTTCAGACGGCCTGTTTGATATAAATACCGGCGCACCCGGTAAACCGTTTGAAACAGGCGCGACAACGGCCGCAGCAATGCTGTGAACAGCGGTTGCGGTTGTTGCCAGTGGCGCTCGATGATTTGGTGCGGTTTGCGCATGAAGGGTTCAGACGGCCTGAAAATAAAGATATTACCACAAGCGTATCAACAGCCGTCTGAAAAGCCTTATAATCGACGTTTTCTGTTTTGATGATGTTGCCCGCCATGTCTGAACTTTTTGCCCCTGCCGCCGTTTCTGTATCCGAATTGAATGCGTTGGCCAAAAACCTGCTTGAACAAAACCTGTTCGGCCTGTGGGTGGCGGGCGAAGTGTCCAACCTCACCCGTGCCGCCAGCGGCCATTATTATTTTTCGCTCAAAGATCAGCGCGCGCAGGTGCGTTGTGCCTTGTTTAAAGGTGCCGCCGCCAAACTGGCCGCGCCGTTGAAAGAGGGCGACCATATCGAATTGAGCGGCAAAATCAGTATTTACGAAGCGCGCGGCGAATTTCAGATTACGGTCAGCGAAGTGCGCCTGAAAGGGCTGGGGCGGCTTTATGAAGCGTATGAAAAGCTTAAAGCCCAATTGCAGGCCGAAGGGGTGTTTGCGGCCGAGCGCAAACGGCCGCTGCCGGCTCATCCGCGTGTTATCGGCATTGTAACCAGCACCGCGGCGGCGGCCTTGCGCGATGTGGTGTCGACTTTAAAACGGCGGGCGCCGGAAATCCCTGTGATTGTGTATCCCGCGCCGGTGCAGGGTGCGGGCAGTGAAATGCAGATTGCGCAAGCGGTTCAGACGGCCTCGGAGCGTGCAGAAGCCGATGTATTGATTGTGTGCCGCGGCGGCGGCAGTATTGAAGATTTGTGGGCATTTAATGAAGAAGTGGTGGTGCGGGCGATTGAGGCCTGCACCATTCCGGTGGTCAGCGGTGTGGGGCATGAAACCGATTTTACGCTGGCCGATTTTGTGGCCGATATGCGCGCGCCCACCCCCACCGCAGCGGCTGAATTGGTCAGCCCCAACCGTGCCGAATCGCTGCAAAAGCTGCGGCAGCTTGAAACGCAATTGAAAAATGTGTTGCAGCAGCGCTATTACGATGCCAGCCAGCGCTTCGATTGGCTGACACGCCAGCTGCGCCATCCGCAGCAAAAGCTGGACGAACAGAAATTATCGGTGGCGGCGGTGCAGCAAAGCCTGCGTTTTGCCATGCAAAACCACCATCGCTTCAACAGCCAGCAGCTTGCGCAGCAACGGCAAAAACTTGCCCACCTGCGCCCCGGCGTTACGCATGCGGCCAATGAGCTGGCGGCTTTTCAGACGGCCTTGAAGCAGGGCTGGCAGGCTTTATTCACGCAGCGCTGCCGGCAGCTGGAAAAACAGGCCGCGCTGCTTGAAGCGGTGTCGCCGCAGCAGATTCTCGAGCGTGGGTTCAGCGTGGTGAAAAACAGCCGCGGGCAGGTGGTGCGCAGTGCGCATCTGTTAAAGCAGGGGCAGAAGCTGCACATTGTGTTTGCCGACGGCGAAACCGATGTGCGCGTTACCCGCGAACAGGCGCAGCCGGATTTGTTTGATTATTCGTGATGCGGGTTTGATTGAATCATGCAAAGGCCGTCTGAAAGCATTTTCGTTCAGACGGCCTTTCGTTTATTGATTGCAACACATCAGCGCGGATACAGCGCCACCATGGTTTCGGCGGCTTGCACGCATTCGGCGGCGCCCGCCACCAGGGCGATGCGCACATAGCCGGCGCCGGCATTGCCGTGTTCGGTATCGCGGGCGAGAAAGCGGCCGGGCAACACCTGAATCGCGGCTTTTTGCCACAGCGTTTTGGCAAAGGCCAAATCATCGCCGTCGGGCACTTTCAGCCAAATGTAAAACGAAGCATCAGGCATCTGCACATCAAACGCTTGTTGCAGAATCGGCACGACTTTATCAAATTTTTCCTGATACAGGCGGCGGTTTTCCGCCACATGGGTTTCATCGTTCCAGGCGGCGATGCTGGCGCGCTGCACCGGCACGCTCATGGCGCTGCCGTGGTAGGTGCGGTAGAGCAAAAAGGCTTTCAGCAAAGCGGCATCGCCGGCGGCAAAACCCGAGCGCAGGCCGGGCACGTTGGAGCGCTTCGACAGGCTGGTAAACATCACGATGCCTTTGTTACCGCGCCCCAATTCGGCAGCGGCTTGCAGGCCGCCGATGGGCTTGTTGCCGCTGAAATAGATTTCGGAATAGCACTCGTCGGAAGCAATCACAAAACCATAGCGGTCTTGCAGGGCAAACAGCGCTGCCCAATGCTCAAGCTGCATCACGCTGCCGCTGGGGTTGTTGGGCGAACACACGAATACCAGCTTGGTGCGCTGCCAGGTTTCTGCGTCGATTTGCGACCAGTCGGGCAGGAAATCGGGCGCGTGGCAGTCGGCAAAACGGATTTTTGCACCGCCCAGCAGCGCCGCGCCTTCGTAAATCTGGTAAAAAGGGTTGGGGCTGACCACGATGTCTTTGCCGTCTGAAGTCGGGTCGAGCACCACTTGTGCAAACGCAAACAGTGCTTCACGGCTGCCGAGCACGGGCAGGATTTCGGTGTCGGGGTTAAGCTGCAAACCATCGTAGCGACGGGCTGCCCAATCGGCGCAGGATTGGCGCAATTCGGGCAATCCGGCCGAGAGCGGGTATTTTTCCAATTCGCTTAAAGAAGCCGTGAGCGCATCGGTAATCACTTTGGGGGTGGCATGTTTGGGTTCGCCGATGTGCAGCGGCACGGGCGTGATGCCGGCGGGCGCGTCAAGGCCTTGCATGGCTTCGCGCAGACGGGCGAAAGGGTAGGGTTGCAATTGGTTGAGTAGCGGATTCATGCGGTTTGTATTCTGAATGGTTCAAGCGGCTATCTTAACATTTTTAGCCTGCCCGGCGTGTTTTCTGATGATAAAAAGGCCGTCTGAAAAACTGGATTGCGCTTTCAGACGGCCTTTGCAAGGTTGGGCGCCCCGGCCCTGAATCAGGCTTGTTTTTGCAGCGGCATTTCCAGCGGCATTTCGCCGCTGAGCAGGTAATGCACGGTTTCTTGCACGCTGCGCAGGGTTTTGCCGAAGGGCAGCGGGTCTTTGCCGCGGAAAAAGAGGCCTTTGTCGACTTCGCCGCGCCAGGCTGCGGCCAGCTTCAAATCGATGCAAAACTGGCCGACTTTTTCGAGGCCGTCGCGCAGGCCGCAAACAGAAAGGCAGTTGATGCCTTGGGTGCAGCGGCGTTGGTCGGCTTTGGCGTTGGCCTGTAGAATGGTTTCGCGCTTCAGGTAGCTTTCGAGAAATTTGGTTTTTACGCCGCGGGCAGGCAGGCCGGCAACGGACATAAATTCCACCACTTGTTCGGTGTCGGCACCGGCGAGGGTTTTTTTGAAATTGAGATGCGCATCACCTTCGTGGGTAACGGCAAAGGCGGTGCCGATTTGCACGGCGGAGGCGCCCCAGTCTTTCAAGGCCGTCTGAATTTTTTGGAAGTTGGCCATGCCGCCGGCGAGTACCAGCGGAATTTTTTCGCCTTCCAGCCCCAGTTTTTTGAACACTTCAAACGTTTCTTCAATCACGCGCTTGAATTCGAATTTTTCGTCGTTAACGCCGTCTACCGTCATTGCGCCGAGGTGGCCGGCGGCGTGGGCGGGGTGTTCGATAACGATGGCATCGGGCAGCACGCCTTTTTTCATCCAGCGTTTGAGCACGATGTTGATGCCGCGCGATTCGGAAAGAATCGGCAGCAGGGCGATATCGGGATAGCCTTCGGCCATTTCAGGCAGGTCGAGCGGCAGGCCGGCGCCCATCACGATGGCATCGGCGCCTGATTCGCAGGCTTGGCGCACCAATGCCTGATGGTCTTTTACCGCTTTCATCACGTTGACCGCAATCATACCGCGGCCTTCGGAATCGGCTTTGGCTTTGGTGATTTCGCGGTCGAGCGCGATGCGGTTGAGTTTGTCGTATTTGGCTTCGGTGGGGTTGATTTTCGATTCGGCCAGCAAATCATCGTGCAGGTGGCGCAAATCGACGCTGGCAATAGTGCCGACGCCGTTTTCGCGGGCCACGGCGCTGGATAATTTGGATGCGGATACGCCTACGCCCATACCGCCTTGCACAATCGGTATCAGTGATTTGCCGCGGATAATCAGAGGGTCGAAGCTGTGTTGCATGAGGGGTTTCCTTTTGTAGCTTTATATATTGATGTGTGCTGTGTGGTTTAATTTCAGTAGGGATTATACTCTAAAATTTGTTGGAATTAGAGTAGAACTATAGTTTTTTTGCCAACAAGCTGTAAAATTTGGTATGTGTTTAATAATAATTTTATAAAACAAATATTTGCTTCTGGTTTGGGGTGTGGTATACAAGTCGGCGGCATGGCATTTCTGCTCATCCGACTCACGGCCATTATTGCTTCTGATGGTTATTGGCGGCGTAAACAACGCCCGGCCTCTGCATTTTCCGGAACATTTGTTGCCGCGACGGTATTCAGCAAACTGTAGGCCGTCTGAAACTGTGGCGCCGCCCGGCACGGCAATATCGGTTGACCGGCCATTATAACCCGATGAGATGACAGGTGTTCGCGGTGTGGCGGCGGTGCGTTATAAAGCGGTTTGCCAGCTTAATTCGCTGCCGGAAGCGATTTGGGTGATTTCGTGATCGGCCAGGTTGACGGCGGTCAGCTCGCCGCCCCAAAGTGCGCCGGTATCGAGCGCGATAACGCCGTTGTTGTTGAGAAAGCCTAAGGCCGACCAGTGGCCGAACACAATGGTGTGGCTGAGGTTTTGGCGGTCGGGCGCTTCAAACCAGGCGCGCAGGCCGCTGGGCATGTCGGCAAGGCCGGCTTTGAAATCGCAGTCGATGGCGTTGTCGTAGGTGAGCGCGCGCATGCGGGTAAAGGCGTTGGTGATGACGCGCAGGCGGTCGTAGCCGCTCAATTCGGGCTGCCATTGGCGCGGTTTGTTGCCATACATGTGGGCGAAATAACCCTCGGCGCGGTTGCCGGAGAGCTCGGCTTCCACTTCGCGGGCGAGGCTTTCGGCCTCTTCGATGCGCCATTGCGGCAGCAGCCCGGCATGCACCATTACGTGCCGGCCGTGGCGCAGCATCAGCGGTTGGGCGCGCAGCCAGTCGAGCATTTTCCGGCATTCGGGGTGTTCTAAAATCGGCGTGAGGGTGTCGCTGCGTTTGATTCTGCCGTAGCCGTAAGCCACGGCGAGCAGGTGCAGGTCGTGGTTGCCGAGCACGATTTGCACGCTGCTTTCGTGTCGGATGGCAAATTGCAGGCATTGCAGCGATTTGGGGCCGCGGTTGACGATATCGCCGGTGAGCCAGAGGGTGTCGTTGCCGGGGTTGAAGCCGATTTTGGCCAGCAGCGCTTCGAGTTCGTCGTAGCAGCCCTGCAAATCGCCGATTGCATAATGTGCCATAAAAATTCTTTAATGCTTGAGGGGAAATGGTTTTCAGACGGCCTGTTTGTATCGCAAAGGCCGTCTGAAAAAGATTATGAGTTTAACACCAATACCGCTTCGGCTTCGACCTGCACGTTTTTGGGCAGGGCGGCCACGCCGACGGCGGCGCGGGCGGGGAAGGGTTGGGCGAAATATTCGGCCATCACTTCGTTGAAAACGGCGAAGTTGCCCAAATCGGTGAGGTAGGCGTTGACTTTTACGATGTCGTCGAGCGAGCCGCCGGCGGCTTCGGCCACGGCGCGCAGGTTTTTAAACACTTGGTGTGCTTCGGCACGGAAGTCGCCGTCGCCGACCACAGTCATGTCGGCGGGGTTGAGCGGGATTTGGCCGCTCATGTAAACAGTGTTGCCGGCGCGCACGGCTTGTGAGTAAGCGCCGATGGCGGCGGGGGCGTTGTCGCTGTGGATGATGGTTTTGGCCATAACGGGTTTCCTTCGGATAAGTGGTGGAACGATTATCGTATAAATCTTGGGGTTTGACTATGTTTCAGACGGCCTGATACCCATTCACAACAATCACCTAACAGCGTTGGCTCGCCTGAGCTCGAAGAGGACTGGTCGCTGAAGCGCCAAGTCAACCAGCCCCGTATGTGTGTACTGTCTTCGGCTCGCCGCCTTGTCAGCTTGCTTTGGTGAATGGGTATGAATGCTTGAGGCCGTCTGAAAGTTTACTGCATTCGGATGACAAGAAAACATTGGCGTATGCCGATTCATAAAAATAAGCTAACGGCGTTGGCCTGCTTTGTTGTGCTATCTGTGCTGTTTTCAGCTCGCTGCTTTGTTTGCTTACTTTGGCGAATGGGTATTACAAAAAACATTGCAGCAGATCATTTAAAAAACGTTTGCCCTGTTCAGACGGCCTGAAATAAAGCGGGTCTTTATCGAGCAGGCCTTTTTGCTGTGCGGTTTGAATTTGGGCGGCGATTTGGGCGGGGCTGATGCCGGTGCGCTCTTGCAGCAAAACCGAAGGCACGCCCTCGGCGAGGCGCAGCGCGTTCATCATAAATTCAAATGCCAAATCTTCGGCGGCGATGGGTTTGCGCCCGATGGCGGTTGGCGGATTGCTCTGCATGGCGGCCAGATAATCGTTGGGATGGCGGCGGCGGGTGGTGCGCTCGATGTGGCCGGGATAGGAAATTTTGCCGTGCGCGCCTGCGCCGATGCCGAGATAGTCGCCAAACTGCCAATAATTGAGATTGTGGCGGCAGGCTTGACCGGGCTTGGCAAAGGCGGAAGTTTCGTAGTGTTGGAATCCGGCACTCAGCAGCGCGGCATGCACCGCATCTTCAATGTCTTGCGCGGCTTCGTCGTGGGGCAGGTTCGGCGGCGGCGTGTGGCCGAAAGGCGTGTTCGGCTCCATGGTGAGGTGATAGGCGCTGATGTGGGCGGCACCGGCGGCGATGGCGGTTTGCACATCGGTTAAGGCCGTCTGAACGCTTTGGCTGGGCAGCGCATACATCAAATCGATATTCACTTTGTCAAACAGATTCAAGGCGGTATCAATGGCGGTGAGCGCTTCGTCGCGGTTGTGGATGCGTCCCAGCGCCTGCAAAGCGTGGTTGTTGAAACTCTGTACGCCGATCGACAGGCGGTTGACGCCCGCCTCTTTAAAGCCTTGAAACTTCTCTTTTTCAAAGGTGCCGGGGTTGGCTTCGAGCGTGATTTCGGCCTGCGGTTGCAGGTTGACCAAGGCGCGCACGCCGTTGAGCAGGCGGTTAATCGAGGCCGCTTGAAAAAGGCTGGGTGTGCCGCCGCCGATAAACACGGTTTCCACCGGCCGCCCCCAGATGTTGGGCAGCTCGGTTTGCAGGTCGGTCAGCAGCGCATCAACATAGGCGGTTTCGGCCAAATCGCGCTTGGCCTGATGCGAATTAAAGTCGCAATACGGGCATTTTTTTACGCACCACGGAATGTGGATATAGAGCGACAAGGGCGGCAGGGCGGTCAGTGTGCCGGGTTTTTGAAAGGTAATGGATGACATGTTTTCTTTATTGAGGCCGTCTGAACGTTTCAGACGGCCTTGGTGACTAGGATATCTTGGCCATTCGATTTATGGGTATTTTGCTCTTGAAAACGCATCTGTTGCGTTTTTCTGGCATCTGCATTTGCAGGAACAAAAATTCCTTTGTAAACGATACGTCAGGACACCCTAAGCTTGCGGATAGAGCCAATCGATTTTCTGTTTCAATTCAATTAAAGCCAAGCCGCGGTGGCTGATTTGGTTTTTGATTTCAGGCGCGAGTTCGGCGGCGGTGCAATCGTGTTGGGGCAGGTAAAAATGCGGGTCGTAGCCGAAGCCGTTGCCGCCTGCTGCTTCTGCTTGCCAAACGCCGCGCCAGATACCTTCGGCAATGATCGGCTGCGGGTCGTTTTCGTGGCGCACCAATACCAGCACGCAAACGTAATACACGCTTTGGTCGGCTTTTCCGGCCAGCTCGGCAGACATTTTGGCATTGTTGGCGGCATCTGATTTCGGGTGTTCGCCGGCAAAACGGGCGGAATAAATGCCCGGCGCGCCGCTCAGCGCATGGGCGCAAATGCCGGAATCGTCGGCCAGCGCGGGTTTGCCGCTGTGTTTGGCGGCGTGACGGGCTTTGGCGAGGGCGTTTTCGATAAAGGTAACGTGCGGCTCGGGGCATTCGGGCACGTCAAAATCGGCTTGCGGCAATACGCGCACGCCGCGCTCGGCAAACCAGCGGCCGAATTCTTTCAGTTTGCCTGCGTTGCCGCTGGCGAGAACAATTTCATCAAACACGGCGCGCTCCTTGTGCCGCCAAGCGGGCTTTATCGCGGGCGGCTTCGCGGGCATACAGCGCCAGAGAGCCGACTTGGCCGAAGACGGCACCAAAGGCAAACAGAAAACAGGCAACGGCGTATTGGCGGCTTTCGATAGAAAGCAGCCAGCTGCCGAGCAGAATCAGCGCCATAAATAACAGGGTAAACAGGGCGATGGCGATGAGATAGGTTTTGCGTGCGCTCATGGTGGGTGCGGGGTGGTTGGCCGGAGCGGCCATTATAGCCTATAACCGCCTGAGCGCCACTACCGTGTGGTGCTGCCGTGTCGATATGGTTGGCGGCTGTGTGTTTTTAAAGTTAGTATATTGTTTTTCAAATAATATTTTGCAACAAGGTGTGAGTATTGCAATTGGCCGTCTGAAGGTTTTCAGACGGCCTTGTTGTGTTGCAGCTGTTTGAAGGCCGGCTCAAGCGGCTTTGAAGCGGCTCAAGTCTAAAACCTCATCATAGATGTCGGCAAGGCTGCTTTGATGGCTGACCATCACCACGGTGGTATCGGGCAGGCGTTGTTTGATCAGCATTAACACTTCGCGGGCGGCGGTTTCATCGAGATGGCTGGTGCTTTCATCGAGATAAAGGTAGTCGGGGCGGCTGAGCAGGGCACGGGCAACGGCGAGGCGCTGCTGCTCGCCTGCGGAAAGGGTTTGCGCCCAGTTGAGCGCGCTGTTGAGGTGGGCTTTCCAGCTGCCCAGGCCGACGGCTTCGAGCAGCTCGTGCAAGACGGCATCGCTGGCGGCCGGCTCGTTGGGGTAGCTCAGAGCCTCGGCCAGTGTGCCGTTGCCGATATAGGCTTTTTGCGGCAGCAGCAGGCGGCTGCCGGGGCTTTGCTGCCATTGGCCGTCGTAATGCGACCATAAGCCGCCGATGGTGCGCAACAGGGTGGATTTGCCCAAACCGCTGGGACCGGCGAGCCGGGTCCATGCGCCGGGGCGGATGCGGCCTTGGATGTTGCTGAGCACGGGAATACGGGCGGGGGTGTAGAGGTTTAGGCCGTTAAAGCTTAATTCGCGGCCTTCGAGCACGGGTTTGTCTTGCTTTTGTTCGCGTTCGACGGTTTGGCGGAACTGGCTCAAACGTTGCAGGCTGGCGCTCCATTCGGGCAGGATGCTGTAGGCAAATACAAACCAGCTCAGTGAGTTGAACACGGCACTGAAAGCGCTGCGGATCTGCATCAGGCCGCCGAGGGTGATGGCTTTGGCCATAAACAGCGGCACTGAAGCGAGCACCGGCAGCATCAGCGAGAAGCGGTCGTAGGCGGTGGTGAAAAAGCCTAAATCGCGCTCTTTGTTCATGAGTTTGCGCCAGTTGCCGATGATGTCTTGAAATTCGCGGCGCAGGCCGGCCTGTTCTTTGGCTTCGCCGCCGTAAAGGGCGATTTGTTCGGCATGGTCGTGTTTGCGCAGCAGTGAGGCGCGGAAGTTGGCCTCGAAGCGCTGCTGGTTATAGTTGAAGCGGTGCAGTTTTTGGCCGACAAGCTGGGTGATGATGCTGCCGGCCAGGGTGTAGGCAACGGCCAGCCACACCAGATAGCCGGTAACGGTCAGGCTGTGGCCAAAAATGTGAAAGGTGTGGGTGCCGGAGAGTTTCCACAAAATCACCAGAAATGAATACAGCTGCGCGAGATTGGTAATCAGCGAAATAAACAGCTCGATGGTGCGCGACACGAATACATTGATGTCTTCGGCGATGCGTTGGTCGGGGTTGTCGGTATGGTCGTTGAGCGACATGCGGTAAAAGGCGCGGCGGCTCAGCCATTGGCCGGTAAACTGCTCGGTAAGATGGCTGCGCCAGCGGATAATCAGCAGCTTGCGCAACCAGGCGCGGTAAACGGCGCACACCACGAAAATGGCGATATAAATCAGATATTCTCCGATCAGGCCGTAGAGCTTGTCGGCTTCAAAAGCGGTGAGGGTGTCGTAAAAGGTTTTGCTCCATTCGTTGATGTGCACGTTGATGGCCACCACGGCCAGGCCGAGGCCGACCAATACGGCCAGCAACAGCCATGAGGAAAAATGGCTGCGTTTGAGCCAGTAGTCTTTGAGAAACCAGTTAAATTGTGTGAGCAGGGTTTTCATAAGCGTTTGGTGTTTTCAGTTTGGTGTTGTCGGTTTGGCTTGAGGCCGTCTGAACGGGTTTCAGACGGCCTGATGAACACGGTAATGAAACATTAAAATTTTAATTTTAAAAATCTATTATTTTCAACAATTTGAAATGCAATATAATCATATTTCATGGCGGGCAGCCGGTTAGGGTTGCGGATCAATCACCAGCACTTTGCGGTTGGCCGGCTGCCACAGCAGGCGGGCGGTGTCGCGCATATTCTCTAGGGTGATGCCGTCTGAAAGCTGCTGCATGCTGCTTAAATAGCGGGCGTCGCCGTAGTGGCGCTCGCTCAGCATCAGGCGGTTGAGCAGAGTTTCGGGCGACTTGAGGCGTGCGGTTTCGGCTTTGGCAAATTGGGCGGCCTGGGCGTTGATTTCGGCCTGGGTGAGCCTGTCGGGCAGGGTTTGCAGCACGTGTTCGGCGCTTTGCCACAAGGCATCGGCGCGGGCGGGTTCGCCGGCAAATTGCAAATGGCTTTCGATGCGGCCGAGTTTTTCATTCAGGCTGCTTTCAAAGCGCAGGCTGTATACGCCTAATGCTTTGTCGCGCAATTCGGCTTTCAGGTGTTGCGCGGCGATATTGGCCAACAGCGTGGTGCGGGCGGCGGTTTCGGGCTGCCACGGCTGCGCCGTCCACGACCAAGCGTTCACATCGCTGCGCTGCTCGGTGCCGGCGGCCAGATGTTGTGCTGCGGCGCCGGGCAGGGCGGCATAAGGGCGGATGTCTGCGGCGTGCGGCTGGCGCTCGATGGAGGCCAGATAGCGCGCCACCAGCGGTTTCAGACGGCTTTTGCGTTGGTTGCTGACCAGATAATGCACCGCCGGTGTGTGGCTGAGCTGCTCGAATTGTTGCAATAAGTCGTCCGGCTCGATGGCGGCCAAATCTTCTTGTGTGGGCTGTGCATAAGCTTGATGGCCGAAGCGCAAATCGGTGGCGGCTTGCGCTTGCTGGGCCCGGCCGCCGTTTTCGCGAACGGCCAGTTGGCGCATCATTTGCAGCAGCGGTTCGCGGTAGTCTTCACCGATTTGCGGGGTGGTTTGGTAGGCGTGGTAAAGCCGGAGCAAGTCGGCGGCGCCGCGTGCATGGCCGCTGATTTGCCAATGATTGTCTTGCAGGTTTTGGCTCAGAAAGGTTTTCTGCTGTTTGCGCCAGCTGTCCAATTGCAGGCTGTTCCAGCCTTGCGGAGCCGACTGCCACACGATTTGGGTGGCGAGCTGGCTCAGCCACGGGTTGAGCTCGGGGTTGAGATAGCCGTTTTCGGCGCGGCTGGCAAAATAAGTGCTGTCGCCGGCCTGCGCTGATTTCAGCCACACTACGCGGTCGCCGTTGCTTAACTGCCAGTAGGTCACGCGGTGTTGTTTGTCGGTGTGTTCGGCGGTGATTGTGCCGGGTTTGGCATGGGCGGCAAATGTGCCTTGGCCGGCTTGGGCTTCCGGCAGCGGCGCGGGGGTGCCGGCTTGGGCGGTGCGTTCGGCTTCGGCGGCGATGGCGGCAGGCTCGGCGAGGGTGATCGGGGTAAGTGAGGGTGCTTGATATTGCACCAGTTTGTCGTCGGCATTGAGCCATTGTGCTATGCGTGCCTGCACTTCGCCGGCGCTGATGCTGTCGAGCATCGGGCCGACGATGGCGGCGTTTTCAGCTTGGGTGCGGATGGGTTTGCCGGCGAAAAAGTTGTCGCCGACGCTGCGGATGATGTCGCCAAACGGCTCCGGCAGGCGGGTTTTGGCGGCGGCACGGGCAACCACGCCGCGCATGGTTTGGGTGTAGGCCGAGATTTCGGCATCGGTAACGGGGTGGTCGAGCATTTGCTGGCGCAGTTGCAGCAGGCGGCTGAGGCCTTGTGCGTGGCGGTCGGGGGCAACGGAGGCAAACAGGCCGATGGCGACGGTGTGGCGGCCGATGTCGGCTTTGCGCAGGGTGATGTTGCTGATGCCTGCGCCCAGCCGGCTTTGTTCGTTTTTCAAACGGCGGCTGATGATGTGGGCGGCGTAGCGGTCGATGAGGCGTGCGCGGGCGCCTTCGCGGCTGTGGTTATCGCGACTGGGGCTGTCGTCAAGGCGGAAAATCACGGCCACATGGCTGCCGCCGCTGTCGCGGTCTTGCAGTTGCGCGGTGTGCCAGCCCGATTGCAGTACCGGTTCGTAATAATCTGCGCCGCGTTGGGGTATGGGCGCAGGTTTCAGACGGCCTAAGGTGCGTTGTAGCAGCGGCACGATGTCGGTATTTTTGAGATCGCCGGCAACCAGCAGCTGCATATTGCCGGGGCGGTACCAGCGTTGGTGGAAGGCTTGCAGGGCGGCAACATTCATGCCGCTGATGCTTTCGGGGGTGCCGATGATGCCGTAGCGCGCCTGACGGCTGCCGCTGCGGATGGCGGCGGTGCGCTGGCGGTTCATGCGCTCGTTGACGCCTCTGCCGTTGCGCCATTCGGCCAGAATAATCTGCTGCTCTTTTTGCCAGTCGGCGGCGGTAAAATCAGGCTGATCGAGCATGGCGGCCAGCGCTTGCAAGGTTTCCTCTGCCTGGTGTGTGCCTTTGGGCGGGCTGAACATATAGAGCGTGCGTTCGTAATTGGTCATGGCGTTGAAATGGCGGCCGCGTTGCCAGCTGTTGTTCATCAGCGTTGTGCCGATGCCTTGCGGATAGCCGGGTGCGGCGCGGTAAACCATGTGTTCGACCATGTGCGCTGCGCCTGTTTCGCCGGTGTTTTCATCGCTGGCGCCCGCATTGACCTGTAGGCGGATTTCAAGACGGCCCGGCTCGGCAGGTGTATTCAGTAAGACATAATGCAGGCCGTTGTTCAGACGGCCTTCGCTGTAGCTGTTGGCGGCAAACGCGGGCGCGGCCGCAACAAGGGCGGCCAGGGGCAGGAGGGTGTAGGGGGTCATGAAGCAGGCTTTCTTGTGAAGCATCTTGGTTTGGGCGAAAAGCTTTCAGACGGCCTTGGGCAGTATATTGAGGCCGTCTGAAAAATGGTGGCGGTGTTTACCAGCTGTAGCGTGCGCCGAGCCAGTATTGGCGGCCGAGTTTGTAGGTGACATTGCTGCTGTTGCCGCCGGTTGAGCTGCTTTTCTTGGTTTTAATCACACGGTCGAGAACATTATGAATATCGGCATTCAGGGTCAGCTTTTTGCCGCGCCCCATCGGTAGATCGTAACCGAAATGCCAGTCGAGCGTGAATGCGTTGGCAAATTTCTGCTTGGTGTATTCTGTAGCAGAACCGGTGTAGCTGCCGCAAGCGGGGTTGTTGTCGGTGGCGCAATTGACGCTGGTGCTGTCCCATGTGGTATAGCCGGCCGTATAGTTGAGACTGTTGGTCCAGGTAAGGTTTAACTTGGGAAAGTGGGTGGTAATGTCGGCAAACAGGCGCCAAGGTGTACTGTATTCGGTTTCTGGTCTGTCGTTGATGCCGCGCAGCTGGCCGTTCACGATAATTTTGTCGTCAAGCACGTCATCGCTGAGCGAATCTTCGTAGGTGTCGGAATTGGATTTTGTGCGTGAAATATTGAAGCCGCCTTTAATACGCAGATGTGCATATTTCAACTGCCACGGACGCATCAATTCGCCTTCGAAAGTAAAGGTATTGCTTTGGCTGAATCCTTCGTTGTTGAGTACGCGGTAGGCGGTGCCGTCAACGGTGACGCTGTTGCGGCCAAACTGTTTTTTGCCGTGGCGCTGCACCCACTTGGCCGTCCAAAGGCTGTCGCCCCAGCGTTGTTGCAGGCCGAGATTGATTTCATCGCTATAGGGCGTTTTGAGGCCGTCACGATGCAGATAACGGCGGGCGTTGCTGCTGGTTTCGGTGCCTTCTTCCCAAGCACTGTTGTTGTCGGCGCGAACTTCAATAGCCTGACCGCCGGTGGCCTCGCGCAGCTTGTAGGCGAGCATGTTGGCAGAATAATAACGGTTGAGGCCGCCGAAAATTTGGGTGTTTTTGTTACCGAAAATATCGTAAGACGCCGTAAAGCGGGGGGCAATGTCGGTGTTTTTCAGGAATTGGTCGTGATCGATGCGGATGCCGGGTGTGATCTGCCATTTGCCCCAGTCGATTTTGTCTTGGATGTAGGCGGCATAATGGTTATTGTTGACATGAATATTTTTGGCGTAATAGGCAGTGCGGCGTTTGAAGTAATAGCTGCCGTCTACACAGGCATCATCACCATCGGCGCAAACAAGGTTGCTGTCTTGCGTGATGTTGGCATTGTTGCCGCCATAGGCATAGGTGTTTTGGTCACGACGGTACGAGGCGCGGGCTTTGTCGGCCTGCCAGCCAAAAGCCAATGTGTGCCGACTGTTGCCCCAGGTTAACGGATCAAGCAGGTAGTTTTGCTTGGCTGTCCAAGTTTTATTGCCGGTTTCAAATCGGCCGTAGCCGCCTTCAGCAGCAAAAGAACAGTTGAGGTTGGAACACCAGTCAAAATCGTTGTTGGGGTTGTACCAGTTGTAATAATTGCTGCCGGCATGTTTGATTTTGTTGTGGGTTTCTTTGTAGCCGATATAAGTATAAACCTGGCCATTGTCTAAGAAATGCTCCCATTCGCCATTGATACGCACACCGCCACCGTTGTTGGTATAAGCGCTGTTACGGATGCTGGGTTTCACATAAGTGGATTCGTGCGGTGAATATATGGCGGTGAATTTCAGTCTGTCTCCATCAGCAAGCTTGTAAAGGCCTTTAATCAGATAGGTTTCTGACTGGCGTTTCTGGTTTTCCCATTGCCCCAAATAGGCATGATGATAGGGAATGGTCGATTGGGTGCGGTTGTAGGAAAACAGCAGGGCGGCACGCTCACTCAAGGGTTGGTTGATGTTGGCTGAATAAATATGTTTGGTGAATTTGGGTTGGTTAAGCAGGCTTTCGGCTTTGAAAAAATCTTCATCGTCGATATGGTATTTGGTCCAGCTGGAGCGGGTGGTGCGGTAGGAAATGTTGCCAAAAACTTTTTCGGTGCTCGGATCCATCAGTTTCGCATCAATCACGCCGCCGGTAAATTGGCCGTATTCGGCAGAAATATTGCTGTCGTATACGTTGACACGGTCGATGATGTCGGAATTGATCCAAAACGATTGGGTACCGCCGGCAGGTAGATCAAACGGGCTGGAGCCATCGGGATCGGTGGTGGCGATGGCTCCTTTGTCGGCGCCTGGGTTGACGGTGTCGTTATTCGACATGCCGTCAATCATCCAGTTGTTGTTATAAAATTTTTCACCATGAAATGATACGTTTTCCGGCGCGATTTCACCGGGTGTGTTGGAGTTGCCGTCGGTGTTGGAAAATTGCACGTTAAGATTGTTTTTGAGTAATTCGCTAATGGTGCCGTTGCCGGTTACGCGGTTTTGGATTTGTTCTTGCGTGATCCGCTGTGTGCCCATTTTTTGGGCAAACGGGGTGGCGGTAACGACCAGGGCGTTCATTTCTACTTGGCGGGTGTTGTCGGAAGTGTCTGCTGTGTCAGCCGCATAGGCACCTGAAAATACTGGGAATAAGGCGAGAATAAGCGCTTTGGGTTGCATGTTGGGTCTCTATTGTCATGAAGCGTTGGCAGTATTGGCAAAGCGGGCTTGTGGAAAGCGGCTCGGTTTGCGGAAAAGGAGTGAGGGTTTAGTTGGTCGTGAAAACGACTTTGTATTTATTTGTGGTTTTATTTGATGTAATGATAATAAGTATTTTTTGTTAATTCAATTGGAAAGTTAGAGTTTGTCATAAAAGCGTAATAATTTTTGTTTTTTTGTTGGCGAAAGGCAACAACAGGCCGTCTGAATGGTGCTGTGTGCACAGCGTCCATTCAGACGGCCTTTAGGGGGCGGCTATTCGATTTGCGGGTATTTTGCCCCTGAAAAATGTATCTGCATTTCAGGAGGCAAAAATCCGCTCATAAACGAATGGTCAGGGCACTCTAAGCAAAGTGGTTTAATAATGTGAGTGCAGGATAAGATAAGTCATAAGATATAAAATCCTTCACGGTTTCACTCCACCCTAACCCTCCCCCGCTGGGACGGGGGGCAGAGTGCTGCGATACCAAACGAATGCGGCAATATCTAATCGGGCGGTGGCTTGATTGGCGGGTCGGATGGGTATCCGGCTTTGCGGCTGCGGCGGGTAAGGCCGGGCTTTGAGATTGCGTTTTGTTACAGCAGGGTGATTTCATCATTCAGGTAAACGGTGCCGCTGTTGCGGGCAATCATGTTCATGCCGAAGCAGGCGTTGCGGGTGACGGCAAGGGTGGCAAGCGGCTCTTGATGCGGGTGTTTGCGGCCGTTGTCGAGATCTATGGTGGTCATCACGCAGCGGGTGCAGGGCTTGAACAGCTCGAATTCGACTTCGCCGATGCGGATGCGCTGCCAGCGGTCTTCTTCATAGGGGTTGTTGCCGTCAATCACTAAATTAGGCCGGAAGCGGCGCATTTCTACCGGCGTTTCGAGTTGGCTGTTTAATTCGTTTAAGGAGGCGGTGCTGGTGAGCAGATAGGGGGCACCGTCGGCAAAGGAGAGCAGGGTTTGGGAAAACGAAAGCAGGCGGCGGCTTTGGCGGCCGAGATAATACAGGCGGCAGGCGGTGCCGAGTTGTTGGGAAAGCCAGGTATCGGTGTCGGGGCTGCCGTGGCAGGCGTTAAAACGGTCTTTCCACACGGCTACTTCGGCATTTTGGGTAAAGTCGCCGGTGTGCACGCTGCGGCTGCTGCCGTCGGGGGCGGTGAGGGTAAGGCCGTCGTTATGGGGTGTGGCTTGCCAAAGCAGCATTTGCGGCAGTTTGCGTGCGGTAAGAAACATGCCTTCCGGCGTGGCAATCAGCCATTCGCGGTCGTGCGGCATGCCTTCGGGGCGGATAAGGGCGGATTGGGCATTGATGCCGCGCATGGATTTGACAGGGTAGTAAACGATTTCGGTGAGCTGCATGGCGGTTTTCTCCGATGGCGGTGATGCGGTTTATCATAACGCAAATCATGTGGGGGGATAAGGCCGTCTGAACAGTTATGATCATGATGTGTTAAGTATATATTTTCAGACGGCCTTTGTCGTGCGGTGCGCTTTGCCGGTTGTTTTTTTGCATGGGCAGGCAGATTTTGGGGTTTGCCGGGTCTGAAACGGGGTGGTCAAAAATAAAACGGCCTGCGTGTGCAAGGCCGTTTGTCGGATAAGGTGTTATCAGTCTACCAGGTTCACATTGCCGCGCATCATGGCGATGTGGCCGGGGAACGAGCAGAAGAATTCGTATTTGTTGCCGGCGGCAAATTTGCTGGTGTCGATGGTCACAGACGTTTCTTCGCCGCCGCCGATCAGCTTGGTGTGGGCGATAACGCGGGGATCGTCGGTTTTGATGAAGTCTTTGTCTACGCCTTCGGCCGCGCCTTCTTTATCAACGGCATCGGTGTCTTCAGCTTTGGTGATCACAATGTTGTGACCCATAGCAGCTTTCGGCATTTTGCCGACGTGCTTCAGGGTAACGGTGAATTGCGGGCAGGCTTTGCTGATGTTGATTTCGGATACGTTGAATTTCATGGCATCGTCTGATTCGATAACGGTCGAGCAAGCGGCATCGGCAGCGGCAGCCGGTGCGGCAGCTTCAGAAGCCGTTGCCGGTGCAGATGCGGCCGGTGCAGATGCAGCCGGTGCTTCGGCAGAGGCGGCCGGCGCTGCGGTTTCGGCAGGTTGGGCAGGCTCTTGCGAGCAGGCGGCCAGGCCGAGTGCGGCGGCAGAAATCAGGGCTAAATAAGCTTTCATGCAAATACTCCTTTAATGGTTGGGGGTTTTGGCTGTAATCGTTATGGTAAGCCGATGCCAAAAAACGTTTTCAGTATGCGTCCGAATTTTTAAGCGGATATTGTTCTATATCAAATATCCTACAGGATTTTACTTGTGTTCACATAAAGCAGCCGTTTTGATTAGTGTGCGGTAACGGGAAATAGTTCGGTCGGATAATCGGATATGGCAGTTCGGGGCGTGCCGAACCATCCGGTTGGCGGGCTGTTGTGGGTAAACAGGTGTTTTTGTGTGGTTGAAATGCGGGCGGCTGTGATTTTATATTTTATAGTCTGCGTTATTTGCGTTGTTTCCGCACCAAATTTTGCAGCGCTTCGGCCAATTCGGGATGATGTTGCAAACGCTGGGCGGAGTCGTTTAACGCGGCCAGTGCGGCTTCGCTCATGTGTAGGCGGTTTTCGCGAACCGGGGCGGGCGGTTTGGGAACCAGCTTGGTGCGCGCGTCTGTGATGTGCGGGTTGAGGTTGCGCAGTTGCGGCAGCAGCGCCGGCAGCATCATGCGCAGGCGCGATGCGGCCATATTGTTGGCGGTCAGCAGAATCAGGCAGCCTTCTTCAATACAGGCCGTCTGAACATGGTCGCGCAGATTGGGCGGCAGCAGATTTTTAACGGCGGCATCCAAACGGCGCCATTGCTTGGCTTGGGCAATCAGGCGTTGTATGTGGTTGTAGTCTGCTGCACTAATCTTACGGGCACCGAGGCGATCCAGGTTCATGGTGTTCCTTAATCAATATCATATATCTGCATGCGGATACAGCAAATTTTCAGACGGCATGTTGAAATTTGGCGGGCTTGCCGTTATATCAGACGGCATTGTCCCTTAAACCGCAGCGCTTGTGTTAAAATCGGCCATTATTTGCCAATTTAACAGGGCGCAGGAAACCGATTCATGCTTACCAATCTAGCCAAAAAAGTCTTCGGCAGCCGTAACGACCGTCTGCTCAAACAATACCGTAAAACCGTTGCCAAAATCAATGCCCGCGAAGCGGAAATGCAGGCTTTGAGCGATGAAGCCTTACAGGCCAAAACCGCCGAATTCAAACAGCGCCTGGCCGAGGGCGCCACGCTCGACGATATTCTTGAAGAAGCCTTTGCCGTATGCCGTGAAGCCAGCCGCCGCGTGCTGGGCATGCGTCATTTTGATGTGCAGCTGATCGGCGGCATGGTGTTGCACGACGGCAAAATCGCCGAAATGCGCACCGGCGAGGGTAAAACATTGGTGGGCACGCTGCCGGTATATCTCAATGCTTTGAGCGGGCGCGGCGCACATGTGATTACGGTCAACGATTATCTGGCCAGCCGCGATGCCGGCATCATGGAGCCGCTGTATAACTTTCTCGGCTTGAGTGTGGGCGTGATTGTGAGCGATATGGAGCCGTTTTACCGCCAAACCGCCTATAACGCCGACATCACCTACGGCACCAATAACGAATTCGGCTTTGATTACCTGCGCGATAATATGGTTACCGACCAATACGACAAAGTGCAGCGCGAGCTGGCTTTTGCCGTGGTCGATGAAGTGGATTCGATTTTGATTGACGAAGCGCGCACGCCGCTGATTATTTCCGGCCAGGCCGATGACAATGTGCAGCTTTATCAGGTAATGAATACCGTGCCCGCACAGCTGGTGCGGCAGCAAACCGAAGAGGGCGAGGGCGATTATTGGGTGGATGAAAAAGCCCACACGGTGATGTTGAGCGAAGCCGGGCATGAGCATGCCGAAAGCATTTTGACGCAAATGGGTTTGTTGCAGGAAGGCGATTCGCTGTATTCCACCGGCAATATTATGCTGATGCATCACTTGATGGCTGCTTTGCGCGCCCACAGCCTGTTTCACAAAGACCAGCATTATGTGATTCAAGACGGCGAAATTGTGATTGTGGATGAATTTACCGGCCGCCTGATGGCCGGCCGCCGTTGGTCGGAAGGCCTGCATCAGGCAGTGGAAGCCAAAGAAGGTGTCGACATCAAGCGTGAAAACCAAACGCTGGCCTCGATTACCTTTCAAAACTATTTCCGCCTGTATGACAAACTGGCCGGCATGACCGGTACGGCCGATACCGAAGCATTTGAATTCCAAAGCATTTACGGCCTGGAAACGGTGATTATCCCCACCAATCGCCCGATGCAGCGCAAAGATGCCAATGACCAGATTTTCCGCACCGCCGAAGAAAAATACGAAGCGGTAGTGGCCGACATCAAGCGCTGCCACGAAGCCGGCCAGCCGGTGTTGGTCGGCACCACCAGCATTGAAAATTCCGAGCTGGTATCGCGCCTGCTCAATCAGGAAGGCCTGGCGCACAATGTATTGAATGCCAAAGAGCATGAACGTGAGGCGCTGATTGTGGCGCAGGCCGGCAAGGCGGGCATGATTACCGTGGCCACCAATATGGCCGGCCGCGGCACCGATATTGTGTTGGGCGGCAATGTGCAGCACCAAAGCAACGCCATTCGCGCCGATGAAAGCTTGAGCGACGAAGAAAAAGCCGCTCGTATTGCCGAATTGGAAAACGGCTGGGAAGCCGAGCATGAAAAAGTGCTGGCTGCCGGCGGCTTGCACATCATCGGCACCGAACGCCACGAAAGCCGCCGCATCGACAACCAGCTGCGCGGCCGTGCAGGCCGCCAGGGCGACCCCGGCTCGAGCCGCTTTTATCTCTCGTTTGAAGACCCGCTGTTGCGCCTGTTTGCACTCGACCGCGCCGCCGCCATCCTCAACCGCCTGGCGCCCGAACGCGGCGTTGCCATCGAACACGGCCTGCTCACCCGCCAGATTGAAGGGGCGCAACGCAAAGTGGAAGGCCGCAACTTCGACATGCGCAAACAAGTGCTGGAATATGACGATGTGGCCAACGAGCAGCGCAAAGTGATTTACCACCAGCGCAACGATATTCTGATGAATCAGGATGTGGGCGGATTGGCCAAAGACATCCGTGAAGAAGTGGTCGGCGATTTGGTCGATTTGCACATGCCGCCCGACAGCATGGAGGAGCAATGGGATCTGCCTGCGCTGGAAGCGCAATTGGCCGGCGAATTCCGTGTGCATGCCGATATCCGCGGCTGGCTGAAAGAAAACAATACCCTCGACAACCAAGAGGTGAAAGAGCGCCTGATTGAGCAAATCGAGCGCGAATATGCCGAGAAAACCGAAATTGTCGGCCAGCAGACCATGAGCGGTTTTGAGCGCAACGTGATGCTGCAAGTGATTGACAGCAATTGGCGCGAACACCTTTCGGCAATGGACTATCTGCGCCAAGGTATCCATTTGCGCAGCTATGCTCAGAAAAACCCCAAGCAGGAATACAAACGCGAAGCTTTTGCCATGTTTGAAAACCTGTGGAGCAACATCAAGCAAAACGTGGCCTCTTTGCTGGTATCGGTGCAAATCGAGCGCAACGAAGATATTTTGGCCGACAGCGAGCCGCAAGAGCCGGTGATGATGGAAGCCGTGCATTCCGGTGCGCCGGGCATGGAAGATGTGTTGGGCGAATCACGCAATGAATTGGCCACCGAGGCATTTGATCCCACCGGCAACGATTTCAGCCCCGAAACGCTGGCCGCCAAAGGCCGGGTAGTGCACCGCAACGACCCATGCCCGTGCGGCAGCGGCTTGAAATACAAGCAATGCCACGGCAAATTGGCTTGATTTCAGACGGCCTTTGTAAAGGGTGCACCATGTGTGCACCCTTTTTTATGTGCCTGCCGGATAGAGTAAAACGCAAATAGATGTATGCCCATTCACACAAATAAGCCAACGCGGTTAGGTTGTTTTTGTGAATGGGTATATGTGTTTTTCCGCGGGCGGCGCTTACGCTACCATACTGCCTATTTTACCGTGCACAGCAATAGCGCAGGTTAAATGTTTGCCGATGGGTTAAGGCCGTCTGAAAACGGCGAAAGTGCAGTTTCAGACGGCCTTGCTTTGATGAACGGGCATGATGCCGTCTGAAAGCTTGCGAGGGCGATAAACAAGACCTTAATCAGCAATATGTTTTCAGACGGCCTGTTGTACAGACGTTGTGTGGGCGGTGTCGGCAAAGCGCTTGGCTTTATATTGCGGATACATCAGGTTTTGCGGCGACAAAATATCATCCAGCTCGGCTTCGCTGAGCAAACCCAGCTCCAGCACCACTTCGCGCACGCTTTTGCCGGTTTGGGCGCAGATTTTGCCGACGATATCGCCGTTGTGGTGGCCGATAAAAGGGTTGAGGTAAGTGACCAAACCGATGGAATGAAACACATAATATTCGCACACTTCGCGGTTGACGGTAATGCCGCGCACACACTTTTCTTCCAGATTGATACAGGCATTGCCCAGCAAGGTGATGCTTTCAAATAAAGCTTGGGCAATCACCGGCTCCATCACGTTTAATTGCAGCTGTCCGGCATCGGCGGCAAAAGTAACCGTGGTGTCGTTGCCGATAATCTTGAAGCACACCTGATTGACCACTTCGGGAATCACCGGGTTGACTTTGGCCGGCATGATTGATGAGCCGGCCTGCATTTCGGGCAGATTGATTTCATTCAAACCTGCGCGCGGGCCGGAAGAGAGCAGGCGCAGGTCGTTACATATTTTGGCCAGCTTGACCGCCGTGCATTTGAGCGCGCCGTGCACCATCACATAAGCGCCGCAATCGGAAGTGGCCTCAATCAGATTGGGCGCCGGCACACACGGCAAACCGCTGACCAGGCTCAATTTTTCTACCGCCAGTTTGGCATAGCCCGGCGGCGTGTTGACTCCGGTGCCGATGGCGGTGGCGCCGAGGTTGACTTCAAGCATCAGCTCGGCAGTGCGCGAAAGGTTGCGGATTTCTTCTTCGAGCAAAATGGCAAAAGCCTGAAATTCCTGCCCTACCGTCATCGGCACTGCATCTTGAAGCTGGGTGCGGCCCATTTTTAAAATATCTTGAAATTCAAGCGCTTTATGCTCGAATGCCTGTTTCAGACGGCCTATTTTCTGCAACAGCCGGATAATGCTGTTAAACGCCCCTAGGCGCAGGCCGGTGGGGTAGGCATCATTGGTGGATTGGCTGGCGTTGACATGATCCATGGGGCTGACCACATCGTAATGGCCTTTTTCGATGTGCAGCAGCTCCAATGCCAGATTAGCCACCACTTCATTGGTATTCATATTCACCGAAGTGCCCGCGCCGCCTTGATACACATCAGAGGGAAACTGATCCAAACAGCGGCCTTGCAGCAGGATTTCATCGCAGGCGGCGGCAATGGCGGCGGCGATATGCCCCGGAATCACACCCAGCTCGCCGTTGGCCAGCGCCGCTGCTTTTTTAACCATAATCATGCCGTGTACCAACTCGGGAATGTCGGAAATTTTTTGGGTAGAAATATTAAAATTTTCTACTGCGCGCAAAGTGTGGATGCCCCAGTAAACATCGGCGGGAATCTGGCGTTCGCCAAGCAGGTCGGTTTCGGTACGGGTGTGCATGTCATGCTCCGAGAGTCAGTTGTGGCGGATTATAGGCAGCCGTCGGCAAGCGTGGCAACCGCATCAAAAAGGGCCGGTGGTGCGGTTTTGTTGTTTTATTAGAGAAGCGCGGGTAAAGCGTGCGGTTGCTGTTTGAGCGTCAATGGTTTGTGTAATTCAAATACAAAATCTGCTGAAACCGCTATGAAAAGGCAAAAAGGCCGTCTGAACAGGGTGTAATGAGAAAGATAGTTTCATGCAAAAAATAATAAATTTTTGAATAAAAATACCACAGGCTGATGGCCGGCAAACGGCCGCGGAGGCTTTAGAATGCATGCTGCTGATTTGAAAACAGCCTGTTTCGGGCTTGAAATCATTGTTGCGAAAATATCGACAGATTAACAGTTTGTGTTATGCCCATTCACAAAAGTAAGCTGACAAGGCGGCGAGCCGAAGACAGTACACACGTACGGGACTGGTTGACTTGGCGCTTCAGCGCCTTAGCGAAAGCAGTCCTCTTCGAGCTCAGGCGAGCCAACGCCGTTAGGTTATTTTTGTGAATGGGTATAATTAAAAATCAGCGGATAAGGCTGCCTTACCTTATCCGCTGATTTTTTCAGGCGGGCATTACACCTCAATCCGGTTGGGCGTAAACGTTTCCCATTTGTTGCAGGCCGGGCAATGCCAGAAAAAAACTTGTGATTTGAAATGGCAGTTGCGGCAGCGGTACATCACCGCTTTTTGCAATTGGCGCCCGATTACGCCGCGCATCATATCCGCATCGGCTTTCCAGCTTGGCTCCAAGCCGCTGATTTGCAGGCCGAGCAAACGGTAGACGCCTTGCAAATCCGGTTTTTGGCGCACCAGATCCAATGCCGTTTGCGCCGCTTCGGCTTCGCCGTCGAGCAGCAGCACTTTGTCATAAATCACATTAATCAGATCAAGCTGCGGAAAGGTCTGCATATAGCCCACCAGCACGCTCAAGCCTTCTTGAGGCTTGCCGAGCGCATCGTAAGCATCATACAGGCGCTCGCCCACCATGCTCAAATAAGCATGGTTTTGCTTTTCAATGGCGCTGTAAGCCTCAATGGCCGCCTCGTAACGCCCTTGTTTTTGTTCGATATCGCCCAAAATCATATTGGCACGGGTGCATTTTTTATTGGCATCCAAAGCTTGTTGCACATCGGCACGGGCGGCGTCGAAATCGGATTTAAACAGCGCCGCCTGCGCCAGCTCGCAATAAAACTGCGCAATTTCAAATTGATAAGTTTGCTCGTCGTGGCTCAAAAGCTGCGCCATTTCGATGGCTTTTTCCCAATCGCGGTCTTGCTGGTAAATGCTCAACAACACTTGGCGCGCTTCCTTGGCCATATTGCCGTTTTGCAGGCCGAGAAAAATTTGTTCGGCGCGGTCGACCAGGCCGGCGCTTTGGTAATTCTGGCCCAATTCAAACAGCACCCGCTCGCGCTTGTCGCCCACGGTGTCGGGCGAATCGAGCAGAGCCTGATGCATGGCGATGGCTTTGTCGTTTTCGCCCCGCTGGCGGTAGAGTTTGCCCAGCGTCAGATTCAAGTCATACGATTGCGGCTGCTGGTCGATTACTTCGGCCAGCTCGCGCGCCGCCTTGCCGCTGTTGCGGTCTACCAGCGCATCCAGGCTTTTGTAAAAGCCCACCGGCACGCTTTTGGCCTGCTTGAGCACGGTTTTCATGTCTACCCGGGCGGCAAACCAGCCCATGGCGAAAAACACCGGCAGCAGGATAATCGGCAGCAGCCACATCCACATTTCGTTTTCCATGTGCGCTTATTCCTTGCCGGCCGGCACAACGGCTGTGGCAGCGGCCGGCGCGGCCAAATCCTGCTCGGTGAGGCGGGCGGATTTTTTAACTTCTGCGCGCAGGCGGCTGTTTTCACTGCGCAAGGCCAGCAGGCGGCCGAACAGGGCAAACAGGCCGAACACCGCGCCAATCACAAAAGCACCGAACAACACTACAATCAAGGGCAAATCTACCTCTTGGCCGGGCAGATAGAAAAATGGCACGGTTTGCGTATTGCTGACCGCCAATATCAGAAACACCAATAAAATAAGCAGCTTGATAATGCTGTAAACGATTTTCATCGTATTCTCCGTAAGCTTTGGGGTTGTTCAGGCCGTCTGAAAGCAGACTTTTTTCAACAGACAGTTTAAACGATTTGCGTGATGCACACAAAAAAAGCGCATCTTGGCTGCTTTGTCTGCTTGCTTTTGCGAATAGATGTGAAACAAATGGTTCAGACGGCCTCAAAATAAGCAGGCCAAGCGGTCGGGCAAGGCAGTTTAGATGATTTGGATAAAGGGGGCTTATTCGATGAATTTTGCCGGATTGGCCTGTATGTATGCGGCGGCCGCGGCCAAATCTTCATCGGCGGCTTCGTAATAATCGCCGTCGGGTTCTTCAAAATCGTTGAAGCGGGTGCGGATGTTGTCTAAAGATTCGCCGGCTTCGGCCAGGGCTTCGATATCGGCGCCATGTTCGGCATACAGCGCTTTGGCCTGTTCGATGATTTTCGGGGTGGGTTTGATGCGCCAGCGGCGCAGGCTGTCGGCCAGCGGGTTCATGAAAATATATTCACCGTAGCCCGCAGCAATCAGCTGTATGAAGCCGCCTTCCTGCACTTGGCTGTCGAGATAGCAATAAGCCAGCAGCGTGTGTTGCTCGTCGTTGAGCTTATCCATAGCGGTTTCGCCTTCGGCTTCGGCAAAAGCCAGATAGGCATCGCTGAGCCGGTAGAGAAAGGCGGCGGGGTCTTGCGGGGTGTAGTCGGGCAGGGTGAATTTGGGCATGGTGTTTTCTTTCAGACGGCCTGGAGGATAGTTGCCGTTCAATGAAATGGTTGATGCGGCATTGCTTGCCGGTTACGGGGTATGGGTTGGAGAATACGCGAAAAATTTGCGCGATTCAAATCTGCGCTCAGGTTGTTTTTGCAGATGGGTATCAGGACGCCCTGAGCCGTCTGAACGTAACCGGCTTATGCGGATGAAGAGGTTCAGACGGCCTGAGGCTGCGTTTGCCTACACAATACCTTGTGCCAACATGGCATCGGCCACTTTAACGAAGCCGGCAATATTGGCGCCGTCTACATAGTTGGTAAAACCGTTTTGACGGCCGTGTTGCAGGCAGGCTTCGTGGATGTTGGTCATGATGTTGTAGAGATGGCGGTCTACTTCTTCGGCCGGCCATGGCATGCGCAAGGCGTTTTGGCTCATTTCCAGCCCGGAGGTGGCTACGCCGCCGGCATTGCTGGCCTTGCCCGGTGCATACAGGATTTTGGCCTTGATAAAGGCATCGGCGGCGGCGATGGTGGAAGGCATGTTGGCGCCTTCGGCCACGCAGATGCAGCCGTTGGCAAGCAGGGCGGCAGCATCGGTTTCGTCCAACTCGTTTTGCGTGGCGCAGGGCAGGGCGAGATCGCAGGGCACATGCCACGGGCGCAGGCCTTGGTGGTAGGGCAGGCCTTGCTCTTCAGCATAAACCGCCAGGCGGGCGCGGCGTTCGTTTTTCAATTCTTTGAGTGCGGCAAGTTGGGGTTCGGTCATGCCGTGGGGAAAATACACGAAGCCGTCTGAATCAGATACGGTCAGCACTTGTGCACCGTTGTGCAGCAGTTTTTCGCAGGCATATTGCGCTACGTTGCCCGAGCCGGATACCACGGCGCGTTTGCCGGCGAGGGTGTCGTTGCGGGTGGCGAGCATGAATTCGGCAAAATAAACCGTGCCGTAGCCGGTGGCTTCGGGGCGGATCAGGCTGCCGCCGTAGCTGAGGCCTTTGCCGGTGAGCACGGAAGCGGATTCGTTGCTCAGGCGTTTGTATTGGCCGAAAAGATAGCCGATTTCGCGGCCGCCCACGCCGATATCGCCGGCGGGCACGTCGGTGTCGGCGCCGATGTGGCGGAACAGCTCGGTCATAAACGATTGGCAGAAGCGCATCACTTCATGGTCGCTCTTGCCTTTGGGGTCGAAATCGGCGCCGCCTTTGCCGCCGCCCATCGGCAGCGTGGTGAGGCCGTTTTTAAACACTTGCTCAAACGCCAGAAATTTCAACACGCCCAGATTCACACTGGGGTGAAAACGCAGGCCGCCTTTATAAGGGCCGATGGCGGAATTCATCTGCACGCGAAAGCCGCGGTTGACCTGCACATTGCCCGCATCGTCCATCCACGGCACGCGAAACATAATCACCCGCTCCGGCTCCACCAGCCGCTCCAACAGCCCCTGCCCGGCATAGTGTGGGTTGGCGGCCAGAAACGGCGTCAGGCTGGTAAACACTTCTTCTACCGCTTGGTGAAATACCGCCTGATGCGGATCGCGCTGTTTGACTTGCCCGAAAAGCTGATGCAGGTCTACGGCCATGATGATACTCCTTTGTTGATAATTTATTTTAAAAAACAATTTTTTATAAGATATTGGCTAGGCTGTTCGTATTTGAGCGGCAGCCGGCAGAGATGAAAAAAGCCCCGATAAATCCGATAAAGAATCTTGACCGGATTCAGTCGGAGCCGCGTTAACCGGCAGCCGCTTACGCTTGCTGAGGCAAAAGATGTAGCCGCGTGTAATATAAACGCATCGGCGGGTGTTGCCAAATAAAATTTCCGCATACCGGCGTGCTTTGGCCTGCATCAAATGCGATTGTGGTGCACGGCATTTAAAAAAACAGCCTGCCGGTGCTACAATAGCCCATCTTTATTTCAGGCCGTCTGAAACCCATTGGAAAAACAACCTGCCTGCTTTGCCGGTTGGTTGTTGAAAGAGATAGGCAACGGCGCCACACAGGAACTTTCATGCAGGCATATCAAGATTTAATGCGCCATGTGCTCAAACACGGCACCGATAAAGCCGACCGCACCGGCACCGGCACGCGTTCGGTATTCGGCTACCAAATGCGCTTCGATTTGAGCGAGGGCTTTCCGCTGCTCACCACCAAAAAGCTGCACCTGCGCTCGATTATCCACGAATTGTTGTGGTTTTTGCAGGGCGACACCAACATCAAATACCTGAAAGACAATAATGTGTCGATTTGGGACGAATGGGCCGATGAAAACGGTGATTTGGGGCCGGTTTACGGCTACCAGTGGCGCTCATGGCCCGCGCCCGACGGCCGCCACATCGACCAAATCAGCAACCTGATCGGGCAAATCAAAAAAAATCCCGATTCGCGCCGCCTGATTGTATCTGCCTGGAACCCGGCCTTGGTTGATGAAATGGCTTTGCCGCCCTGCCATGCGCTGTTTCAGTTTTACGTGGCCGACGGCAAATTATCGTGCCAGCTTTACCAGCGCAGCGCCGATATTTTTCTCGGCGTGCCGTTTAACATCGCCAGCTATGCGCTGCTCACCATGATGGTGGCGCAGGTATGCGGCTTGCAGGCGGGCGAATTTATCCATACTTTCGGCGATGCACATCTTTACAGCAACCATTTCGAGCAGGCCGAACTGCAACTGAGCCGCGAACCGCGTGCCTTGCCCACCATGCACCTCAATCCCGAAGTGACCGACTTGTTTGCCTTTAAATTCGAAGATTTCGAGCTCTCCGGTTATGATCCGCATCCGCACATCAAAGCCGCAGTTGCTGTATAGCCACAAAGAGGCCGTCTGAAACACAGCTTTCAGACGGCCTGATGCATCATGATCATGACAAAATGTTTATAAAGGAAGAATCATGAAACCTTATTTCCCCTTTTCCGCCCTTGCCGTTGCCGCCGCTTTGGCATTGAGTGCCTGCGGCGGCAGCGAGCCGGCAGCACAGCAGGCCGCCGCTGTGCCGGCCGATGCGATTACCCGCAATAACGTTACCGAACCGCAATCGCTCGACCCGCACCAAATCACCGGCGTGCCCGAAATCAACATCGTGCGCGATTTGTTTGAAGGCTTGGTGGAAACCGATGAAAAAGGCGACATCATTCCCGCCGTGGCCGAGTCTTGGCACAGTGACGACAATAAAGTGTGGACGTTCACACTGCGCGCCGATGCCAAATGGAGCAACGGCGAGCCGGTAACGGCAGAAGATTTCGTGTACAGCTGGCGCCGCCTGGTCGACCCAAACACCGCATCGCCCTATGCCTCTTATCTGCAAGCGGCGAAAATTGACAATATCGACGACATCCTCGCCGCTAAAAAAGCGCCCGAAAGCCTCGGCGTAAAAGCCATCGATCCGCAAACGCTCGAAATTACCCTCACCGCCCCCGTGCCATACTTTCCCAAAATGCTCTACCACGCCGCCACCAAGCCCGTGCACCGCGCCACAGTCGAAAAATTCGGCGTGAAATGGACGCAGCCGGAGCATTTTGTCGGCAACGGCGCCTATAAAATCAGCAAATGGGTGGTAAACGAGCGCATCGAATTGGCGAAAAACCCCGAATACCGCGATGCCGCAGCAGTAAAAACCGAGCGGATGGTGTTTTTGCCCATCGGCTCGCAAACCGATGATGTGGCGCGCTATAAAGCCGGCGAAGTCGACATTACCGATGCATTGCCGCCCGAAATGTTTGCCAAGCTCAGGGCGGAGCACCCCGACGAATTGAAAATCAGCCCCTATTTGTGCACCTATTATCTGGAAATCAACAACCAAAAAGCCCCGTTTGACGATGCCCGCGTGCGCAAAGCATTGGCGCTCACACTCGACCGCGACACCATCGCCGCCAAAGTATTGGGGCGCGGCGAAGAGCCGGCCTATAACCTGACCCGCGTCGGCACCGCCGATTTCGTGCCTTATGTGCCGGCATGGACAAAAATGGACTACACCGCCCGCATCGACGAAGCCAAAAAGCTGCTGGCTCAGGCCGGCTACAGCGAAGGCAAACCGCTGACGTTTACGTTTTTATACAACACCTCCGAGCAACACAAAAAAATCGCCGTGGCCGCCGCCTCGATGTGGAAACAGGCGCTCGGCTTTGTGAATGTGAAGCTGGAAAACCAGGAATGGAAAACCTATCTCGACAACCGCCGCAACGGCAACTACCAGCTCGCCCGCGCTTCATGGTGCGGCGACTATAACGAGCCTTCCACATTTTTAAACACCTTGCGCAGCGGCAACAGCAGTAACCGCGCGTTTTACCAAAGCGCCGAATACGATGCACTGCTGGATAAAACCCTCGATGCCGATATAGATGCCGCCGCCCGCAGCGAGCTTTACCGCCGGGCCGAATCGAAGATTGATGAAGACGCCGCGATTATTCCGGTATACGGCTATGTCAACGCGCGTTTGGTCAAGCCGCATATCGGCGGTTATTCGACCGAAGATGTGCTAAACGAATTGCCGGGCAAACGCTTGTTTGTCAAGCAATAAATTGAAGTGAGCAGAGGCCGTCTGAAACTGGGTTTTAAGGTTTCAGACGGCCTTTTTTATACATAGCGCTCAATCAGCAAGGCCGACACAGGATAAAGAAAAAAAGAGCGGCGACGGTGTATGCCCCCATTTTTGAATGACACCCTAGGGTATCCTGATAATTCGTTTATGAGGGGATTTTTGTTCCTGGAAATGCAGGTGCAAGGCAAAAAACGCAGCAAGATTGGACATCTTGCGAGGCTTTTTAACGCAGCAGATGCGTTTTCAGGGGCAAAAAGCATCCGTAAATCGAATTGTCAGGATACCCTAAGGTTGCTGATTCAATCAATGAGCGGGCTCGATGTTTGTTGGTCGACAATTGCATCAATCGTGATAACCGGCACGTCAGCGATGAAATCCAGCGTGGCGGAACATCAGTTTATCCGGCCGGGAAAAGTATTGGATTGAGGCAAACACAGGCCGTCTGAAAAAGTGAACCGCCCCCAAAGCTTAGGCATTTTCAAACCACTGAATCAATCACGCTGCAAGCGGCGGTTGCCCATAGGGAGTTGTGTTTCAGACGGCCTACAATAGCACGGCAGCGTTTGCGCAGATATGATACAATCGCCGCCGATTAAATGATTCTTTTGCATAAGGTTTACACAAAATGATTTCTACCAACGGCATTACCATGCAGTTCGGCGCCAAGCCGCTGTTTGAAAATGTGTCTGTGAAATTCGGCGAAGGCAACCGCTACGGCCTGATCGGCGCCAACGGCTCGGGCAAGTCTACTTTTATGAAAATCCTCGGCGGCGATTTGGAGCCGACCAGCGGCGAAGTGGCGATTGAAAACGGCGTGCGCCTCGGCAAACTGCGCCAAGACCAATTCGCCTATGAAGACATGCGCGTGCTTGATGTGGTGATGATGGGGCATGTGGAAATGTGGGCGGCGATGACCGAGCGCGATGCGATTTACGCCAACCTCGACGCCACCGAAGACGATTACATGCGCGCCGCCGATTTAGAGGCCAAGTTCGCCGAATACGACGGCTACACCGCCGAAGCGCGTGCGGCCGAGCTGTTGAGCGGCGTGGGCATTTCCGAAGATCTGCACAATGCGCTGATGAGCGAAGTCGCCCCCGGCTTCAAGCTGCGCGTGCTGCTGGCGCAGGCGCTGTTTTCCAAACCCGATGTGCTGCTGCTCGACGAGCCGACCAACAACCTCGATATCAATACCATCCGCTGGCTCGAAGGCGTGTTGAACCAATACGATTCGACCATGATCATCATTTCGCACGACCGCCACTTTTTAAATGAAGTGTGCACCCACATGGCCGACGTCGATTACCACAGCATCACCATCTATCCCGGCAACTACGATGACTACATGCTCGCCTCCGCCCAATCGCGCGAACGGGCCATGAAAGACAACGCCAAAGCCAAAGAAAAACTGCAAGAGCTGCAAGAATTTGTGGCGCGCTTTTCGGCCAATAAATCCAAAGCCCGCCAGGCCACCAGCCGTTTGAAACAGGCCGATAAAATCAAATCGGAAATGGTAGAAGTCAAACCGTCTACCCGCCAAAACCCGTATATCCGTTTTGAAGCCGATGAAAAAGCCAAGCTGCACCGCCAAGCCGTGGAAGTGGAAAATTTGGCCAAGCGCTTTGAAACCCCCTTGTTTAAAAACCTCAATTTCATGCTGGATGCCGGCGAGCGCCTGGCGATTATCGGCCCCAACGGCGCCGGTAAATCCACATTGCTGAAGCTGTTGGCCGGCGCATTTAACCCGGAATACAGCGAAGGCGTAGCGCCTGATGCGGGTAAAATCAAGTGGGCGGAAAAAGCCAATGTCGGCTACTACCCGCAAGACCACGAAAACGATTTCGATGTCGACATGAATCTCACCGAATGGATGCGCCAATGGGGTCAGGAAGGCGACGACGAACAAGTGATCCGCGGCACGCTCGGCCGCCTGCTGTTCGGCAGCAACGATGTGGTGAAGCAGGTGCAGGTGCTCAGCGGCGGCGAAAAAGGCCGCATGCTCTACGGCAAACTGCTGCTGCTCAAACCGAACGTGCTGGTGATGGACGAACCCACCAACCACATGGATATGGAAAGCATCGAATCGCTCAACATGGCGCTGGAAAAATACAACGGCACCCTGATTTTCGTGTCGCACGACCGCCAGTTTGTATCGTCGCTGGCCACTCAAATCATTGAGTTGGACGGCAGCGGCGGTTATGAACATTATTTGGGCGATTATGAAAGCTATCTGGATAAAAAAGGCGTGTAATTATCGTTGATACTGACAAAGGCCGTCTGAAACATCGTTTGTTTCAGACGGCCTTTATACACAGACAGCGGCTTATACCGACCATTCGCTGTCGGTCAAATCGTAAATCCGCTGAATATCGTTGAGAATGCCTTTGAAATCAATCTGCAAATCTTTCAGACGGCCTGTGCGGATATCAAACACCCAGCCGTGCACGGTAGGGTATTGCTCTTTCAGATAGCGTTTCTGCACACAGGCGATTTTAATCAGATTGATACACTGCTCCTGCACATTCAATTCCACCAGCCGGTCGTAGCGCGCATGTTCATCGGCAATCGCATCCAATTCTTCACGGTGCAGGCGGTAAACATCGCGGATGGTGCGCAGCCAAGGGTTGAGCAGGCCGTAGTCTCGCGGCTGCATGGCCGCGTGGATGCCGCCGCACTGGTAATGCCCGCACACCACGATATGCTTCACTTTCAGATGCTCCACCGCATAGCGCACCACCGAGGCGGCATTGATGTCGAGCGCATTGACCATATTGGCAATATTGCGGTGCACAAACACCTCGCCCGGCGCCATGCCCATCATTTCTTCGGCACTCACGCGGCTGTCAGAGCAGCCGATATACAGATAATCAGGCGTTTGCGTGGCGGAAAGGTGCTCAAAAAAATGCGGGTCGGCCTGTAGTTTGTCCTCAGCCCAGCGGTGGTTGTATTCGAAAATATCGTGTTGGGTTTTGCTCATGATGCATCCTTTTTTTGTGTGTGCAGATGATAATCATCTGGGGGCTACTCTAATCCCAACGGCAGCATCACACAAGAGCGTATGATTTACTTTCGATTACTTTTATGACCGCCGCCGCCGGCATGGCGGGGCAGCGTCACAAATCATACACATTATCTGTGGATAAGTGTGTGTATAACCTTGGTGTAAGCTGAAAAAACCTTTATGTTACCAACCTGTGTTTATTGTTGCTTAAAAAATAATCAAAATAAAATATATAAAAATCAACAACTTAAATTTAATCAATCGTTTTTAGGCAGATGATTAAGAAAAATCTTAGCAAAAACAAGGCCGTCTGAAAGCTGTGTATGAAACCGCTTGACAGCCGTGCCGAATAGCCTGCGATGCTGAGAAATACATGCCTCGAATGCGGTTTCGCGGTACAATCGGGCATTATTTTACACACCAGAATTTACATATCATGAAAGCCAGCCGATTTTTTATTTCCACCCTCAAAGAAGCCCCTGCCGAAGCCGCCTTGCCCAGCCACAAACTGATGCTGCGTGCCGGCCTGATCAAAAGTGTGGCTTCCGGTCTTTACACCTGGATGCCGATGGGCTTGCGCGTTTTGCGTAAAGTTGAAGCGGTGGTGCGCGAAGAGATGAACCGCGCCGGCGCGGTAGAATTGCTGATGCCGGTAGTGCAGCCGGCCGAGTTGTGGCAGGAGAGCGGCCGTTGGGAATTTTACGGCAAAGAATTGCTGCGCCTCAAAGACCGCCACGAGCGCGATTTCTGCATGGGGCCCACATGTGAAGAAGTGATTACCGACATTGTGCGCAAAGAAATCACCAGCTACAAACAATTGCCGAAAAACTTCTACCACATCCAAACCAAATTCCGCGATGAAGTGCGCCCGCGTTTCGGCGTGATGCGCGCCCGCGAGTTTGTGATGAAAGATGCTTATTCTTTCCACGCCGATTACGAATCACTGGTGCGTGACGGCTATCAGCCCATGTATGACGCCTATTGCCGTATTTTCGACCGCCTCGGCCTGGATTACCGCCCGGTGGCCGCCGACACCGGCAGCATCGGCGGCACCGGTTCGCACGAATTCCAAGTGTTGGCCGACAGCGGTGAAGACGTGATTGCCTACAGCGACACATCCGATTTTGCCGCCAACGTTGAATTGGCCGCCACTTTGCCGCTGGCAGGCGAACGTGCCGCCGCCGCCGCCCCATTGGCCAAAGTGCATACCCCCTCCGTGAAAACCATCGCCGCATTAGTTGAATTTTTAAACCTGCCGATTGAGCAAACACTGAAATCGATTGTGGTGGAGGGTGAAGAAGCCGGCGAAATCGTGCTGCTGCTGTTGCGCGGCGACCATGAATTCAACGACATCAAAGCCGAAAAACTCGCCGGCGTAAAATCGCCGCTCACCATGGCCGACCCCGCACTTATCCGCGAGCAATTCGGCGCCAACGGCGGCTCGCTCGGTCCGGTCGGCTTCAAAGGCCGCGTGTATGCCGATTTTGCCACTGAAAAAGGCGCAGATTGGGCCATCGGTGCCAACGAAGACGACTACCACTACACCGGTTTCAATTTCGGCCGCGATGCTGCCGAGCCGGAATTTGTCGATTTGCGCAATGTATTGGAAGGCGATGCCAGCCCTGATGGTCAAGGCCGTCTGAAACTTGCACGCGGTATCGAAGTCGGCCATGTGTTCCAATTGCGCAGCAAATATTCCGAAGCCATGAATGCCACCGTGCTCGACAACAACGGCAAATCGAAAATCATGGAAATGGGCTGCTACGGCATCGGCATCACCCGCATCGTGGCTGCCGCTATCGAGCAAAACAATGACGAACGCGGCATCATTTGGAGCAATGCCATGGCGCCGTTTACCGTTGTGGTGGTGCCGATGAGCTACAAAAAATCCGACAGCGTGCGCGAAGCCGCCGACAAATTGTATGGCGAGCTCTTGGCCGCCGGCGTGGATGTTTTGCTGGATGACCGCGATGAACGCGCGGGCGTGTTGCTCAACGATTCCGAGCTTTTAGGCATTCCGCACCGCATCGTTATCGGCGACCGCGCTTTGAAAGAGGGCAACGTCGAATATGCCGAACGCCAAGCCGGCGAAGCCCAAAGCGTGGCAGTGGATGAGGTGGTGCGAAAAGTGTTGGACGCATTGGCCGCGAAGTAAACCAACAGGCCGTCTGAAAGGGTTCAGACGGCCTGTGTGTATCTTAAAACAGTATTATTCAGGAGCAATCTTATGCGACAGGTCTGCCTCGAAACCCAACCCGTTCGCCTCAACAATATTTTCTGTATCGGCCGCAATTATGTCGACCATATCGCCGAATTGAAAAACGAAACGCCCACTGAGCCGGTGGTGTTTATGAAGCCGAACAACAGCCTGTTGCAAAGCGGCGCGGCCATTGTGCTGCCGCATTTCAGCCAATCAGTGCATTACGAATGCGAGCTGGTGTTGCTTATCGGCCAAGATGCAGAGGGCTTCGGTGATGGAGATAATCCGTTGGATATTATTGCGGGTTACGGTGTGGGCTTGGATCTGACCGCGCGCGATGTTCAAGGCCGTCTGAAAGAAAAAGGGCTGCCGTGGACCAAGGCGAAAGGTTTTCGCGGTGCGGCGTGTGTGTCGGATTTTGTGGCGGCGCAAAAGCTCACCCAACCGCAGGCATGCGGGTTTACGCTGCACATTAATGGCGAACTGCGCCAACACGGCCACACCGACCATATGATTTATCCGTTGGCGGCGGTTTTGCAGGAGCTGGCGGCAAGCTATGGTTTGCGCACAGGCGATGTGGTGTTTACCGGCACGCCCGCCGGTGTGGGCGAGTTGCACAGCGGCGACAGATTGTCGCTGGATTTGGCCGGGCTGGTGCAGGCGGAATTTGCGGTGGCGTGAGGCATTTATTCAGGCCGTCTGAAACCCCATTTGGCCGGCCGGCTATAACCGATAGAAGCATCGGTTCTTTGTGTTGTGGTGGCAAAACCCGTACAATACAGGGTTTATATTCTAACAAACCCATCAGGAAATCATCATGCTGAAAAAAATCATGCTCGGCGGCATTGCTGCTTTGGCTTTGGCTGCTTGCGGCAATGAGGGCGGCAACAGCGCTGCCGGTTCGGCTTCTGCTCCGGCGCAGGAGCAGGCCGGTTCGCTGCTCGACCGTATCAACAATCAGGGCACCATTATCGTGGGCACCGAGGGCACTTACGCGCCGTTTACTTATCATGACGATGCCGGCAAACTGACCGGCTATGATGTGGAAGTTACCCGAGCAGTGGCTGAAAAGCTGGGCGTGAAAGTTGATTTTAAAGAAACTCAATGGGATGCCATGCTGGCCGGTTTGAAAGCGGGCCGTTTTGATTTGGTGGCCAACCAAGTGAGCCTGACCACGCCCGAGCGTCAGGCTACGTTTGACAAATCGGCCGAATACAGCTATTCCGGCCCGATGGCAGTCAACCGTAAAGAGGATGACCGCATCAAAACGCTGGCTGATGTGAAGGGCTTGTCTTCCGCCCAATCATTGAGCAGCAATTATGGCGAAATGGCCGAAAAAGCCGGTGCGAAAATCGTGCCGGTAGACGGTATGGCGCAAGCGCTGGCGCTGGTGCAGCAAAGCCGTGCCGACTTTACCTTTAATGATTCGCTGGCGCTGCTCGACTACCTCAAGAAAACCCCTGATTCAGGCCTGAAAACCGCTTGGACGGCCGGCGCAGATCAAAAACTCGGTTCGGGCTTTATTGCCAATAAAGGCAACGATGAGGCATTGGCGAAAATCAGCGGCGCAGTAGAAGAATTGCGCGCCGATGGCACGCTGAAGCAGTTGGGCGAACAATTCTTTGGTGAAGACGTCAGTGTTAAGTGATATTTTAAGCGCCTTACCGTTTATGACCGAAGCCCGTGCGGCTTTGGTCATAAATGCTTTCTGGCCGATGGTGAAAGCCGGGTTTGTTTATTCGATTCCGCTGGCGTTGGTATCGTTTGTATTCGGCATCCTGATTGCGGTTGCCGTGGCATTGGTGCGCATCGTGCCGATGGGCGGCATCGTCCACCGCCTGCTGCTGGGCGTGGTGAAGTTTTATGTGTCTGCCATCCGCGGCACGCCGATGCTGGTACAGCTGATGATTGTGTTTTACGGCCTGCCCGCCATCGGCATTACACTCGATCCGCTGCCCACCGCCGTTATCGGCTTTTCGCTCAATATCGGCGCTTATGCTTCGGAAACCATCCGTGCGGCAATTTTGTCGGTGCCCAAAGGGCAGTGGGAAGCCGGTTTTACCATCGGCATGACTTATATGCAGACCTTCCGCCGTATCATTATGCCGCAGGCGTTCCGCGTGTCGGTGCCGCCTTTGAGCAATACCTTTATCAGCCTGTTTAAAGAAACTTCGCTGGCTTCGGTGGTAACCATTACCGAGCTTTTCCGCGTGGCGCAGCAAATTGCCAATGCCAGCTATGATTTTCTGCCGGTGTATATCGAAGCCGGGTTGGTGTATTGGGTGTTTTGCTTCTTCCTGTTTATCGGCCAGGCCAAGTTAGAAAAACGCCTTGACCGTTATGTGGCCAAATAGGAGCCGTGAATGATTAAAATCCGCAATATCCACAAAGCGTTTGGCGATAATGAAATCTTGCGCGGCATTGATTTGGATGTCGATAAAGGCAATGTGGTGGTGATTCTCGGCCCGTCCGGCTCGGGTAAAACCACGTTTTTGCGCTGTCTCAATGCACTGGAAACGCCGCAGCAGGGCAGTATTGAATTTGAAGGCGCCGAGCCGCTGAAAGTGGATTTCGCCGCCCGGCCTTCCAAAAAAGAGATTCTGGCGCTGCGCCGAAAATCGGGCATGGTGTTTCAGCAATACAATCTGTTTCCGCACAAAACGGCGTTGGAAAACGTGATGGAAGGCCCGGTGGCGGTGCAGGGCAAGCCGCAAGCCACTGCCCGCGCCGAAGCTGTGGCGCTGCTCGAAAAAGTGGGCTTGGGCGATAAAATCGACCTTTACCCCTACCAGCTTTCGGGCGGCCAGCAGCAGCGGGTCGGCATTGCCAGAGCGTTGGCCATCCAGCCTGAGCTGATGTTGTTTGACGAGCCGACTTCCGCGCTCGACCCCGAATTGGTGCAGGATGTGTTGAATACCATGAAAGGTTTGGCGCAGGAAGGCTGGACGATGGTGGTGGTGAGCCATGAAATCAAATTTGCGCTCGATGTTGCCACCACGGTGGTGGTGATGGACGGCGGTGTGATTGTGGAGCAGGGCGCGCCCGAGCAATTGTTCCGCAATCCGCAACACGAGCGTACCAAGCGCTTTTTGCAGCAGATTCGCGCCGAAGCCTGAAGTTTGGATACTGATGGCCGTCTGAAAGAGGATGAGGCGAATCCGGCAGATGTGCTGCGCCGTAAAAATCTGCCTGCCAACACCTTGCCGGATGCCCTAAGCCTGCTGTTATGGTTATATAATAGGCCGTCTGAAAAGTGTTTCAGACGGCCTCAATTTTTACAGCATGCCATTATGGCCGGCCGATACCGATTACGCTGGAGTAAATATGAGCAAAATCCGCACGAAAATCTGCGGCTTTACCCGTGCCGAAGATGCCGCTGAAGCTGCCCGTTTGGGCGTGGATGCGGTCGGCCTGGTGTTTTATGAAAAAAGCCGACGTTTTGTCAGCGCTGCCCAAGCGCAGGCTGTGGTGCGGGCGCTGCCGCCGTTTGTCAGCGTGGTGGCTTTGTTTGTGAATGAAACTGAAGCCGTTATCCGCCAAATTTTGCAACAGCTGCCGGTGGATATAATTCAGTTTCACGGCGACGAATCCCCCGAATTCTGCCGCCGCTTTGACCGCCCGTATATTAAAGCCGTGCGCGTGCGCCATACGCAAGATATGCTCGATGCCGCCGTGCTTTATGCCGATGCGCGCGCCGTGTTGTTTGATGCCCATGTGGCGGGCGAATACGGCGGCACGGGCCACAGCTTCGACTGGCGCATGCTGCCGGATGATTTAAACAGCCATTGGATATTGTCGGGCGGATTAACGCCGGATAATACAGCCGAGGCGGTGCGCACCACCGGCGCGAAAGCGGTTGATATTTCCAGCGGTGTGGAAAGTGCACCAGGGGTGAAATGCCCGCAGAAAATGGCGGCGTTTTTGGCAGCGGTGCGGCAAATGGAAAAGGGCGCAAGATGAGTCATCAGGTATTAATCGGCGCAGCCGTGGGTGATGTTGTAGGCTCGTGTTTTGAATTCAATAATTACCGTGCCACAGATTTTACGCTGTTTGCAGACAACTGCATGATGACGGATGATACGGTGTGCAGCCGATTGGCTGCTGCACGACTGCCGCGAAGATTTGGCGGTGCTGATGCGGCGCTGGTGTAAAAAATATCCGGGTTCGGGCTATGGCAATATGTTTGTCCGCTAGCTCGATATTCCCGATATGGCCGCTTACAACAGCTTCGGCAACGGCGCCGCCATACGCACTTCGCCGCTGAGCCGGGCGGCGGAAAGCCTGCAACAGGCGTTGGATTTGGCCGAAGCCAGTGCGGCGATTACCCATAACCACCCCGAAGGCATCAAAGGGGCGCAGGCGGTGGCAGCGGCAGTGTTTTGGGCGCGCGAAGGGCGCAGCAAGGATTTTATCCGCCAGCAAATTGCACAGCGCTTCGGCTATTCGTTTGCCCGCAGTTGCGACGATATCCGCGAGGTGTATGAGTTTAACGAAACCTGCCAGGAAACCGTTCCCGAAGCGCTGACGGCATTTTTTGAAAGCCGTGATTTTGAACATGCGCTGCGGCTGGCGGTGTCGCTCGGCGGCGATTCCGACACGCTGGCAGCCGTTACGTGCAGCGTGGCCGAGGCTTATTACGGGGTGCCGGATGATATTGCCGAGCGGACACATGCTTTTTTGCCGGATGATATTGCTGCAACGCTGGCTGCTTTTACGGCGCGTTGCTGCCGGCAGACACCGGCGCAAACAAGCACCATATCAAGTACCATATGATGATGTTTCAGACGGCCTGATAAGGTGATGCCGTCTGAAAAGCTGATTTTAAAAGGGTAAAACATGAAAAACTATCAATCTCCCGACGAACAGGGTTTTTTCGGCGAACACGGCGGCGTATATGTTTCTGAAACGCTGATTCCCGCGCTGCAAGAATTGGCCGATGCGTATCAAGAAGCCAAAAACGATCCTGAGTTTTGGCAAGCATTCCACCATGATTTGAAACATTATGTCGGCCGCCCCAGCCCGGTGTATCACGCCGAGCGGTTGAGCGAAAAACTCGGCGGCGCGCAAATCTATCTGAAGCGCGAAGACCTCAACCACACCGGAGCGCACAAGGTCAACAACACCATCGGCCAGGCCTTATTGGCGCAGCGCATGGGCAAAAAACGCGTGATTGCCGAAACCGGCGCCGGCCAGCACGGCGTGGCTTCAGCCACGGTAGCGGCGCGCTTCGGCATGGAATGCCATGTGTATATGGGGGCAGACGATATTCAACGCCAGGCGCCGAACGTGTTCCGCATGAAACTGTTGGGCGCCAATGTGGTGGCTGTGGAAAGCGGTTCGCGCACATTGAAAGATGCCATGAATGAAGCCATGCGTGAGTGGGTGGCGCGTGTGGACGACACATTTTACATCATCGGCACCGCTGCCGGCCCCGCGCCTTATCCGGAAATGGTGCGCGATTTTCAGTGTGTCATCGGCAATGAAGCCAAAAAGCAGATGCTCGAAGCTATCGGCCGCCAGCCGGATGTAGCGGTGGCCTGTGTGGGCGGCGGCTCCAATGCCATCGGTCTGTTTCACCCTTATATCGAAGAATCGGGCGTGCGCCTGGTGGGCGTGGAAGCAGGTGGCCGCGGCGTGGATACGCCCGACCATGCCGCACCGATTACCAGCCAAGCCCCCATCGGCGTGCTGCACGGTTTCCGCAGCTATCTGATGCAGGACGACAACGGTCAGGTGTTGGGCACGCATTCGGTGTCGGCCGGTTTGGACTATCCCGGTATCGGCCCCGAGCACAGCCATCTGGCCGATATCGGCCGCGTTGAATACCACGCTGCCGACGATGAATCAGCGTTGGCGGCTTTTGATTTGTTGTGCCGGTATGAGGGCATTATCCCCGCGCTCGAATCCAGCCATGCGCTGGCTTGGGCGGTGGCCGAGGCGCCGAAAATGAGCAAAGAGCAGGTGATTTTGGTGAACCTCTCCGGTCGGGGCGATAAAGACATCAACACCGTGGCCAAGCTCAAAGGCATTGAGTTGTAAAGATAGTGAAATGAATAAAAAAGTGTTACGGCGACGGGATGCCCCGGCTGTATTGCCTGCGGGCTTGCTGCCTTGTATCACTTCTTTTCGGATTCCACTATTAGGGTATCCTGATGTGTCGATTTAGGGTGTATTTTGCCCCTGACAACGCATCTGCTGCGTTAAAAAGCCTTGTAAGATGCCCAATCTTGCTGCGTTTTTTGCCTTGCACCTGCATTTCCAGGAACAAAAATCCCCTCATAAACGACACATCAGGACACCCTAGGGCGGAAAATTGAGTTGCCCATCGTTCAGACGGCCTCTTCGATCATACGAGGCCGTCTGAAAAGATAAAATTTCATCTCAAATCAACCAAGGAAGCGCACTATGAGCCATTCTGTGATTACCGTTATCGGCAAAGACCGCATCGGTATTGTGTATGACGTATCCAAACTGTTGGCCGAAAACCAATTGAATATCCTCAACATCAGCCAACAGCTGATGGATGATTTTTTTACCATGATTATTCTGGTCGATACCGCCAAATGCCCGAAAAGCCGCCGGGAAATGCTCGATTTGTTTGCCGAACAAGGCCAAGAGCTGGCGCTGGACATCCGCATGCAGAATGAAGACATTTTCAACGCCATGCACCGCATTTAAAGGATGGAAACCATGAGCACCAGCATTCAGTCTAACGAAATCCTTGAAACCGTGAAAATGGTGGCCGATCAGAATTTTGACGTGCGCACTATCACCATCGGCATCGATTTACACGACTGCATCAGCGCCGATATCGATGTGCTGAACCAAAATATCTACACCAAAATCACCCGCGTGGGCAAAGATTTGGTGAAAACCGCGCAACACCTGTCGGCCAAATACGGCGTGCCGATTGTGAACCAGCGCATTTCGGTGACGCCGATTGCCCAAATTGCCGCCGCCACTAAAGCCGACAGCTATGTGAGCATTGCCCAAACGCTTGATAAAGCGGCCAAAGCCATCGGCGTATCGTTTATCGGCGGCTTTTCCGCCCTGGTGCAGAAAGGCATGTCGCCATCAGACGAAGTATTGATCCGCTCGATTCCCGAAGCCATGAAAACCACCGATATCGTGTGCAGCTCCATCAATATCGGTTCCACCCGCGCCGGCATCAATATGGATGCGGTAAAACTGGCGGGCGAAACCATCAAACGCACCGCCGAAATCACGCCCGAAGGTTTCGGCTGTGCCAAAATCGTGGTGTTTTGCAATGCAGTCGAAGACAACCCCTTTATGGCGGGCGCATTTCACGGCTCGGGCGAGGCCGATGCGGTGATTAATGTGGGCGTGTCCGGCCCCGGCGTGGTGAAGGCCGCACTGGAAAATTCCAACGCGCAAACGCTCACCGAGGTGGCCGAAGTGGTGAAAAAAACCGCATTCAAAATCACCCGTGTCGGCGAACTTATCGGCCATGAAGCCAGTAAAATGCTCGATATCCCGTTTGGCATTCTCGATTTATCGCTCGCGCCGACACCCGCCGTGGGCGACAGCGTGGCGCGTATTCTCGAACAGATGGGCTTGAGCGTGTGCGGCACCCACGGCACCACCGCCGCGCTGGCGCTGTTGAACGATGCAGTGAAAAAAGGCGGCATGATGGCCAGCAGCGCCGTAGGCGGTTTGAGCGGCGCGTTTATTCCCGTTTCTGAAGACGAAGGCATGATAGCCGCCGCCGAAGCGGGCGTGCTCACGCTTGACAAGCTCGAAGCCATGACCGCCGTCTGCTCGGTCGGCCTCGATATGGTGGCTGTGCCGGGCACCACCTCGGCAGCCACCCTTTCCGGCATCATTGCCGACGAAGCCGCCATCGGCATGATCAACAGCAAAACCACCGCCGTGCGCATCATCCCCGTGCCCGGCAAAGACGTGGGCGAGAGCGTGGAGTTTGGCGGTTTATTGGGCTATGCACCGATTATGCCGGTGAAAGAAGGCAGCTGCGAAGTGTTTGTGAACCGCGGCGGCCGTATTCCGGCACCGGTGCAGTCGATGAAAAACTGATACCCGTTTACAAAAATAAGCAGATAAGGCAGCGAGCTGAAGACAGTGCACACGTGCGGGGCTGGTTGACTGGGTGTTTCCGTATCTTAGCGAAACCCGTCCTCTTCGAGCTCAGGCAGGACAACGCTACCATGCTGCTTGCCATCGCGCTGCTCACAGCAATGCCGAAGCGGTGTGGCCGACAGCGCCGGTTAAGCGTTTGCTGATAGGTTAAGGCCGTCTGAAAACGGTAAAAGTGCAGTTTCAGACGGCCTGATTTGAATGGAATTGCGGGTAACGGTTGGCAACGCAGATGTAGCGTGAGCCTTGTCTGCGAGCTTTCTGCTTGTGGTTAAACCCATTCACAAAAGTAAGCCAGTCATGCTGCTCGCCATCGCGCTGCTCACAGCAATGCCGAATCGGTGTGGCCGACAGCGCAGTTAAGTGTTTGCCGATAAGTTAAGGCCGTCTGAAAAGTGTGAAAGCGCAGTTTCAGACGGCCTCATTTTAATGGAGTTGCGGGTAACGGTGGGCAACGCAGACGTCAGCGTGGGCTTTGCCCGCGAACTTTCTGCTTGCAGTTATACCCATTCACAAAAATAAGCCAACATTACCATGCTGCCTGCCATTGCGCTGCTCACAGCAATGCCGAATCGGTATTGGCCGACAGCGCGGTTAAGTGTTTGCCGATAAGTTAAGGCCGTCTGAAAAGTGTGAAAGTGCAGTTTCAGACGGCCTGATTTGAATGGAATTGCGGGTAAAGAGTGGCAACGCAGATGTAGCGTGAGCCTTGCCGGAGAACTTTCTGCTTGTAGTTAAACCCATTCACAAAAGTAAGCCGGCGGCGTTAGGTTGTTTTTGTAAATGGGTATGAGTCTGTAGGCACCTGCGGCGTTTGCAGTATAACGAGGCCGTCTGAATGATGAAAGTTATTCAGACGGCCTCGTTGGTTTGCTGCCGCTGTATCGGTTTATGCCGCGGCCGGGGTGGTATCAGCCTTTTTTAGGCGCTCGTGCGGGTTTGCTGAAACCGCTTTGTGTTGCCGGTTTTTTCTTGCCTTTGAAGCCGCCTTCGCTGCGTGGTTTACCGCCGAATCCGCCCTCGCTGCGCGGTTTGCCGCCGGGTTTTTTGTCGCCGAATTTACGGTCGCCGAAGCCGCCTTTGCCGCCCCAGCTTTTGCCTTTGGGCTTGCCTGCGCCGGCTTTGCCGCGTTTGCGGGTCGGCTCCATGCCTTCGATGGTCATTTCCGGCAGCTTGCGGTTGATGTAGCGCTCGATTTTGTGCACTTTAACGTATTCGTTGACTTCCGCAAATGTAATCGCCAAGCCGGTGCGGCCGGCGCGACCGGTGCGGCCGATACGGTGGACATAATCTTCCGCCTGCTTGGGCAGGTCGTAGTTGATCACATGGGTGATGCTGGGCACGTCGATGCCGCGTGCGGCAACGTCGGTGGCCACAAGGATTTTGATGCGGCCTTTGCGCAAGTCCATCAATGTGCGGTTACGCCAGCCTTGCGGCATATCGCCGTGCAGGCAGTTGGCGGAAAAGCCTTGTTCGTATAATTCGTCGGCCAGTTGTTCGCTCATTACTTTGGTGGAGGTGAAAATCACGGCTTGATCGATGTTGGCATCGCGCAAGATGTGGTTGAGCAGGCGGTTTTTGTGGTTTTTGTCGTCGCAGTATAAAAGCTGTTCTTCGATTTTGCCTTGGTCGTCTACGCGTTCCGCTTCCACCACTTCGGGGTTTTTGGTGAGTTTGCGGGCGAGTTTGCCGACGGCGCCGTCCCAAGTGGCGGAAAAGAGCAGCGTTTGGCGGTCTGCGGGCGTGGCGGCAACGATGGTTTCGATATCGTCGATAAAGCCCATGTCTAGCATGCGGTCGGCTTCATCGAGAATCAGTACTTCGAGGCGGTCGAAATCGATGCGGCCGCTGCGCATGTGGTCCATCAGGCGGCCGGGGGTGGCGACAATGATGTCGACCGGACGGCCGAGCGCGCGGATTTGCTGGCCGAAAGAGGCGCCGCCCACGAGGGTAACGGTGCGCAGCCATTTCATGTCGGCGGCGTAGGTAAGGGCGCTTTTCTCAACTTGGGCGGCCAGTTCGCGGGTGGGGGTCAGCACCAGCGCGCGCGGGCCTTTGCCGGGTTTTTCGCTGCGCTGGGTGAGGTGTTGCAGGGTGGGCAGCAAAAAGGCGGCGGTTTTGCCTGAGCCGGTTTGTGCCGAAGCCATGATGTCGCGGCGGGCAAGGGCATGGGGGATGGATTGTGCCTGAATCGGGGTGGGGGATTCATAGCCGGCGCCGGTGAGCGCAGAAAGGATGTTTTTATCGAGATTCAGGTCGGTAAATTTGACAGACATGGTTTTCCTAAACGGGCAACAACGCATTCTGCCTGAAATATTCGGGCAGCCTGAAGCAATGGAGCGGGTAACGGATATTCGCGGCGGAAGAGGTTACGCAAGGTTGTCGCAAGCCTTATGGCTTGTGGTTAAACATCGGCGACAACCTGCAATTTAAGAGAGCGCTCAAGGGCGCAGCAAGCAAAGGCTTGGGTTGGCTGAAGACGATGGCTTCAAAGAATAGTCGGCGGATGATAAAGATAAAGCGCGCACCGGTCAAGCAAAATCGGCTTAAATTGTGTGCGGGCAGAGGAAATGTGTTGTGTAAAAGGCCGGCTGTTTTCACGATACGGCGCCGGACGCAGCATGGCCGCATCATGAAACAGCTTGTGATGGCCGGCTTCTGAGCGTTGTTGCGGGCGGCTTGGAAGTCGGCCTGATGTGTCAACTGCCGATTTTGCCGTTGTAGCGGCCGCTGCGTTCGCGCACGCGTTGTTGCAGCGCGGCATCGTTGTCGGGCAGGCCGTCTACGCAAAAGGCGCGGTAAAGCACGCCGCGAATCGGATCGGCGCTGTTTAAAATCGCGCCGATGGGTTTCCACTCGGCATTGCGCGGGGTAATCCAGCGCTTGTTGACGGTGTCGGCATAGCCGAATATTTTATAAGTGGAGCGGCTGTTGGCATTGAGCGACAATGAATTTTCGGCGCAGAAAATACCTTCGGCGCTGAGATTGTCGTGGCCGCGGGCGGATTGTGTGTTGAGTATATAGCGCACGGTGCGGTCGGGTGCGAAGGCAATGCTGTCGAGCAGGATTTTCGGCTTTTTGGTAAAAGTGTTGTTGATGTAGAGGTCAAACCATTCGCCGCTGTCGGTGGCGGGTACGGCAGGCAGCGCCAACTCGGCTTCTTTGAATTCGCGGGCGGCGGTTTCGGCAGCGCTTTCAACATAGCGGGTGTTGGTTAAGGTGTTTTTGTCATTGCGGGGGGCTGCGTTGATTTGGGTGCTGATTAAAACCAAAGCCAGCAGGCAGAAGCGGCGCATGGGGTTCTCCGTGTCAGAATACATGCGCCATTGTATGGCTTAACAGGGGTAGGTGCAACACGCTATAATGCCTGTATTATTGATCGGGGCGTTTTTTATGGATATGCAGACTTTAGATGTAACCGGGCTGAAGTGCCCGTTGCCGATTTTGAAAGCCAAAAAGGCGTTGGCGCAGATGCAGCCGCAGCAAGTGCTGACGGTGTTGGCCACCGATGCCGGCGCGCCTGATGATTTTGCTGCGTTTTGCCGCCAAACCGGGCATGTGTTGCTGGAATCGGTGCAGCAGGGCGAGGTGTTCAAGCTGGTTGTGCAGCATAAATAAAGGCCGTCTGAAAAATGCGTTTAACTTTATGGCCGGTATGTTTGTTGTTGGCTGCTTGCGGCAATGATATCGGGCCCGACCGGCAGGCAGCGGCCGAAGAAGCGGTGCGCTTGTTTTTTGCAACCTGTGTGGCATCGGGTAAAAGCGAAACGGATGTGGCTGCGCCGGCCGGGCAGCAAGGGTTTGTGCCGATGGATGCGGCTGCGGTTAAAAAGCTGCCGCCGGGCATGATGGAGCTGGATATGCAGCAGGCGTGGCAGCTTGAGCGAAACGGCGCGCTGTTTTATCTGAGCCGCAGCCCGCAGGCATGCAGCATCAAAACACCGCTTGCAGATGAGGCGGCGCTGCGCCGGCAGTTTGCGACATTAGCCGAACAGGGCAGTGCGGGCATGGTGGTGCGCCTGCGTGCCGACCACCACACCGCGTCGCCTTTCCCATACAGCCAGTTGGTGTATGCCTGGCAGCCGGATAACGAACCGCAAGAGTTGTTGTTGGGCGCCAATACTTCGCCGTCCAAACATGTGCCTGTTCAGGCGGCATTGAATTTCAGCCGCAGAGCACTGTCGGCAAGGCCGGCGCTCAGCGCAGAATGATACTGATCTCAAAAGTAAATTGACAAGGCGGCGAACCGAAACCGGTGCCATTAGGGTGTCATGACCATTCGATTTACAGGTGTATGTTGTTCCTGAAAACGCATCTGCTGCGTTAAAAAGCCTTGCAAGATATTCAATCTTGCTACGTTTTTTGCCTTGCATCTGCACTTTTATCGCAAAAAATCTGAGTCATTCTGAATGGTCAGGACACCCTAGCATTACCGGGAGCAAAAATCCCCCCGTCAATGATGTTGGCACACCTTGGTACGGAGCCGGTCGGTTTGGCGATTCAGCGCCTTAGCGAATCCCGTCCTCTTTGAGGAATACAGGCGAACCAACGCGGTAACGCGGTTAGGTTATTTTTTTATGAATGGGTATGAAACAGTTTAATTAAAAGGAAAACCATGCAAACCTTAACCATTATCCAGCCCGACGATATGCATCTGCATTTGCGCGATGGCGATGCCTTAAAGGCAGTGCTGCCGTTTACCGCCCGTCAAATGGGGCGTGCCGTGATTATGCCCAACCTCAAGCCGCCGGTGGTTACGGTGGCGGATGCGCAGGCTTACAAGCAGCGTATTTTGGCGGCACTGCCGGAGGGCAGCAGCTTTGAGCCGTTGATGACGCTGTATCTGACCGATAAAACCACGCCGCAATTGGTGCGTGAAGCCAAAGCGGCGGGCATCGTGGCGTTTAAGCTTTATCCGGCGGGCGCGACCACCAATTCCGACAGCGGGGTTACCGACTTATTCAAACTGATTCCGGTGCTGGAAACCATGGCACAGGAAGGGGTGTTGTTTTTGGTGCATGGCGAAGTAACCGACCCGGATATTGATATTTTCGACCGTGAGGCAGTGTTTATCGAGCGGGTGATGAAGCCGGTGTTGGCGCAAGTGCCGGGTTTGAAAGTGGTGTTTGAGCACATTACCACCGCAGATGCCGCGCAGCTGGTGTCGGAGGCGGGCGATAATGTGGCGGCAACGGTAACGCCGCAGCATTTATTGCTCAACCGCAACGATTTACTGGTGGGCGGCGTGCGCCCGCACCATTACTGCCTGCCTGTGCTCAAGCGCGAAAGCCACCGCCTGGCGCTGGTTGCGGCGGTAACCGGCGAGAAAGCGCATAAATTTTTTCTCGGCACCGACAGCGCGCCGCATGCCAGATCTGCCAAAGAAAACGCTTGCGGTTGTGCCGGGATGTTTAGCGCCGCTACGGCCATCGAGCTGTATGCCGAGGTGTTTGACGAAGCCGGCGCGCTCGACAAGCTGGAAGCCTTTGCTTCGCAAAACGGCGCCCGTTTTTACGGCCTGCCTGAAAACCCGCGCACGCTGACTTTGTTGAAGCAGACACAGTTGGTGGTGCCGAAAGTGCCGTTTGCCGACAATGAGGTGTTGGTGCCGATGTGCGGCGGTGAAAGCGTGGCGTGGACGGTGCAGTATTCAGACTGATGCCCGGATGGTTGTGTGAATCCGGGTATCAGGTTTTACGATAAATACAACAGGCCGTCTGAAAAATCAGCCAACAGAGTTTGAGTGTGCCGGCAAACATTTTATAATATGCCGTCTGAAAGTTTCAGACGGCATATTATCATTGGATGATAACTGTCATACCCGCTCACAAAAATAATCTGACTGCGTTGGCCCCTGAGTTTGAAGAAGACGGGTTTTGCTAAGGCGCTGAAGTGCCAAGCCAACCAGCCCTGTACTCATTGTACTGTCTTCGGCTTTCCGCCTTGTTCGCTTACTTTTGTGAATGGCTATAAAATGGGTATAAATTTGATAGACGTATGATAAAAGAATCTGATTTAAATGAAAAAATAAGCCGGCGCAGGTTGCTGGCGGGTGGTGTTGTTCTGCTCTTGGCGCCCACGCCGGTGCTGGCCGGGCCGCAGCGGGAAGAAACTTTGTCGGATGATGTTGCCTCGCTGATGCGCAGTTCGGTTAACCATGTTAATCCGGCGCGGTTGGTGTTTGCCCGACCGGCCGACGGCGAACGGTGGCTGCGCGATATGTCGGCACGGCTGGCGCGGTTTGTGCCCGATGAAGCAGAGCGCCGCCGCTTGTTGGTCAATATCCAATATGAATCTACCCGCGCAGGGTTGGATACGCAGGTGGTGTTGGGGTTGATCGAGGTGGAAAGCGCATTCCGCCAATATGCCATCAGCGGCGTAGGCGCGCGCGGGTTGATGCAGGTGATGCCGTTTTGGAAAAACCATATCGGCCGGCCAAGCCACAATCTGTTTGATATCCGCACCAATTTGCGCTACGGCTGCACCATTTTGCGCCATTACAATAATGTCGAACGCGGCAATTTTGTGCGGGCTTTGGCGCGTTTTAACGGCAGCCTCGGCAGCAACAAATATCCCAATGCTGTGCTCGGAGCCTGGCGCAACCGCTGGCAGTGGCGCTGATGCGCCGGTTTTCAGGCGGCCTGCTGTTTGCCTTGCATCTGTACTTCTATCGCAAAAAATCTGAATAATTCTGAATTGTCGGGACGCCCTTGGATGTCTAAAAATTTCAGTGTGCATTTCTTAATCACGATTGCGGGTAAACGGGAATGCTATATTTCGAGGCCGTCTGAAACATCGTGTATAATCGCCGTTTTGTTAATTATTACAGGCAGCCTGTCGCGCGGTGCTGCTGAAGATTGATTATGGCCACAGACAACCGCACCAAAATGTTTCCTGAAGAATGGCGTGCCAGCAGCTCGTTGGCGGGTGTTTACGCTTTGCGCATGCTCGGAATGTTTTTGGTGCTGCCGGTGTTGGCGCTGTATGCGGCAACCTTGCCCGGTGCAGAAAATCATAAAGCGCTGGTGGGGCTGGCGATGGGCATATACGGCTTGACGCAGGCGCTGTTGCAATTGCCCTTGGGGATGGCATCAGATAAATTCGGTCGCAAAAAAGTGATTTATGCCGGCCTGATTGTATTTGCCGCCGGCAGTTTTATGGCGGCGGCTGCCGACACGTTGGAGATGCTGGTGCTGGCGCGCGCGGTACAGGGTGCAGGGGCGGTCAGCGCTGCGGTAACTGCGTTGGTGGCGGATTTGACCCGCGAGGAAGTGCGCACGCGGGCAATGGCCATGATTGGGCTGAGCATTGGTCTGACCTTTTCTGCCAGCCTGGTGGTGGCGCCAGTGTTGACCCGTTGGGTCGGTGTGCCCGGCCTGTTTGCGCTTACCGGTATCCTGACGGTGTTGAGCATTGCCCTAGTGGCCTGGATAACGCCGAACCCGGCACAGTCAAAATTGCATGAAGATGCCCAAGCGCAACCGGCACGTATCGGCGAAGTATTGAAAAACGGCCAGCTGCTGCGTTTGGATTTCGGCATTTTTGCCCTCCATGCCGCGCAGATGGCGCTGTTTACTTCGCTGCCGTTTGCCATGGTGGCGTTGGGGCTGGATAAGGTGCAGCATTGGAAGGTGTATCTGCCGGCCACTGTTGTCGGCCTGGTATTGATGGTGCCGCTGATTATCATCGGCGAAACCCGCAATAAGCTCAAACAGGTGTTTGTGGGCGGTATTGTCTGTATCGCAGCAGCACAGCTGGGCCTGCTGTTCGGTTTGCATTCGATTTGGTTGGTGGCACTTTGCCTGATTGTGTATTTTATCGGCTTCAATGTGCTGGAGGCGAGCCTGCCCTCGCTGGTGTCGAAAATCGCACCTTCCGATTTGAAAGGCACGGCGATGGGGGTGTACAACACGGCACAATCGGTAGGCTTGTTTTGCGGTGGTGCGTTGGGCGGGGTGTTGTTTGAATATTACGGCTTTAACGGCGTATTTGCTTTTTGCAGCGCGTTGATTGTGTTGTGGATGCTGTTGGCGGCGGCCGCGCCGGCACCGAGGCCGGTAAAAAATATCACGTTGGCGGTGCCAAAAACTTGGCAGCGGCGTGAAGACACTTTACACTCTGCCTTGATGTCGCTGTACGGTGTTGAGGCGGTCAGCTTCAGCGCCGACAGGCAAACGGTTTATATCAAGGCGTTGCAGCAGGGGTTTGATTTGGCAGCCGCCGAAAAGATTATTTCAGGAGTAGACAATGTCATTAAATAAAGTGTTGCTTATCGGCAATTTGGGCCGCGATCCGGAAGTGCGCTATATGCCTAACGGCGAAGCGGTGTGCAATTTCAGTATCGCTACCAGTGAAACTTGGAACGACCGCAACGGCCAGCGGCAGGAACGCACCGAATGGCACAATATCACCATGTATCGCCGGTTGGCTGAAATTGCCGGGCAATATTTACGCAAGGGCAGCCAAGTGTATATCGAGGGCCGCATCCAAAGCCGGAAATATCAGGGCAAAGACGGTATCGAGCGCACCGCATACGATATTGTGGCCAATGAAATGAAAATGCTCGGCTCGCGCAGCGGCGGCAGTTCTGCCGAATATGGCGACGGCGGCCAGGCGGGTGCTTACCAGCAGGCACCGCAGCAGGGCGCTTATCAACAAGCACCGGCTTATTCGCAAGAGGCCCCTGCCGCACCGCCGGCGGCTCCACGCCGTCAGGCGCCGGCAGCACCGGCAGCACCGGTAGATGATATTGACGACGATATTCCGTTTTAAACGGGTTTAAGGTGTTCTAACAAGGGGCATAATCATTCGATTTATGGGTGTTTCGCCTCTGAAAAATGTATGCGCTGCGCTAGGGTGTCCTGATGTCTCGTTTATGAGGGGATTTTTGTTCCTGGAAATGCAGATGCCAGGCAAAAAACGCAGCAAGATTGGACATCTTGCGAGGCTTTTTAATGCAGCAGATGCGTTTTCAGGGGCAAAAAGCATCCGTAAATCGAATGGTCAGGATACCCTAAAGGCCTTGCAAGATATTTTGTTCTGCTGGTTTGTTAGCGTAGTGCATGCATTTCCAGGAATAAAAGTTCCTGATAAGCGAATGGCCGGAAAGCTTTGGTGCGTAAAAGTCATTTAAGCCGTTGCTATTTTGGTTGTTTTTGATACAATGATGCATCATCAAACAGCTACCCAAGCAAGCCGCCGGGATTCCGGGCGGCTTGTGTTTTTATTTGTCAAAAAGAGCGCTATGCCGATGGGGCGCGCGCTTTTTTCATGGAGAAAAACCATTATGCAGAAAATTCCGTTAACCGTGCGCGGTGCAGAATTGCTGAAAGAAGAATTACAGCAGCTGAAAAGCGTGGCCCGCCCCGAAGTGATCGCCGCCATTGCCGAAGCGCGTTCGCACGGCGATTTGTCGGAAAACGCAGAGTATGAAGCGGCCAAAGAGCGCCAGGGTTTTATCGAAGGCCGCATTGCCGAGGTGGAAAATAAATTGTCGCTGGCTCATATTATCAACCCGGCAGAAATTCACGCCGAGGGCAAAGTGGTGTTCGGTGCAACCGTTACGCTGGAAGATTTGGAAACCGAAGAAGAAGTGCGCTACCAAATCGTGGGCGAAGACGAGGCCGATATCAAAGAAAACAAAATTTATGTCGGTTCGCCCATTGCCCGTGCGCTGATTGGTAAAGAAGAGGGCGATGTGGCCGAAGTGCAGGCGCCCGGCGGTGTGCGCGAGTATGATATTGTGGCGGTAGAATATCTTTAAAAAAAATGCCGATTAAATGATTTTGAGGCCGTCTGAAAGCGATGTTTTGCTTTCAGACGGCCTTTTGTTATATTTGTCATATTTTTAAGCGGGCAGCAGATATTTTAGAGTTGCAGTTCAATTAATAACTAAAGTAATATAATTTACTAAAAATATTTAAATGATTTAATTAGTTGCATTCGGAACTATTTGTGTCCGGTTTGTCTAAGGCCATGATGCATGGTATGGTTGGTGTAAGCAAAAACATGAGGCGTATATGAGTAAATTGGCGGCAGTGTTGGCGGGTGCGTGGCTTGGTTTGCAGTTGGGTATCGGTTATTTGGCGGTGCCGGTTTTGTTTCAGCATATGGGCAAAATGGAGGCGGGGGCCATGGCCGGCACCATGTTTGAGGTGGTGGCCTATAGCGGTTTGGCAGTTTGGCTGTTGATTTATTTTATCGGCCGCCATGAATTAAGCCGCAGCCTGCTGCGGAGCAAAACCAATAAATTTGTGATATTGCTGCTGGTGTTGTTGTCGGTGAATCAGTTTTTGGTTACGCCCGTTATCGAGGCACATAAGGCGGGCACCACCAACTGGCTGTTGTCGCTTGTAGGCGGCTCATTCGGTCAGTGGCACGGCACGTCAAGCGTGATTTATATGCTGTGCAGCCTGCTGGCACTGGGTTTGGTGTTTCGGATGCTGCGGCTCGACTGGCATTGATCGTTTACTCGGGTCAAATACAAAGGCCGTCTGAAATATTTCAGACGGCCTTTGTATTTGACGGAATACTCTTTAATTTTCGATATTTTTCCGCCATAAAACCAAAAGTTTGCCGATATGCTGCACCAGTTGTGCATCCACTGCTTCACACAATGCCCGGCACATTTCAATACGCTCGTTACGGTCATCGCCCAATACGCGTACTTTAATCAATTCGTGTGCATTGAGGGCGGCATCGGTTTCTTTAATCACGGATTCGGTCAGGCCGTGTTGGCCGATCATCACCACCGGGCTGAGGTGGTGGGCTTGTGCTTTGAGGGCCAGAATTTCTTTGGTGCTGAGTTTGTCTGTCATTGCTGCCGGATATTCGAAAAATTAAAATGATATTGTACGTGAATTGCCGCCGCCCGTGGAGAAAATAACGTACAATAGCATGCTTGTTTGTTTTGAATAGTCAATACGATGGCCGTGCGTTCCAAATCTTCCAAAGCCTGGCTCAATGAGCATGTTAACGATCATTATGTGCATATGGCGCAAAAAGACGGCTATCGTGCCCGCGCAGCTTATAAGCTTTTGGAAATCAATGAAAAAGACAAATTAATCCGCCCCGGCACTGTGTTGGCCGACTTGGGCAGCGCGCCCGGCAGTTGGTCGCAAGTGGCCGCTAAGCTGGCGGGGGCTTCCGGGCAGGTGTTTGCGCTGGATATTCTGCCGATGGAAGCCATCGACGGCGTATGGTTTATTCAGGGTGATTTTCGTGAAGAGGCGGTATTGGCCGAGTTTGAATCATTGCTGGATAATCGTCCGCTGGACCTTGTAATTTGCGATATGGCCCCCAATATGTCGGGCAATGCCGTAACGGATCAGGCGCGCAGTTTTTATTTGTGCGAACTGGCCTTAGATTTTGCAGCCAATCATCTCAAACCCGGGGGAAACTTTTTGGTTAAGGTTTTTCAGGGGGCGGGATACCAGGAGTATCTGACGGCTATGCGGGCTATGTTTGCAACGGTGCAAATCCGCAAACCGGAAGCTTCGCGCAATCGTTCCAGTGAGGTTTATTTATTAGGCAAAAATAAACGCTGACAATGACGGCGGCCTGATTTAAAATCCGTTTTTATTTTTTACCCTTTTATGGAGCCTGTTTCAGTGGGGAATACCATTAAAAATCTTCTTGTCTGGCTGGTGTTGGCGGTGTGTGTGATGGCCGCTTTTAATGCCATTACCGACAAGCAGGAAAACAGCCAACAAATTGAATATTCGCAGTTTATCGAGCAGGTAAACGGCGGTGAAATCGCCAGTGTAAACATCGAAGGCTCGGTAGTCAGCGGTTATCTGATTAAAGGCGAGCGCACCGATAAAAGCCAGTTTTTCACCAATGCGCCGCTTGACGACACGCTGGTGCAGACCCTGCTGGATAAAAAAGTGCGCGTAAAAGTAACGCCGGAAGAAAAGCCGAGCTTTTTCAGCAGCCTGTTTATCAGCCTGTTGCCGGTGATGCTGTTGATTGGTGCATGGTTTTACTTTATGCGCATGCAAAGCGGCGGCGGTGGCAAAGGCGGTGCGTTTTCATTCGGCAAAAGCCGTGCCAAACTGTTGGATAAAGATACCAATCAGGTGACCTTTGCCGATGTAGCCGGCTGTGATGAAGCCAAAGAAGAAGTGCAGGAAATCGTTGATTACCTGAAAGCGCCCAACCGCTATCAAAGCTTGGGCGGTCGTGTGCCGCGCGGTATTTTGCTGGCCGGCAGCCCCGGTACCGGTAAAACCCTGCTGGCCAAGGCGATTGCCGGCGAAGCGCAAGTGCCGTTTTTCAGCATTTCAGGCTCCGACTTTGTGGAAATGTTTGTCGGCGTGGGCGCAAGCCGTGTGCGAGATATGTTTGAGCAGGCCAAGAAAAATGCGCCGTGCATTATTTTTATTGATGAAATCGATGCCGTGGGCCGTCAGCGCGGTGCGGGTTTGGGCGGCGGCAATGACGAGCGCGAGCAAACCCTGAACCAACTGCTGGTGGAGATGGACGGCTTTGAAAGCAATCAGACTGTGATTGTGATTGCCGCCACCAACCGCCCCGATGTGCTTGATCCGGCTTTGCAGCGCCCCGGCCGTTTTGACCGTCAGGTGGTGGTGCCGTTGCCAGATATCCGCGGTCGTGAGCAGATTTTGAAAGTGCACGCGCAAAAAGTGCCGTTGGATGAATCGGTGGATTTGAAAACTTTGGCAAAAGGCACCCCGGGGTTTTCAGGTGCGGATTTGGCCAATCTGGTGAACGAAGCTGCTTTGTTTGCCGGCCGCCGCAACAAAATCAAAGTCGACCAAAGCGATTTTGAAGATGCCAAAGATAAAATCTACATGGGGCCGGAGCGCCGCTCTATGGTGATGCATGAAGATGAAAAACGTGCCACTGCCTATCATGAATCCGGCCACGCGATTGTGGCGGAAAGCTTGGAATATACCGACCCCGTGCATAAAGTCACCATTATGCCGCGTGGCCGTGCGCTGGGTTTGACTTGGCAGTTGCCGGAGCGCGACCGCATCAGCATGTATAAAGACCAGATGCTGAGCCAGATTGCCATTTTGTTTGGCGGCCGTATTGCCGAAGATATCTTTGTGGGACGTATTTCCACCGGCGCTTCCAACGATTTTGAGCGCGCCACGCAATTGGCTCGCGATATGGTTACCCGTTACGGTATGTCGGAAAAAATGGGGGTGATGGTGTATGGCGAGAATGAGAGCGAAGTGTTTCTCGGCCGCTCGGTTACCCATTCGCAAAATATTTCCGAATATACGCAACAACAGGTTGATGCCGAAATCCGCCGTATTCTCGATGAACAATATGCTGTGGCTTATAAAATTCTCGATGAAAACCGCACGAAAATGGAAACCATGACTCAGGCATTGATGGATTGGGAAACCATCGATCGCGATCAGGTGCTGGAAATTATGGCAGGCAAGCAACCTAGCCCGCCGAAAGACTACAGCCATAACGTGCGCAAAGAGGATGATGCCGATGAAGCACGTCCGGCCGCGCCGGTTGAAGCAGGGCATGAAACCGTGCCGGCAGATCCTGAATCAGGTGTCAGCGACATCCGCCCCACGGTGGGCCCTGAAGCCGATCCGCAGCCGGGCAATACGCACGATACTTCTGATGTGGTGGCCGGCGGCGAAGGCCGGCGCCATCCGGATGACAAAATGTGATTCCGGCAAGTGTAAAGCGGTAACCTGAACGGGTTGCCGCTTTTTTAATTTAAAAGGCCATTGATGCCCATTCACAAAAGTAAGCAAACAAGGCGGCGAGCCGAAGGCAGTGCATATTATGAGGCTGGTTGGCTTGGCGCTTCAGCGCCTTAGCGAAACCGGCCCTCTTCGGGTTCAGGCGAGCCAGCGCCGTTAGGTTATTTTTGTGAATGGGTGTGAAAATGATTTGCGGCTTCAGACGGCCTAAATAATTTGTCGGCATGAAATATCATATACACAGGCCCGGGAGGGTACGAAGCCTTAAGTCGAATAAGTTGGAAAGTTGTTTTTAAAATCATTGGCTTGAATGTCAGCTGTAGGCAGAGCCGGAATGGCGAATGGTAGTGAGCCGAACGATTCTGCTGTTTGAACAGCAATTGGGCAAAAGCTTCAATGTGTGTGTTTGCCAGCCGCGAAAGATGATTGTGTTGGTTGTTTTTTTCTGGCATCCGTGCAAAACGCAGCTCGGTTATTTCACGATATAATATCGGCAACAGCAACGATGGAGCATCAACAATGCGGGCTTACCAATGGCAGTGTGGCCGTTTTTTATTGAATCTGGCCGAGCCGAAAATCATGGGCATTGTCAACATCACGCCTGATTCGTTTTCCGATGGCGGCACTTATTCCAAAAGTGTTCAGACGGCCTTGCGGCATGCGGAACAATTATTGCGGGAAGGGGCGGATATTTTGGATATCGGCGGAGAGTCGACCCGCCCGGGGTCGGCATATGTGCCGCCTGAAGAGGAATGGGAGCGGGTGGCGCCGGTATTGGAGGAGGTGGTGAAATGGGGCGTGCCGATCAGCCTCGACACCCGACGCACAGCAGTTATGGCGCAAGCGTTGGCACACGGTTGGGCAGACATCATCAACGATGTGGCGGCGCTTACTGATGAGGGTGCGCTGGATGTGTTGGCACGTCATCCGCAAGCAGGCATATGCTTGATGCATATGCAGGGTTTGCCTGAAAACATGCAGCACAACCCGCAATATCAAGATGTGGTGGCCGAAGTGACCCGCTATTTGAACGGGCGGGTCAGTGCCTGTGCCGATGCAGGTATTGCCCGCGAACGCATCATTCTCGACCCGGGATTCGGCTTTGGTAAAACGTTGCCGCACAATATTGCGCTGATGCAGCATTTGAGTGATTTTTTTCAGACGGCAGATTTGCCGCTGCTGATCGGCGTGTCGCGCAAACGCATGATTGGCGATTTAAGCGGTGAGGCCGATGCGGCCAAACGTGTGCACGGCAGCGTGGCGGCGGCATTGGCGGCGGTGGCACGCGGCGCGCAAGTGATACGCGTGCATGATGTAAAAGCCACCGCTGATGCGGTAAAAGTATGGCAGTCGGTAGGGGTGTTTGAACACCGGCCAATATGTGGGGCGTCTTAATTATTCATATATCATTATTTTGCACTCACGGCACATCTGCTGCGTTAAAAATATTCGCAAAATGCCCAATCTTGCCGTGTTTGTGCATGGCATCTGTATTTTCAGGAATAAAGACCCCTTTATAAACGATTGATCAGGATATCCTAATAACCGTATTGCGTTTTACCGGCCTAACCGTTCAACGTGAATGGGTGCCTGAAATCGCAAAAGGCGGTTTTCAGACGGCCTGATATGTCATAATTTTCTTTGCAACAAAAATTCCTGTTTTCAGTCAAAGATTACCGAAAAAGCCTGTAAACCGCTGGATGCGGCGTTAGGGCTGCTTTACAATATAACCTTATCCGACGGAGTGCTTTAATGGCAAAAAAATATTTTGGTACGGACGGCGTGCGCGGCGAAGTCGGCCAGTTTCCGATTACCCCTGATTTCGTGTTGAAACTCGGCTATGCCGCAGGTCAGGTGTTGGTGCAGCATGACAGCGAGCAAAAACCCACCGTGATTATCGGCAAAGATACCCGCATTTCCGGCTATATGCTGGAAGCGGCTTTGGTAGCCGGCTTTACCGCCGCCGGCGTGAATGTGATTCAAACCGGCCCGCTGCCGACACCGGGTATTGCTTACCTTACCCGTGCTTTGCGTTTGGCCGCCGGTGTGATGATTTCGGCTTCGCATAATGTGTATTCCGACAACGGCATCAAATTTTTTGCCGAGGGCGGTGTGAAGCTGAGCGATGAAATCGAGATGGAAATCGAAGCCGCACTGGAGCAGGAAATGAAAACCCAGTCATCCGACCGGCTTGGGCGTGCGCGCCGTATCAACGGTTCGGACGACCGCTATATCGAATTTTGCAAATCCACGTTTCCCAATCATCTCGATTTGCGCGGCCTGAAACTGGTGGTGGATACTGCCAACGGTGCCGGCTACGATGTGGCGCCGAAAGTGTTTCATGAATTGGGCGCCAAAGTGGTCAGCATCGGCGCGGCGCCCAACGGCTACAACATCAATGAAAAAGTGGGCGCAACCCACCCGAAAGCCTTGCAGGCGGCTGTATTGCAAAATGAAGCCGATTACGGTGTCGCGCTTGACGGCGACGGCGACCGCCTGATTATGGTAGATAAAAACGGCAAAGTGTATGACGGCGACAGCCTGATTTATGTGATTGCCAAAGCCCGCGCCAAAGAAGGTATTGAAATCGGCGGCGTGGTCGGCACGGTGATGACCAATATGGCCATGGAAATCGCACTGAAAGAGCAGGGCGTGCCGTTTGCGCGCGCCAAAGTGGGCGACCGTTACGTGCTTGAGCAGCTGCATCAGCGCGGTTGGCTGGTAGGCGGCGAGGCCAGCGGCCATATTTTATGTATGGACAAACACAATACCGGCGACGGTATCATTTCGGCCTTGCAGGTGTTGGCCGGGCTGCGCACGCTTGGTCAGGATTTGGCCACAGTGTGTGCCGACTGGCAGGCGTTTCCGCAAACCATGATTAATGTGCGCCTGCAAAAAGGGCACGACTGGCAAACGGCTTCGAAAGAAGTGTTGGCCGAAGTGGAAAAAGAGCTGGAAGGCAAAGGCCGCGTGGTTTTGCGCGCTTCAGGCACCGAGCCTGTGGTACGCGTGATGGTGGAAGCCCGCCAGGCTGATTGGGCGCAAAAAGGGGCGGAGCGCATTGCTGCGGCCATTGAAGGTAAAAAATAATTTCAGACGGCCTCAGCTCTGTTAACATTCTGCTTGGGGCGTTCTGACTTTGTTGCTCCCAAATCATTTGCGAACCCTGTCGGCAGATTCCGATAAAAAAACGAAAGTCTCTTGAAATTTTCGTACGCACACAAACCTAAACAAATATAACCAAGGAAACCAAGCCTCCATGTTAGCCTTGCTGGAAGCATTTTTTACACAATATGGGTATGCGGCCGTATTTCTCGTATTGGTTGCCTGCGGATTCGGCGTGCCGATTCCTGAAGATGTCACGCTGGTAGCCGGCGGGGTGATTTCCGGCTTGGGCTATGCAAACGTGCATGTGATGGTGGCTGTGGGTTTGCTGGGGGTGTTGGTGGGCGACGGCCTGATGTTTATGGCCGGGCGGGTGTTCGGGCACCGGATTTTGAAAGCCCGTTTCGTTGCCCGTGTGATGACGCCGAAGCGTTATGCGCAAGTGCAGGAAAAATTTGACAAATACGGCAATCGCGTGTTGTTTGTCGCCCGTTTTCTGCCCGGCTTGCGCACGCCGATCTATATCACCGCCGGCATCAGCCGCAAAGTGTCTTACATGCGCTTTTTAATGATGGATGGTTTGGCGGCGTTGGTTTCCGTGCCGGTGTGGGTGTATTTGGGCGCATACGGTGCGGAAAATACAGAATGGCTGATGCAGAAAATCCACCAATTCCAATACGGCCTGTTTGTGCTGATCGGCATCGGGGCGGCGGTGCTGGGCTATTTTTGGTGGAAAAAACGCCAGCGTTTGCGCTTCTACCGCGAGCATCTGCGTGAATTGCGCGCTAAACGGAAAGCGCAAAAAGCCGCACGCAAAGCGGAAAAATCTGCTTAAAGCATAAAAGGTTTTCAGGCCGTCTGAAAGCCTTTTTGGTTTCAGACGGCCTGAAAACCAATATTTAATATTGTAGAACATGATGTTATACCTATTTGCAAACATAGCCTGACCGTTTCGGCCGGCAGAGAACGCGCTTCGCTAAGGTGCTGAAGTGCCAAGCCTACCGGCTTCGGGTCGTACTCTCCGTTCGCTGTTTTGCCGGCTTGCTTTGGTGAATGGGTAGGGTATCCTGACAATTCGATTTATAGGTGTATTTTGCCCCTGAAAATGAATCTGCTGCGTTAAAAAGCCCCGCAAGATGTTTCAATCTTGTTGCGTTTTTTGCCCGGCAGCTGTATTTCCAAGAACAAAAATGCCCCTATAAATGAATCGTCAGGACGCCCTAAGGTTAAGATAAAAGACAAGGCTTTTAGGGCTTGCCAGGGCGGGTGCGGCAGCCGGCAATATTCCCCATCCTTGCGGCGGCTGCTTGCAAGCGATGAATCCACACAAGAAAGATGGACACGATGACTGAAAAAATCTATGGCGACGGTGCATTTCGCCGCGAATCGCTGAAAGGTTCGACCATTGAAAACACCTATTCGGGCGCGCTGTCGTTTATGCGCCGCCGCTACACGCGCGATTTGAGCGAAGCCGATGTGGTGGTGTCGGGGGTGCCGCTCGATTTGGCCACCACGTTCCGCCCCGGTGCGCGCCTCGGCCCGGCAGCCATCCGCGCCGCCAGCGTGCAGTTGGCCGAGCTGAATCTGTTTCCGTGGGGCTTTGATCCGTTTGACGATTTGGCGGTGATTGACTACGGCGATTGCTGGTTTGATGCGCATCAGCCGTGGACGATACGGGAAACCATCAAACAGCATGCGCTGGATATTATTCAAAACAGCAACGCTAAAATGCTCACTTTCGGCGGCGATCATTTCATCACTTATCCGCTGTTGCAGGCGCATGCCGAAAAATACGGCAAACCGTTGAGCCTGCTGCATTTTGATGCCCATTGCGATACTTGGCCGGACGATGCGCCGGAATCGCTCAACCACGGCACCATGTTTTATAAAGCCATCAAAGACGGCCTGATTGATCCGGCCACTTCCGCGCAAGTGGGCATCCGCACCTGGAACAGCGATTTTATGGGCATGAACATGTTGTTTGCACCGTGGGTTAACGAAAACGGCGTTGAAGCCACCGTGCAGCGGATTCATGAGATTATCGGCGGCAATCCTGTTTATCTCACTTTTGATATCGACTGCCTCGACCCCGCATTTGCCCCGGGCACCGGCACCCCCGTGCCCGGCGGCCTCAATTCGCATACCGCGCTCGGCATCATCCGCAGCCTGGGTGGTTTGAACATTGTCGGCATGGATGTGGTGGAAGTGTCGCCCGCTTACGACAACGCCGAAATCACCGCCATTGCCGCCGCCCACGTGGCTGCGGATATGTTGTGCCTGATGCGCAATAAAAAAGTGGCCGGCAAACTGTAAGGGCTTGATAGAGGCCGTCTGAATGTTTGCAGCACTGTTCAGACGGCCTTTTGCCATCAAATCATCGAGTATGGGTTATGACTTCCAAAAAACGCATTTTCGTTCTTTACACCGGCGGCACCATCGGCATGAGCCAAAGCCCGCAAGGCCTGCGCCCCGATACCGCATTAGTGGGCACAGCATTGGCGCCGTTTTCAGACGGCCTCGAATTCGACTGGCACGTGTGCAACCCGCTGATTGATTCTTCGGCAGTTACGCTGCAAAACTGGTGCGACTGGTTGGATTTGCTGGCTGCTAAAATACCGCACTACGACGGTATTTTGGTGTTGCACGGCACCGACACCATGGCTTATACGGCCAATATCTTGGCGCTGGCGTTGCCGGGCTTAGACAAACCCGTGGTGCTGACCGGCTCGCAATGGCCGTTTGACAGCAAAGGCAGCGATGCGCCGCTGAATCTGGCCACTGCCGTTGCCGCCTTGGAGACAGCCGATTTGCGTGAAGTGGCGATTGCCTTTAACGGCGCACTTTTTCCCGCAGTGGGCAGCAGCAAAAGCAGCACTGAAACCGCCGCCGGGTTCAGCAACCCGCATTTCGGCATGTTGGGAGAATGGTCGGCAGCACAAGGCTGGCAAGGGTTGGCGCTCAGGCCGTCTGAAAAGGCGCGGGCGTTGGTAAAACAATCTCTGAATCCGCAAGCCAAAGTGGTTTGCCATACCCTCACGCCCGGGTTTTCTGCCGAAGCTCTCAGCACCGGCCTCGGCAACATCGCTGCCGATGCCGTGATTCTGCAAAGTTACGGTCACGGCAATGCGCCGGCAGATGCCGCCTTTATCAGCGCGGTGAAGGCATTTACCGGCAAAGGCGGCCTGGTGTTGAACATCAGCCAGGTGCCGCAAGGTTGCGCAGCGGCGGTGTATGCGCAAGGTGATGCGCTCCGACAGGCGGGTGTAATCAACGGCGGCAAAGCCAATCTGGAAACCGCCGTGGCTTTACTGACGCTGGCGGTGTCGGCGGGCTGGCAGGCCGAGCAGGTGCGGGCGTGTTTGACGCGGCTGCAATTGGTTTGATGCCATAACCACCATTGAGGCCGTCTGAACAATTGTTCAGACGGCCTCGATTTGTTCGCACAGCCGTTCGGCCGAATTATGATGCAGGGCATCTTAGGGTTTCTTGATTATTTATATATCATCATATTTTTTGCGCTATCTGCACTTTTTTATCACAAAAAATTATCACAAAAAAATCTGAGTCATTCTGAATGGTCAGGACATTCTATAGATTCGGCAATTAAATATACCAACATCCGGCATATCGTACATGCGAGTCGCCGAAGTAGGCCATCACCCGTTTCGGTGTGCTGCAAATAGACTCCATAATCCGAACAACCGCACTACGCAGCTTTGCTTTCGTCCGCACCGGAACCATCGCACTGATAACTTGCTTCAAGTCTGCATTCAAGCGCTCATCCGGATTCAGCTCGGGGCTATAACTGGGTAAATGGAACACCTCGATTTCATCACAATGCTCTGCCAGCCAGGCTTTCACTTTTTTACTGTGATGCACCCTTAAGTTATCCAGTATCAAAAAAACTTTGCGCCCGACTTCTTGGCACAGAGACTGCATAAATTTAATCAGCTTGTCTGCATCAAACGCTACATCAATAATCATCCAGTGCGCCTTTGCTCGGTTGTTGACGGTGGAAATCATTGACAGTTTGTGCCGGGTGCCGCCAACGGCATAAGTCACCGGCGTTTTCCCCTTGGGCGAATAGCTTCTGCCTCTGACATCGGTATTAACCAAGGCGGTTTCATCACCCCAATGAATTTCGGCATTTTCTGCTTTTGCCCGCCGGGCTATGCTCGGATAGGTTTCATCCAACCAGGTTTTTACGGCTTCAGGTTGCTGTTCGTATGCTTTTTTAATCGGCTTTTGCGGGGTGAAGCCCCAGCGTTGGAGATAAGAGCCTACCGTGCGCACCGGCATGTCGATTTCTAATTCTTGTAAAATCAGTTCTTTCACTGCATTGCGCGTCCATAAGGCGAAGTCCATTTTCAACTGTTCCGGGCGTTGCTCGATAATCAGCTTTTGGATATAGGCTTCTTGTTCGGCATTCAATTGCCGATATTCGCCCGGGCTGCGCCCTCGTTTTTTAGGTTTAAGCGCTGTCATTCCGCCCTCTTGGTAAGTGGTAATGGCCTGACGGACGGCTTCATAACACATGCCTACGGCTTGGGTGATTTTGATAATTCCCATGCCCATCTTGTGCAGCCGGATGACTTGTTTTCGTTTCTCGTACAAGGCGTCGGCTGATAGTTTTCGGGTGTCTTCTTTTTCCATATCGGTTTGGACAGTGAAAGTATTGAATGGTTCATATATTTAATTGCCGAATCTATAGGGTGTCCGGACCATTCGATTTACGGGTGTATTTTGCCCCTGAAAACGCATCTGCTGCGTTAAAAAGCCTCGCAAGATGGCCAATCTTGCTGCGTTTTTTGCCTGGCATCTGCATTTTCAGGAACAAAAATCCCCTCATAAACAAATTGTCCGAACACCCTAGTTTCAGGCTAAAGATATTTGCGCATCAGTTCGCATTCTACCGTTACTTCGCGATTGAGCGGCAACACTGCAGCACCCAATGATTCGTAATCATTGAGTTTGTAAAACCCGATGGAATTCAACGAGGCATAAAGTTTGATAAAGCTCAGCCCCGCTTCTTGCGCCAGCTCTTCGGCGCGGTGCAGCAGCGCGGTGCCCAAGCCTTGATTATGCACGAAAGGGTGCACATACAGCGCGTCCAGCTGCGCTTCTTTCAAATCAAGCTGGAAAAAGCCCTGAATATGGTTTTTGTATTCGACCACCCACAGTGCTTTGCCGGCATCGGCCAGGGTGTCGAGATAGCTGTCGGGGCTGAGCAGATCGCGCCAGGCATCGAGAATACGGTCGTTATAGCTGCGGGCGCAGGTGTATTGCACCGAATAAACGTGGGCGTTGTAGATATGTTCGCAATCGTGCGCTGTGGCGGGGCGGAGGACGGTAATCAGGCTCATAGGGCGGCTTTGTAGAAAATGTTGTTCATACCCGTTCGCAAAAATAATCTAACGGCGTTGGCTGACTTTTTGTGAATCATTATTCAGACGGCCTTTATATGGCTTGAGGCCGTCTGAAAGAATCATGTGGAATGGTGGGATTATATAGCCAAATCAATCAATCATACCAATTCAGAAAAATAATCTGGCTGTGTCGGCCTGCCAAGCCAACCAGCCTGCAACCTGTACGGTTTCGGCTGGGGTGTTCTTTTTGACAGCTTGCTTTTGTGCATGGGTATACGCGATTGGTTACAGCATGTTATTGGCGTTTTAAAATATATTTGCGTACCGCTGCATTGTGCTCGTCGAGGGTGTGGCTGAATTGGCTCAGACCGCTGCCGTCCATTTTTGAGACGAAATACAGGTATTTCGCCGTAGAAGGATGGGCGGCAGCTTCCAATGCGGCGCGGCCGGGCAGTGCGATGGGGGTGGGGGTGAGGCCGGCGCGGGTATAGGTATTGTAAGGCGTGTCGCGTTGCAAATCGGCTCTGCGGATGCGCCCCTGATAGCGGCTGCCCATGCCGTAAATCACGGTGGGGTCGGTTTGCAGGCGCATGCCGATGGAGAGGCGGTTGACAAAGACGGCGGCTACATGGCGGCGGTCGGCTTCGTGGCCGGTTTCTTTTTCAATCAGGCTGGCCATAATCAGCAGCTCATACGGGTTTTGATAGGGCAGGCCGCTTTGGCGCTCATCCCATGCGGCTTGCAGACGGCGCTGCATGGTGCGGTAGGCGAGGCGGTAAATCTGTACATCGCTGCTGTCGGCATCGACTTCGTAGCTGTCGGGGAAAAACAAACCTTCGGGGTGGCGGCCGGGGGCGTCGGCATCGATTTCCTGCAACAGTTTTTCATCGCTCCAGCCGCGGGTGTCGTGGCGGATATCGGCGGTGTTGTTGATGATGTTGCGCATCTGCGAAAAACGCATGCCTTCGGTAATGCGCACGGTGATGGTGTCGGGACGGCCGTCGCGCAGGCGTTTTAAAATCTGCCAGGCCGACACATTGGCGGGCAGGCGGTAGGTGCCGCTGTGCAATTGGTTGTGCGCACCCGTCAAATAGGCGGCGGCCAGTAGAGCATGGCGGTTGTATACGATATCGTCGTCTGCCAGTTTGCGGCTGACGGCGGAAATGCCCTGGCCTTTTTCCACTTTCATGCGGTAAGTCTGGCCGTTGTGTTTGGGGGCAAACAACAGGCCTGCCCATAGGGCGGCGGCAAGCAGCAGCAAGCCGGAAAAAAGTTTAAACAATTTGCTCAACATAAATATACAAAACCGAAAAATTCAGACGGCAGTATAAAGCCGAAACCGCCGCCGCGCTATGCTACAATGCGTAAAAGAAATGTCTGCCGGCAGTGTGGGGCATCGAGGTTGGCGAACGGGCTGAATCTGCCTTCGCTGCCCGCCGTTAAATTGGCTGTTGCCGGCATCTGCATATGAAAAAAGGATTTTTATGGATAAAATCTACAAAACCGATGAAGCGTGGCGCTCAGAGCTGCCGCCGGAAGTTTACCGCATTACCCGCGAGGCCGGCACCGAGCGGCCGTTTAGCGGCGAATATCATGATTTTGATGCCGCCGGCGATTATCATTGCGCCTGTTGCGGCACGTTGCTGTTTAAATCGCAGCAGAAATTTGAAAGCCATTGCGGCTGGCCGGCATTTTTTGACGAAGCACAAGCGGGCAGCACATACCGTGTGCGCGATTTGAGCCACGGCATGGTGCGCGAAGAAGTGCGTTGCAGCCGTTGCGACGCCCATTTGGGGCATGTGTTTCCCGACGGCCCCAAGCCCACGGGTGAGCGCTATTGCATCAATTCGCTGGCCATGAAATTCGAACCGCAATAGTTTTTCAGACGGCCTTCAAGCATCAAACAGGCCGTCTGAAACCCATTTACAAAAGTAAGCGAAACCGCTCCTCTTCGAGCCCAAGCGGGTTGATGCTGTTAGGTCACTTTTGTGAATGGGCATGAAAACGGAAAAGCACATGCACACAAAAGATTGGCAACAAGGCTGGTGGCAGGCCGCGCGGCGGGTGGATTCGCCCAATTTCGCACCGCGAGCGGCCGATGAAAAAATTTCGCTGGTGGTGCTGCACAATATCTCGCTGCCGCCGTTTGAATACGGCAACGGCGCGGTGGAGGCATTGTTTACCAACCGTATCGATGCGGCAGCGCACCCGTTTTTCAGCATACTTACCGAATTGCGCGTGTCCAGCCATTTTCTGATTACACGTAAGGGCGGCGCAGTGCAGTTTGTTTCATGCGACCACATGGCCTATCACGCCGGAATATCGTCGTTTCGGGGGCGGGAAAAATGCAATGCCTTTTCAATCGGCATCGAATTGGAAGGCTGCGATTTTGAACCTTTTACCGATGCGCAGTATCAATGTTTGAGCAAGCTGTTAAAAGCGATAGCCGCCGCCTATCCGGTTGAGGCAGTGAGCGGCCACCAGCATATCGCCCCCGGCCGCAAGAGCGACCCCGGCCATTTTTTTGATTGGGCGCGTGTATACGGTTGCGGTATGGAAGTGGCCGTGGGCGGCAGTTAACGCTTCCTTACCTTTTTCAGACGGCATTAGGCTGTCATAGCAGATAAATTTCGCTATAATTCCGCATACTGCAACGACTAACCCTCACACAGGTTTACCTATTATTATGAGTGATGCAACGCTGATTATTCTGGTTTTCGCCCTCGCGGTTATTTTGGGCGTGATTGCCTACAATATGTATCAGGAAAACAAATACCGCCAGCAGGTGCGCGAGCAATTCGGCCATGCCGATAAAGATGCGCTGTTGGGCAGCCAAACCGATCATGTGCGCGACGGCAAAAAACAGGCCGATACGGCGGCTGCGCCGATTAAGCCTTTGCGTCAGAAAGATATTTCCAAATCTCAGGCCGCAGAGCCGGCTTCTGTTGCCGAAGAGAAAAACGATTTGTTTGCCGTCAAAACAGCTGAGGCGGCAGAGGCTGTGCCGGCGGTGGCTGAAACGCAGCCCGATTTTGTCGAGCCCGTTATCAAGCCTGAGCCGAAACCGGCCGAGGCCGCCTTTAATTTTGAAAAAATGCCTGCACCCGAGCGTTCGCAAACCAAAGTGGCGGGCCGGCAGAAGTTGTTGCTGAATATGGATGACCTCACCAAACTCGAGCTGCCGTGGTTTGATCCGCGCTTCGACTACATGGCTTATATCGCTTTGAGCGAACCGCAGGAGTTGCACGCCATTCCGCGCCTTTCCAGCCGCCACCGCTTTCAGATTGCCGGCTGCACCATGGATGACCGCTTTCAAATCGCCGAACCGATTCCCAGCGTTTATTATCAAGGCTTTGTTATCGGCTTGCAGGCCATCAGCCGCAGCGGCTTGTCCACCACGCAGGAAATCGAGCAGTTTGGCGCCCAAGTCAACAGCTTTGCCGAAAAAATGAATGGCGGCCTGCTGCTGACCGACATTGAAACATTTTTAAATGTGGCGCGGCCGTTGGATGAATTGTGCGCCCGTGTCGACCAAACCATTGCCATGCATTTGGTGTCGCGCGGCAGCATCAGCGGTATCGAACTGCGTGCGGCAGTGGAAAATCTGGGATTTGAGCTGGGGGTAGACGGCGCCTTCCACTTGGCCAATGAAAAAGGCGAGCCGCTGTTCAGCATCGTCAGCTTGGATAATTCGCCGTTTACCTCGAGCCTGCTTTCCAGCCAGGCCTACCGCGGATTCAGCATGCTGTTTGATATCCCGCATGTGCCGGCGGGTGAGAAGCAGTTTAACCGCTTTATGGATTTGGCCGTGAAGCTTTCCAGCACCTTGAGCTTGGATTTGGTGAACGATAAGTTGGAAGAGCTCTCCACGCAATGGTTGAAAGAAGTGCGCAGTTATGTGCTGGCGCGCCAGGAAGAAATGCAGAAAGTAGGCATCGAGCCGGGCGACGATTTGTCGCGGCGGCTGTTTTCTTAAAAGCTGTGCCAGCTAGGGTTTCCTGACCATTCGATTTATGCAGGGATTTTTGCCCCTGAAAACGCTCTGCTGCGTTAAAAAGCCTCGCAAGATGCCCAATCTTGCTGCGTTTTTTGCCTGGTATCTGTACTTCTATCGCAAAAAATCTGAGTCATTCTGAATGGTCAGGAAATCCTAGGCAACAATGCGGCGGGTGCAGGGTAAAATGCACCCGCTGATTGATTAGAGGCTGCCTATATTATTGCTTCAAAAGACAACCTGATTTCCATTCACAAAAGCAAGCTTCAGGCAGTGCAGCCGGTATTATAAAGAGGCGCAGTAACGCCGTAGCACTTTTTGATTCATTTCACTGTGTTTTGCTGCATTTGCTGCCCGGGCTATGCCTGTTCGGGAACAAAAATTCCCTCATCAACGAAGGGTCAGGATACCCTGGTGACCCCTATCCTCTTTGAGCACGGGCGGGTCAGCGAAGCCGGGTTGTTTGTGTGAGTGGGTATGATTGCATGTTCCGCCTTGCCGGCTTATTGTGCAGACAACACCAACCGCGCCAATTTGCCGTTTCAGACGGCCTGTTTCTATTTCAGGCCGTCTGAAACCGATTTTATTCTTTTCAGACGGCCTTCAATCTTATGAACGATAACGCCCGGCGCATACGCGCACTCACCGAGCAGCTAAACCGTTACGCCTACGAATATTACACCCTTGATGCACCCAGCGTGCCCGATGCCGAATACGATCTTCTGTTTCGCGAATTGGAAGCGCTTGAGGCGGCGCATCCTGCTCTGCGTTTGCCGGAAAGCCCCACACAGAGAGTGGGCGGCGAACCTTTGGCCGGGTTTGCCGAGGTGCGCCACACCGTGCCGATGCTCTCGCTCAGCAATGCTTTTTCGCCGCAAGATGAACACGGGCATTTCCAGCATGCCGAAATGCTGGCGTTTGACGAGCGTGTGCGCAGCGGCTTGGGCGGTGCACAGCCCGAATATGTGATTGAGCCGAAGTTTGACGGCCTGGCCATCAGCCTGCTCTATCAAAACGGCGTGTTGGTGCAGGCGGCCACACGCGGCGACGGCAGCAGCGGCGAAGATGTTACCCGCAACGTGCGCACCATTGCCAATATTCCCTTGAAGCTGCATGGCGCAGATGTGCCGGCAATGATAGAAGTGCGCGGCGAAGTGTTGATGCTTAAAGCCGATTTTGCCCAGCTCAACGAGCGGCAGCAAGCCGAAGGCCAAAAGCTTTTTGCCAATCCGCGCAATGCCGCGGCGGGCAGCCTGCGCCAGCTCGATTCGCGTATTACCGCCCGTCGCCGCCTGCATTTTTTTGCCTACAGCATTGCGCAGCAAACCGGCGGCAAGGTGCCCGCCACACACATGGAAGAGCTGGCTTATGCCCATGAGCTCGGCTTCAGCCTGCCTAAAGGCCATTACGCCTGCTTGAGCGATATTCATGCGGTGCTGGCTTTTTACGAAGCCATGTCGGCCAAACGCGCCGAATTGCCGTATGAAATCGACGGCATGGTAATTAAAGTGAATTCGATTGCGCAACAGCAAACGCTGGGCTTTATTTCGCGTGCACCGCGGTGGGCGATTGCACACAAATTTCCGGCCGAAGAAGCGCTGACGGTGGTGCTGGACATCGATGTGCAGGTGGGGCGTACCGGCGCCGTTACCCCGGTAGCGCGTTTGCAGCCGGTGTTTGTCGGCGGTGTTACCGTTACCAATGCCACGCTGCACAATGAAGGCGAAACGCAGCGCAAAGATGTGCGCATCGGCGATACTGTGGTGGTGCGCCGCGCCGGCGATGTGATTCCCGAAGTGGTGCGGGTGGTGCCGGAGCGCCGGCCGATGCAGGCTGTGAGCGTTTCAGACGGCCTTGGCGCGCCTGTTCAAAACGAGTTGTTTGTCGATACGGCCCAAAGCGGGGCAGAAAGGCCGTCTGAAAGCAAAATGCCGCTGTATCCGCAATACCGTCTGCCCGCAAACTGCCCGATTTGCGGCAGCCGCATCGAGCGTGAAGCCGGCGAAGCGGTGGCGCGTTGCAGCGGCGGTATGTTGTGCCGGGCACAGCGCGCACAAGGTCTGATTCATTTCGCCTCACGCAAAGCGATGGACATCGACGGCTTGGGGCAGCGCCAGATTGAAGCGTTGGTGGCACAGGATTTGGTGCACCATTTTGCCGATTTATACCGCTTGGATGTGGCGGTGCTGCAAAAAATGAAAGAGCAGGCCGTCGATAAAGAAGAGGGCGCATTGCTTTCAGACGGCCTGAAAAAACAATCGCCTACCAAATGGGCGGAAAATATTCTCGCCGGTATCGAAGCGAGCAAACAACCTGAGCTGGCGCGTTTTCTGTTTGCGCTCGGCATCCGTCATGTCGGCGAGCGCACGGCTAAAATTTTGGCGCAGGCATTGGGCTCGCTGAATAAAGTGCGTACCGCGCCCGAGCCGGTGTTGGCCTGTCTGCCCGATATCGGCAGCGTGGTGGCGCATTCGGCGGCGCAATTTTTCGCCCGCCCCGAGCAGGCGGCGATGATAGACGAGCTGCTGACCGCCGGGGTTGTGCCGCAACCGCAGCCGGTAAAGCTGCCGTTGGCCGAATATGTGCAGCCGCAGCGCTGGCTGGCGCGGTTGCCCGGCTTTAAAATCAGCGAAACCAAAGCGCTGGCATTGTGGAGCCTGGCCGGCCAAAATGTTGACGGCCTGCTGCACGACAAGGCCCTGCCTGCCGATTGGCAGCAATGGCGCTCGGCTGATGAAAACCGGACGTTGCTGGAAAACATGCGGCACTTTTTACAGGAAATGCCGTCTGAAAACGATGCACCGCTTTCAGACGGCCTGAACCATGCCGCAGCCGGCAAAACCTTTGTGCTCACCGGCACATTGCCGACATTGAAACGTGATGAAGCGCAAGCCATGATTGAAGTGGCGGGCGGCAAGGTGTCGGGCAGCGTGTCGAAAAAAACCGATTATGTGGTGGCCGGAGAAGCGGCCGGCAGCAAGCTGGAAAAAGCGCAGGCGCTCGGTGTGGCCGTATTGGATGAAGCGGCCTTGCTGGCTTTGCTGCATTGAAGCCGAACCGACCGAATAAAGATGGCAACCGTTCAGCCGCTTTGCCTGCATATGGGCGGCAAAAAAGCGATGATGGTGCAACATACAGCCGTCGGACTGAATCATGATTTTATTCCGGCTTGGCCGTGATGATATTGGTAGGGCACAATGGTTGCCCGGCATCCGCAAATGATGGCGCCTGTTACAATACCCCGATAGTTTTTGGAGAAAGCATGAAACCGATTAAAAAAGCCGTTTTTCCGGTTGCCGGTATGGGCACCCGTTTTTTGCCCGCCACCAAGGCCAGCCCCAAAGAAATGTTGCCGATTGTAGACAAACCGTTGATTCAATATGCGGTTGAAGAAGCGGTGGAAGCCGGCTGCACCGAGATGGTGTTTATTACCGGACGCAACAAACGCAGCATTGAAGACCATTTCGACAAAGCGTATGAGCTGGAAACCGAATTGGCGCAACGCAATAAAGATCAGCTGCTGGCACATGTGCAGGATATTCTGCCGTCTGAAATTACCTGCCTGTATATCCGCCAGGCCGAAGCGCTGGGCTTGGGGCATGCGGTGCTGTGCGCCCGTGCGGCAGTAAACGACGAGCCGTTTGCGGTGATTTTGGCCGATGACTTGATTGATGCACCCAAAGGAGCGCTCAAGCAGATGGTGGATATTTATAATCAAACCGGCAACAGCGTGCTCGGCGTGGAAACCGTCGATCCCTCGCAAACCGGCTCTTACGGCATTGTGGAAGTGGAGGCGCTGAAAAATTACCGGCGCATTACCAATATTGTGGAAAAACCCAAGCCGGAAGAAGCGCCTTCCAATCTGGCCGTGGTCGGCCGCTACATCCTCACGCCGCGTATTTTCGATCTGCTCACCAATCTGCCGCGCGGTGCCGGCAATGAAATCCAGCTCACCGACGGCATTGCCCGCCTGCTTGATCATGAGTTTGTATTGGCGCATGCATTTGAAGGCACGCGCTATGATTGCGGCAGCAAAATCGGTTATCTGGAAGCCACCCTCGCTTACGGTTTGAGCCATCCTGAAACCGGCGGCGAATTTCGCGCTTTATTGCAGCAATATGCCGGAAAACTGTAGCCGGTTTTGAATAGCCGTATCCCCTTAAAAAGCCCGATCTGTGCCTGCCGCAGATCGGGCTTTTGATGATTCATTGACCCAAACAACGCTACTGTCTCCGGCTCGCCGCCTTGCCGGCTTATTTTTGTGAATGGGTATTATGCTTTGAGCGACACGCGAATCAGGCCGCGCAAGGCGTTGCTCAACACAATTTCATCGGCGCGGTAAAGTTGTTCGCGGTTGATGCGGCTTTCGCAAACTGTGTCGGTGTGCAGCAGCGTTTGCGGCGAGCGCAGAATGTGTTGGCGCATCACGCCGTTGAGAATATCCAATGTCAGCGGCGGGGTATGCCATTGCTCGCCGAAACGTACAAACACGTTGCTGCGGCCGCCTTCAAGCAGATGGCCGTCTGAATTGAAAAACAGGCTGTCGAATGCGCCTTGCGCTTCGGCCTGTTGCCAACCGTGGTCGTATAGGCCGCGCCGGGTGGTTTTGAATCGGCGCAGGTAATCGCGAACGGGCAGGTGCTCCGGTGCAAGCAGCACATATTGCACACCCTCGAGCGCTGAAACGGCGGCGTGGTTCAGGTGCAGGCCGTCTGAATCGAGCAGGGCTTTAACACGGTATACGCCGTTGTCGGGCAGTTGTGCCAGATAGGCGGCAATGTGCCGGGCGGCGTTTACATCTAGCGGCAGGTTGAGCGCAGCGGCTGATTGTTTCAGACGGCCTAAGTGCAGCGGCAGCAGTTCGCAGTGCCGGTTGTGCGCGCGCATGGTTTCAAAGAGGCCGAATTCGGGTGTGAGGCGGTTGAGAAATTGTGCTTTCCATTGGCATTCGGTGTATTCGCCGGCGGGGTCGCTGTCGGCGACAATGCCCGAGCCGACACCGTAAACCCCTTGATAGAGGCCGTCTGAACGCGGGGTAAGCTGCAAGGTGCGGATCACCACATTGAGCGCACCCTCAAACCCCAGCCCGCTGCCGCACGGTTTCAGGTAGCCGATGCTGCCGGTGTAGAGGCCGCGGGGGGCGGTTTCGATGCGCTCAATCATCTGCATGCTCATGCGTTTGGGCGCACCGGTAATGGAGCCGCAGGGAAAGGCCGCCTGAAAAATATCGGCAACGCCGGTGTCTGCTTTGGCGTGCGCTTCAATGCTGCTGGTCATCTGCCATACGCTGCCGAAGCGGCTGACTTTAAACGGTTCGGGCACGCGCACGCCGCCGGTTTGGGCAATTTTGCCCAAGTCGTTGCGCAGCAAATCCACAATCATGATGTTTTCGGCACGGTTTTTGGGGTCGGCCTGCAAATCGAGTGCCCGTTGCTCGTCTTGGCCGTCGTTTAAGATAGGGGCGGTGCCTTTCATCGGCTCGGTGGTAATCAGGCCGCCGGCATCGATTTTTAAAAACAATTCCGGCGAAAAGCATAAAGTCCAACCGCTTTGCTGCTGCGCATCGGGCAGGTGTGCCAGCACGGCATACGGCACGGGCTGGCGCAAGCGGCGGTAAAGCTTGGCCGGGTGGCCGTAGCTGTGCAGGTGCAGGCGGGTGGTGTAGTTGATTTGATAGGTGTCGCCACGTGCAATCGCGGCTTGAATATCGTGTATGGCTTGCAGGTAATCGGCGCGGGTGGTGTCGCTGTACGGCGTGCTGATGCCGGCGGGTGCGTTGCCGTATTGGCTTTCCAGCCAGGCTTCAGGATTTTCTAAAGGCCCGCATTCGGCAAACCAGTGTAAGGCGAGGCGGGCCTCTGCTTGGGCGGGCAGCCGTTGCAGCGGTAGGCCGAATGCATAATCTGCGGCCAATACAACATGATGCCCCTGCTGCCAGCCTTGTTGCAGGCAATTGTCCAGCTCGTTTAACTGGTGCGGGGCGAGAAACCGGCTGCCCAAGTGGCGGCGGTAGAGTGTGGCGCGGCCGGATACGGCATCGTCCAGCAAAACAAAATAAGACATAACGGCAGACGGGGGGTAAAAGCGCGATTATATAGCCAAATAAATGAATGACCAATCGGCGGCCGGCAGCAGCTTTCAGACGGCCTGTGATGCCGTTTAAAAATAACCTTATGATTTGAGTTTGAAAAACAGATTATGTGGCCCGGCCTGGTTGCGCCTGTATATGGTTTCAGCCTGATTGTTGCGCATACTGCCGGGCGGTGGCAATGTGGGCAGCTGCTGGGGCAAGGTCGAAAATGTTTCATATTTGTGTATTTGGGGCGGCTAAAGCTGAAATTCGATGTAATTTTTTTGTTTATTTTTGTTAAAAGCGTTAAAATAGAACCTATAAAAGGATTCGTTAATGACAAACAGGAGGAGCAATTATGGTACCCGACCAACAACTCAAACCGTATGAAAAAATCGATTTAGGCGACAACAAAGACCAGCTGCAAGTGTTTGAGGAATCGGTGTTGGAGCATCAGGGGCATATCAGTGCCGAAAACTCAGGTTCCGCCCCTTTGCCTGAGGCTTACCCTTACCGCACGCGCATGAGCCGCCGTGTGTATGAGCGCGAAAAGAAAAAGCTGCAAATCGAGCTTTTGAAAGTGCAAAGCTGGGTAAAAGAGTCGGGGCAGCGGATTGTCTGCATTTTTGAAGGTCGTGATGCGGCGGGTAAGGGCGGTACCATCAAGCGCTTTATGGAGCATCTCAATCCGCGCGGCGCCCGTGTGGTGGCTTTGGAAAAACCCACGGAAACCGAGCGCGGCCAATGGTATTTTCAGCGCTATATCCAAAATCTGCCCACATCGGGCGAAATGGTGTTTTTCGACCGCTCTTGGTATAACCGTGCCGGTGTCGAGCGGGTCATGGGTTTTTGCGAGCCGCAAGAATATTTGCTGTTTATGCGCCAGACGCCTGAGTTTGAACGCATGCTGGTGTCGAGCGGCATTCATTTGTTTAAATTCTGGTTTTCAGTCAGCCGCGAGGAGCAGTTGCGCCGCTTTATTTCCCGCCGTGACGACCCGCTGAAACATTGGAAACTTTCGCCGGTAGATATTCAGTCGCTCGACCGTTGGGACGAATACACCGATGCTAAAAATGCTATGTTTTTCCATACCCATACCGGTGATGCGCCGTGGACTGTGGTGAAGTCGGACGATAAAAAGCGCGCCCGCTTGAATTGTATCCGTGCATTTTTGCACAGCCTGGATTACCCGGGTAAGGATGTCAAAGCCATCGGTGCGCCGGATCCGCTGATTGTGAATGTGCCCGGCACCACGTTTAACAAAGAAAGCAGCTTTGATATGCTGGACGACTGATTCAGAATACCCTGATGATAGGCCGTCTGAAAACCAAATCACGGTTTCAGACGGCCTCAGTGCTTTTTGCATGGGTATGATTTGTTGCCCGATGAAAATCCCGCTACAATTCTGCTTAAATCAAATTTCAGGAACCACTGTGCAGCCACTTGAATATTGCCGCCAAAAAGCCGCCGAGAGCCAATCCAGCTTTTTGGCGGGCTTTCGTTTTCTGCCGCAGCATAAGCAGGAAGCCATGATTGTGCTTTATGCTTTTTGCCGCGAGCTGGATGATGTGGTAGATGACTGCTCTGATGCTCATGTTGCGCAAACGACGTTGAATTGGTGGCGCATTGAGTTGGCCAAAGTGTTTGACGATGCCGTGCCCGAGCACCCGGTCTGTCGGGCGCTCAAGCCCGTAGTACGTGATTTTGCGCTGCCTCAGGCAGAATTGGGCGAAATTATCGAAGGCATGCAGATGGATTTGCAGCAGGCGCGCTACGGCAGTTTTGAGGAGCTGGCGCTTTATTGCCACCGTGTTGCAGGCGTGGTGGGGTGCCTGATTACCCGCATTTTGGGCTTCAGCCGCCCGGAAACGCTGGCTTATGCCGAAAAGATGGGGCTGGCGCTACAGCTTACCAACATCATCCGCGATGTCGGCGAAGATGCACGCAATGGCCGTATTTACCTGCCGTCGGCAGATTTGCAGCGGTTTAATGTGCCGGCGCAAGTGTTGATGCAGCAAACACCCACGCCCGAATTTTCCCGATTGATGGCGTTTCAAATCGACCGCGCCCGCCAAGCCTACCGTGATGCAGTGGCGCTGCTGCCGCCCGAGGATAAAAAAACGCAAAAAGTGGGGCTGGTGTTGGGCAGTATTTATTATGCGCTGTTGAATGAAATCGAACGGGACGGGCCGGAAAATGTATTGAAATACAAAATTGCCATTCCCGGACCGCGTAAAAAGCGTATTGCCTTTAAAACCTGGTTATTGGGGTTTAAACCATGAATGGCCATGATTTGAAAGTGGCCGTTGTCGGTGCAGGCTGGGCAGGCTTGAGCGCCGCCGTGAATCTGAGCGGCCGCGCTCAAGTAAGCGTGTTTGAAGCAGGCAAAAGCGCCGGCGGCCGTGCGCGCGCATTGAACGCCGATCAAGACGGCTTCAGCTTTCTGGATAACGGCCAGCATATTCTTTTGGGTGCGTATCACGCCGTGCAAAATCTGATGCGGCAAATCGGCGTGCGCGAACAAGACGCTTTTCTGCGCCGGCCGATGCAGTGGCACATGGCTGACGGTCTGCAATTCAAAGCGGCGCGCCTGCCGGCTCCGCTGCATATGCTGGTTGGCATTCTGGCTGCTAAAAAAATAACGCTTACCGAAAAAACCGCCTTGCTCAACAGCATGCGCGGTTTGCAAAAATGGCATGCGCTCGATTTACCTGATATCAGCGTCGGCCAATGGCTGCAACAGCATCATGCATCACGCAAAATGGTGGCTGAGTTTTGGCAGCCGCTGGTGTGGGGCGCGCTGAATACGCCGATAGAGCAAGCTGGTTTGCGTATGCTGACCAATGTATTGCAAGACGGCGTATGGGCAGACAAGGCGGGCAGCGATTATCTGCTGCCGAAGCAAGATTTGGGCAAAATCATGGCTGAACCCGCCTTGGCCTATTTGCGCCAACATCATGCCGATATCCGCATGGAAACTCGGGTGGGGCGCTTGCAGCTGCTGCCCGGCGGCAAAGTATCGGTCAACGGCGAAGCATTTGATGCCGTTATCTCAGCCGTGGCGCCGTATCATACACAGGCACTGATGCCGTCTGAAACACCGCGATATATTCAGACGGCCTATGAAAATATGCAGTATCATGCCATTACCACAGTTTATTTGCGCTATGCCGAAACCGTGCATCTGCCTGCGGTGATGACCGGTTTGGCGGCCGGCACCGCGCAATGGCTGATAGACCGGCGGCAGCTGGGCGTGCCCGGCAATGAAATTGCAGCGGTTGTCAGCCTTTCCGATCAAGTGGGCAAATATAAAAGCGAAGAATGGGCGGCACGGATACATGCGGATGTGAAAAAACTCTGCCCTTATCTGGGTGAGCCGCTGGCTGTCAAGGTGATTACCGAAAAACGCGCCACAACAGCGGGAACGGCGGGGCGGATATTGCCTGACTTGGCCTGGCTGCACCATCAGCATATTTATCCGGCCGGCGATTATCTGCATCCGCGCTATCCGGCCACGCTAGAAGCCGCCGTGCAATCAGGGCAGGCCGCTGCCGCCTTGTGCTTGAACGAATCGAACCGATAAAAAGAGAGAAAACAATGACGCAATTGCAAAACAAAATTATTTTGGTAACCGGTGCTTCGCAAGGCATCGGTGAGCAAGTGGCCAAAGCGTATGCCGCTGCGGGGGCTACTGTTGTGTTGGTGGCGCGCCATCAGAAAAAATTGGAAAAAGTTTATGATGAAATCGTGGCCGCAGGCGGCCCGGAGCCTTTTGCCATCTGTTTTGACCTATTGAAGGCGGAAGAGAAAGAATTCGGCCAATTGGCCGAAACCATAGCCGAAGCCACCGGCGGCAAACTTGACGGTATCGTACACAGCGCCAGCTATTTTTATGCTTTGTCGCCGCTGGATTTCCAAACCGTGGCCGAATGGGTCAACCAGTACCGCATCAATACCGTTGCACCGATGGGGCTTACCCGCGCGTTTTTGCCGCTGCTGAAAGCATCGCCGGATGCTTCGGTGATTTTTGTGGGCGAAAGCCACGGCGAAGACCCGAAAGCATATTGGGGCGGGTTTGGCGCCTCAAAAGCCGCGTTGAATTATTTGTGCAAAGTAGCGGCCGACGAGTGGGACCGTTTCCCCGATTTGCGTGCCAATGTATTGGTGCCCGGCCCGGTTAATTCGCCGCAACGCATGAAAACCCACCCGGGAGAAGCACGCAGCGAGCGCAAAGATTACCACGATATCATGCCTGAATTTGTGTGGTGGGCAAGTGTGGCCAGCAAAGGCCGAAGCGGCGAGGTTGTGTATTTATAGTCAAAGAGATAAAAAGATTATACAAATTATGCGTAGGGGATATGGCGCTCAGCCACGCACATAAAAGCCACTGAAACCACGTGCGCGGCTGCGCCATATCCCCTGTGCACGATTTGAAGTTTATTATCTTTGTATTAGTTTTTCTTTTATTTCAATATATTATAGAAACGTTAATTAAATAAATCTAATTGTTTAAAAAGAAATTAATAAAAGATTTTTAGAATTAAAATTGCCGAAACTATTAAATTGAGCCATTTAATTTCTTCGGGGCTAGGGTGTCCGGACAATTTGTTTATGAGGAGATTTTTGCCCCTGAAAATGCAGATGCCAGGCAAAAAACGCAGCAAGATTGGACATCTTGCGAGGCTTTTTAACGCAGCAGATGCGTTTTCAGGGGCAAAAAGCACCCGTAAATCGAATTGTCCGGACACCCTAGGGTGTCCTGATGCGTCATCTATCATCATCTTTTTTGCGCTAAAAGCACATCCTGCTGCGTTTAAAAAAAACCGCAAGATGTCCAATCTTATTGCGTTTTTACCTGCATTTTCAGGAACAAAAATTTCCTCATAAACGAATTATCAGGTCACCTTAAGGTTGGCGGGTCAATAAAAATACCCGCTTTGAAGCAAGCGGGTATGGGAAACATCACAGAATAAATCAGCCTTTGCGAGCCGGCAGTTTTTCTTTAATGCGGGCAGCTTTACCGGTCAGGCCGCGCAGGTAGTACAATTTGGCGCGACGCACGTCACCGCGGCGTTTTACTTCGATTTTTTCTACGTTGGGCGAGTAGAGTTGGAAGGTACGCTCAACACCTTCGCCGCTGGAAATTTTGCGAACGATAAAGTTGCTGTTCAGGCCGCGGTTGCGACGGGCGATAACCACACCTTCGTATGCTTGCAGACGGCTGCGGCTGCCCTCAACCACGCGCACTGACACCACAACGGTGTCGCCCGGAGCAAATTCGGGGATTTCTTTATTCAGGCGAGCGATTTCTTCTTGCTCTAATTGTTGAATCAGATTCATTTTTTGGTCCTAATTATAATGGGATTCTCGTTCCTCTTGCCGGATTTGCTGCAAGAGCCTAGATTCCTGTGGGGTTAATTCACGCTTTTCCAATAAATCGGGGCGGCGTGCTAAAGTGCGTTGCAGCGATTGTTTCAAACGCCACTCGGCTATCAGGCCATGGTTGCCCGAGCGTAAAACCTCGGGTACGGCCATGCCCTGAAATTCTGTCGGGCGGGTGTAGTGGGGGCAGTCGAGTAGGCCGTTGGCAAAAGAATCTTGCTCGGCAGACTGCATGTCGCCCAATACGCCGGGTACCAATCTTAATACGGCATCCATCAACATCATGGCGGGCAGTTCGCCGCCTGATACGACAAAGTCGCCGATACAGATTTCTTCGTCTATGCTTTGCATCAGACGTTCGTCTATGCCCTCATAACGTCCGCATAGTACAATCAAATTGTCAACGCTTGCCAATTCGCTTACTTTGCTATGCGTTAGCGGCCGGCCTTGCGGGCTCATGTAAATCACACGTCTGCTGCCGTTGTGTCGGCTGCGGGCTTCATCAATGGCCGCTTGTAGGGGCGGCGCCATCATAATCATGCCGGGGCCGCCGCCGAAAGGGCGGTCATCGATATAGCCCAGTTTGTTGTCGGCAAATCGGCGTGGATTGATAGCGTTAAATTGCCAGATGGCCTGTTTTTTTGCGCGCCCGGTTACGCCGTGTTCGGTGATGCTTTGAAACATTTCCGGAAACAGGGTAATGGCTTGAATCAGCATCAGTAGTCTAAGCCCCAGTCGGCGGTAATGGTGTTGTTGCCGCTATCGACATTGTCGATGTAGTGGGCAACAAACGGGATCAGCTTTTGGCCGTGTTCGCCGTTGATCATCAGGATGTCGTGCGCACCGGTTTCCATCAGGTTGCTGACGGTGCCGAGCGTGATGCCTTCGCGATTAACAACGGTCATGCCGACTAAGTCCGCCCAATAGTATTCGTCTTCTTCGGCAGGGGCGAATTCTGCGCGGGGAATTTCGATGGTATAGCCGCGCAGGGCGAAAGCTGTATCGCGGTCGTCTATGCCTTCGAGTTTGACTTGTAATTCGCCGTTGGCGGCTTTGCCGGCCTCGGGTTTGACACTTAAGGTGTGACCGTCTTTGCTCAGCTGCCACTCGGGGTAGTCCAGCAGGCTGTCGGTATATTCGGTGTTGGCAGCAATTTTGAGCCAGCCTTTAACGCCGAATACGCCTTTGATGTAGCCCATGGCTACCCGTTGTTGAGTGTCGGTCATGGCAGTGTGCTTTTATTGATTAGGCAGCAGCTTGTTGCTCTTTAACCAGTTTGGCAACGGCATCGCTCATTTGTGCGCCTTGGCCAACCCAGTGATTCAAGCGTTCGGCGTTGAGGCGTACGCGCTCTTGTTTTTCATTGGCAACGGGGTTGTAGAAGCCTACGCGCTCGATGAAGCGGCCATCGCGGCGGTTGCGTGAGTCGGCAACCACTACGTTGTAAAACGGACGGTGTTTTGAGCCACCACGGGCTAAACGGATAACTACCATGTTGATTCCTTCTGTGAAAATCGGTATATAGAAAACCGCTAATTTTAGGGTAATTTGTGGTTTCTATGCAAGCATTTATTGCTTTGATTTACGTTTGCTGTTGTTTGCAGACGGCAAAAGGCTGAGCGAGGCTTGGTATAATTCGCTGTCGTCGGGTGAAGGAGTGACGGTAAAGCCGAGCTTCTCGGCCAGTTTCAGCATGGGCTGGTTGGTTTTGAGGATTTCGGCAGTCATCCGGTGATAGCCTTGCTGTGCGGCAAGGGCGATGATTTCCTGCATCAGGCACAGTGCCAGGCCTTGTCCGTGCATGTTTTCGGCCACGCTGATGCCGAATTCGCATTGGGCCGGGTAGTGTGTGCAGCTGAAGCGGCTGACTCCGAGCAGGCTGCCGTCGCTGTCTGTGGCGGTGAATGCGCCTTCGCGGTGGTAATCAATGTTGCAGAAGCTGGCCAGTGTGCTTTGGCTGAGTGCTTTGACATGCGCCATAAAGCGGCTTTGGCGGCTTTTTTCGGAAAGGTTTTGTACGAATTGCTGCTCGGCTTCGGCATCTTCGGGTGTGAGGGGGCGGATGGGGACGGTTTGGCCGTTTTTCAGGGTAAATGTGTTGCGGACCGGTGCGGGATAGGGCGCCCTGATGCGGGAAGCGGTGTGGGTTTCCTGCAACACGGTAATTTCGCTGCTGTGGTTGCCGGGCGAGAGCGATATTTTGATATCGGTGATTTGCGGCATTTGTCCGATGATGCTGTTGAGGCTGTGCAGCAATTGATAGATGACTTTTTGGCTGCGTTTCAAATCAAGCTGCTGTATCAGCCGTTCTGCTTGCAAAGTGTTAAAGGGCGGCAGCAGGGCGATGTTGCCGTTGGGGCTGTCGGCAAAGAGTAGGGCGCCATAGCGGGTGTGGTAATAAAAATGCAGGCGGGCGGCAAACGGTGTTGTGGCGGTGTTCGGATCGGGTAGATGCAGGGCTTTGAGCAGCAACTCAGGCTGGTCGAGGTGCATACCTACTTCGGTAAGGTCGGGCGTTTTCAGATAGCCGGGCAATGGTTTGGCCGTTTGGATGCGCAGTTGTTTTAATTTGTGATTATGGTGGTGATAGGAAAATGCCCGTAAGGCTTGGCGGGTGTTGCGAAATTGTAAGAGGCCGTCTGAAAGGGGGCTGCTGATAAAGAGCGGTTTGCGGTGTTGCTGTTGCAATTGGCGCAATACATGGGTGATTTCGGCTTCATTGCTGTCGGCGGTGGGCACGACAACGGCCAGCAGCGCTTCGGTGTGGCTGCTTTGCAGGTTGCTTTCGGCCAACCCGCGGTAGTGGAGGGTGCTGGGGTTGCTGCCGATATAGCCGTTGTGGTTTTCAGACGGCCTGGGGTTGCGTGGTGCCATTTGTACGGCTATATCGAGTGATGCTGCTTGTGATTGCAGCCAGTCGCAAGGGGTATTGGCGATGACATGCAGTTTTTCTGCGTGGGCTTTGCCACAGGCAAGGGCATGGATGCCGGCCAGCAGCTCATCGGGAGTGAAGGTGACTAAAAAACTGCAATAGCGGGAAAGATGGCGCAAAATTGCTTGCTCTTGAGGCGTGGTATGGTGGGTGCAGTAAAGAATCACGGATTTTTGCCGTGTGATGTGACGGATGGCGCTGAACAGATCGCGCAAAGGTTCATCAGGATTGTATTCGAGCACAATCAGGCGGGTGGACGGGGCGGCTTCGAGGCAGTCGAGCAATGGTGCAGAAGTGGTGGGGCTTAGGCCGGGTTGTAGGCTGATGTGGCGGGAAAGGCCGAGTTTGGCACGGGTCAGCACCGACATAATGGCAGCACCGGTGGCTGCATGCCAACTGATTACAGATACATCACCTTGGCGGGCATGGCCGGGATAAATACCGCTGTTGAGCCCGCAGGCAGGCGCCTGGATGGCAGCGGGGGTGCAAACGGTGATATTCAGGCCGGGATAGGCGGCTTTTTGAAGGGCGGCTTGTGCCGGCAGCAGGGCTTCGGCGCACTGGTTTTCCCAATCCTGCACCACTACGGCATGCCGGATTTGCTTTTTATGACAGGCTTTGAACAGCGCTTCATAGCCAGAGGGCGGTGTGAGGATTAATGCAACATCGGCGGTTTCGGCAACACGGTTGATGTTGGGGTAGGCTTTCAGGCCGCCAACGGTTTTGTGGCGCAGATTGACCGGTGTGATTTTGCCTTGAAAGGGCGTGCGCAACAAAGCGGTCAATACGCGCTCGCCCAAGCTGTGCGGCCGCTCGCTGGCGCCTACGACAATAATATGTTGTGGGTGAAACAAAGACTCAAACACATGTTTGCCCATAATCGCTCCCCAATCTTTCAGACGGCCTCAATGCAGCCATCTTAATATAAATAAGCATATAAGGGGCAAGGTTTTATGGGGAAAGTGCCGAATCTCTGATGCAAGGCAGTAAACAGCGGGCGATGCGATGGCCGGCTTGGTTATTTTATGTGAATTCTAGATAAGATAATCCATAAGATATAAAATCCTTCACGGTTTTACCCCCACCCTAATCCTCCTCCATTGGGACGGAGAGGGAACCGAATGTGGCAACACCAACCAGATGCTGCCGGATAAAATTTAATGTTGGGCAACCCGCCAGCCCGGTGATGAGTTGGCTCGTATAAAAATCCTGTGCAGCTATGCCTGCCTGTGCTATGAACTATTTTGGCTCAGCGTTTTGTCGCCAATTGATTTGAATTGAACGACAGTCTTTTTGTGTTTGTTATTTTTATACAAACAGCAGCTTGCTACCAATCGGCTGCTCTTTTTTAGCATTTTCTTATCCCGAACTCGGGTTACTTTATGTGTACTGCCTTTTGCCGATAGGTGAAGGCCGTCTGAAAACGGTGAAAGTGTGGTTTCAGACGGCCTTGCTTTGATGACGTTGCCGGTAACGGTGGGCAACGCAGGCGTGGCGTGGGCGTTGCTCGCGAATTTTTTGCTTGAGTTAAACCCATTCGCAAAAAGAAGTTGACAAAGCGGCCAGCCGAATACTGGTACACAGGTACGGCAAGGTGAGCCAATGCAGTAGGTTATCTTTGTGAATGGGTATTAAGTTGGTTTTGATTTGGCTATGCTGTGATGGGGTATTTTGTTGATCATTTTTTTTGATTTTGATATTAATAATTTTGATATTAATATTTTTGGTGTTGTAACGTTTCAGACAGCCTTGATGTTGCTACAGGCCGTCTGAAAAGATTGGGGCTTACAAATAAGGCATCAGCGTTTGATGCAGAATTTCTTTATCGGTAATTTCGGTGATGTCGGCTTTGCCCAAGTGTTGGAGCCCGATAAAGCGCATAACGCCGCTGCTGACTTTTTTATCGTGCTGCATGTGTTCGATCCAGCGCTCGAACGGGAAGCGCGGCGGGGCAACCGGCAATCCGGCCTTTTGCAGCAGAGCCGCTACCCGGTTGGTGTCGTGGCTGCCGATACGGCCAAGCTGTTCGGAAAGGCGGCAGGCCAATACCATGCCGGCAGCCACGGCTTCGCCATGCAGCCATACGCCGTAGCCCATTTCGGCTTCGATGGCGTGGCCGAAAGTGTGGCCGAGGTTAAGCCAGGCGCGGATGCCTTGCTCAGTTTCGTCTTGGCCGACGATATCTGCCTTCATGGCGCAGCTGTGGTACACGGCTTCGGCCAAAGCGGCCGGTTCTTGCTGCACCAATGCATCCATGTTGTTTTCGAGCCATTCGAAAAAGTCGATATCGCCAAGCATGCCGTATTTAATCACTTCGGCTAACCCCGCCGATAATTCGCGCGGCGGCAGACTGTTCAAAACGCTTAAATCAGCCAAAACGGCTTGCGGCTGGTAAAAAGCGCCGATCATGTTTTTGCCCAGCGGGTGGTTGATGGCGGTTTTGCCGCCTACCGATGAATCTACCTGGCTTAATAAAGTGGTGGGTATCTGAATAAACGGCGCACCCCGTTGGTAGGTGGCGGCGGCAAAGCCGACCATATCGCCGATCACGCCGCCGCCAAGCGCGATTAAGGTGGTTTTGCGTTCGGCGCGGTGTTGCATCAAACCGTCGAAAATCAGATTAAGCGTTTGCCAATTTTTATATTGTTCGCCATCGGGCAGAATAATGCTGAAATGCTTGATGCCTGCCTTATCTAAGGCCGTCTGAAGCCGGGTAAGATAGAGTGGGGCAACTGTTTGGTTGGTAATGATGGCGGCTTTTTTGTTTAGATAAGGTGCCAGCAGGGTATCGGCGCAGGCAAGTAATTGTTCGCCGATAAAAATGGGATAATGATGCGAGGGCGTATTAACAGTGAGGGTGCGCATGCTGGTTATGTCCGTTGTTGCAAGGTTTTGAGTATGTGCTCAATGGTTTTGTGGCAGTTGTAACGGTTGGATTCGATGATGATGTGGGCGGTGTCGCGATATAAACGGTCGCGGGTATTATAGAGCTCTTGCAGTTTGGCGAGCGGGTTTTCCACTTGTAACAGTGGGCGGTTGGTATCATGGCGGGTGCGGTTGAGTAATATTTCGGGTTTGGCATGCAGATAGATAACGGTGCCGCGGTTTTGCAGATGCAAGCGGTTTTGCTCGCGAATCACGGCGCCGCCGCCGGTGGCCAAGATGATATTGCTGCGGCTGCTCAGCTCGTCAATCACAGCCGCTTCACGGTCACGGAAGCCTTGTTCGCCCTCAAGCTCGAAGATGGTGGGAATAGATACGCCGGTGCGACAGCAGATTTCGTAATCGCTGTCGTAAAATTCGCGCCCGAGTTGTTGGGCAATCTGTTTGCCCAACGTGGTTTTGCCGGCGCCCATCAAGCCGATGAAAAATAAATTGCCTGCTATGTTTTCCATAGCAGGCATTGTAAACGAAAACTTACGTAAAGTGTTTAGTTTGTTTTATGCATTTCGGTAATTAATAGCGCAGCGTGCTACCCATGCTGTCCATAATGCGTGGGGTGATGAAAATCAGTAATTCGCGGCGGGTTTCTGTTCGAGCGCGCGATTTGAACAGGTTGCCGACAAGCGGAATATCGCCCAGCAGAGGCACTTTGTTGACGATATTGCTGTTACTTTCTTCATAAATACCGCCGACAATCAGTGTGCCGCCATCTTCAACCATGGCTTGAGTGCGCAGATTTTTGGTGCTGATACACAAGGTGGCAACGCCGCCGCTGGTGCAGTCAACCGGATTATCCTTGTTGATTTTAACATCCATAATAATCTGGCCGTCGGGGGTGATGTTGGGGGTAACGGTCAGGCCTAAGACGGCTTTTTTGAAGGTAATCGAAGTGGCGCCGCTGGAGGTGGCTTCTTCGTACGGAATTTCCTGGCCTGATTCAATCACGGCTTCTCTGCGGTCTTGTGTAAGCACACGAGGGTTGGAGATGATTTTACCTTTGTTTTGCTGCTGCATGGCCGCCAACTCCAAACCCAATGCGCCGGATCCGATGGCGCGAACCAGGGCAATGCTTGAAGTAGCGCTGGAAACGGGAAGGTTGATATTCGGATTCATCTCAAAAGTGGGCGCGGTAATCGTTGTGCTGCCGGAGCGTGCTGCGTTGAGATTGGCCAGGTTGGCTCTGTTTCGTGCACCGAAGTTGTCAGCAGCATTCGACCAGTCTGAACCCCAGCTGTTGCGGCCGCTAACGCCCTGATAACCGAATTTCACGCCGATGTCGCGTGAGAAGCCGTCTTCGGCTTCGACAATACGCGCTTCTACCATCACTTGGCGGGTGGCGACATCCAATTCATCAATCAGCTTTTGAAATTTTTGAATCACACCGATGTTGTCGGTAATAATCAAGGTGTTGGTTGACGGGTCGATTAATGCGCTGCCGCGCTCGCTCAACAAGGTGTTGCGGCTGTTGCCGCTATTGCTGCTGTTGCCGTCTTCAAGGCGCAGGATTTTGCGGAATTCTTCCACATTTTTGTATTTTAATTGGAAGGTTTGTGAATAAAGCGGGCCCAGCTCTTCAATTTCTTTTTGTGCCTGCAAAGTGGCTTTGTCTTTTGCCAGCAATTCTTCACGGGGGGCAACATTGATGATATTGCCTTGGCGGCGCATGTCGAGATTGCGTGCCTGCATCACCAAATCAAGCGCTTGATCCCAAGGTACATCTTTTAAGGTTAATGTCATTTTGCCGTTTACGCTGTCGCTGGCCACGATATTGGTGCCGGATTCTTTGGCCAGAATCTGCAAAATGGTGCGCACTTCGATGTCTTGGAAATCGAGCGAAATGCGGCGGCCACTGAATGAACGGTTGGCATTGCTGCGCAAACCGGGGGCGGCAGTGGCAACTTTAGGGCTGATTTCAAAGCTGAAACGGCCGCCTGCCGATTGGGTGCGAATGTCCCAACTGCCTTGGTTGCGGATAACCACTTGGGTGTTGTTGCCGATACGTTTCATGGTGATGTTGCGTACGGGGGTATTGAAGTCAGCGACATCCAGGCTGCGTTGGGCTTGTGTCGGCAATGGGTGGTTTTTCAGCGTAATCACCACGCGGTCGCTTTGCTGTTTGATATCGGGTTCGCCGGAAAAAGAGGGCGCAGTCAGCTCGATAATGCCGGAATTGCGCGCGCCTTTTCGAAAATCAATGTTGGCGCTGCTGACGGTTTGTGTCTTACGTGGTGCCGGCGATTGGCCGGCCGGCTCGCTGGAGACCACACGACTATCGATGCGGCCGGGGTTGTAGATGGCGGCGGCGCTGCCGGTTTGTTCGACCGATTCGCTCACATAGACCCAAACTTCATTGCCTTTGATTTCGGTGTTGTATTGGCCGGCTTTGTTCAAGCCCAAGACGATGCGGGCACGGTCATTGTTTTGCGCGGCGGTAATCTGGCTCAGCAGCGGATCGGCATATTCCAGCACCGGTTGGGCAAGCTGGATATTGGTATTGGAAAAATCCAGCGCAATCCGCGCCGGTGTGGTGGTGATAAAGCCGCTTGGCGAAACAACTTCTTTATCAAAGGTGATTTTGATAATTTTTTGGTTATCGGGCAGGGTGGATACGTTGATATCGGTAATATTGCCTGCGAAAGCTGTTTGTACGGCCAACGCCAATATAGCGGCGGAAAGCGTTTTAATGTTGCGTGATTTCATAAACATGATGCCCCTTAATGGTATTAGTTTTGCGTGTTTGCGGTGTCTGCGGCACCGCTGCTCAACGGTAATTCTGCATTGCGGAAAACCCAGTTGCCGTAGGTGTCTTCCACAACTTCGGTCAGCACGATTTTGTCGTCTGTAATGGACTGGATTTGGCCGAAGTTTTGGCCGATATAGTTGCCCGCTCTGACGGTATAAACATGGCCGTCTGCTTCAATATAGCCTGAGATGCGGTTGCCGCTTTTCAGCGTGCCGACGTATTTCAGGTTTTCGAGGCTGAAACCTTCGAGGATTTCTTTCGGGCGGCTCATATTGGGCGCGTTGGCACCTTGTTGGCCGACATTGAGCCGTTTGCTGTCAAAAGCATTCAGGCCGGAGTAGTTGGGCGGCATGTAGGTTTGGGCGGGGTGGATGGCGGGCGGCTCAAACGATAAAGCATGTGCTTTGGCTTGTGTGCGCGTATTGTTCATCCACTCGCGCAAATCTTCATGGGCGGGGGTGCAGGCATTTAATGCTAATAAGCCTGCGAGTAATATCGTATATTTCATATCAAACCTCTCAGGCTGTTTATTTGGCTTCGCTGGCGACTGCTGCTATTTCGGCAGCCACTTCTTCGGCCGGACGTGCTTTGTAGGTGTTGGCGGTGGCTGAAAGCGTGAGCTGGTTGCTTTTTTCATCTTTGCTTTGGCCGACTTTCAGCGAATCAAGGGTAATGATGCGGGAAAGTGCGCCGACATCACGGGTAAATTGATTGATTTGGCTGTATTTCCCGGTGATGGCAATATCGTAAGGCAGCACCTGGATTGGGCCGTCGTTTACCGGTGCTTGCGGCGTTACGCTGTCCATGCGCAAACCGTTGGTCGCACCGGCCTGATGCAACTCTTGAATCAGGTTGGGAATTTCGGCATCGGTAGGCAGTTGTTTGAGCAACACGTTAAACGATGTTCTAATTGCTGCAAGCTCCATTTTCAAGTTGTCGAGATTGGCGGCTTGAATGCTTTTTTGGGTGTAGGTTTCTTTCAGTTGGGTTTCTTGTGTTTTTGCTGCATCCAGTGTTTCAAGCTGAGTGCGGAAAAGGGCGAAATAGCCAACGGTCAGCACGGCGATAACGGTTAATGCCGCTAAAGCCAGCTTGGCCGGCGCATTGAGCAGATACAGGTTTTGTATATCGATATCTTTAAAATTTTGAGCGGCCATGATTAATTTTCCTGTGTGTCGTTATTGGCTGCAGGCAAAGGCCGGTTGTCGTTCAGCAATACTTTCAAGGTGAATTCCTGTGCATTGTCCACTTTTTTGATGCTCAGCAGCTCCGGCTGCATAAACAGGCCGGTGCTGGGGATGGAGCGCATAAACATGGCGATTTTATTGTCGCTCACGGCTTTGCCGCTGATGGTGTAAGTGTCTGGGCTTTCGACATGAACAGCCGTCAGATAGGCACCTTCGGGCATCAATACATTGAGGGTGTCGAGAATAGAGGCCGCCTGAAAACGTTTTTGTTGCAGCTCTTCAACTTTTTGCTTGCGAGCCAGAAAATCTTCTTTTTCTTCTTGCAGTTTTTTGATTTCCAACAGGTTTTTATCGAGATTGGCGATTTCGGCAGTCAGCAGCCCGTTGCGCGCCTGTTGATTGCGGATGGCGCTGTTGATTGACAGGTAAGTTAGCACTACTAATCCCAGCCCTGCTATCAATGCCATCAGCATCAGTAATTTAAATTTCTGCTTCTTTTTTTGCCGGATTTCTTCCCGGTAGGGCAGAAGATTGATTTTGGTCAGTTCGATCATTTTTTATAATCCCCTTAATGCCAGCCCGAAAGCCAATGTCAGTGATGGTGCATCTATTTGTAGTTGTGATAAGTCTACTTTACTGCTTGCAGGCGCGTAGATTGCGGGGTGTACGCATTCAGTGGCAGTATTGGTTTGAGAGAAAATAGTTTCGGGCAGGCCGCTTTGCAACGAGGCATTGCCGGTCAGCATGATGTGCTTCACATTGGTAAATTGCTCGTTGGACTGTGTGGTGTAATAAAACTGGAGCACGCGCTGAATTTCTTGGGCCACCTGAATGTTGAAACGGTCGGCAACCTGCATTTGATAATCAGAGGGTTTCTCGACGGCATTAATCATTTGGTCTGCTTTTTCTTCGGTAACCTGATAAGTGCGCTGGATAAGCTGATTGAGCTGCTCGTTGCTCACAGAAGTTTCCTGCTTGTAGAGGATTTGTCCGCTTTGCACAATCAGTGCATACATTTGCGTGGCATAAATGCCGAAGACGGCGATTTTTTCATTTGCCAGCTCGGGTGCATGTTGGTTGATCCAAAAAGAAAATGCGTTGTTTTGGGCAAATAAATCAACGTCCATCACGGAGAGCGGCAGACCTGCGGTTTCAAATAATTCGATGCGCGGCTCTACATCGTCTTTTTTGGCAGCCGCCAGCAGGATGTGCTGCCCGGCCGGGATGACCGACACACCGGTTACCTGATAGTCGTAATTTATCTCTTCGATCGGCGCAATTTGGGAAATTTCGAACTCGGCGAAATCTTCGAGGTCGAATTCTGTTTCTTTGGCGTTGTAAACAGTAGTTTCTACGGTGGCCAGGCTTTGCGGCAGCGCTGCGATAATATTTTTTGACGGGGTTTGCAGCTGCGTATACGAATGTTGCAGATATGCAACGAGCTGTTCGTAGTCTTGAATTTTATTGCCTTTGATTATATTTTTAGGCAACTTGGTAATAACGTATTTTTCTAATTGAATTTGGTTTAAACTACGGCCTGAAATCTGCACCATTTTAATGGCATGTTGGCTGATGTCCACGCCGATTGCTGTACGCAGATTCATACTTGAAGAAGGCTTACTGCTTGTATTCTTTTGTTTTTTTGCAAAAGGCATAATTTGCTTTTCCTACCGGGAATGTGAGCGACAATTTTTTATCCGTAACAGATTTTTTTTCGGTTTACACAGCCATAACGGCGGCTTGCCGAAATCTTTTGTTATTTTACTTTATTTAATGCTTTTGATGGCAAAAATTATTACTTGGTCATGATTAAAAAAATTATAACAACTTGTATTGGTTTGATATTGGGCTTGGCACTGTTTGCAGTGGGGCTGGTTGCGATTGCGATTTTGGTTACTTATCCGAAACTGCCTTCTCTGGATACTGTGCAGCACTACCAACCGAAAATGCCGCTTACCGTTTATTCTTCAGACGGCAAGTTAATCGGCATGTATGGAGAAGAGCGCCGCTCTTTTACCAAAATTAATGATTTCCCCCAGGTGCTGAAAGATGCGGTTATCGCCGCTGAAGACAAACGGTTTTACGAGCATTGGGGTGTTGATGTGGCCGGTGTGGCGCGTGCGGTGCTCGGCAATATCAGCTCCGGCAGCGTGCAATCGGGTGCCAGCACCATCACCCAGCAGGTGGCCAAGAATTTTTATTTAAGCAGCGAGCGCACGTTTACGCGTAAGTTTAACGAAGCTTTACTGGCTTATAAAATCGAGCAGTCTTTAAGTAAAGATCAGATTCTCGAGCTTTATTTCAACCAGATTTATTTGGGGCAGCGCGCTTATGGTTTTGCAGCCGCCTCACAGATTTATTTCAATAAAAACGTGAAAGATCTCACCTTGGCCGAAGCCTCTATTTTGGCCGGTCTGCCTAAAGCGCCTTCGGCATTCAACCCGATCGTCAATCCGGAGCGGGCGGCCTTGCGGCAGCAGTATATTTTGAACAATATGGTGGAATTGGGCATGATTTCTTCTCAGCAGCGCGCGCAGGCGTTGGCCGAGAAGCTGCATTATGAGCGCCATGTGCAAAAAATCGACCAAAGTGCGTTATATGTTGCTGAAATGGTGCGCCAAGAGTTGTATGAAAAATATGGTGAAGAGGCCTATACGCAAGGCTTCAAAGTGTATACCACGGTCAGCACCGAGCATCAGCGTGCAGCTACCGAAGCATTGAGAAAAGCATTGCGCAATTTCGACCGGGGCAGCCGCTATCGTGGTGCGGAACATTATCTGGACTTGGGTAAGGCCGAAGATGTTGAAGAAACTGTCAGCCAGTATTTGTCGGGATTGTATACCGTGGACGGAATGGTGCCGGCGGTGGTGTTGGATGCTTCCAAAAAAGGGGTGCAGATTCAGCTGCCTGATGGTGGGAAAGTTAGTTTGAATAGTGCGGCTTTGGGCTTTGCGGCGCGGGCAGTGAATAATAAGCAAATGAATGAGGCGCAAATCCGCAAAGGTGCGGTGATTCGCGTGAAAAAGAGCAGTAACGGGCGTTGGAATGTGGTGCAGGAGCCGTTATTGCAAGGTGCCTTGGTGGCTTTGGATGCTAAAACGGGCGCCGTGCGTGCGTTGGTCGGCGGTTATGATTTTCACAGCAAAACGTTTAATCGCGCCACTCAGGCACAGCGCCAGCCCGGTTCGTCATTCAAACCGTTTGTGTATTCGGCGGCTTTGGCCAAAGGCATGACGGTGGGTACCATGATTAATGATGCGCCGTTGTCGCTGCCGGGCAAAGGCCCCAACGGAACCACGTGGAATCCGAAGAATTCAGACGGCCGTTACGCGGGCTACATCACTTTGCGCCAGGCATTGACGGCATCTAAAAACATGGTGTCGATTCGTATTTTGATGTCGATCGGCGTAGGTTATGCCCAGCAATATATCCAGCGCTTCGGCTTTAAGCCGTCTGAAGTACCGGCCAGCCTGTCGATGGCTTTGGGAACGGGTGTAACGACGCCTTTGAAAATGGCTGAAGGGTATGCAGTATTTGCCAACGGCGGATATAAGGTGTCGTCTTATGTGATCGATAAAATTTATGACAGCCAAGGCCGATTGCGTGCACAAATGCAGCCTCTGGTGGCAAAAGAAAATGCACCGCAGGTGATTGATCCACGCAATGCTTATATCATGTATAAAATGATGCAAGATGTGGTGCGGGTCGGCACGGCTTCACGAGCGAGGGCGCTTGGTCGCGCAGATATTGCCGGTAAAACCGGAACGACCAATGATAATAAAGATGCCTGGTTTGTCGGCTTTAATCCCAGTTTGGTTGCGGCGGTTTATATCGGCTACGACAAACCCCGCAGCATGGGGCGGGCAGGCTACGGCGGCACGATTGCTGTGCCGGTGTGGGTGGACTATATGCGTTTTGCACTCAACGGTATCAGCAGTAAGGGCATGGAATCTCCTGATGGCGTGGTTAACCGCGGCGGGGAATATTATCTGAGAGAGCAGCAAACCACTAATCCGGCCTTGCCGCTGGACAACCGTTCGAGCAGGCCGGTGCGTTCTGATGAAATGGATAGCTCGGCCGCCGCCGGTGAATCAGACGGGCAGGGCGGCAGCGAGCAACAGCCTGCAACACCCACGCCCGCACCTTCGGCTCCGGTCAATGGCGGCGGTAATGCCGGACAGCTCGACTCGTTGTTTTAAGTGCGGGCTTGTCTGAAGCGGAAGCAATAGTGCCCTCGGCTTGTTATGATGATGTTGCAAGAGGCCGTCTGAATGTTCAGAGGGCCTCTAAATATTTTTACCCGGATCTTTATCTCACACTCATTTATCAAAGTATGCTAACTGTATTGGCTCACCTTGCCGCATTAATGGTACTGCTTTGGGCTTGCCTTCTGGTGGGCATGTTTTTGAACAGATATGCGCTAAAAAATAAAGCGCAGGCTGTAATGCCTGCGCTTTTTGTTACCGCTCGGATAAGGGCTTACTGTTTGTTTTCTTCACTGTCAAGGAAGCTTTTTAAGCGGTCGCTGCGGGTGGGGTGGCGCAGTTTGCGCAGGGCTTTGGCTTCGATTTGGCGGATACGCTCACGGGTAACGTCAAACTGTTTGCCCACTTCTTCCAGCGTATGATCAGTGTTCATGTCGATACCGAAACGCATACGCAGCACTTTCGCCTCGCGCGGAGTCAGGCTTTCCAGTACGTCTTTGGTGACTTCGCGCAGGCTGGAATACATGGCCGCATCGGAAGGGGCGACATTGTTGATGTCTTCGATAAAATCGCCCAAGTGCGAATCATCGTCATCACCAATCGGTGTTTCCATGGAAATCGGCTCTTTCGCAATTTTCATGATTTTGCGGATTTTGTCTTCCGGCATTTCCATCAGCTCGGCCAGTTTGGCAGAATCGGGTTCTTCGCCGGTTTCTTGCAGATATTGGCGTGAAATACGGTTCATTTTGTTGATGGTTTCAATCATGTGCACCGGAATACGGATGGTGCGTGCCTGGTCGGCAATCGAGCGGGTAATGGCTTGGCGGATCCACCATGTGGCATAGGTTGAAAATTTGTAGCCGCGGCGGTATTCGAATTTGTCGACGGCTTTCATCAGGCCGATGTTGCCTTCCTGAATCAGATCGAGAAATTGCAAACCGCGGTTGGTGTATTTTTTGGCAATCGAAATCACCAGGCGCAAGTTGGCCTGAATCATTTCTTGCTTGGCAGCAGCGGTTTCTTTTTCGCTGATGACCATGTTTTTATTGATGTCTTTGAGCTCTTCGATGGAAATTTGCATGTCTTTTTCCATAGCGGCAAGTTCGCTCTGTTTTTCAATAATGGCATGGCGGAAGCGGGTGAGTGCATCACTCCATACACGGCCTTTGGCAATTTCTGCCTCCACCCATTGCAAATCGGTCATATGGGGCAGGAAGTTGCCGATAAAGTAATCGCGATCCATATGCACGCGGTTGAGGCAGATATCGCGTATTTCGCGTTCGAGTTTGCGGATGTTGTCAACACGGTCGCGCAAGTTGCTGCTCAATGATTCAATTTGGCGGGTGGCAAAACGCACTTCCAGCAGCTTAGAAGCAATGGCATCGCGATGCTCCAAATAAGCTTCGTGACGGCTGTGGTGTTTGCCCAGTGCGGCAACCATCCGGTCATAGTCTTCTTGAATGCGGCCGAAATGCTCGAGTACTTTTTGGCGCAGCTCTTCCAGATTGGTGGCGGCAATGGCTTCGGCATCTTCTTCTTCGTCGCTGTCTTCATCGCTGTCGGTTTCTTCATCGGCATCATCGCTGTTGCTCTCGGCTGCCGGTGCGTTGCTTTCGAGGTGGCCGAGACCCAATTCGTTCAGCAATACTTCGTTGGGGTCGATAATGGCTTCTACGACTTCATCTACCTTGATTTCGTCATCACGGATGCGGCCGATTAATTCGAGAATTTCGGCAATCGAACCGGGGCAGGCAGAAATGGCCTGTACCATATTTTTTAGTGCGTTTTCGATTTTTTTGGCGATGATGATTTCATCTTCGCGGGTAAGCAGGTCTACTTGCCCCATTTCGCGCATATACATGCGTACGGGGTCGGTTGTGCGGCCGAATTCGCTGTCGGCGCTTGATAAGGCGGCTTCCGCTTCAGCAACGGCATCGTCGTCGGTCATGTTGGCGGTGTTGTCGCTCATCAAGATGTCTTCAGCGTCCGGCGTGTGCTCGGTCACTTGAATGCCTAGGCCTGAAATCATGGTAACGATATTGTCGATCTGCTCGGCATCAGACATGTCGTCGGGCAGGGCATCGTTGATTTCCGAATAGGTGATGTAGCCGCGCTCTTTGCCCATAATGATGAGCTGGCGCAAGCGCGCGCGTTGCTCTTCGATGGTCAGCGGGCGGTTGTCGTCTTGATCTTCGTGTTCGGTATCGTTTGCATTGGGATTTTGAATGGGCATAAATATCTCGGTTAGTAAACGGTTACGGTTTTGCTGCACAGCCGCACAGGGCGCTTTGCAGTATGAATCCGGGCGTTTGAAAATGGAAACGGGTGTTCTGCGGTTGGTTCAAGACGACTCGGTTGCAGTGTGGGTATGTTTTCAGACGGCCGAATGTTGCTAAAGGTTTTTGGCGGCAGGCATTAATAATGCCAACAGCAGTTTTTTTTCATTTTCGCTCAAACCGGTTGACTGGTTTTTTTGCTTCAGAATATCGATTTGGGCGTATTTTAACTCATTTAAAAGCTTTTGCATGCCGATTTTAAAGCTTTCACAGTCTTCCTCGCTGTCTGATTCCAATTCATCGGGCGAATTGAGCGCATTTTGGAATATCTGCTTGAGCGTGGCTTCGTGTTCGCTGCCGCGCATATGTTCCAGAATTTGAGCGCTGCTGGGGGGCGGATTGTGGCTTTTAATCAGCTCTGCCAGATTGGCCAAGCAGGCAAAATCGCCGCTTAGTGCCAGATATTCCGGCAGTTCTATATATGCAGCCCATGTGGGATTTATCAAGAGGCTGCGGATTTGTTTTTGCGCCAGCGTGGGCATTTGCGGCTGTTTGAAGGTTTCTTTGGGCAGTTTGTAGCTTTTTTGCCGCACATGTTGTTTAGGCGCTTCTTGGCCGATCAGGCGGGCGAGGTTGGCCGGGTCGATGCCCACAAGTTCGCTCAACTGTTGCTTGAGCAGGAAGCCGAGCGCGGGGGCAGTGATTTGTGCCAGCAATGGTGAGCTGGTTTTTACCAGTTCGGCCTTGCCTTCCTGTGTATTCAGATTCAGGCCGTCTGAAAGTGCATCCCAAAAATAGGCCGACAAGGGTTTGCTTTGATTCAGTAAAGCATCTTCGAATTGCGTTTTGCCGTAAGCGCGGATATAGCTGTCGGGGTCGTGCTCTTCGGGCAGAAACAGAAAGTGCAGCGATTTATCGTCTTTCAGTTGCGGCAGAGCGTTTTCGAGCGCACGCCAGGCGGCTTTGCGGCCGGCGCGGTCGCCGTCGAAGCAGAAATATACGCTGTCGGTTTGGCGCATCAACAATTTGACGTGGTCTGCGGTGGTGGCGGTGCCGAGTGCGGCCACGCTGTAGCCGATGCCGAATTGTGCCAAGGCAACCACATCCATATAGCCTTCAACTACCAAGATGCGGTTCGCTTCTTTAATGGCGGCGCGGCCTTCGTGCAGGCCGTAAAGATTGCGGCCTTTGTCAAACAGCGGGGTTTCGGGCGAATTGAGGTATTTCGGTTCGCCTTTGTCGAGTATGCGGCCGCCGAAGCCGATGACCTGCCCGCGCTGGTTGCGGATGGGAAACATAATGCGGTCGCGGAAGCGGTCGTAATGTTTGCCGTCTTTTTCAATCACCATGCCGCTTTCCACCAGTGCGGTGTTGGGGTAGGGCTGGAATACTTGTGCCAGCGGCTGCCAGCCGTCGGGCGCGTAGCCTAAGCCGTAATGCTCGATAATTTCGGGGCTGAGGCCGCGCTTGTTTAAATATTCTTGCGCGCGCGTATCCTGTTTCAGACGGCCTGCGTAAAAGGCGGCTGCCGTTTCGGTGGTTTCTTCCAGCGTTTGTTGTTTTTTCTTGCGTGCCTGCCGCGCTTCGGGGGCTTCTTCGCGCCCGCGTGTTTTCGGTATGGTCATGCCGACGCGGTCGGCCAGGTGTTGCACTGCTTCGGTGAAACTCAGCCCTTGATATTCCATGATAAAGCCGATGGCGCTGCCGTGTGCGCCGCAACCGAAGCAATGATAAAACTGCTTCTGCGGGCTGACGGAAAAAGACGGGCTTTTTTCTTTATGAAACGGGCAGCAGGCCATATAGTTGGCGCCGCCTTTTTTCAGCGGCACATGCTCGTCGATGATGTCGACAATATCAACTTTGGCTAAAAGCTCGTCTATAAATTCGCTGGGTATCATGAGTATGCCGACGGCCGTCTGAAAGGGTGTTATGGCTTTTCAGACGGCCTGAAAATTATGCGGTTAATGCGGCTTTGAGGTGTTTGTTGACTTCACCCATATCGGCTTTGCCGGCCAGTTTGCTTTTCAATACGCCCATCACTTTGCCCATGTCGGCCATGCCGGATGCGCCGGTTTCGGCTACAGCAGCAGCAACTTCGGCTTGGATTTCGGCTGCGGAAAGCATTTGCGGCAGATAGCGGTTGAGCACGTCGATTTCGGCATTTTCTTTGTCGGCCAAATCCTGACGGCCGGCATCGCTGTAGATTTGGGCGGAATCTTTGCGCTGTTTCACCATTTTGGTAATCAGCGAAATCACTTTGGCATCATCTGCTTCGGTGCGCTCATCCACTTCAAATTGTTTGATGGCGGCATTGACCAGGCGCACGGTGGAAAGGGTGGTGCTGTCTTTGGCGCGCATGGCGGTTTTCATGTCTTCTGTGAGTTGGGCTTTGAGTGTCATGTTAGGATTCGCTTTCAGGTGTCAATACAACACGGTAGGGAAAATGGTGGTGCTTTGCAAAGATTTAAAGGGCAGTGGTTTCAGACGGCCTTCAATTCATCAAAATAACGTTGCTGCGTTCACTTGCCTTGTCGGCTTATTGTTGTGAATGAGTTGGCATCTGTTTGAAAATAACCGGGCTGCATTGTTTCGCTAGGGTGTCCTGACAATTCAGAATTATTCAGATTTTTTGCGATAAAAGTGCAGATGCAAGGCAAAAAACGCAGCAAGATTGGACATCTTGCGAGGCTTTTTAACGCAGCAGATGCGTTTTCAGGGGCAAAATACACCCACAAATCGAATGGTCAGGATATCCTAGAGCCTCCTGATGTCGTTTATAAGGAGATTCTTGCTTCTGGCAATGCAGATGCCAAGTAAAAAAACACAGTAAGCTCTTGAGAAACGGTTTTTTTGCTTGGTATCGATGCGCAGCCGGTTTAATTTGTATGCCCCGTTTTCGGTTCGCTGTTTGGTCGGCTTATTTTTGTACAGGTTGTTACGGCTTATTTTCGGATAGAAAGGCAAAAACACCGCAGGGCACGGCCTTGCGGTGTGTGTTGCTGCTATCAAGGCAAAGCCGTGATTAATACATTTTCGGCGGCAGTTGTTGGCTGCGCAGGCGTTTTTGCAGGCGTTTGGCTGCGGCTGCTTTTTTGCGTTTGCGTTCGGTAGTCGGTTTTTCGTAAGCTTCGCGGGCGCGCAGCTCGGTCAGCAGGCCGGTTTTTTCTACTGAGCGTTTGAAACGACGCATGGCAACTTCAAAGGGTTCATTCTCTTTTACGCGGATAGAAGGCATTTTAACTTCCTTAAATATCAAATCTTGGTTTGCTCGGCCGTGTGTTTTCAGACGGCCTGGTCATGGGGTTATGGTATCGCTGTTTTGCCGGGTGGTGGCAAGGGCGGGATACGCGCCGTGATGTAAACATCACCTCCTAACAAGGGCGGTTGTGCATTTGGCAGCCGCCGGAAATATTTTCAGCCGTATAATACGGCCGCTTTAATCTGTGAATTATCTTTGGTTTGGCATGGATTGTCAAGAAAATATGTGGGATGGTTTTGTGTGAGAAAGGCCGTCTGAAAATACACGGGACTTTACCGATATTAGATATTGCGAAATGGCTGCTTTCGGCTTTTGCGGTGTGCAAGCGGGCGCTGCCTGTGCCGGGTGTTTGTTTGTGATTTTTCAGACGGCCTTTAATTGCGCACTACCCGGCGCACATGGGGGATGGCATGCAGGGCGCGGATGATTTCGTTGAGCTGGTCGAGGTTTTGGGTTTTGATGAAAAACTTGAATTCGATAAAGCCCTCGGTGCCGGCCTGTTTCTGTGAGGGGGTTTCCACTGATTCGATGTCGGCATCGGCACCTGAAATGGCTTGTGCCATGGCGGCCAGCAGGCCGTGGGTGTCGCGCGCACCTACGGTCAGCTGGGTGCGGTAGCTGCGGTCGTGAATGCTTTCCCAGTCGGCATCGAGCTGTTGTTCGGGGTCGGCTTTCAAAACGTTGGCACAGGTGTCGCGGTGGATAATCATGCCTTGGTCTTTGATGATGACTGCGCGGATGGCATCGCCCGGAATGGGGTTGCAGCATTGCGCCAGATGCACGCGGCCGGTTTCGCTGCCGTTGATTTTAATCGGGCTGAGTTTGACTTCGTCGCCGAAATGTTCGCCGGCCAGCTCGGCAATGTGCATTGCTACGGAAACGGGCAGGGTGTGCCCCATGCCGACGCTGTAGAGCACGTCTTCAAAAGTGGTTTGTTTGTTATTGAGGTCGAGCAGGTATTTTTCTTTGAGGTCGTCAGACAGCAGTACGTTTTGCGGCAGCAGGCTGGATAAGGCTTTTTGCAGTAGGTTTTCACCGAGCACGATGGCATCTTGGCGGTTCATGTTTTTAATGTAATTGCGGATGGCGCTGCGGGCGCGGCTAGATACGGCAAAGTTAAGCCATGCGGGGTTGGGCTTGGCCTGCTCCGATGTGATGATTTCGACCGAATCGCCGGTTTTCAGTTTGGTGCGCAGGGGCATCATGGTGTTGTTGATGCGCGCGGCCACGGTGCGGTTGCCGATGTCGGTATGTACGGCATAGGCGAAATCGATGGGGGTGGCGCCGTCGGGCAGCACCAGGATTTTGCCTTTTGGGGTGAGGATGTAGACTTCATCGGGGAACAAATCGACTTTGACATGTTCGAGAAATTCCATCGCATTGGCACTACGTGCCTGTAAATCAAGAATGTTTTGCAGCCATTGGTTGGTGCGTAAGGTGGCTTGGTCGACGGTGTTTTCGCCGGATTTGTAAATCCAGTGTCCCGCCACGCCGCCTTCGGCAACGGCATCCATTTCGCGGGTGCGGATCTGTACTTCAATCGGTAGGCCGTAAGGCCCCACCAGTGTGGTGTGCAGGCTTTGGTAGCCGTTGCTTTTGGGGATGGCGATGTAGTCTTTGATGCGGCCGGGCTTGGGTTGGTAAAGACCATGCAGTGCGCCGAGCGCGGCATAACAGGCGGGAATGCTGTTAACAATCACGCGGAAGCCGTAAATATCCATCACTTCGGCAAAGCGCAGGTTTTTGGCCTGCATTTTTTGGTGGATGCTGTAGAGGTTTTTTTCACGCCCTTTGATTTTGGCTTCGATATTGGCGCTGACCAGGCGTTGGCTGAAGGCGCGCAATACTTTGCCGACCACGTCGCGGCGGTTGCGGCGGCTGGCCTTCATGGCTTTTTGCAGGGTTTCGTAGCGGCGCGGGTGCAGGTTTTGGAAAGATAAATCCTGCAATTCCTGATAGGCGTTGTTGAGACCGATGCGGTTGGCGATTTGGGCGTAGATTTCCAGCGTTTCCTGTGCGATGCGGCGGCGTTTTTCCGGCCGCATCGAGCCGAGCGTGCGCATGTTGTGCAGGCGGTCGGCCAGCTTGATGACGATAACGCGGATGTCTTTGGTCATGGCCAAAATCAGCTTGCGGAAGCTTTCGGCCTGGTGCTCGGCCTGGCTGTCGTATTCGAGTTTTTCGAGCTTGGAGAGGCCGTCTACCATTTCGGCAATGGTTTCGCCGAATTCGGCGGTCATTTCTACTTTGGAGACGCCGGTGTCTTCCAGCACATCGTGCATCACGCCGGCGCACAGGCCTTGGATATCCATATGCCAGATCGCCAATTGGGTGGCGACGGCAAGCGGATGGGTGATGTAGGGTTCGCCGCTCTTGCGGGTTTGGCCGTCGTGGGCGTGAAAAGCGTATGCGCAGGCTTTTTCAAGCAGAGCTTGTTCTTCTTCCCTCAGGTAGGCCGCGGTGCGAAACAGCAGGCTGCGCGCTTCGGCAGTAAGGGAGTCATAAGGGGCTGTGGGCTTGGGAGCGGGCATTCAGACGGCCTATCGGATGGGTTATTTGTTGCGCGACAATAATTCGGTGCCGATTTGGCCGGCGGCGATTTCGCGCAAAGCGGTAACGGTGGGCTTGTTGTTGCGGATGTCGTCAACCAGCGGTGTGGTGCCGTTTTCGAGCTGGCGTGCGCGGCGGGCGGCGGTGAGGGTGAGATCGAAATGGTTGGGGATTCTGCCAACGCAGTCTTCTACGGTGATTCGTGCCATGATTGTGCTTTCTTTAAAAATAAAAAATAAAATAGGATGCGCTATTGTCGCTAATTTTCAGGAATTTTCCAACAGATTTTCAATAAATAATTGTTGGGACGATTGCTTTAATCTATGGGATTTGATGATGTGCAGTAAATCCATTTCGGCAGTTACCAAATCTTCGTTGACCACCACGTAATCGAATAAAAAAGCTTGTTCGATTTCGTGGCGGGCTTTGTTGAGGCGTTTGTTGATGATTTCGGGGCTGTCGGTGCCGCGGCCGTTGAGGCGTTCGGCCAGGGCTTGAAACGAAGGCGGCAGAATGAAGATGCTGCATGCATCGGGCAGGGTGCGGCGCACTTGTTCTGCGCCCTGGATGTCGATTTCAAGAATAACGTCGCAGCCTTTTTCAAGCAGGATATTGACGCCTTCAACACTGGTGCCGTAATAATTGTCGAACACTCTGGCGTGCTCAAGAAAGGCGCTTTCTCCAATCAGGGTTTCGAATTTTTCGGTATCGACAAAATAATAATGCTGGCCGTGAATTTCGCCCGGGCGCGCCGGACGGGTGGTGTGGGATACGGAAACGCGGATATCATCGTGGTTGTTGAGCAGCCGCGAAACCAGTGTGGTTTTGCCGGTGCCCGAAGCGGCGGAAATAATAAATATATTGCCTTTGCTGATATTGCGCATGATGTTTCCATGTGGTGGAGGGTGCTTTATTATGCCACAGCGGCCGATAGGGCGACAACGGCTGTTTGGCGGGCGCTAAAAATTTGTTACAATAATGAGTTTGGGGAAGTTCGGCGCTGCCGGCGTTTTATGGTTTGTTAAAAGGAATTATTATGTTTACTCATCCAGATGTGATGGGCGTGGCGGCGCTGGCCGAGAAAATCCGCAAAGTGCCCGATTGGCCTAAAAAAGGCATTTTGTTTCATGATATTACGCCGGTTTTGCAAAGCCCGGAATATTTTCGCCTGTTGGTTGATTTGATGGTGTATCGCTATATGGGGCAGAAAATCGATGTGGTGGCGGGGCTGGATGCACGCGGTTTCATTATCGGTGCGGCGCTGGCTTACCAGCTGAATGTGGGCTTTGTGCCGATTCGTAAAAAAGGCAAATTGCCGTTTGATACTTTGTCGCAAAGCTATGCGCTGGAATATGGCGAGGCTACGGTGGAGATTCATACCGATGCCATCCAACAGGGCGCGCGCGTATTGTTGGTGGATGATTTGGTGGCCACGGGCGGTACGATGCAGGCCGGGGTGGAGCTGATCCGCAAATTGGGCGGCGAGGTGGTTGAAGCTGCTGCTATTTTAGAGTTTACCGATTTGCCCGGCGGCAAGAATATGCGTGAGAAAGGTGTGCCCTTGTTTACGCTTTATCAAAACGACGGATCTATGCCGGCTTGATGCAGGCTTGGTGTTGTTGGGGTATTTGAAAGAAAGGCCGTCTGAACGATTGGGTTCAGACGGCCTTTTTCATGATATTCGAATGCGCATCAAGAGCGGCGTTGCAGCATCCAGGATTCGATTTTGCGCGCATCGTTTACCCGGCTGAGTGATGAGGGGGAGTTGAGCAATACGATGGTAACCGGCTGGCTTTGCACATTGGCTTTAACCACCATTGAGCGGCCGGCTTCGCGGATATAGCCGGTTTTCTGCAACTCGATATTCCAACCGCCTTCACGCACCAGGGCGTTGGAGTTTTTATAGGTTTGCTGGCGGCCGGCGCTGGTGTAAACCGAGCCGTGGTTAGACGTGCTGTTGCGGCGGATGAGCGGGTATTTATTGGCGGCCTGCACCATTTTGCTCAAATCGCTGGCGGTTGAAACATTGCGGAAATCCAGGCCGGTGGGCTCATAAAAACGGGTGTTGTGCATGCCGAGGCTTTGGGCTTTGCGGTTCATGGCTTCGACAAAGGCGCTCATGCCGCCCGGGTAGCTGCGCCCGAGTGCGTGAGTGGCGCGGTTTTCGCTGCTCATCAGGCTCAGGTGGAGCATTTCGCCGCGGGTCAGTGTGGTGCCGATAGACAGGCGGCTGCCGGTGCCTTTGAGGCGGTCGATTTCCGCCGGGGTGATGGTGATTTGCTCGCTCATGTTCTGACCCGCATCCAATACCACCATCGCCGACATCAGCTTGGAAATCGAGGCAATCGGCATCACGCGGTTGGGGCTTTTCTGATACAGCACTTCGCCGGTGCGGTCGTTCACAATCAGTGCCGACTGAGAAGAGAGCAGGGGGCCGGCCATGGCGGCTTGCACTTCTACCTGCTCGGCCGGATTTTGAATCACAAAAGCACCGAGCGGATCATTATCGGTGGGGAAGTTTTGCTCTAAAAATTGGCCGAGCACATCAAGGTTGTCGGCAGCGGCCGGCAGGGATACGCCTGCCAATCCGACACTCAAACAGACGGCAATGATTTTTTTATGGATGGATATAATCTTCATAATCGGGTTCCGGCTTGGGGTTTGGGCGGGTGCAAGACGTTGCTTCTAAAGGCAATGATGTAGAAAGTGAATATGTATTTGTAAGCTATTGTGTTGAAAAACAGGCGGCTTGTAAAGTAGTGTAGTAAAAATTTTCGTTTGTTTGCATAGGTTTGGCGGTTTTGTTGCATTAATTAGGCCGTCTGAAAAAGTAAGGCTGTGCAAAACATGCTGTTCGGTTTGATAATCGGGCGGATAGTTATTATACTTGTCGCTTTGGTGGGGCTGCGGCCTCCAAACTTATGCAACGAATCGAAAAGTATGTCTGACGAAAAACACGTTTGCTCGTTTTGCGGCAAATCCGAGCATGAAGTAAAGAATTTAATCGAAGGCGAACATGCGTTTATCTGCAACGAATGCGTGGAAACCTGCGGTGTGATGCTGCAAGGCCAATTTGACGATGAGGGCGAAACACCCGCTTCGGAAGAGGGTGGCAAGCTGCCTACGCCTGCCGAAATCGTGGTGAATCTGAATGATCACGTTATCGGGCAGGAGCAGGCCAAAAAAGCGCTGGCAGTGGCGGTTTACAATCATTACAAACGCCTGCGCCATCCGAAAAGCGGCGATAAGGTCGAGCTGTCGAAAAGCAATATTTTGCTGATCGGCCCCACCGGATCGGGTAAAACACTGTTGGCGCAATCTTTGGCGCGCAAACTGGATGTGCCGTTTGTGATGGCCGATGCCACCACGCTGACCGAGGCGGGTTATGTCGGCGAAGATGTGGAGCAAATCATCACCAAGTTGCTGGGCAAATGTGATTTTGATGTTGAAAAAGCCCAGCGCGGCATTGTGTATATTGATGAAATCGACAAAATTTCACGTAAAAGCGACAACCCTTCGATTACCCGCGATGTGTCGGGCGAGGGTGTGCAGCAGGCGCTGTTGAAGCTGGTGGAAGGCACGGTGGCTTCGGTGCCGCCGCAAGGCGGGCGCAAACACCCGAATCAGGAATTTATCAATGTCGACACCACCAATATTCTGTTTATCTGCGGCGGCGCATTTGCCGGCTTGGAAAAAGTCATCCGCCAGCGTACTGAAAAAGGCGGCATCGGTTTTGGTGCCGTGGTAAGCAGCAAAGATGAAAACATTAATGTTTCCGAGCTGTTTGAAACGGTAGAGCCTGAAGATTTAATTAAATTCGGCCTGATTCCCGAGCTTATCGGCCGTTTGCCGGTGATTGCAACTTTGGCCGAGCTGGATGAAGATGCGCTGGTGAATATCCTTACCGAGCCGAAAAATGCCTTGGTGAAGCAATATCAGGCGCTGTTTGCCATGGAAGGTGTGGAGCTGGAAGTGTTGCCCTCGGCTCTGCATGCCATCGCCAAGCAGGCCATGGAACGGAAAACCGGCGCCCGCGGCTTGCGTTCGATTGTGGAGCGCAGTTTGCTCGACACCATGTATATGTTGCCTGATTTGAAAGAAATCAAAAAAGTGGTGGTTAATGAGGGTGTGATCAATCAAGGCGAACAGCCGAAGTTATTGTGTGCCGACGGCAGTGAATATGCGGCGCAGAAGAAAAAAGGCAAACACAAACCTGCTGCCTGATTTTTATGGTTAGACAGGTTATCATCAGGCCGTCTGAACGTGTTGTTCAGACGGCCTGATGATTGTTTGGCGGCCATACCGTTTGGGTTTTGTAGGTAGAACCTGTGCGACAAATTTTATTTTGCCTGTGAAGCATCCTTTTCACATCTGAGGCCGTCTGAAACTTTTTTCAGACGGCCTCAGACTTCTATTCATTCACAAAAGTAAGCGAATGAGGCGAGCCAATACCATCAGGTTATTTGGGCATAAAGAGCCTTTGACTCTTTACCCCCACCCTAATCCTCCCCCGTTGGGACGGGGAGGGAACCGAATGCGGCAACCTCAAGCGAATGTGGCAACCTCAAGCGAATGCGGCAACCTCAAGCGAATGTGGCAACCTCAAGCGAATGCGGCAACCTCAAGCGAATGCGGCAACCTCAAGCGAATGTCGCAACCTCAAGCGAATGCGGCAACCTCAAGCGAATGCGGCAACCTCAAGCGAATGTCGCAACCTCAAGCGAATGTCGCAACCTCAAGCGAATGCCGCAACCTCAAATGGATAACGCCGGATAACTTCATTTCGCCAACCCGATAGTTGCTACGGGGGTATAGGGTGGGTTCTGCTCACGAAAACCCTGCGCACGCAAAGGCCGTCTGAAATATCTGTATTTCAGACGGCCTTTTGTTGATTGGCAGGTTGTTAAAAGGTTTTGCTGAAGGTGAGGTTCAATTGTTTGCTGTGGCTGTCGTAAAGGGCGATATTCGAGCGGGTGCGGCTGTATTGCAGTGCCAGTTCGGGGGCGATGCCGCGCCATTGCCAATTGCGTTTGAGGGCGGTCAGGCGGCCGCTGTAGCGTTGTTCGCGCCGGGTTTGTTTGAAAAAAGCCGCTTCGCCGCGATAGCGGGTGTGTTGGTAGCCGATGTGGGCGCCGAGGGTGAGCTGCTGCCAGTTGAAGTTGTGCCGCAGTGAGGCTTCGGTGCCGATGCTGTCGAAGCTGTAGGCTTTTTCTTCGGCGCGGTTGATGCCGCCGTAGAGCGAGGTACGGTAGTCGGTGCGGCCGCCGGCGGTGCCGCTGATGCCGGTGTTGAACCAATGCTGGTGGGCGCGCATGTAGCGGTATTCGGGGCGGTAGTGCAGTTGTTGGCTCTCCCAGCCGGCAAACCATTGTTTGTTGCTGCCCCACGGTTGTGCATAATCGATTTTGACAATGGCGCCCAAATAGAGTGCGCGTTGACGGTATTGTACATGCTGTATGCCGACGGCGGCTTGCAGGTGGCGGCGGCTGCCGTGCGGGCTGAGGGTGCGGCCGAGCAGGGCGCGGGTGTAGAGGCTGTCGTTGTGGCGGCCGCTGTGTTCCTGCCAGGCGGCCATGCCTTCGGCAAACCAGCGGTGTTGGTGGCCGAAACGGTAGCGGCCGCCTGCCTGTATGTTGAGCCCTATGCCGGATTTTGCGCGGTTGTCGGGGCTGAGCGTGAAGGTTTCGCCGTTGATTTCTACGGTTTCGTGGCGGCTGCCTTGGTTGATGTTGCTGCCGGGGGCGAGGGTGGCGCTGACCTGCCAGGTGAGGCGCTCGCGCTTGATGGCTTGCAAATAGCGTTCGACGTTTTTCTGCACGGCTTCGGGCAGCGCCAGGCTTTGTGCCAGGCGGAAGTGGTATTCGGCGGCTTCGGCATCGCCACTTTGCCATAAGGATTTTGCCAATTCCAAACGCGGGCGCGGCAGGTTGCTGTTGTGTTCGAGCATTTGGCGGTAATAGGCGGCGGCTTGTTTGGGCTGTTGCCGCTGTTCGGCAATCTGCCCGGCGAGAAACAGGGCATCCAGATTGTTGGGTTCGGCAGCCAATAGTGCGTTGATTTGTGCCTCAGCCTGCGTCCAGCGGCTGTGTTTCATGGCGTTTAGCACCGGGGCGAGCGGGTGCGGCACGTGGGCGACGTCTGCCGGCGGCAGGGCTTCAGGCGGTGTGGCGGGGGGCTCGGACAGCGGTTGGGAATGGTCGTGCGGCCGGTATTCGGGCGGCACGGGGACGGCTATTTCGGGGTTTTGGGCTTGGGCGGCGGCGCTGAGGCCGCACAATATCAATAAGAGGATGCGCATGGTTTTCAAGATTTTATGGGTGGTTAGGACACCCTAGGTAAAACAGGCCGTCTGAATGGTTGCTTGCGGCTTTCAGACGGCCTGTGTGGTGGTTGGGCAACTTGCCATCGGTTTGATACACGGCTACCGGAAAACAAGGATGTTGTTGGATGGCGACCCAACCCAACTTGCGTTTCCGCCGTTTGCCGTGTGTTCAGCTTGCAAACGGCAGAGGGGTTATCCGCTTCAGTTGCGTTTGCCGCCAAAGCCGCCGATAAATGATTGTGTTTTATCGGTGTTCTGCACGCCGAACACGCCGCCGACTTCTTCGGCTTTGGGGCCGTAGAAGCGGCCTTGCATTTGGCCGCTCAGTTTTTGGTCGGCGGTGTTGACGGTGCCGTTAAAGCTGTTTTTTCCGGCATCCCAGGCGGCGCTGCCGCTCAAATTCAGATGGCCTGCGTCTTGCAAAGAGCTGCCGTTGTATTGGCGGGTGTTGTCGGTGGTGAAGTTGAGCTTGCGTTCGCCAAAGTTGGCATAGACGCGGCTGTCGGCGATGGTTTGTATCGGGGTTTGCTGACGGGCGGAATATTCACCGCCGGCAAAACCTTTGTATTCGGCACTGCCGGTGGTGGGCAGGTTGGCGGCTTCGGTGGGCAGACCGATGCTTTGGTAGCCTCTGGAGGTCAGCAGTTGGTCGCTGTTTTGCACAAAATAACCGAACGTTTGATAGTTCCAGCCGGCGACGGCCGGGTCGCGCCAAAGGTATTTCAGCGCGGCATCGGCAGAGCCGCTGTATACACCGCCGGAAGCGCCGCCTGCCGCCAGCCCGGCATCCAGCTGCACATCGGTATTGTGGGGCGCGTTGTTGTCGGTATAGTGTTGCAGGCGGGCGTTGCTGCCTTTGCCTTCCAGGTAGTCTCCCAAAAAGGCAGCGGCCATATTGCTGTTGCCGTCATGCAGGCCGATGAGTTTGCCGGCATCGTCATAATAGGCTTTGTGTATGCCGCTCATACGGGCGCGGCCGCCTGCTTTTTCATTGGTGCGGACGGTGTATTCCAGCTCGTCTTTGTTTTCCAGATAGCGGTCGATGCGCAACACCGTGGGCGAAACCCGCTCGTTTTCTTTGCCTGCTTCATGGTTGTTGAACAGGGTTTCTTTGCTTCCTGCCGCCACTTTCAGAAACGAGCCTTCAGCCGGTGCGGGAGCATCGGCTTTGGCAATTGAAGCGGCTTTGCTGGCGCCATCGGGCAGGGCAGGGTTTTCCAAGCCATTGGTAGGCTCGGGCTTGGGTTGTTCGGGCTCGGGCTTGGGTTGTTCGGGCTCGGGTTTGGGCTGCTCGGGTTCGGGCTTGGGTTGTTCGGGATCAGGCTTGGGCTGCTCGGGTTCGGGCTTGGGTTGTTCGGGTTCGGGCTTGGGTTGTTCGGGCTCGGGCTTGGGTTGTTCGGGTTCGGGCTTGGGTTGTTCGGGCTCGGGCTTGGGTTGTTCGGGTTTGGGTTGTTCGGGTTCGGGTGGCGGCACTAACATGGTGTTGTCGGGTGCGTTGACATTGGGTTTGCTGCCGCTGCTGCATGCGCTCAGGCAGAATGCGCCGATGATCAGCGCGGCGAGCAGGCTTTTTTTGCCGTTAAAGATTGAATGTGTTGTTTGCATCGGGTGTTTCCTTTGTTGATACGGGTTTGGTTTTCAGACGGCCTGTGTATCGTGGCGGGTTGTGGCCGGCCGTGAGCAGGTTTGCATATGCCAACGGCCGGGAGGCGCTTAAAACTTGATTTCCAAAGTGGCGGCAAAATTGCGCCCCGGGGCGGTCAGCCGTTGGATGCCGTTGCCGCCGATGGTGGTGTTGCCGGAGGTGGAAATACCGTTTACGCCGAGCTGGCGCAGTGATTCCCATTGGGTGTATTTGCGGTTGAACACGTTATACACGCCGCCGCGCAAGGTGGTGTGCTTGCCCCAGCGGTACCAGCCGCTCACATCGAGCGTGGTCCATTTTTTGCTTAATGCGGGAATGGGCGCGGTGGTCACGGTTTCTCCTTTGGCGGGGTGCCATTGGAGCCGCTTGTTTTCTTCGGCTTTTTTGGGCATTGAATGTATGACGCGGCTGCCCAAGCCCCAGTTGCCTGCGGGGGCGTCGTAGTCCAAGCCCCACACCAGGCGGGCAGGTTGCAGGGTGTCCATCATGTAATTGGTGTTGATGAAATTATCTTGATTACCATCGAGCTGCGTGTTTGTTTTGCGCGGTTTGCTGATGCTGTAGGCCAGTGTGGTGCTCAAGCCCTCGGGCAGCCAAGGGTGCAGCTCGTGCAGGTCGCCCTGAATGCGGATATCCCAGCCCCATGTGTGGGCATCTTGAATGTTGCCGTATACGGTGGCGGTGGATGTGTCGGCTTTTTTCTGCCCCAGCAGATTGCGGTAATCAGCCCGGAAGGCGCTGATGCGGGCGTTGCCCAAGCGGCCTTTGAGGGTCAGCCCCAGCTCTTGGTTGAGGGCTTGTTCGGGCTTCATGGGCTCGTCGACTTTTTTGATGTGTTTGTTTCTGTCGCCGGGGTAAATCATGGCGGAGCTGTAAAGCTCGAGTGCTGAGGGCACGCGGAAACCGCTGCCGGCCAGGTAGGCCAGCTCGATGTGCCGGTTGGGGGCGAAGGCTAAGCCGGCATTCCAAGAGGTGTTGCGGTATTTGCTGTTGCCGACGAAGCGGTTGTCGGATTGGTAGCGGTAGTAGTCGTGGCGCACACCCAGCGGCAGGGAGAAGTATTGCCCCAAGCTGATGTTGTCGCTGAGCGCCAGAAAGTAGTGTTTGCTGTCGATCGGCTCAAGCTGGTTGCTTTCGGCGATAACGGTTTGGGTGGTGCGTTTGCAACCTTGATCTTGCCAAGAACCGCCGTTTGCAACGCAGGGGTAATCGGTTTCGATACCGCGGCGCAGGTAGTTGGTTTTTGCACGGAACGTGCCTTTGCTGATGCCGGCGGCCAGTTGCAGCCGGTGGCTGCTGAAGCCCCAATCGATGTTTTTATCGATATCGATGCGCAGGCGTTTGTTGTTTTCGCGGGTGCCGGTCAGGGTGTCGGCCGACCATTGCCCATCTGCTTCCGGCACGCAGTCGCGGCTCAGGTTTTGGGCGCAGCGGCGGCGGCTGAGGGTGTTTTCCATATCCACGCTCTGGCTGTCGGCCGATACTTTGATGTTGTCGGGCGACCATTTGCCCGGCTCTGCGGCGCTGTAGCGGTATTCGATACCGAAACGGCGCTTGTGGTGGTGGTTGTCTTGAAACAGGGTGCTGAAGTTGCGGAGGCGGTCGCCTTCGGTCGATGACCTGCTGGATTGGGTGGTCGGAAACACCGGGTGGGTCATGTCTTGGGTGTTGAATTTTTGGGTGGTGTCTTCAAAAATCAGGCCGGCGTAATGTTCGTTGTTGAAATGATAGCCGCCGCGCAACAGCCATGAAGCCGAGCGGTAGTCCATCGGGTTGGGCACTTCGCGGGTGGGCCCCCACACATCTTCGGCGGCATAGGTGCTTTGGTATTGGCAAGGGCCGCCGGCGCGGGTGCAGTCTTGGGGTTTGTAGAAATAAGTGAGCGTTTGCGGCGCAGTGTCGGCGTGCGACTTGATTTCATGACCGCTGCGGTGGGTAAATTGCGCCAGGCCTTCAAAGCCGCCGGCGCGGCCGGCCACGGCCAGGCTGTTGACGCGGCGGCCGTCTTTGCTGCTGAAGCTGTTTTTATAATCCATGCCCCAGTTTTGGCCGGGCTTGATCACATCGTCGGCTTCTTTGGTGGTAAACATCACTGCGCCGCCCATGGCGCCGCTGCCGCCGGCAACCGAGTTGGCGCCTTTTTCAATCGACACTTCTTTGATGTTTTCGTATTCGATTTCATTGATGGCACCGCCGTATTCGCCTTGCTGCTGCCAGGTGCCGCCGGGGCTGAATACTTGGCCTTGCGCCATGCCGTCGACCAAAATGGCCACGCGGTTGCGGTCGACGCCGCGTATCGAGTAGCCCGATGAGGCGCCTTGGCCTTGCTCGTTGACGGCGATGCCGGGGTCGTAGCGGGTGAGGTCGCGGATGTTGTTGACTTGCTCTTTGCGGATGGTGTCGGCTGTTTTGGTGATGGTGGTAAGGTTTTCCTGCTTTTTGGCGCGCTTGCCGGTAACCTGCACTTCTTCGAGCTGGCTGCTGGCTTCGGCATTAGCGGGGGCGTCGGCCGCATAAGCTGCGGTGGCGGCCATGCTGCTCAAAGCCAATAAAATGCAGCGTGACAAATAACGCCGCTGCGTGGTAATGGTTTTCATCTACTGCTTTCCTTTGTTAAATAAACGAGTAAGAACTTTAAATTGCGTAAGAAACAATTATTATATTTAAAAACGTTTGTTTAGTAAATTGAAATTATTCTTGTTTGTATAACATGTGTATATTAATAAGCAAATCAAGTAAATAAGTTGAAACGGCACATCAGCAAGCATGCGGGTTTCAGACGGCCTGGGGTGTTTTGATCATTCGATTTACGGGTGTTTTTTTCCCTGAAAACGCATCCGCTGCGTTAAGAAGCCTCGCAAGATACCCAATCTTGCTGCGTTTTTTGCTCTTGAAAATGCATCTGCACATCGAATGTTTTGACAACCTTAAGATTAGCGGCGGTGGCGGGGCAAATTTGTATGGCGGCGGATGGGGCAGCGGTGTTTGAGCAGATGTTGGTTTAGATAAGATTTTGATATATAAGAATTTACATGAAAAGGCCGTCTGAAAGATTGCGCACTCTGCCGGCGTTTCAGACGGCCTAGGGTATTCTGACAATTCAGAATTATTCAGATTTTTTGCCTGGCATCTGCATTTCCAGGAATAAAAATCCCCTCATAAACGACACATCAGGACACCCTAGAAGACTCATGGCTGTGCCGGCCGCCTATCTGCCGGCGCTGTTGAAGCTTAATCGGCTGAAATCGTTTAAAATGGCCGTCTGAAACCACGACTGCCATTTTCTCAATGACCCCCGAATATCAGAAGCTGTTGAAAATTACCGACGTTACAGCCAAAAAACTGGCCAAGCTGCATCTCAATACGCCTTGGGAAGTGGCTCTGCATCTGCCTTTGCGCTATGAAGACGAAACCCACATCACGCCGATTGCCGATGCGCCGGTGGGTGTGCCGTGCCAGGTGGAAGGCGTGGTGCTGCATCAAGAAGTGCAATTCAAGCCGCGCAAGCAGCTGATTGTGCAAATTCAGGATGGCTCGGGCAGCGTGTTGTTTTTGCGGTTTATCCATTTTTACGCCAGCCATCAAAAGCAGATGGCAGTGGGCAAGCGCATCCGTGCGGTGGGCGAAATCAAACACGGTTTTTTCGGCGATGAAATGATTCACCCGAAAATCCGCGATGCCGAAAACAGCGGGCTGGCCGAAAGCCTCACGCCGGTTTACCCCACCGTCAACGGCCTCAACCAGCCCACGTTGCGGCGTGTGGTTCAGACGGCCTTAGAGAGTATTCCCCTGCACGACACCTTGCCCGATGAATTGTTAGGCCGTCTGAAGCTGCCGCATCTGGCCGAAAGCCTGCGCCTGCTGCACGCGCCGCCGCCCGAATACACCATCCGCCAGCTTTCAGACGGCACCCTGCCTGCATGGCAGCGTTTGAAATTCGATGAATTGCTGGCACAACAGCTATCTATGCGGCTGGCGCGGCAAAAGCGTATCGGCGGCCACGCCAAATCGTTGCACGGCACGGGCGCGTTGGCAGATAAGCTGCTGAATGCTTTGCCGTTTGCGCTCACCCGCGCACAAGGGCGCGTGTTGGCGGAAATCCGTGCCGATATGGCGCAAACGTTTCCGATGCACCGCTTGCTGCAAGGCGATGTCGGCAGCGGCAAAACCATTGTTGCCGCGCTCTCGGCACTCACCGCCATCGAAGCCGGCTATCAGGTGGCGGTGATGGCGCCCACCGAAATTCTGGCCGAACAACACTACCTCAAATTCCAGCAATGGCTGGAGCCGCTGGGCTTAAACGTGGCCTGGCTGTCGGGCAGTTTGCGCAAAAAAGCCAAAGATGCCGCCAAGGCTGCGCTTTCAGACGGCCTCACCCCCATTGCAGTGGGCACGCACGCGCTGTTTCAGGATGACGTGCAATTTCAAAATCTCGGCCTTGTGATTGTTGACGAGCAACACCGCTTCGGCGTGGCGCAACGGTTGGCCTTGAAAAACAAAGGCGAAGATGTGCACCAGCTGATGATGTCGGCCACGCCGATTCCGCGCACGCTGGCGATGAGTTTTTTTGCCGATTTGGATGTGTCGGTCATCGACGAGTTGCCGCCCAACCGCACACCGGTCAAAACGCGTTTGGTCAACAGCCTGCGCCGTGCCGAAGTGGAAGGTTTTGTGCTCAACACCTGTCGCAAAGGGCAGCAGGTTTATTGGGTGTGCCCCTTGATTGAAGAGAGCGAAACGCTGCAACTGCAAACCGCTACCGAAACGCTGGCGCAGCTTCAGACGGCCTTACCCGAGCTGGAAATCGGCCTCGTGCACGGGCGCATGAAAGCGGCCGAAAAAGCCGAAGTGATGGCCGAATTCAGCGCAGGCCGTCTGAACGTATTGGTGGCGACCACCGTGATTGAAGTGGGCGTAGACGTGCCCAATGCCAGCCTGATGGTAATCGAACATGCCGAGCGTATGGGCTTGGCGCAGCTGCACCAATTGCGCGGCCGGGTCGGTCGGGGCGCCGCCGCCAGCGCCTGTGTGTTGCTGTTTGCCGAACCCTTGAGCGAACTGGCTAAAGCACGTTTGAAAGTAATTTACGAGCACACCGACGGCTTTGAAATCGCCCGCCAGGATTTGAATATCCGCGGCCCGGGCGAATTTCTCGGCGCCCGCCAAAGCGGTGTGCCGATGCTGCGTTTTGCCAATCTGGAAGAAGACCTGCACCTGCTCGAAGCCGCCCGCGACATTGCGCCGCGCTTAATCGACGAGCGGCCGGATATTGTCGAAGCCCACCTTGGCCGCTGGCTGGCCAGCCGCGAGCAGTATCTGGGCGCGTAAGCTGCAGAGTCGGAAGCCGCCGAATCATACCCGCCCCAACCGTATTCAGACGGCCTCATCACATTCAGGCTGTCTGAAACAGCTTGAAACACAAAAGGAACCGCCGTGAAGCCCAAACGCCTGACACAACAACAGCTGAAAATCCAGCAGCAGCTCGACCGCATCTCCGCAGCGTTCAAACAAAACATGGCGGCCGGGCGGTTTGCCGAGGCCATGCACGATGCCCTCAGGGCGCACAAGCTGATTCCGCAGGCCGTTGCGCCTTTGAGCGATGCGGCAACGGCGGCGGTGAAGGGCGGCTTGTGGCAGGAGGGCGCGCAGTACGCCAAAAAGGCTTTGCAACGCAACCCCGAGCACCTCAATTCATTCGATGCGCTGGCACACGCTTACGGCGGCCTGCAAGATTGGCAAAACTGCCGCCGCTACGGCCTGCAAGCCTTGCAGTTGCGCGACCGGCAGGTGATGGCGGCGCATCCGCAACTGCCGGAGCTGCCGCCGCTTGCGCCCGCGCGTGAAGGCAAAAAGATTATTGCATTTTCACTGTTTGGCGCACAATCGGCCTATATCGAGCCAGCGGTGATGAATACCGAATTGGCGGCTGCTGTGTATCCCGGCTGGGTGTGCCGTTTTTATGTTGACGGCAGCGTGCCTGAAAATGCATTGCAGCGGCTGCGCGACAACGGGGCCGAAGTGGTGCGGGTGGCGCAAGCGTGGGAGCATTGGCCGGGCACTATGTGGCGTTTTTTGGCGATGGACGATGCCGAAGCTGAACGGGTGCTGTTTCGCGATGCCGATTCGGTAATTTCACCGCGCGAAGCCCGTGCCGTGGCCGAATGGGTGCAAAGCGGCAAACACTTTCACACCCTGCGCGACGGCGGCACCCACACCGAGCTGATATTGGCCGGGCTGTGGGGTGCGGTGGCCGGCGCCGTGCCTGATATGTGCGGCAAAATAGAGGCTTATGTGGCCGCCGGCGTATCGTCGCGCCATTTTGCCGACCAATGGTTTTTGCGTGAAAAAATATGGCCTTATGTGCGCCAAAGTTTGCAAGGCCATGACCGTATTTTTGGCTTTATGGATGCGGCGCCGTTCCCTGATACCGATCCGTTTGACTACAATCATTTTCACGTGGGCTGCGATGAAGGCAACGCCGTGTTCCGCGCTGTCGTGAATATTGCCGACGGCACCCCCGTGCGCTGGACGCTGTTCAGCAAAATCCAGCCACTGCCCAATCGGGATTACAGCTTTAATGTGCAGGCCGAACGCCGGATATGCAGCTATCACGGCGTGGTGGCGGGCGGGCAGGTGAGCGGGCAGATTCCGCGCCGTTATTCCAAAGGCTTTGCCGACGGCAACAGCCGCCTGACGGTGGATATTGTGAAGTAATGCCGGTTTGTAAAACATCGGCCGGCTGTTATCAAGGCCGTCTGCAACTGATTTCAGACGGCCTGCCTATACAGCTACAGCATGCTCAGGCGGTGACCGGGCATGATGCAGCCGCACGGCAACCGCCGCAAATAAACCCCGCCGCAGCCGATGCCTTGCAGTATAATAAACGCCAATCCAAACACCCTCTACAACATGGCCGCACCTTCCCACCGCATCAACCACGAACCCGCCTTTCTGCTCACCGCCACCCCTTGGCGCGAGAGCAGTTTGTGGTTAGAGATTTTCAGCCGCCGTTACGGGCGCGTGGCCGTGCTGGCCCGCAGCGCACGCAAACGGCAGAGCGAATTGCGCGGCGTGTTGGTGCCGTTTGTGCCGATAAGCGCATCGTGGTACGGCACGCAGGAATTGAAAACGCTGCACCGCGCCGAATGGCTGGGCGGCTGGCGGCAGCCGCAGGAGCGGGCGCTGTTCAGCGGTTTGTATGTGAACGAGCTGGTGTATAAATTAACCGCGCGCGAAGACCCGCACCCGCAGCTGTATGATGCGATGGTTGAAGTGATGCAGGCCATTGCCGTCGAGCCGAATCATGTGGCGGCCTTGCGCCGTTTCGAATGGGCGCTGCTGAGCGAATTGGGGCTGGCGCCCGATTTGCAGCAAGACGAACACGGCGTGCCGGTTGATGCAGCCGCCATGTATTGGATGCGCCCGCAAGCACAGGCATTGCGGTTTGACCAAGCTTCGGGCTTGGCGGCAACCGAAGCCGGCGGCGTTGCCGTGAGCGGCGCATGTTTGCATGAATTGCACAGCGGCGTATTCAGCAGCGGCGGCAATATGCAGCAGGCTTTGCAGCTGACGCGCATGTTGCTGGATTTTTATTTGCCAGAAGGCATCAAATCACGGCAGGTGTTGCAGCAGCTGCAAAATTTTCAGACGGCCTGAGCATATTGCCGGCATCGCGCACAGGCTGATTGGCAGCGGCAACGGCATGCAGCGCCCTCGATGGCCGTCTGAAATAACAGCCGCTGCGCTTGCCGGTTATGCTGTTTGCACCGAATACGGGCGGTGGCAGCGATGGTTGGCTGATGCCGTCTGAAAAAAGAAAGAAAGGAATTATCATGTTGTTAGGCGTGAATATCGATCATGTGGCCACTTTGCGCAATGCGCGCGGCACCACTTACCCCAGCCCGCTTGAGGCGGCGCTGGTTGCGGAAACCCACGGCGCAGATTTGATTACCCTGCACCTGCGCGAAGACCGCCGCCATATCAAAGATGCCGATGTGTTTGCGATTAAAAACGCCATCCGCACGCGCATGAATCTGGAAATGGCGCTCACGGAAGAAATGCTGGAAAACGCGCTCAAGGTGATGCCGCAAGATGTCTGCATCGTGCCGGAAAAGCGCGAAGAAGTAACGACCGAAGGCGGCTTAGACGTGTTGGCGCAGCAAGATAAAATCGCTGCTTTTACCGACACGCTCACCCAAGCCGGTATCCGCGTGTCGCTGTTTATCGATGCCGAAGAGGCGCAGATTCAGGCGGCCAAAGATGTGGGGGCGCCCGTTATCGAGCTGCACACCGGTGCCTATGCCGATGCTATAACGCCGGCGGCGCGTGCCGAACAGTTGGCGCGGATTGAAAACGGCGCTCATTTCGGCAGCGAGCTGGGTTTGGTTGTCAACGCGGGGCACGGCCTCACCATCCATAACGTAACCCCTGTTGCGCAGATCTTGGCGATTCACGAATTAAACATCGGCCATTCGCTGATCGCACAAGCCATCTTCCTCGGCCTGCCCGAAGCCGTCCGCCAGATGAAAGAAGTGATGTTTAAAGCACGCTCGCTGCCGTATTGAAATTTGTGCAGCATTAAGCATCAGACGGCCTCAATGCGATAAAAAGGCCGTCTGAAACACAACAACAGAGGAGAAATCATGATTTACGGAATCGGCACCGACATCGTTGATGTGAAGCGGATTGAAAAACTGTATAAAAAATACGGCCAAACCTTTGCCGAACGCATTCTCAGCCCGCTGGAAATGCACGACTGGCCCGGAATCGGCCGCCCGGTGAAAGTGTTGGCCAAGCGCTTTGCCGCCAAAGAAGCGTTTGCCAAGGCGCTCGGCACCGGCATCCGCGCGCCGGTGACTTTTCACGCCGTCAGCATCGGCCACAACGAATTGGGCAAGCCCGAAATCATCTGTGCGCCCGAGCTGCAAAAATGGCTCGACAAGCAAGGCATCAAACAGGTGCATCTGAGCATGAGCGATGAAGAAGATACGGTGGTGGCGTTTGTGGTGGCCGAAAAATGATGCCGTCTGAAAAACCAAACAGGGTGAGAAAACCATGAATCAAGATGCCCGCCCCTTAATTCGCGTGGTTGCCGGCGTGGTGCTCAACCACGATGGCGATTATTTGTTAAGCTCGCGCCCCGAAGGCAAGCCGTATGCCGGTTATTGGGAATTTGCCGGCGGCAAGGTCGAGCCGTTGGAAAACGAAATGGATGCGCTCAAACGCGAATTTGCCGAAGAGCTGGGCATCACCATTCACCGTGCCGTGCCGTGGCTGACCAAGATTCATGCTTACGAACATGCGCATGTGCATTTGCGCTTTTTCCGTGTGGCCGCCGATGATTGGTCGGGCCGGTTGCAGGCGAAAGAAGGGCAGCAATGGTCGTGGCAGCGGGCGGGCGATTTTACCGTGTCGCCGATGTTGCCCGCCAATGATGCCTTATTGAAAGCGCTGGCGGTGCCGACCGAGCTGTTTGGCCGTCTGAACACGGGTTTGCGCGGCGAAAACCGCATGGGTGAATACCGTGTCGTGCCGTTTGCACAAGCGGAGCCGCATCATGAAAATGTGTGGATTGATGAGAACGAATTGGCGCGGCGCGGCAAACTGCCCGAGGCGAAAAGTGTATGGGCAGTGATTGACGAGGCTGCGCAATGGCCGCGCGTGCAGGATGCCGATGTGGTGTTGTGGCGGGTGGCAGACAATACGGCAGCCGAAGCAGTGTGTGCGCTCCTGACCGAGGGCGTGTCGCTGCCGTTGGCGGTGTATGCGGATGCGGCCTTGATGCGCCGTTTTGCCGAACGTTGGCGCGCGGCAGGTGTGCATGCGCTGGTGTTGAACGATGAAACGGCGCCGGTGTGAAGGCCGTCTGAAAGATGAATATGTCACGAAACAAAAAGCTGTTGATTGCGGTATTGCTGCTGGCTTTTGCCGCGGTAAAAGTGGTGTCGCTGCTGTGGTGGCAAAATAGTCAGCCCGCACGCACGGTGTTGGACCAGGCGCAATGCAATGTGCACCAAGGCTGTGTGCTGCCCGGCGGTATGCAGTTGAAATTCAGCGATCAAGTGTATGCCAAAGCGCCGTTTGATATTGAATTGCGCGGCGTTGATGCGGCGGTGCAAGAAGTGTTTGTCAGCTTTACCATGAAAGATATGGACATGGGCTTCAACCGCTATAAATTGGTGCGCCAACCCGACGGCAGTTGGCGTGCCGCACAAATCCGCCTGCCTGTGTGCGTGCAAAACCGGCACGATTATCTGGCCGACATCCATATCGGCAAAAAAGTTTATCAGGTCGGATTTGCCGCCCGATAGCCGTTAAATTTAATGATCATACCAAAGCGGCCGATTGGCGAAATAATCATCAAGTTAAACGGCGATATCATCCAATCAGGCCGTCTGAAAGCAGAGGTTGCGGCGATATTGTTTTCAGACGGCCTGAATCGCTATACAATGCCAAAACCAAACCCATAAGGAGTATCAAACCATGATCGGTAAAAAAATCTTTGAAGAAGTGTCGGCCAAACTGAGCGAAACCATTGCCAACAGCCCGGCCAAAGATGTGGAAAAAAATGTCAAAGCCATGCTCGGCAGCGCATTTAACCGCATGGATTTGGTGACCCGCGAAGAATTCGATATCCAGCAGCAGGTGTTGATCAAAACCCGCACCAAACTGGCGGAGCTGGAAGCCCGTTTGGCCAAACTCGAAGGCCCCGAGCTTGAGGTTGTGCCGACAGATCCCGACGAAGTGGCCGAAGTGCCTGAGCAAAAAGACTAACAGGCCGTTTGCACGCGCATGTCTTTAGCCGTTATCTACAGCCGCGCCCTAAGCGGCATGCAGGCGCCGTTGGTGGAAGTGGAAGCCCACTTGGCCAACGGCCTGCCTGCGTTCAATATTGTCGGGCTGCCCGATACCGAAGTGAAGGAAAGCCGCGACCGAGTGCGGGCGGCGATTATTCAGAGCGGCTTTGATTTTCCGGCCAAAAAAATCACGGTTAACCTTGCTCCTGCCGATTTGCCGAAAGAATCGGGGCGCTTCGATTTGCCGATTGCACTGGGTGTGTTGGCGGCTTCCGGCCAGATTGCGCCCGACCAACTGGCTTTATATGAGTTTGCCGGCGAGTTGGCCTTGTCGGGCGCATTGCGCCCCGTGCGCGGTTCGTTGGCGATGGCCTGGCAGGGCATGCAGGCGGGCAGGGCGTTTGTGCTGCCTGCCGATAATGCCGAACAGGCAGCGGTGATGCAGGGGATTGCTGTGTTTGGCGCCGAAAGCCTGGGGCAGGTCGCGGCGCATCTCAACGGCATAGAGCCGTTGGCGCAAACACAGGCGGATATTGATGACAGGCCGTCTGAAAACGGAACATTGCCCGATTTGCAAGATGTTAAAGGGCAGCACACCGCCCGGCTGGCGCTGGAAATCGCCGCTGCCGGCGGCCACAGCCTCTTAATGATGGGGCCGCCGGGCACAGGGAAATCGATGCTGGCGCAACGGCTGCCTGGTATTTTACCGCCGCTGACGGAAGACGAATTGATTTCCGTGTGGGCGCTGCGCTCGCTGCTGCCGCAATACCAACAGGATTTGAGCCGCAGCCGCCCGTTCCGCTCGCCGCATCACAGCGCCAGCTCGGCGGCAATGGTGGGCGGCGGTTCTGATCCGCGCCCGGGTGAAATTTCGTTGGCACATCACGGCGTATTGTTTTTAGACGAATTGCCCGAATTCGACCGCAAAGTGCTGGAAGTGCTGCGCGAACCGCTCGAAAACGGCGAAATCCATATTTCCCGCGCCGCCCGTCAGGCCGTGTATCCGGCCAAGTTTCAATTGGTGGCGGCAATGAACCCCTGCCCGTGCGGCTATCTCGGTCATCCCGCCAAGCCTTGCCGCTGCACCCCCGAAAGCATTGCCCGTTACCGCAGTAAAATTTCCGGCCCCTTGCTCGACCGTATCGATCTGACCATTGAAGTGCCGGCCTTGTCGGCAGCAGAGCTGATACAGCAGCAGGCGGGCGAATGCAGTGCTGATGTGCTGGCACGGGTGCAGACGGCGCGAGAGGCTCAATATACACGCCAGGGCAAAGTCAATGCGGCCTTGAGTGTGACGGAACTGGATGATGTTGCCATGGTCAGTAAGGAGGCCAAACAGGCGCTGGGCGAGTTGCTGGAAAAGCTGTCGCTTTCTGCACGCAGTTTTCACCGCATTATGCGGGTGGCGCGCACTTTGGCCGATTTGGCCGGAGATGAAGCGGTCGGGCGCACGCATGTGTTACGCGCGGTAAGTTTCCGTCGCGCTTTGTAAGGGCTTTTGCCCAAAGTATGAGATGTTGCTAGAATGCACCGTTAAGATATCGGCCGTAAGGGTTAGGGTATCCTGACAATTCGATTTGCGGGTGTATTTTGCCCCTGAAAACGCATCTGCTGCGTTAAAAAGCCTCGCAAGATGTCCAATCTTGCTGCGTTTTTTGCCTGGCGTCTGCATTTCCAGGAACAAAAATCCCCTTATAAATCGAATTGTCAGGGCACTCTAGAACAGGCGGTTAACGGCATCGGCTGCGGCTTGAATAATATAGAAATAAGGTGTTTTATGAACGCAAAAAAACAATATGGTAAAGGCCTTTCGGGCTTTGTGCTGGGCTTGCTGCTGGCCACGCTGGTGATTGCCGGCGTGCTGTTTTTCCTCAACCAAAGCAATAAAAAAGCATTTAAAGAAGAAGTGCAGAAAGAATTGCCGCCGCCGCCGGAAGTTTTGGTGCCGAAAGACAGCTTGCCTGCATCTGTGCCGCAAGTGCCGGCCAGTGCCGAAGATTTTTCAGCCTCTGATGTGTTGGGCGATTTTATTTTGGAACAGCAAACCGACGAAGCTGCCAGTGCCGTAACCCCGGCCGCGCCGCCTGTGCGCCGTGAGCAACCGCGCGTAGAGCCGAAGCCTCAAGCCGCCAAGCCGGCAGCCAAGCCTGCCGAGAAAAAAGCCGAGCCGAAACCGGCTGCTAAGCCCACACCCGAGCAAATTCTGAACAGTGGCAGTATCGAAAAAGCACGTAAAGACGCGCAGGCCGAAAAAGCGCAAAGCAAACCGCAGGCATCGGTCGGCGCTGCAACTTCAGGCCGTTTGGTGGTGCAGATGGGCTCGTTCGGCGACCGTCAAAGTGCTGAAGCACACCGTGCCAAGCTGGCCATGATGGGTGTGTCTTCAAACGTCAGCGAAGCCACGGTAAACGGCAAGCCGGTTTATCGCGTGCAAAGCGGCCGCTTGAGCAAAGCCGATGCCGACCGCACCCGGAAAACTTTGCAGCAAAACGGTATCGACAGTTTTGCCCGTTCGGTGAAATAAAATATTGAGGGCGGCGCGTGATGGCATTTGAAATTCTAGGCATTGACCATGTGGTGCTGCGCATCCGCAACCGCCAACGTATGCTGGATTTTTACTGCAAGGTGTTGGGCTGTACATTGGAGCGTGAGTTAACCGATTTGGGTTTGATCCAGCTGCGGGCAGGGCGTTCGATTATTGATTTTGCCCCCATCGACAAACCGTTGGGGCAGGCCAGAAGCGGCGAGCCTCTGCCCGAACATGCCAATCTCGAGCATTTCTGCCTGCGCATCGAGCCGTTTGACGAAGCTTTGCTGACCGCCCATCTTCAGGCGCACGGCATCCGAATGGAGGAGCCTGCCGTGCGTTATGGCGGCGACGGCTTCGGGCCTTCGATTTTTATTACCGACCCGGAAGGGAACATTGTAGAATTAAAAGGCGCACCCGAGCGGCCACCGCTTGAGGCCGTCTGAAAATATGGCTTTGAAAACCAGACAAACCGCATCAATTAATGTTGTTAAAGGATAAAAATATGAAATTGAAACCTCTGCTGTTGGCCGCTGCCGTTACTTTCGGCTTGGCCGCTCAAGCTTACGCCGCGCCGGTCGAGGGGCAGGATTACACCGTATTGGCCAAACCTATTCCGCAAACACAGGCAGACAAAATCGAAGTGTTGGAATTTTTCGGTTATTTTTGCGTGCATTGCTACCATCTCGACCCGGTATTGCTGAAGCATGCCCGCAGCTTCCCGGCCGACACTTATTTGCGCACCGAACATGTGGTGTGGCAGCCGGACATGCTGGGTTTGGCTCGTGTGGCGGCAGCGGTTAACCAGTCGGGTTTGAAATACCAGGCAAATCCGGCGGTGTTTGAAGCGGTTTATGCCCAAAAAATCAATTTGGCCGATTCGGCAACATTCAAACAGTGGGCTGAAAGTCAAAAAAGCTTTGACGGTAAAAAGCTGATTGCCGCTTATGATTCGTTCAGCAATCAGGCTCAAGCCAAAAAAATGGAAGAACTGACCAACACCTATCAAATCAGCGGCACGCCCACTGTGATTGTGGGCGGCAAATATCAGGTGAAATTCACCGGCGACTGGCAGGCCGGCATGAAAACCATTGATGAGCTGGTGGCAAAAGTGCGCAGCGAACGCGGCATGAAAGCGCCGGCAGCCAAGGCGGCTTCTGCTTTGAAAAGCAAAGGCGCTTCGTTTGCCAAAACCGCCAACCAATAAACGTGTGTCAATGATTCGTATCTATTCGGAAACTAAGCCGGCAAGGTTGCAGGTTGATGCAGCCGGCTCAGTTTGATGAATGGGTGTCAGGCAGCCTGGGATATCCTTGCAGGCTGCCTGAAGCTTTTTGGCCGATGATAATGGTGGCCGTCTGAAAAATAGGATGACCGCTTAATCGCCCTTTAAGAAGATGCGGTAAAACGGCGCTATCATACGCTGCGGTCTGATGCGGTGCTGTTGCACCGACAGTTGGAGTGGATTTCAAAGCAGTAGGAAGAATAGGTGTTTATGGATATTGTGTTGTTGTTTAAAGCCCTGATTTTGGGCATTATCGAAGGGTTGACCGAATTTCTGCCGGTGTCGAGCACCGGGCATTTGATTGTATTCGGCGACTTATTGAATTTCCACAGTAAGGGCAAAGTGTTTGAAATCGCCATCCAGCTTGGTGCGGTATTGGCGGTGATTTTTGAATACCGCAGCCGTTTCACGCATGTGCTGACCCATATCGGCAAAGATCCGGCGGTTAACCGCTTTGTGGTAAACCTGATTGTGGCTTTTATTCCGGCAGCTGTGGTGGGGCTGATTTTCAGCAAGCAGATTAAAGAAGTGTTGTTTAACCCGCTGACCGTAGCCACGGCTTTGGTGTTGGGCGGATTTTTTATTTTGTGGGTGGAGCGGCGCCAAAGCACACGGCCGCCGAAAGTGATGCATGTAGACGACATGAAAATGCGAGATGCGCTGGTGGTGGGTTTGGCGCAGATTTGCGCATTGGTGCCGGGCACTTCGCGTTCGGGCAGTACCATCATGGGCGGCATGCTGTGGGGCTTGGAGCGTAAAGTTGCCACCGAGTTTTCATTTTTTCTGGCCGTGCCGGTGATGATTGCCGCCACCACTTATGATGTGCTTAAGCATTACAGCCTGTTTACCGCCGAAGATATCGGCTTGATTGCGGTGGGCTTCGTGGCTGCTTTTTTTGCCGGTTTGCTGGCGGTTAAAGCATTATTGAAATTTGTATCCAGCAAAAATTATGTGCCTTTTGCCTATTACCGCATCATTTTCGGCGGCCTGGTGCTGCTGACATGGGCTATGGGCTGGGTAGACTGGAACGCATAACCATCTTCGTTTAATACTCATTCACAACAATAATCCAATGGCGTTGATTTGCCTGTGCTTGAAGAGGACTGGTTTTGCTAGGGTGTCCTGATGTGGCCGTCTGAATATTCAGACGGCCTGTTTGGTTGTAATAACCATATTTTTGCCCAACTGATAAAACCAGTGCCAACAAGTGTTGCTGTTGCGCTGCTGATTGGCATAATGCGCTTTTTATCGGCTTGTTGCTAATATTTCCTACGCCGTAATCGGGTGGTGCATCGGAGTTTACAAGCCTTTACGAAGTGCATTTTCCGATTTTTTAGCCTAATATTCCGAAGATTGAAAAATGTGCAAAAGGATAGGCATTATGAAGTTTCACATCCCTGCCAAACCGGCATTGGGCATGCTGGCCGTGTTGTTGGCCGCCTGTTCGCCGGCAGAGCAAAAAAGCGGCACGGCTGCGGCACCGGCATCGGGCGAGGTTAAAAAAGTAGCGATTACGGCCATTGTGGAGCATCCGGCGCTGGATAATGTGCGCAAGGGGGTGCTGGAAGAATTAAAAGCACAAGGCTTTGAAGAAGGCAAAAATTTGCAGGTCGACTTTCAAACCGCACAAGGCAGCACGGCAACGGCAGGGCAGATTGCCAAAAAATTTGTCGGCGACAAGCCGGACGTGATTGTGGCGATTGCCACACCCAGCGCGCAATCGATGGTGGCCGCCACCAAGTCGATTCCGATTGTGTATGCGGCGGTTACCGACCCGGTAGCGGCCAAGCTGGTGCCGGGCTGGGAGGCTTCAAACACCAATGTAACCGGTGTATCTGACGAATTGCCGCTGGCACCGCAAATCGACTTGATGAAGAAAATTATTCCTAATCTGAAATCGATAGGCTATGTTTACAGCCCGGGCGAAGTGAATTCTGCGATTGTGTTCGATCAGCTCAAAGCGGCGTTGGCAGGTGAAAATATCCGGGTAGATGCCGCACCGGCACAACGGAGCGTGGATGTGCCGACTGCAGCGCGCAGCTTGAAAGGCAAAGCCGATGTGATTTATACCTCGTTGGATAACAATGTGGTGTCGTCATTTGAGTCGCTGTATAAAGTGGCTGTGGAAAACAAACTGCCGCTGGTGGCTTCCGATACCGGCTCGGTTGCACGCGGTGCTGTTGCGGCTTTGGGCGTGAATTATTTCGACTTGGGCCGGAAAACCGGCGACACGGTGGCGCGTATTCTGAAAGGCACACCGGCAGGCGAGATTCCCTCTGCCCGCATGGACAAGCTGGATTTGATTGTGAGCAAGAAACATGCGGCCGAGCAAGGCATCACCCTTTCCGACGAGGTGTTGCAGGAAGCTGCCGAAGTGCAGGAATAGCCGTACGCGAATCATAGCATGAGGCCGTCTGAAACCTGTGGCAACAGGGTAAGGTTTGTTTTCAGACGGCCTTTCTATTTTATTTGTTTAACCATATAGCAGAAAAGCCCGCCCATGCTGCAAGGCAGTATGATATCCATTCACCAACACAACCTGACAGCGTTGGCTCGCCGCCTTGCCGGCTATTTTTGCGAATGGGTATAAACTGGAGTTTTCTGTTATAACAAAGAAATTTTATTATGTCTGTTGAAGCTTTATTCGGTGCATTTGAAAGCGGCCTGATTTATGCCCTAGTGGCGATGGGCGTGCTGATTTCATTCCGCATTCTTGATTTTCCCGATCTGACTGCCGACGGCAGCTTTCCGCTTGGCGGTGCTGTAGCGGCAGTGTGTATTGTCGGCGGTATGAATCCGTGGCTGGCATGTGCCGCCGGTATGGCTGCGGGGGCAGCGGCCGGTGTGGTCACCGCCTGGCTGCATGTGTCGTTAGGTATTTTGCAGCTGTTGGCCAGTATTTTGGTGATGGTGGCACTTTATTCGGTCAACCTGCGCATTATGGGCGCGCCCAATCTGCCGCTGATTGGCGAGCAAACCGTGTTCAGCCCCTTTGTAGCGGCTGATTTCAGTAATCAATATTGGGTGCAGCCGCTGATTGTGTTGGGTTTTGTGTTGGCGGCAAAATTATTGTTAGACTGGTTTTTTGCGACCGAAGCCGGTTTGAGCATGCGCGCCACCGGTGCCAACAGCCGTATGGCACGGGCGCAGGGCGTGGGCACTTCCAAAATGATTATTATCGGCATGGCCATTTCCAATGCGCTGATTGCGCTGGGCGGCGCGCTGTTTGTGCAAACCCAGGGCGGGGCGGATATTTCTATCGGTGTGGGCACTATTGTTATCGGCTTGGCAGCGGTGATTATCGGTGAAACGCTGCTGCCGAGTAAGCGCATCGCGGTGGTGGTGTTGTCGGTGATTGTAGGGGCGGTGCTTTACCGCTGGTTTATCGCACTGGCCTTGGGCAGCGATACTTTGCGCGATATCGGTTTCGGCCCGCAAGATTTAAACCTGCTGACTGCCGTTCTGGTAGTGATTGCCCTGCGCATGCCCCATATCAAACGTTGGTTGAAAAGGAAACAAATATCATGATGCGCGCCGACAATCTTAAAATTACCTTCAATGCCGGCACACCGATTGAAAATCGCGCTTTGCGCGGCATGAGCCTGCAAATTGCCGATGGCGAGTTTGTTACCGTTATCGGCAGCAACGGCGCGGGTAAATCGACGTTTTTGAATGCTGTCAGCGGCGCCTTGCCGGTGGATTCGGGCAGCATCGTCATCAACGGCACCGACGTTACCCGGCTGCCGGCCCACAAGCGCGCGCACTTGGTGGCGCGTGTGTTTCAAGACCCGATGGCGGGCACCTGCGAAGCGCTCAGTATTGAAGAAAATATGGCGTTGGCTTATAAGCGCGGCCGTAAACGCCATTTGGGTTTGGCCTTAAATAAAGAAAACCGCGAGCTTTTCCGCCACAAGCTGGCCATGCTCAATTTGGGTTTGGAAAACCGCCTGACCGACCGCATGGGCTTGCTTTCAGGCGGCCAGCGCCAGGCCGTGAGCCTGCTGATGGCCAGTTTGCAGCCCAGCAAAATTTTGCTGTTGGACGAGCATACCGCCGCGCTTGATCCGAAAACCGCTGCATTTGTGATGAACCTCACCGATCAAATCGTGCATGAAAACGGCTTGACCGCCATGATGGTTACCCATTCAATGCGCCAGGCGCTCGACCACGGCAGCCGCACAGTGATGCTGCATCAGGGGCAGGTGGTGCTGGACGTGAGCGGCGACAAGCGCACCGGCATGGATGTGCCCGATTTGCTGCATATGTTTGAGCAGACGCGTGGTGAAAAAGTGGCGGATGATGCTTTGCTGCTTGACTAGGGTGTCCTGACCATTCAGAATTATTCAGATTTTTTGTGATAAAAGTGCAGATGCCAGGCAAAAAACGCAGCAAGATTGGACATCTTGCGAAGCTTTTTAACGCAGCAGATGTGCTTTTAGCACAAAAAAGATGATGATATATGAATTGTCAGGATACCCTAGGAGCCTGGCAATTCAGAATTATCAAGACACCCTGGGGCGGTTTAGCTTTCGTGCGCAAACCGCTGCGGGTCAGGTTGTTTTAACACATTGATACTTTTGCACGTTCACAGGCATTTTGCAAAAGTTTAAAATGGCTCAAAGGCCGTCTGAAACGTTCAGACGGCCTTTGATATGTTGTTTATCCATGGTTGCTTAAGCGCGCCTGCGGGCGGCCATAATTTTACCGATTTCAGCCAGTTTCTGCGGCGGTATTTTTTGTTTGCCCAAGTCAAACAGCGGCTCTTCAATGGCCAAATGCGCATCATAGCCGGCGGTGAAGCGTTTCAATATGGCGGTATCGGGCCGATAATCGGGGTGGTTGCGCAGTTTGTCGAATTCTGTTTCCACCGCCGTCCAATTTGCATGCAGGCTTTCGTGTTGGCGTAAAAGCTCGTTGATGTCTGGCTGCGCTTCGGGCGCGTATTGCAGCAGCAGCGGAAAATAATCCTGCTCTTCATCTTCATGGTGCAGCGGCGCGGCTACGTTGAAATATTGGCTGATCTGTCGGATGGTTTGCAACACAATATCGTTGCGGCCGTGTTTATTGATATAGTCGGGCAGCAGCTTCACTTGTTCGCAAAAGCGGCGCACTTTGCCGTGGCAGGCATAGAGCATATCAATCGGCTCGGCAAAGGTTACACTGCGGGTATCAAAAAGATTCATATCAAACTCCTTTTAAGCCATATGATAACGCTTTTGCGCACCGCAGGCTATCTCGGGATAGCATATTCAATTCAAAATGCCTGCCGATACCGTTTCAGACGGCTTGAGGCAAGGAGGGGCGTTTTTATACTGGTTCCGCAAATAAGCCGGCGGGGCGGGTAATATAGTGGAATGATTAAGTTGCTGTATCGATTAATAAAATCGTTTTATGGCTTCAGCTGCCGGGGTTTTCGGAATTTTCAGACGGCCATAAAAACGCCCTGCATTAAAGCAGGGCGGTGGTGTTTGTTAGAGACTCAGAAGCGGTAGCTTTGACCGTCGGCGGGCACTAAGACACGGTTTTGCAAGCCTTTTTCTTTTACATAATCGCGCAGTTGGGCACGGGAAAGGGCTGCGTGGTTAACCGCATCCATATGGGTGGTGATGATTACGGCATCGGGGGCGGCGCGGTAAGCGCGGGCCACATCGTCTTTGCCCATAATAATGGAATCATTGTCAAAGCCGTCAACCTTGGCATAACCGGTATTCAGAATAATCACATCGGGCTTGAATGTTGCCAGCGCAGCATCAACTTCAGGGCGCCAAATGGTGTCGCCAACCAAATAAACGGTTTTGTGCCCCGGGGCTTGGAACACAATGCCGGAAGCTTCGCCGAGCAAATCGGCCAGCGGCTTAACCTGATACATGGCATCGGTGCCGTGTTGGCCGCCGGTGCGGCTGATGCGCACGCCGCCGAATTCGGTATTGTCGCCATATACCCGCACATTGGTGAAACCTTGGCTGCGGATCAGTTGGGCATCGGCTTCATGTTGCGCAAAAATCGGCATGTTTTTCGGCAGCAGGCTTTGCGCGGCATCGTCCCAATGGTCGAGATGGGTGTGGGTTACAATCACGGCATCGGCTTTCATGACCTCTTCTGCCGGCATCGGCAATTCAATCAGCGGATTACGCAACTCGCTGCGGTAGGTGCCGGGAAAGCCGGGATAGGCGCCTTTTTTCGCCAGCATCGGGTCGATCAGGAAGGTTTTGCCGTTGTAATCGATTTTCAGCGTGGCGTTGCGAATCTGCTGGATTTCTACGCCTTGGGCGGCAGTGGGCGTGGAAGCGGCGGGGGTGTTGCAGGCAGCAAGGCCGGCGGCCAGCAGCAGGGCGGTGGCACTGCGGAATACAAAGTTTTTCATGGATGATTTCCGGTTGTGTGGTTGATGCTGTGTATTATGCGCTATTCACGGCTGATATAAAATCGGCCTGAAGGTCAATTATAGAAACTATCGGGCCATTGGGTTAAACTACGGTTTTGAATCTTACATACCCATTCAGAAAAGTAACCTAACGGTGTTGGCTTGTTTGAGCTCGAAGAGGGTCGGCTTTGCTAAAGCGCTGAAGCGGTCAAAACTGCATTGTTTTCGGCCCCCCGCATTATCTGCTTACTTTTGTGAAGGGCTATTATATTTGGAGTGTCGAACCATGGCTCTGCCGCTGGTTGCCCTGATTGCTTATCCCGATTTCAGCCTGTTTCATTTTTCGGTGCCGCAGATTATTTTCGGTCATGATATTTTGCCCGAGCAGCATTTGTTTGATTTGAAAACCGTGTCGCCCAACCCCGATGGCGATTTGCATTGCCGCGGCCACGGTATGCAGATTCTTGCCGATGGCACTCTGGCGTTGTTGGCGGCGGCGGATATCGTGATTGTGCCGGGCTGGCCGGATGTGGATGAAGCGCCTTCCCCCGAGCTGCTGGCGGCTTTGCAGGCTGCATACCGGCGCGGGGCATATATGGTGGGTTTGTGTTTGGGTACTTATGTATTGGCACATGCCGGTTTGCTCGACGGCCGCCGCGCCGCAACACATTGGGAGGCCGAAGCCGATTTCAGTGCGCGCTTTCCAAATGTGGCGCTGGACAATAATGCGCTGTATATCCACGACGGCCGCGTGATTACTTCGGCGGGCACGGCGGCATCGCTGGATTGCTGCCTGTATATCGTGCGCGAATTTTACGGTGTGCAAACCGCCAATAAAATCGCCCGCCGCATGGTGGTGCCGCCGCATCGTGAGGGCGGGCAGGCGCAATTTATCGAACAACCGTTGCCGCAATCCACTCAAAACGCACACATCAACCGTTTGCTGGATTTTTTGCGCACACATCTGCATCAGCCGCATTCGCTGGATGACTTGGCCGGGCGGGCAGCGATGAGCCGCCGCACCTTTACCCGCCACTTTCAGAAAGCCACCGGCCTGTCGGTGGGTGAATGGCTGTTGCAGGAGCGGCTGCGGCGCAGTTGCGAATTGCTGGAAGCCACTTCGCTGCCGGTAGAAAAAATTGCCGAAATGGCAGGCTTCAGCCATGCGGTATCGTTGCGCAAACATTTTCGCGAACGCTTTAAAGTGACGCCGAGTGCCTGGCGCCGGCAGTTTGGCGCATCATGAGCAAAGGCCGTCTGAAAGCTTATTGACAAAAGTAAGCCAACCCAGTTAGGTTACTTTTGCGAATGAGTTTTCAGACGGCCTCAAGCCGATTATCAGGTTGTTGTTATGCGCGGATATGATTGGCAGATGAAATGCAAACAGCCTACTTTTGCTTCGGGCGAAAGGCTTTGCACACCGCTTCATCGGTTTCAATAAATGCACCGCCGATTAAATCGACACAATAAGGAATGGCGCTGAACAGGCCGTGTACCTTGATTTCACCGTTGCCGTCGTACACGCCGCCCAATGTTTCGGCGATGGCTTTCGGGCGGCCGGGCAGATTGACGATAAGGCATCGGCCGCGAATGCCGGCGGTTTGGCGCGATAAAATGGCGGTGGGCACGTAATACAGGCTGATTTGGCGCATTTGTTCGCCGAAGCCGGGCATTTCTTTGTCGACCACCGCCAAGGTGGCTTCGGGGGTGACATCGCGCAGAGCGGGGCCGGTGCCGCCGGTGGTAAAAATGAGGTCGCAACCATCAGTGTCGGCCATGCGGCAGAGCGCCGCTTCAATTTGCGCTTGCTCGTCGGGAATCAGCGCTTCAGCAAAATTAATGGGATTATTCACGGCGGCCTGTAACCAGTGTTTCAGCGCCGGAATGCCTTCATCCTGATAAACGCCGCTGCTGGCGCGGTCGCTGGTAGAAATCAGGCCGATGGTAACGGTGGCAAGTGGGTTCATGAGGGCTCCTTGGGTTTCAGACGGCCTTACAAATCCACCAGCAGGCGGCGGATTTTTTCAATCGATATTTCTGCCTGACGGCTGCGGAATTCAGGCGACTGCATATGGTGGCCGTTATCGTTGCAGGCCGCCGTGCCGATAACCGCGCACAAATGCACATAGGCCATATCAAGCTCACGGGCCAGCACCGCTTCGGGCATACCGGTCATGCCGACAATGTCGACACCATCGTTGCGGTAGCGGCGCACTTCGGCCACCGTGGGCATACGCGGGCCTTGCAGGCAGCCGTATACGGCGCGGCGGTTGAGTTGAGTGCCGTGGGCGGCGGCGTGTTGCAACAGGCGCAGGCGCAGCTCGCGGTTGTAGGGCGGCGAGAAATCGGTGTAAACAACCGGTTGCGGCCGCCCTTCAAAAAAGGTGCAGTCGCGCCCCCAGGTGTAGTCGATTAAGTCGTGCGGCACCACCAGCGAGCCGAGCTCAAAATCTTCATTGACACTGGTTACCGAAGAAATCGACACGATGTTTTTTACCCCCACCGATTGCAGTGCCCAAATATTGGCACGATAGTTGATTTCATGCGGCGAGAGTGTGTGGTTGAGGCCGTGGCGGGCAAGGAACGCAATCTCATGGCTGCCCATGCAGCCCATCAGCAGCGGGCTGCTGGTCAGGCCGTAGGGCGTGCGCACGATTTGGCGGTGGACGATTTTAAGTTCGGGCAGACGGGTCAGACCGCTGCCGCCGATAACGGCAATCATGGGCTGCTTTCGTAGAGATGCGGAAAACTTATTGTAAAGGATTTGGTCGCGGCTGGGTATGCCGCACGTCAACAGGCCGTCTGAACAGACATTATTTCATTGTTGTTTGAAATAAACGGGCTGAAAATAGAAAACGTGCGTTCGGGATAAGATAGTCCGTGAGGTATGGTAAAGCTCAAATCAATGTATCATAAAGAGATATAAACGCAAGAGGGTGTGTAAGTACAGCCTATCAGCTTGATAATGGGATACTTTTAATATGAGCAAGGGGCACCGCAATCAGGTTATTTTTATATCGGGCATCAAAATCCCTTTGCTGCGTTGCCCCCAGCCTAACCCTCTCTCGTTGGGGCGGGAACGGCATGCCGCAATACCAACCGAATGCGGCCACACCAACTCAATGCTGCCGGACAAAACTTAATGTCCGACAACCCGCCAGCCCGGTGATTATCTGGTCCGTATCAAAGTGCTGCGCTGTGATGCCTGCCTGGGCGCATAAATTAACTTTGATCGGTTTTCTGCTGCCAATTGATTTGAATTGAATGAAGTCTTCTTATGGTTTTTATTTATATTAAAACAGCAGCTTGCTATCAATCGGCTACTCGTTGTTTAGAATTTTCTTATTTCGAATTCACATTAAAAAAGGCCGTCTGAACGGAAATCTGCGTTCAGACGGCCTTGCTTTAATCAAGCCTTATTTCACATGCGGGGCAATGATTTGCAGCATTTGCGCCAGCACTTTCGGGTTGGCGGCCACGATATCGCCGCTTTCCAGCCAGTTTTCATTGCCGTGCATATCGGTCACGATGCCGCCGGCTTCCTGCACCAGCAACGCACCTGCCGCAATATCCCACGGCTTGAGGTTGAATTCGAAAAAGCCGTCGAGGCGGCCGCAGGCAAGGGCACACAAATCCAGCGCAGCGGCGCCTTCGCGGCGGCCGCCGGCAGTTTTGGCAAGAAAGTCTTTCAGAATCGCCAGGTAAGTATCCATCATGCTTTGATCGACTACCGGAAAGCCGGTGCCGATCAGGCAGCGGTTGAGCTCGATGCGGTTGGATACGCGGATGCGCCGGTCGTTGAGCAGGGCGCCTTTGCCGCGCGAAGCCATATAGAGATCGTTGCGTTCGGGGGCGTAAACCAGCGCTTCCTGCAATTTGCCTTTGTGTAAAAGTGCCATCGAAACTGCATATTGCGGGTGGCCGTGCAGATAGTTGGTGGTGCCGTCGAGCGGGTCGATTACCCATTCGTATTCGGGCACGGCGGGCACATCTTGGGCGGATATTTGATGAACAGTAATGCCTTCGCGGGTTTTGTCGGCGCGGAAATAGCCGCCTTCTTCGCTGCGGACAAGGTGGTCGGGATAGCTGTAAAAGAGGGTGTCGAGAATGATGGCTTCCGATTGGCGGTCGACATCGGATACGAAATCGTTAAACGCTTTGCTGTCGATTTTGACAGTGTCGAGGCTGGCGGAGGCGCGAATCATCATATCGCCGGCTTTGCGGGCGGCTTTGAAGGCGGTGTTTAAAATCGGATTCATGGCAGGCTTTCTAATCGGGTACAATATCGGTTGCCGCTCGGCAAGCAAAACGTCAAACGGCAGAAACCGCGCATCAAAGCGCCGCGAAGTGCGGGCAGGGCGGTTTCTCATGTTAAAGAGCATTTCAGACGGCCTGTTCTTCACATTAATTGCTCAAGATGCCGTCTGAAAACATAGGCCGCATTATACGCGCATTCCGAAAATAAAACATGATGAATCATATTCCCGCCATACCCGCTTATCTCGACAATATCCATATCGTTCTGGCCCGCACCAGCCATCCGGCCAATATCGGTTCGGCCGCGCGCGCTATGAAAACCATGGGGCTTACCCGCCTGACACTGGTGGCGCCGCAATTGATTACCACACCGATGACGCCCGAGCCGCCCGCGTTTGACAGCGCCAATCCGCAAGCATTTGAATTGCCGCAAGAGAGTTTTGTGTTGGCCTCGGGCGCCGCCGATGTGCTGGAAAACGCCCGCATCACCGCCACGCTGGATGAAGCGCTGGCCGACACCACCCTCAATTGCGCACTCACCAGCCGCAAGCGCGAGCTGACTTCGCCGCTGCAAACCCCGCGCGAGCTGGTGCCCGAGCTGCTGCAAGCCGCGCAGGCCGGGCAGCAGGTGGCGCTGGTGTTCGGCAATGAAACTTTCGGCCTGAGCATCGAAGAAGTGCAAAACTGCAACCGCCTGATGACCATCAACGGTAATCCCGATTATTTTTCGCTGAACCTCTCGCAGGCGGTGCAAGTGGTGTGTTACGAATTGTTCAGCCAGATCGGCATGCCGATGACGCACCTGACACAGGAAAGCAACCCCGCCACCCACGCCCAAATCAGCGGCCTGGTCGGCCATCTCGAAAGCGTGATGGACGACATCGGCTTTTTCAACCGCCGCAACAGCGAGCGGTTGATGCGGCGCATGCAAGGCTTGTTTTCCCGCGCCAACACACAAACAGAAGATATTGATATCTTGCGCGGCTTTTTAAATACTGTGAAACGCAACCTCAAATAGATAAGGCCGTCTGAAATGAATTATGCACTTGATGCACTGTGGTGGCGGCTGACCGACCCGAATGTGCGCGATCTGGCCTCGATTTTGACCGCACCGCCGTTGTGGCACAGCGGCTGCGAATTGGGGGTGCGCGAATTGCTCGGCGAAGCAGGCTTCCGCTGCCTGCTGGCACTCGACAGCAATCCTGAACCGCTGCAACAGCATCTGGCGCAAGAAGCCCCGTTCGGCCACCGTTTGGGGCTGTATGCCGAAAGCCTGTTGGCCTTTTGGCTGAACACTGCCCCGCATGCGCAGCTGTATGCCCGCAATCTGAGCGTGCGCGACGATAACGGCCAAACCTTGGGCGCACTCGATTTCGTGGCCGGATTAAATGGGCGGCTGTATCACATTGAATTAACTTGCAAATATTACGGCGATGCTGAAGCGAGGCCGTCTGAAATGGTGGGTTTGAACCGCAGCGACCGTTTGACCGATAAAGCCGCCAAACTGCAACAGCAATTGGCGTGGTCTGCCGCACCGCAAGGGCAGACCGCTTTACAGGCCGCCGACATCAAACCCGAAAATATCACGCGCGTTTCAGTGGTGCGTGGCATCGGGTTTGCCGCAGCCGCAGCAACATGGCAGGCACAGCCGCTCAACCGCTACGGCTGGCACGGCCTGTATATCAACCACACACAACCGTGGCCGCGTTCAGACGGCCTTGATGCACGCTATTACCCGCTGCCGCCGTTGCACTTGCTCGCCCCCGCCCGCGTGCCGCCTGTTTACGCGCTGACATCAGATGCGCTGGATGAGGTGGCTTACGGCCAAGTGGCGCGGCTGGAATTGCGCCCCGACGGCTGTTGGCATGAAACCGCACGCATAATGAGGGCAAAGGCCGTCTGAAGCCGATTTAAAAAAGCCGGCCAATAAGGCGGCAGGATGAAGGCAGGAGCGGGTTGTTTTTATCAATGAGTATGAATGTTGAAAAATATATTTTATCGGCGTGTTGTGATACACTTGCGGTTTAATTTTTTATCCCCATTTTTCGGGAAATGAATGCAAAAGCGGGCATGCCGCCCGTTTTGGATTGTTAACACCAATAGAATTAAGGGCTTATAATGAGCGTAACTGTAGAAACTTTGGAAAATCTGGAACGCAAAATTGTGTTGGCGCTGCCGTGGGCGGCCATCAATGCGGAAACCGACAAGCGTTTGCAACAAACCCAACGCCGCGTAAAAATCGACGGCTTCCGCCCCGGCAAAGCGCCGCTGAAGATGGTTGAGTCTATGTATGGCGCGGGTGTGCAAAACGATGTGATGAACGAGCAGGTTCAAAAAGCCTTCTACGATGTCGCTGTCAGCGAAGATTTGAAAGTGGCCGGTATGCCGCGTTTCGAAGGCGTGGAAGAGCAAGATGATAAAGATGCTTTTAAAGTGGCCGCGATTTTCGAAGTATTCCCCGAAGTGGCTGTAGGCGATTTGGCCGCTCAGGAAATTGAAAAAGTAACCGCCGAAGTGGGCGATGCCGAAATCGACAAAACCATCGATATCCTGCGCCAACAGCGTACCCGTTTCAACCACGTTGAGCGCGAAGCGCAAAACGGCGACCGTGTGATTATCGACTTTGAAGGCAAAATCGATGATGTGCCTTTTGAAGGCGGCTCTTCTAAAAATTACCCCTTCGTATTGGGCAACGGCCAAATGCTGCCTGAATTCGAAGCCGGTGTGTTGGGCTTGAAAGAAGGTGAAAGCAAAGATGTGGAAGTGAATTTCCCGGAAGATTACCACGGTAAAGACGTGGCCGGTAAAACCGCTGTGTTCACCATCACATTAAACAACGTATCCGAAGCCGTATTGCCGGAAGTAGACGAGCAATTTGCCAAAGCTTTGGGCATTGAAGACGGCGATGTGGCCAAAATGCGCGAAGAAGTGAAGAAAAATGTGGCGCGTGAAGTATCCCGCCGCACGCAGGAGCAAACCAAAGAAGCGGTGATGGAAGCTTTGCTGAAATCTACCGAAATCCAGCTGCCCAAAGCTCTGGTGGCCGATGAAGCCGCCCGCCTGGCTGCCGAAATGAAGCAAAATTTCGTTAACCAAGGTATGGCTGATGCCGCCAATCTGGATCTGCCGGCCGATATGTTTAACGAACAGGCCGAACGCCGCGTGGCTTTGGGCTTGATTCTGGCCAAACTGGTGGAAGAAAACAAACTGGAGCCGACTGAAGAGCAAATCAAAGCGGTGGTTAGCGAATTTGCCGAAAGCTATGAAGATCCGCAAGAAGTGATCGAGTGGTATTTTGCCGACCAACAACGTTTGCAAGGCCCGACTTCTTTGGCAATTGAGGCCAATGTGGTAGATTTTGTGCTGGGCAAAGCCAAAGTCAGCGAAAAAGCTTTGTCGTTTGATGAAGTGATGGGCGCACAGGCTTAATGGCGGTTGAGGCCGTCTGAAAACAAAAGCACCTTAAGCTGCGCTTGGGTGCTTTTTTACCATTATTATGATAGGAGCGCATATGTTTCCCGAAATCGAAAACAACTATTTAGTGCCGACCGTGGTTGAACAAAGCGGCCGTGGCGAGCGCGCGTTTGATATTTATTCGCGCCTGCTGAAAGAGCGCATCATTTTCTTGGTGGGGCCGGTCAACGATCAAACAGCCAATTTGGTGGTGGCGCAATTATTGTTTTTGGAAAGTGAAAATCCCGATAAGGATATTTTCCTCTATATCAACTCACCGGGTGGCTCGGTAACGGCCGGCATGTCGATTTACGACACCATGAATTTTGTGAAGCCTGATGTGTCAACCTTGTGCCTCGGCCAGGCGGCCAGTATGGGCGCGTTTTTGCTTTCGGCGGGCACCAAAGGCAAACGTTTCGCACTGCCCAACAGCCGCATCATGATCCACCAGCCGCTCATCAGCGGCGGCTTGGGCGGCCAGGCCTCGGATATCGAAATCCATGCGCGTGAATTGTTGAAAATCAAAGAAAAGCTCAATCGTTTGCTGGCCAAACATTGCGACCGCGATTTGGCCGATTTGCAACGTGATACCGATCGCGATAATTTTATGTCTGCCGAAGAGGCGCAAGCCTACGGTTTGATTGATCAGGTATTGGAAAGCCGCGACAGCATCAAGGCATAATGGTTGCAGCATATACCCATTCATGAAAATAACCTGATTGCGCCGATTTTCTCGCCTTACGCCCTATGGTGTGCATGGTCGTTTGCTTGCCGCTTCTCCGGCTTGCTTTCCGGCCTGCTTTGATGAATGGGTATGAAATCATGGATGAAGGCCGTCTGAAACTTTTGGTTTTCAGACGGCCTTTTGGTTTCAGACGGCCTTTTGATGAGATGATAGGCTGGAAGCCTGATGCTGATTCAAAAAATCAACCGGCAAGGGCAGGGCGATGCCATCAGATAGATTTTTCGAATGAACTATAGGATATCCTGACAATTCGTTTACGGGTGCTTTCCGCTTCTGAAAACGCATCTGCTGCGTTAAAAAGCCTCGCAAAATATCCGAGCTTACTGCATTTTTTTGCAGGGTATCTGCAATTTCAGGAGCAAAAATCCCTTTATAAACGACGCATCAGGAATCTTAGTGGTGGTGACCGTGCGGGCCGTGGGCGTGACCGTGGGTAATTTCATCAGCGCTGGCTTCACGCACGCTGTCAACTGTGGCTTTAAAGCGGATTTTCATGCCGGCTAACGGGTGGTTGCCGTCTACTACGGCTTTGCCGTCGGCCACATCGGTTACGCGGTACACCAATACATCGCCGGTTTCGGGGTCGTCGGCTTCAAACATCATGCCGGCTTCAACTTCTACCGGGAACACGTTAACATCTTCGATGCGCACCAATTCAGGATCTTGCTCGCCGAAAGCATCATCGGGCGCCAGCACCACATCCACCGTTTCGCCCACTTCTTTGCCGTGCAAAGCTTCTTCTACCAGCGGGAAAATACCGTCATAACCGCCGTGCAGATAAGCAATCGGTTGTTCGGTTTTGTCGATCAGCTGATCGTTGGCATCAAACATTTCATAGTGAAGGGTAACGACAGAATTTTTTGCAATGGCCATGTAATAGGTCCTTTATTTGTGGAAATGGTGGTTTATTGTAGCATAGGCCGGCATGGCAATGCGGCTAAACTTATGGTGCGGCGGCGGCAGATTGGTAAAGAAATAATATGAATTTTTTAAGACAACGGTAGTAAATGTTGTTTTTTTGCAACTTTTGGGTTGGCAGGCTGAATGGCAGGCCGTTGAGGCGGGTAAATGTTTTTATTGTGATTTTATTTCTTAAATTTTTGAAATATTAGAATAAAATAAAAAATTCAAACAGCTTTTCAATCCGTTTCAGCAATTGAGCGTGAACTTATTATTCAAATCACATGCCTAAGCGTTATATTCTTGCTGAACTGTATACAGGTTTCGTTGCATTGGTTTAGGGCGTGCGGCATAATTGCTGACAGATTCAGTTATGAATTTCTGTGGTATATGACCGGGCTGTTTGGTGCGGTCAAATTAATTATTCTTAGTTTTGATCAAATAAGAGAAGGTATTGAAAATGAAAAAATCACTGTTTGCTGCTGCTTTGATGTCTCTGTTCCTGGCCGCTTGCGGTAACAACGCCGAGAAAGCCCAAGATGCTGCTTCTGCCGCTTCTGAAGCTGTTGTTGAAGCTGCTTCTGATGCTCAAGCTGCTGCTTCTGATGCCGTTGAAGCTGCTTCTGAAGCCAAAGCTGATGCTCAAGAAGCTGTAGCCGAAGGTTCTAAAGATGCTTCTGCTGCTGTTGCTGAAGCCGCTTCTGCTGCTACTGCTGCTGCTTCTGCCGTTGAAACTGCTACTGAAGCTGCTTCTGCTGCAAAATAATCATATTCTGCTGAATATGTGACAAAAGCAGGATACGTTAACGTATCCTGCTTTTGCTTTATACTGAGCCTCGCGCTTGAAATTTATTTGCGGCCCATTCATTCGACAAAATAACCTAACCGCATCGGCTCATTCGGGCTCCGAGGAGACCGGCTTTGCTCAAGCATGATGCGCCAAGCCGACCGGCCCCATATGTGTGCGCCGCCTTATTGGCTGACGTTTATGAATGGGTTTAGGTATCCTGACCATTCGATTGACGAATGTATTTTGCTCCTGAAAACGCATCTGCTGTGTAAAAAGCCTCACAAGATGTTCAATCTTGCTGCGTTTTTTGCCTTGCATTTGCATTTTCAGGAACAAAAATCCTCTCATAAACAACACATCAGGACACCCTAGAAGGCTTAATAACTGGAGCATACGGAAAATATGACAGGGCAGGATTTGAAGCAGGCGCTTGCGGCATTTTTGTCGGAAAGCGAAATTGTGGCAGACGGGCAGCCGTTTTTAATCGATCAGCGCCGCCGTTATACCGGTAAGGCCGATGCGGTGGTACAGCCCGACAGTGTAGAAAAAGTGCAGGCGCTGATGCGGTTTTGTTTTGAGCACGGCATCGCGGTTACGCCGCAGGGCGGCAATACCGGTTTGTGCGGTGCAGCTGTGCCTGACGGCGGGGTGTTGTTGAATCTAAGCCGGCTGAACCGTATCCGCAGCGTTGATTTGGCGGACAATGCGATAACCGTCGATGCCGGCGCAGTGCTGCAAAATGTGCAGCAGGCAGCCGCAGCCGCGGGACGTTTGTTTCCCTTGAGCCTGGCCAGTGAAGGTTCATGCCAGATCGGCGGTAATATTGCGTGTAATGCGGGCGGGTTGAATGTGTTGCGCTACGGCACGATGCGTGATTTGGTATTGGGTTTGGAAGTGGTGCTGCCCGATGGCGGGTTGATGTCGCATTTGCAGCCGTTGCATAAAAATACCACCGGTTATGATTTGCGCCATTTGTTTATCGGCAGCGAGGGCACGCTCGGCATTATTACCGGGGCAACACTGAAGCTGTTTGCGCAGCCGCAAACCACTGAAACCGCTTGGGTGGGGGTGGAAACCATCGAGCAGGCGGTTAGGTTGCTGACCTTAATGCAGGGGCGGTTTGCCGAGCGCTTGTGCAGCTTTGAGCTGGTGAGCCGTTTTGCTTTAACGCTGTCATCAGCATTCAGCCGTTTGAGCGTGCCTGTTGAGGCAGAATGGCATGTGCTGCTTGATTTGACCGATTCGGTTGCCCGCGATGATTTGGGTGAATTGCTGGCCGAGTTTTTGTTTGAGTGCGGTTTTGAAAATGCCGTGTTGGCGCAATCGGAAACGGAAAGGCTGAATTTGTGGACGTTGCGTGAAAATATTTCGGCTTCACAACGTCAGCTGGGCGCCAGTATCAAGCATGATATTGCGGTGCCGATTGCCCGGGTGGCTGAGTTTGTCGACCGCTGTGCGCCGGCATTGCAGGCGGCGTTTGCAGATATACAAATTGTGGTGTTCGGCCATTTGGGCGACGGCAGTTTACATTACAACACTTTTCTGCCGGAGGTGCTTGGTAATGAGGTGTATCAGTATGAAGATGCGGTTAATGCACTGGTGTATGAGCATGTGCTGGCTTGCGGCGGCACGATTGCTGCCGAGCACGGCATCGGGCAGGTTAAAAACCAATGGCTGCCGCGTGTGCGCAGCGAAGCGGAAATCGCCCTGATGCGGGCGGTAAAAGCCCAGCTTGATCCGCATAATATATTGAATGCAAATAAGTTGTTGCCATAAAGTGGCATAAGGGCATAAGATAAGGCCGTCTGAAAGCCATTGTGGTTTCAGACGGCCTTGGCTTTATTAAAAGCGTATATTCAGTTCCATTTTACTCCGTTGAAATAAATTTTCCAGCAGATTTTCAGACTACATTTTATTTCATGACTTAAGTCAAAATAGTAATTTTATTTCTCTAAAATGCTTACTTATCCTAAAAAATAAGTGCTATCCTACCCATACAAATTTCTTCTTCTATATTTTTTAGCTTAACCAAAACAGGAGTTTATTATGGCTACCACCGCACAAGAGCGTTCCACTGCATGGTCCGGCTTTCAGCCGGGCGATTGGGAGAACGGTGTAAACGTACGCGATTTTATTCAAAAAAATTACACCCCTTATGAAGGTAACGGCGATTTTCTGGCGCCCGCCACCGAAGCGACCACCACGTTGTGGAATAATGTGATGGAAGGCATCAAGGTTGAAAACCGTACCCATGCGCCTTATAAAATCGATTCGCAAATCGTATCCGGCATTAACAGCCACGCCGCCGGCTATATCGATAAAGATTTGGAAACCATTGTCGGCCTGCAAACCGATGAGCCGCTCAAACGTGCGATTATGCCTTACGGCGGCCTGAAAATGGTGATGGATTCCTGCAAAATCTACGAAAGCCCCTTGAATCAGGAAGTGGTTAAAGCGTTTACCGAATACCGTAAAACCCATAACCAAGGCGTGTTTGACGTTTACACCCCCGATATCCGCCGCTGCCGAAAATCCGGTGTGCTGACCGGCTTGCCCGATGCTTATGGCCGCGGTCGTATTATCGGCGACTACCGCCGCGTGGCGCTTTACGGTATCGACTTTTTGATGGCCGATAAAGTGGCGCAGTTCAATTCTTTGCAAGCCGATTTGGAAGCCGGCAAAAACTTGGAAGAAACTATTCGCCGCCGTGAAGAAATCAACGACCAACACAAAGCGCTCGGCCAAATGAAAGAAATGGCCGCCCGCTACGGTTTTGATATTTCACGCCCGGCCGCCAATGCCCGCGAAGCTGTGCAATGGACTTATTTCGGCTATCTGGCAGCAGTAAAATCGCAAAACGGCGCAGCCATGTCGTTCGGCCGTGTGGCTACTTTCCTCGATATTTATATCGAACGTGACCTGAAAGCCGGTACACTTACTGAAAGCGAAGCGCAAGAGCTGATCGACCATTTGGTGATGAAGCTGCGTATGGTGCGCTTTTTGCGTACGCCCGAATATGACGAACTGTTTTCAGGCGACCCGATTTGGGCCACCGAATCTATCGGCGGTATGGGCTTGGACGGCCGCACGCTGGTTACCAAAAACAGCTTCCGCTTCCTGCACACGCTTTACAACATGGGCCCGTCTCCCGAGCCGAACATTACTGTGTTGTGGTCTGAGCAACTGCCGGAAGGTTTCAAACACTTCTGTGCCAAAGTATCCATCGATACATCGTCTATCCAATATGAAAACGATGATTTGATGCGCCCCGATTTTGAAAGCGACGATTACGCCATTGCCTGCTGCGTGAGCCCGATGGTTGTCGGCAAACAAATGCAGTTTTTCGGCGCCCGTGCCAATCTGGCCAAAACCATGCTCTACGCTATCAACGGCGGTATTGATGAAAAATCCAAAGAGCAGGTCGGCCCGAAAACCGAGCCGATTTTAGATGAAGTGTTGGATTACGACACTGTGTTGAACCGCATGGACAATTTCATGGATTGGCTGGCAACCCAATACGTAACCGCGTTGAATATTATCCACTATATGCATGATAAATATTCATACGAAGCCGCGCTGATGGCTTTGCACGACCGTGATGTGAAACGCACCATGGCTTGCGGTATTGCCGGTTTGTCGGTGGCTGCCGACTCGCTGTCTGCCATCAAATATGCCAAAGTGCGCCCGGTGCGTGATGAAAACAACATTGCGGTAGACTTTGAAATCGAAGGCGAATATCCGCAATTCGGTAACAACGATGATCGCGTAGATGATATTGCCTGCGATTTGGTTGAGCGCTTTATGAAAAAAGTGGCCACGCATCCGATGTACCGCAATGCCATCCCCACCCAATCTGTGCTGACCATCACTTCCAACGTGGTTTACGGCAAAAAAACCGGCAATACCCCTGACGGCCGCCGTGCAGGCGCACCGTTCGGCCCGGGTGCCAACCCGATGCACGGCCGCGATGTCAACGGTGCCGTGGCTTCGTTGAGCTCTGTAGCCAAACTGCCGTTTGAGTTTGCCAAAGACGGTATTTCCTACACCTTCTCGATTGTGCCGGGCGCGCTGGGTAAAGACGAAACTTCACGCGAGAAAAATCTGGCCGGCTTGATGGACGGTTATTTCCACCACGAAGGTGGCGTAGAAGGCGGCCAGCACTTGAATGTTAACGTGCTCAACCGTGAAATGCTGATTGAAGCGATGAACGACCCCGAGCTGTATCCGCAGCTGACCATCCGCGTTTCAGGCTATGCGGTGCGGTTTAACTCCCTCACCAAAGAGCAGCAGCAAGACGTGATTACCCGCACCTTTACCGCCAGCATGTAATCCGCCGGTAACGCTGCATCACAAAATGCCGGGTAGGTTTACCCGGCATTTCTTTTCACAAAATTTTTCAGACGGCCTATGCTGTATAATAGTTCTTCTGAAAACAACACAATACGCACACAAACTATGCAAACTCATACCATTCACCCGGCCGAATCTGCCGACGGTCACCGGCATTATCACGGCAAAGGCATTGTGCATTCTATCGAAAGCTGCGGCACGGTCGACGGGCCCGGCTTACGTTTCGTGCTGTTTATGCAAGGTTGCTTGATGCGCTGCCTGTATTGCCACAACCGCGATACATGGGATATGCGCACCGAGCAAGCGCAAGTGCTTACGGTAGAGCAGGTGATGAAGCAAGTGATTTCCTACCGCCATTACCTGCGGGCAACTGGCGGAGGCGTAACCGCAACAGGGGGCGAGCCGTTACTGCAATACGAGTTTATCCGCGACTGGTTTGCCGCCTGCCATGAAAACGGCATTCATACCTGCCTCGATACCAACGGCTATGCCCTGCATTACGATGCCATTCTCGACAGCTTGATTGATCACACCGATTTGGTGATGCTCGATTTAAAACAAATCGACCCCGAAATCCATAAAGTGCTGGTCGGCATTCCCAACACCAAAACCCTGCGTTTCGCCCGTTATCTGGCCGAACGGCAACAGCCTACGCGCGTGCGCTTTGTGATTGTGCCGGGCTATACCGATGATGACCGCTCCGCACACCTGTTGGGCGAATTTATCGGCGACATGGAAAACATCGAAACCGTCGAGCTGCTGCCGTATCATGAATTAGGCGCGCACAAATGGGAATTGTGCGGCGATGAATACAAACTCAAAGGCGTACATCCGCCTCCGAAAGATACCGTGCTGCATATTAAAGAAATTTTGGAAGGCTACGGCAAAAACATCATTTATTGAGCCGGCTTGATTTTTCAGCAAGGCAACAAAATAAGGATAAGGCCGTCTGAATAATATTTTTCAGACGGCCTTATCCTTATTTCAAACAGCCAACCGGCAACGCCGCCGGATTATTTTTTGAATAGGTTATGCTATCATGCGCCCCTATTGTTAAAGGAAGCCGATATCATGGAACCCACTGTTTACCTTTATACCGACGGCGCATGCAAAGGCAACCCCGGTGCGGGCGGGTGGGGCGTGTTGATGCGTTACGGCAGCCACGAAAAAGAGCTGTATGGCGGTGAGGCCGACACCACCAATAACCGCATGGAGCTGATGGCGGTCATCGAAGGCCTGAAAGCCTTGAAACGCCGTTGCCGTGTGCAAATCTGCACCGATTCGCAATATGTGAAAAACGGTATGGAAAGCTGGATACACGGCTGGAAGAAAAACGGCTGGAAAACCGCTGCCAAAAAACCGGTTAAAAACGAAGATTTGTGGAAAGCGCTGGATGCGTTGGTGAGCGCCCATGATGTGCACTGGACATGGGTAAAAGGCCACGCCGGCCATGCAGAAAATGAAAAGGCTGATGCGCTGGCCAATAAAGGCGCGGCCCGCTTTATTTGAAATAGCCGTTTATTCGGCCGCTTCGTGCGGCTGTTCTGTTTCCGGTTGCCGCTATTTAAGAATCACGGGAAACTCTGCCGGCGGCTGATACCTTTTACAAAAGTAAGCTGACCAAGCAGCGGGCTGAAGGCTGTACAGGGCTGGGGTGTCCTGATGTATCATGTATCATCATCTTTTTTACGCTAAAAGCACATCTGCTGTATTAAAAAGCTTCGCAAGATGTCTAACTTTGCTGCGTTTTTTGCCTTACATCTGCCCTTTTATCACAAGAAATCTGAATCATTCTGAATGGTTAGAGCACCCCAGCGAAACCATTTCTGTTCAAACACCGGCGAGCCAACGCGGTTAGCTTGTTTTTATGAATGGGTATGAAATGTGAGCAGAGCTTTAATTTAAAATTAAGTTAAAAGGCCGTCTGAAAGCGTTTTCAGACGGCCTGATACATTAAAATAAGCCCTTATTGTATTTCTTTGAAAAGGTTTTTTCATGAATGATTGCCCGATTTGTCAGGCGCAAAACGAAGAAATATTGTGGCAAAATGACCGCTTGCGCGTGATTGCCGTGCATAACGAAGCCCAAGCGCCCGCATTTTGCCGGGTTATCTGGCAGGCGCATGTTGCAGAAATGACTGATTTGGCGGCAGCCGAACGTGATGAAATTATGCAGGCGGTATACCGTGTGGAAGCTGCTATGCGGCAAGTGTTCCATCCGGCCAAAATCAATTTGGCCAGCCTGGGCAATGTGGTGCCGCATCTGCATTGGCATGTGATTGCCCGCTTTGACGATGATGCTCATTTTCCCGCACCGATTTGGGCGCCTGCACAGCGGCAGGCGGCGATGATGCTGCCTGAAAACTGGCCGCAGCAAATCAAGCAGATTCTGGAAACAGAGGCCGTCTGAACAGCTGCCGAAGCCAGCTCTGGTAAGGTAAATCGAATGTGTTTTCAAGCATTTGCCGACATGGCAGGTTTGACAGAGCAACTCCATCCGCTTCATATCCGAATGGTTGGTAAACTTGCCAACCGAAATCATAAGGAAACCTATGACTTGGCAACCCTCCCGCCGCGCATTTCTGCGTACATCCGCCGCTGTTGCCGGTGCAGGCTTGTTACAGGCCTGCGGCAGCACACAGCAACCGCCTCTAACCCCCACCAAGACCCAGCCCGTGCCGCCTAAAAGAACCCAACCCGCCCGTCAGGGCGATAATGTTTTACGCGTTGTCGCCCCATCCGGCTTTGCCGATAACAGCAGCCGTGTTGAAGCCGGCCTGACCCGTTTGTATCACGCCGGTTTCACGGTAACCAATCAGCAGGCAGGTTACCGCCGCTATCAGCGTTTTGCCGGCAGCGATGCCGAACGTTTGGCTGATTTCCAAGATGTGGCCAGCGGCCGAGTGGTCACGCCGAAAGTGTTGATGGGGCTGCGCGGCGGTTATGGTGCGGTACGCCTGTTGTCGCAGATTGATTTCGCCGGCCTGGGCGCACGCATGCGCGAGCGAGGTACATTGTTTTTCGGCTTCAGCGATGTCTGCGCCATCCAACTGGCCTTGCTGGCAAAAGGCAATATGAGCAGCTTTGCCGGGCCGATGGTGTATAGCGAATTCGGCAAACCCCAGCCCAGCACTTATACCATGGATTCATTTATCAGCGGCAGCACCAATCCGCAGCATACCTTGATGGTTGCTGAGATTCAGCGGCGTGAGGTCAATGTAGAGGGCACATTGTGGGGCGGCAATCTGAGCGTGCTGGCATCGCTGGCCGGCAGCCCGTATCTGCCCGATGTGCCGGGCGGTATTTTGTTTCTCGAAGATGTGGGCGAGCAGCCTTACCGCATCGAGCGCATGTTGCAAACGCTGTATTTGGCGGGCGTGTTATCAAAGCAGCAGGCGATTATCTTCGGTGATTTCCGTATGGGCACCATCCGTGATGTGTATGACAGCAGCTATAATTTCAGCGCAGTAGTCAACACCATTCAGCGGGTGGCAAGAGTGCCGGTGCTTACCGGTTTTCCGTTCGGCCATATTACCAACAAGGCAACGTTTCCATTAGGTGCGCAAGCGCAAATCCGCAGCAGCAGCAATGGCGGGTATTCGGTCAGCTTTAGCGGCTATCCCACTTTGAATGCCGCTTCACTTTCATTAGATACTTTATTGCCGCCGCCGGTAACGTTTGATTCGTTCGGCAGCGGCTTTGGCGGCGTGGTGGAAGATACCGTGATCGAATAGAGCTGCCGTGTTTTCGAATCTTGCTGTATCGGATAGGTTCGGCAATGCTTTAATAAAACGATTAAACTGCGCATTGATTCTTTTTCAGGCCGTCTGAATGATGGATCGGTATCGGTAAATCTTTCAGACGGCCTGAAGCTTTGGCAAAACATGTTTTCAGCCTGAAAGCAGGCCGATCCTGCTTATTTCTGCCTTGCCGAAATGGCACCCCATTCACAAAAATAAGGCCTATTGGACATTTAGGATAATAGGCCTACATTCATCATTCCCCGCATTTGTCCTGCCAAATAAGGGTCATTTATTACTGCATAATTGTAGGCAGCATTCCAATCTTTGATATCCACCACAATAGCTTTTGCTGTTGCACTGCCTTGTTGAGTGGGATTGTACAGATACAAAGGCGTAATGCCGTATGAATCAACCTGCAGTTGGCCATTGTCTTTGATACTGTTCCAAGTAGATGCAGGAAGATTTTTGACACCGTCAATAATATCTTGCACACCTTGCCCGGCTCCGATGGCTTCGCCAGTTTGTTGACCTGCCAAATATTGATTGGCTTTTTCAGGGCTGTTTGGATACAGCTGTTGTGCATTTCTGAATTGCGCACGATCTCCGGCAAAGCGCCCCGAGAAGTCACCGCTATCATTATTCTCCACCGCATTCTGCCCAATCACTCCCGAAATCTGCGCATTCAACGCCGCTCCGTTATCTCCCGTTGCACCCACCAAAGCCGCAATCACGCCCGTGGTGGATTTGATTTCGTCTTTCACGCTTTCGGGTAATAGGTTGGGATTGAACTCACCCGTTTGCGGGTCGATGGCGGTTTGACCGTCGTTATACTGCTGCGACAGGTATTGTGCGGCTTTTTCAGCGGCTACGGCTGCGCTGCCGCCACTGAGTGCATTCCCGCCGTTGATGTAGGCCAGGGTTGCGCCTAAGGCGAAATGGCTGACTGCTTGGGCGATTTCGTTTTTGTCGGCGCCGTGGCCGAATTGTCGGCCGATGGCGGCGGAGGCGTAGGGGGCGAGGGTGTTGGCGGCAACCTGTATATCGGTTTGGCCGCCGAGCGCGCCGGTAATCAGGGCGGAGGCGGCATTTAATGCGCAGCTGTTGCTGTTGATTTGACTGGATTGTTAAAGAATGAGGCCGTCTGAAAAGAAGAGTTTCAGACGGCCTGAGAATTGTGCATGTGATATAGGGCATAAACCCTAGGCACGCAGTTACGTTTGCTTGTTTTAGTTATTGAGATAATAATTTATTGATGATGAAATCATTAAGATTGGATGCAATTTTAATTTTAGTTTCATGCCCTATTGCCCATATTTCCATATAGGGATGCTTATTTGTGTTCATAAAATAATTCATATCCATGCCATCACTAGAAATAGGAATAAATTTACTATCTTCCGTTCCAACTTGGTGATATTCACGTAGCCGCTTTGTTACCGTCACAACGTTTTGCCATAAAGGGGGAGTATCATTCGTGTGAATAGGCAACCCATATATTTCAATACCATTTCCAATCAAAGCCCCGAAGTTATATAGAAATTGCTTATATTCTTCAGGAAAAGAAACACCCAATTCATTTTCTGCGCTCATAACAGTATCTTCTGAAACAGCTCCAAATTTTTCACTTTGGGAATAGAATACTTGCAATAAGTTCTCAAAATCTATCATTCATATATTCCTTGTTAATTTTGAATTTTACCAGTATTCAACAATTCTTGATAACGTTGTTTCCAGTAAGTATTTGTATAGTTACTTTGACGTACAGGGTTTCCTGGACCTGGAATATGAAGAGGCCCTCCTGTTACGGTATCATATCTATTTTGTGAACGGGAAATTTCAATCATTTGTCCAGTCGTTCGTCCTACATGGTGTAAAACAACAGGCTCCCAATCACCTGAACTCCCTCTTACGAATGGGGCATTACCATTTTTCATTCGGGTAATGTTTTCTCTTGTTAGAGGAATATCAGTTCTTTGAATTACCAATTCACCTCTATGACGAGTTATCGCAGTCCATATCTGGCTATTTTTAAATGTAGTTCGTGCGCTATTAATAAATGCAAACTCATTCTCATTTAAACTACGGAAATCATGAAGAGAACTAGTATGGTTGGTTTGTTGTGAGGAATTGCTATTAATAGAATATGATTGATTAAAACGAGCAACATATTCAGCCTGACTCCTTCCTCTCGGCTGTGTTCTTAAAAATTCAGCAAATGCTCTCATTTGAGCAACTTCAGCAGAGGTAACAATTCCCCTGCCTTCGGAGTCTACATTTCTAGCTGTTGGAAATCCGTTGAAATTAGGAATAAATGAGCGGACTTGAGCAAATTGAAGATTGTACGCAGCAATGTTGAGGTCATTGCGTATTAATTGTGGCGTTCTAAACCCGCGCCCAGCCTGGTTGTTTTCAGCAGCATTCTGCCCAATCACTCCCGAAATCTGCGTATTCAACGCCGCACCGTTATCTCCCGTTGCACCCACCAAAGCCGCAATCACGCCCGTGGTGGATTTGATTTCGTCTTTCACGCTTTCGGGTAAGAGATTCGGATTGAATTCGCCCGTAACCGGGTCGATGGCAGTTTGACCGTCGTCGTATTGCCGGCTCAGATATGTTGCGGCTTTTTCGGCTGCAACCGCTGCCGATCCGCCGCTTAACGGGTCGCCGCTGTTAATATAGCTTAAGGTTGCGCCCAAGAGGAAGTGGCCGACCATTTGTGCGGCTTCGTTTTGGTTTTCTCCGTGGCCGAAGGTGTTGCCGATGGCGGCGGAGGCATAGGGAGACAGGGTGTTGGCGGCGGTTTGCAGGTTGGTTTGGCCGCCGAGTATGCCGGTGAGCAGGATGGTGCCTGCGTTCACTGCGCGGGATTTGCTGCCGCCTATGCCCCAGTTTTTGGCTTCGGTATCGGCATTGCGGTAGGCTTCGGATTCGCTGCTTAAAATGGTTTGGCGTTCGATGTCGCTCAGTTGGCTGAAAGCTTCGTAACTGCCGTCATTTTGGGCTTTCAGACGGCCTTCGTATTCCGCTTCGGCTTTAGCCCGCTCTTCGGCTGCTGCCTGTTGGCGGTTGCCGCTGAAGGTACGCGCTGCGGATACGATGTCTGCCGTTGCTTTCGCTACAATCTGCTGCTTCTCGGTAATCGCGGCCAAATCGGGCAGGGCGTTGACTGCTCTGTGGGCGCTGCTGCTGTCGCTGTTGATGCCCAATGCTTGGGTGGTGGTTTCTTGACCGCCGATATTCAGACGGCCTGCGCTGAGGGTGGCACGGGTAATGCTGCTGTCGCTGCCGCTTTCATATTGGGGCAGGGTCGGGCTGTAGCCGGGGCCTTGGCTTATGCTTTGGCCGGCTACGGCGGATGCTTGGCCGAGGGGGCTTTGTTGGAAGGCTTCGCTGCTGCTGAGCCCGCCGCCGTAGCCGCCGCTCAACCCCACATTCGTTGCTTTGTAGCTGCTGTGGTTTTGAATATCTTCAAAGGTCAGCGCGTTGGCGGTCAGCCCGTTATTCTCTTTCGCCGCGGTTGAGGCAATGGCGCCGCCTTTAAGGTGCACGCTGTCGGCGTTGATGTGGTAGCCGCCGTCGCCGGCAAACAGGCCGGATTGGGTGTGGACGGTATTGCTGCTGCCCGAGGCTTTGCTTTGGTTGAAATTGCCGGAAGCTTCCCAGGCGCTGCCGAGGGCGATTTGTATTCTGGCACCGGCGCCGCTTTGTTTGCTGGTTTGCGACAGCGTATCTTGCACGCTTTCGATATTCAGACGGCCTTTAACATCGGCATCGATGCGGTTGGCGGTCGCGGTGGCGCCTTTGAGGGCGGTATCGCCCCGGCTGTTGAGGCGGATATGGCCGGCGTTCAGCTCGGTGGGGTTGTGGCTGCCGGCATCGAGGCGCTGGCGGCCTTTGGTGGCGCCGGCTTCGGCGTAAACATAGACACCGGTTTGCGCGCCCACTGAAACACCGACACCGACCGATGCGCCGAAGCTGCTGTTTTTGCCGTCGCGGTGGCGGCTGCTGTGGCCGGATTCGAGGCTGATGTCTTTTGCCGAATCGAGGCTGAGGGTGCCGCCCGCGGTGGCGGCGGTGTGTTGCAGACGGATATTGCCCTCAGTCGATTGTAGTCTCAGATTGCCGCCGGCGCTGAGGGTGTTGCGCCGGCTGTCGGCATAGCTTTGGTTTTGGCTGGCATTGGCGGTTTTAAAGCCGACGCCGGCTTCGGCTTTGGCCAATACCGCACCCTGCTGCAAATCATCAGGGTTGGCGGCCACGCCGTTTTTAAGGGCATCGGCGGCAACTTTGGTATTGCGGGCGGCGGCATCGGTGACTTTGCCGACCGCATCGTAAAGCTGATAGCCCTGTGCGGCGGCGGCCATGCCCTGAAGGGCGCGGGTGCGGTCGCCGGCGTTGCTGTCGGCGGCATCTTCAACGGCATAGGCCAGCTCGATCAGCGGCGAAGACACTTTGGCAAAGGTGCCGATTTTAACGTCGCGCTCGGATTGGTGGCTGCTGCGGTTATAGGCCAGCACCACACAATGCTGCGGGCAGGGGGGGTCGAGGTCTTGTGCGGCGGTTCTTGGATTGTTAAGGAACGGGAGGCCGTCTGAAAGAGGTTTCAGGCGGCCTGAGAACGTGTGTGCTTCTTGCGGAATACACTCTACGCTTGGAGAAAATCAAGGGATTAAAATACTGCTGTTTTTCTCAGCACGTTCTTTCCATATCGGCCGCCATTCTTTTACTCGTTCGCGGTAAGGTTCATAAATGGGGCGGTCCGTAGGGAAATCGTCACGGATAAAGCGCTCTACATAATCAAAATCCAGCAATACGGCACGGGCGATACAGTTGCCCAGCCCTTCGTAGCCTTCAGTTGTGCGGTGGTTAGGAAACTCGCCGACAATTGGGTAGCTGCTTAAAAAGGTTGTTTCATCCGAGCTGGAGAAATAGCGGTTAACCAAATCGACACCACGTGCAAAAAAGTCAGCAACATAGGCTTTCGCATCGGGTAGGGTGTGTACCAGCTGTTGATAAATCATTACGTTATTATGGGCTTCGGGTGACAGAATCAGCATTCGGCAGGTCCATTTTGCTGGTTTGAATCCCTTAAAACTTTCTTTTCGAACTTTGTTAACCGATGTGTTATAAACCATAACGCTTGGTTCTGCAGATAAATGGAGTACCCAAGAAGGATCTATCCAAATTTCGGAATGATTTAATTCCTTATATTTGAATTTTTGCGCATGGTAATACCATCCTGGATATTGAGTAGCAATATCTTGGCAAATTTCAACAACATGAAGCCGCGCGAGATAAACCGCTTACTTCTGTGAGATATTTACCCTTAAAATCTGTTACACACAGCGCAACAAAGTTACAAATCCTGTCAAATTTCGGCAGGATTTTTTTCATTCACCCAAACATAGCACTACCATTGCTAGGTAAATCCGTGAAAGTACGGCATCATGTGTTCATTGAAAACGACACGCAGGGATTTGAAAATGGGCGCAACCAAGAGCCACAACCGCACTGCACCGGTAAGTCTGCTTGCAACCATCGCGGCCGAAGAACTTTTTATTGAAAACTTGCAAACACAAAACAGCGGCGCAGATTTCCACGAGGTATCCGTAGGGTGTGTCGCATCCGCATTAAAGGCGGCTTATGAAGCAGGCTACAAAGCTGCTCAATCGAAAAATAAATAATAAAAGGGACGCCAACGTCCCTTTTATTATGCCTACCAATTACAGATAACCAGCTCGCCGCTGGTTTTTTGCGTTTTATCGCGCCCCACACTATAGGCCAGCTCCAGCCGTTGAATCCGAAAATCTTTAAACAGCCCGCGGATGTCGGAATGGTCATTGATAGACAGCATGACCTTACCTTGTGCGGTGGCCATTACTTCGGCCAGTTGCTGATACTGCGACCAATCGAAAGCGCGGTCATAGCCTGCGGTTTGCCAATACGGCGGGTCGGCGTAGAAAAAGGTATGTGGGCGGTCGTATCGTTTGAAGCAACGTTGCCACGGCTCGTTTTCGATGTAGACACCGTTGAGCCGACGCTGGGCGGCTTTCAGACGGTCTGCAATATCTACAGCGGTGAAACCACGACCGGTTGTGGAGGTGCCGAAATGTTGGTCGGTCACTTTGCCGCCGAACGCGGTGTGCTGTAGGTAAAAGAATCTTGCTGCCCGTTGAATATCAGTCATGCTTTCGGGTGGTGTAGATTGCAGACGGGTGAATACTTCACGGCTGGTCAGCGCCCACTCGAATTGGCGCACAAACTCGTCAAAATGGTGCTGTACAATGCGGTAGAGGTTAATCAAGCCGCCGTTGAGATCGTTGAGCACCTCGGTCTTGGCCTTTTCGGGGCGCAGAAAAAACAGCGCTGCGCCACCTGCAAAAAGCTCTACGTAGCAGCAATGCTCGGGAAACATCGGAATCAGATGCTTGGCCAGGCGGCGTTTGCCGCCCATCCACGGCACCAACGGCTGCGGTTTTTGAGGTTGAGGTTTTAGTGTCATTTGCACTCCTATATATAGAGAGAAAACGGCACTCGAGGCGCTCTGGTTGGTTTTAAAACGTGGTTATCAGCTTTGCGGCAATCCGAGCCTTATAAGCGTTGGCTGCATCCACTGCGTCCTTTCGGGCTGGGATGCTCGGCATTCGTTGTTAAAGAGCTGAAACGGTTGATGGCTTTGCATCGTGGGCATTTGATTTCAAAGTTGCCCAAGCCGACAGCCAACAGTTTGGCGCAGCTTCGACACCGACACCGATTTTTGTAACTTTGTTGCATTTTTTTGTATGACTCCTGCGGTTAGTGATAAAATCCGCATCCCTCGCGAGGGAACGGTTAAAAAGGCTAACGCAGGCTGTGACTGCTGAAGCTGGCGCGGATGGGTGCTCGTAACACCGCCGCGCAGCCGTTTTATCTTGCTGCCCGCCGTTTCATACGGCGGGCTTTGCTATTGGCCGTGCGTTATCGGTGCGAGTGCCGATTGCAGTTTGGCTAAGCTGTTCGGGCTGTAGTGATGCGGGGCGGTATGGCCAAGTGCATAGGCACACCATTCACTGCAAAACCATTTATTGCGGCGGTGGCGGGTGCCGACAATCACACCCACGGCGCCGAGCCAGTCGTAACCGCGGCCGCGGGTACAACTGAAGACAAACTGTAAGCGTGTGTGGGCGGCAATGTCGCTCGGCAATGGGATTAAATCCCATTTTTCAGACGGCAGCGGCATGGTTTTACAGCGCACACCGCCGTCGCGGATAGAGCTGGAATAGCAATCCAAGAGGCCGTCTGAACGCTGTATTGAGATTTCGCAATGGCTGTACGGCCCCGCCGTCAGTAGGCGGGTGAGCCAGTCTGAAAAGCGGGCGATCAGGTCATAGGGGCGTTTGATGCTTTTGCGGCCTTTGTATAGTGCGAGATAGATTGTCGGGCGGGTCATGCTGCGGCCTCGTATGTGGCCGTCCAACCGCTGCTGTAGTCGTAATCGAGCGGCTCGGCAGCGGCAAGCATGGCGGCACGGTGGCGCTCGGCGTTGGTAAAGTCGGCCTGCTCATCGGTAAGCAACTTAATGGACAGCTCATCCAATAAAGTTTTGGTCATTTCGATAAAGCTGTTGTCCATCGTTTTCCACTGCATGCCGGGCGGCAACTCGGGCAGTGTGCGCATAAAGGTGTATTGCTGGCGGGTGGCATCATCGGTTTGAAACCACTTGCTTACGCTATCAAGATAGACACCGCCGCGCAGATTGGCATGGCGCTTGTTTTTGATGGCCTCCCAAACCGCTGCCTGCTCGGCTTCACGCTTTATATTTGCGTTGCCGGTGCTGATTTGCCAGCGGCCGTCTGCAAATGTGTGGTAATGGCTGGGGCGCGGCTCGGTTGTGTAGCCTTCGGGGTAGTTGCCGGGCTGCTCAATCAGCAGTGATTCACCCCCGGCGGTGCTGTATACCGTTTCGCCGCGGTGGTCGGGCAGGTATTGCCATGTTTCAGTGCCTACATCCCAAAATGCCAGTTTGCCGGGGCGCTCTTCAGGCGGTGTGGTGTCGATGCACATTGCCGGCAGCAGATAAACGCCGGCATCTGCTTCCATCGGGCTTAAATCGGCTTCTGCCCGGCCGGCATAGTAGCCATTTGCATCAAGTTGGCACACGGGTTTGGTGGCGGGGTATAGTGTTTCACCTGCGTTGGCGATGTCGTTTTCATTCACGGTGTTTTCCTTTGCTTACGGTTTCAGTTTTTCAGACGACCTTAAATTTTAATAACGGCCATTAATGCGATATTGCGCGGGCGGGTTTCGGCGCCGCCGTATGCTTTGATTTCGGCGGCATCCCCTGTACCTACTGCTTGCTCGGAGCCCGAGCCGCCGGCATCGCCACCGGTTAGGGAACCACTGTATGGTGGCCGCAGCATTTGATTGAAAATGCCGTTGGCGTGATTGTGACTTCGGACTTCATCAGCTTGTCGGCTTCCTAAAACGCGACTTTTATCGACACCCCTCCCATCGTCCCAGCCGCGCACAAATTCGCCGCGCAGGTCAGGCAGATTGAATGTGGTTGAGCCGTCGCCTGCGCCGTAGCGGGTGCCGATGGCGGCATATAAAGCGGCATAGGTGGTGCGCGATACTGCTGCGCCGTTGGCTTTGAGCCAGCCGGCAGGTGTGGTTGTGCCGGCGACAAAGGCAACAGTCCCGACCGGCGCAGCTCGAGCCGCTGCGTCGTAAGCAGCTTTGACGGCTTTGCTGGTTGCAAACTTGTTTGTATCGTTAAGATTGACTGCGTCGCTGCGGTCACGCCAAAGCACCACGCGTTGACCGTCATAGTGCAGCTCCCCCGCATCTTTAAGCGCCAAATATTTATTGCTGATCGGATTGTGCAAATAAATATCTGCGCTGCCCATTCCGATCACTGCCCATTCGTTTTTTGCAGAGCCTTTAAAGCGCAACCCTCCAGCAAAATCCCACCGCTGAAGTGCTGTTTTAATGCCATCAACAGTTTGATTGCCGGTAAGCTTGACCACTTGATTGTCATTGGCTTTGGCGCGATTCAGCGCAGCCACACTGATACCGGCAAAAGTGCCGTCCCCGGCCACGGATAAGGTTTGGTCGGTAAATTTATAAGTAAAACCGGCGCGGTTAGCGGGCACATCTAAAAATACCAATTGGTTGTTTATGCGATGCAGGCCGATACCGATGTTGTCGTTAAGCATTAGTGCACCATGATCGCCGAGCATGTTGATATGGCTGCGCCAGTTGTATAAAGATAAATTAGCCGCTCCGCTGATTTTGAGCTGGTTTGCAAAGGTTTTAATACCGGCGACAGTTTGATTGCCGCTGGTTTTAACGGTTTTGCCAAGCTCGGCGGTAACGGTATCCGCGTAACCGGCGTTATTACTGATTGCTGCGGCAAGCTCTTTCAATGTGTTGAGCGCAGCAGGAGCGTCATCAATCAATCCGTTGATGGCACCCGTCAGCTCGGCTTTAGTTGCCGCGTCAGTGATGCCGTAGCCCGATAATGTCGTAGCTTTATTTGCCTTTGGCGCAACGGCATCAGCAACATACGATTGATAGGCCACCGTCTCATTTTTATTAAGCGGCGGAAACCGGATATACAGGCTGCCGCCGCCGGAGGGCTTCGCAAACAAAAAATTCATACGCGGGTCACCGGCACCGGCCGGATTGACTTCAACCACCCACTTGCCGCCGTCATTTGTGGGCATCGCCAAACGCCCCCAATTATTATTGTTGATAGTGAGATAGCCGTTTAAGTCTTGGCTGCCGCTGTTGCCCAGCACATCAGTTTTATCGGCTTTTTCCTGTGCCAGTTTTTTACCCATCGCGGCGCTTAGTGCGGCCGTGAAGCTGTCGGATGTGAGCGTATTGGTCACTTCCCCTATAATGCGCCACGCTGAATAAACGCCCGCGCCGTCTGAATGGCGGATATACAACAGCTGCCAGTCATATGGGATATACAATTGAATGCCTTGATAAGCCGCCGGCATCACCAGCAGCGTGCCCGCTTTTTTGGCCGGATAGTTTAGCGCATCAGTCGCCCCGGCATTGCCGCCTTGATGCCAAACGCCGTAGCCTGCGGTGCCTTTAACATCATTGAGATTACGGCTACCGAGCGAGCCGCGCAGCTTAAACGCCTCGTCGCCGAGGCCGGCGATTAAATCGGCCAGCACTTTGCCTTGAGCCGCGGTGAGCGCTTTTGATTTGTCGGTGCTGGTGAGCGCATCGACAAGCATCACGATACCGGCCACGGTAGTGCTGGCTTTGTCGATGCTGTGGCTGTGGGTGCCGCTGATGGCCGCGTCGGTTGAGGTGGCGGTGATTTTACTGGGCTTGCCCATGCTCAACACACGGTTGGCCGACAAGTTGCCGCCACCGGTGAGACCTGCGCCAGCGGTGATGGCGGTGGCTTTGAGGGCAAATGCCTGTTCGGCAGCGGTTTTATTGCTGCCGATGCTGGCCACGGCTTTGGCCAGCTCGGTTTTAAGCCAGAGGGTGCGGCTGGCCAACTGGCGGGTTGGCTTATTGTCGATACCGTTTTCACCACCCATTACCGGGTCGGAGGTTTCCCATTGATAGATACCGGCTTCCCATGTCGCCGTTTCGCGTAAATTTGCCATTTTTATGCAGTTCCTCGATTAAATTGTCCGTTTCGTGTGGCGCGGCCGTTGTGCTGCAACGGCACGGCCAGATAGTCCAATGCAGCCAGCACACAACGCGCCGGAGCAAAAGCAGCAAGTGTCCGCCGCAATAGATAGGCTTGGTCGTTTGTAATCGGCGTTGCCAAGATGATTCGGTAATGCGCCCACCTGTCGCTGTGGCCATGCGCGTATGTGCCGTCGCGCATAATTTCGCCATCGTGGCGCTTGTTGCCCATACCCTCGATAATCTGCACTTCGCCAAACCCAAGGCGGCGGACGATTTCACGGATAGCCCACCGCGTGCCTTTATATCGGTGCAACTCGTATGCGCCTTTAATTAAGCGGCGGCGCGCGCTGTCAGACTCCGCCAGCCAGTAACCGTCTTCGCCGAGGATTGAGCGGCTTTCGGCCAGTATGGGCAGGTGCTCGGGCGCGACTAACTCGGTCAGTCTCAATATCAGTTTGTGTTTGTCTGCCAGCTGCAAGCCCAAACCGAGTTCTGCCAGCATTTTGTAGCGCCGATCACGCTCAATAACCGCTGCATAAGTCAGTTTTGCCATCAGCCGTCCTCTTGTTCAACACGGGTTGTGATGCGCACAGATGTGCATTTCGCCCATTCATACGGCTTTAACACCCGCGATGCGGGGCTGGTCAGCTTGACGTCATACACACCGGCTACTTTCAGCGCCGTCTGAATATCCAGTTGTACAATATCGCTGCCAAGCTGCTCTTGTTTGGCCGCTTCATAAGCCGCCCAAGCTTGTTCTGCGGCGGTTTTAGCGTCCAGCGCATTTGTGCCTGTGAGTAAAACCAGCTCGGCGACGAGCGTGTATTTGACTTCAGTCGGCGCTCGCACGACCACCGTATCGCAAAGCGGCCGTTTCCGCTCTGCCGACAATGCGGTTTTCACTTGCGCCAGCAACTCTTCAGACGGCATGCCGGTTTTGGTTAAAACGGTTACAGCAACCGTGCCGCCGATTTCCTCATTTTTTTCGTCTAACGCATGCCCGACATGCACAGCACAGATTGCCGGTGATACAGCGCGCGCCCAATATTCATATGCACCCACCGGGCCGGCTACGCTGTAGCTTTCCGGTGCCAACATGATACGGGCGCGATATGCGGCATCGCTTTCCGTTCCCGCGCCGCCGGACGGTACGGTAATATTTACCGCGCTGACATCGGCAGCAAATACGCCCTGCAGTGTATTGATTTGACCCACCGACCAGCCGTTGCCTGCCGGTCCGCTGGTCAGGCATACTGCTTGCAAATCCACACGCGGCCGCGCGGCCGTCAGACGGCCCGGCTCAATGGTGGCAAAGACAATTTCGCCGACGGCTACTTGTGTGCCGGTCGGAATATCGACCTCGCTACGCAGGGCTTGGCCGGTAAAACGCAACGTGCAGCGCGCGGCCGATGCCTCAAGGCGCGGAGTGTTAACATCATCTCCGCATAAGTCCAACATCAAGCCGGTCGCAAATCTAACGTGCTGCTGGCGGTAAGCCTCATTCACCTGCTGCCGGGTCAACGCCTCGCGGTAAGCATAAGTATTGATAATCAAGCGTTCGATATGTGCCGGTTGCAGCGTTTTGCCGCTGTCACTTTCATATTTGGCAATCGTCTGCGCCAAAATCACGGCCAAATCGTCATCAACAACTTTCACGTCTTCGGGCTTTAAATTGCTCAAATCCATGCCGCATTCTCCAAATTCAACGTCGTGCCGTAGATCTCGCCGGATACGTCATCAGCCACGCGCCAGCGCGCGGTCATGGTGATATGCGGTGCATGGCCGCTAAACGTCACTTCTTCAACTACCGCACGGGTTTCCCACGTCTGAATGGCCAACACGACTTCACGCACGATATTCGGCACAAACACGTCTTCCGGCGTGTCGATGTAATCAAAATGATTGCTGCCGAAATCGGGGCGGGTTACGTCCGAACCTTTGCGTGTGGACAAAATGTTATGGATACACAGATCGATGTCGTCCACGCCCTGAGCCAAGCCGTCGCCTTGCGCGAGCTGCCAATGCTTGGAAATCGGTATGGCGTATTGCATAAAAAAATCCCTGTATCACTATAGATACAGGGATTGTAGATAAGGCCGTCTGAAACTGCTTTTAATGCGGATTAAAACTACATTTTTGCTTTAGATGTTTGACCGCCGCTATCGCCGGTGTGCGTGTGATCGGGCAGGCTGATGCCTTTGGACTTGATATCGCCGCTCGCTTCAATTGCACCGTCGATTTTAGCCGCCGCCCCATTGCCGCCTTGACCGCTCAAGCCTTCGGTGTAGGTCAACAGACCGTTTACAGTCAGCGTTTTCTCAACCACCGTATCGGCATCAATCGTTACCACGCCATCGGTCTTAACCAACACATTGCCGCTTGAGCGGTCATGTTCAATTACCGTGCCATTTTTAAAGCGGCGCACCCATTTGTCTTTGCTGCTGGCCGGCGGCTTATCGGCCGTGCTGTAAATCGCGCCAATCACGCAGCCGTTTTCACCGCGAGCGTCCAGCAGGCAAATCACTTGCTCGCCTTCGTCGGGCAGGCTGTAAAACTGATTGCCACCGGCGGCAGGCGTAATCATCGGCAGCCAGTCTGTTTCCATATCCTCAAGCGCGGGGATTCTCACGCGCAGATTGTGACCGGCTTCATCCACCGCCGACACCATACCGAATTGCAGGGTTGCGGTGAAATCATGAGTTTGCGGCATCGGTTTTCTCCTCATCATCGATATACTCAATCATCTTAATCTCCAGCTCGGTGGTGTAGCCGCTGCTGCGGCGATATTCATGCCGCGCCTGTTTTACCAGATACTTTCCGGAAAACTTACCCATGTTTTTCAGGCGCACGGTTTGCCCGGCCACCAGCAGCGCATTGCCAAACAAAGTGATGTTTCCGGCGCATTGGTCGTCTTGCGCTTCGGCCAATGTGGCATCCGCACGGGCATTAAGCTGGGCTTGACTCTCTCCTTTGTTGGGGACGATTTTCAACGTGTCGCCGGTGTGGCCGCGTTTGGATTTCGGGCGCAAAGGCTTGGTTTTACGCATAGCCGACACCGTTTTTTTGGTTTTCGGGTCGTAACCGCGCATTTCCACTTGTGTCGGCACGCCTTTAATCAGGTCGCGCAGACGGATTCGCACCATGTCTTCCGGGCTTAATACCACCACGGCTTCACGCTCTTTCAGCGCGGCGTTATCGGTAAATACCAGCTTATTCCCGACAAGCTTGAAGGTGTGGCCATACTCTTTGGCCAAACGGCTCAAAAATTCGATATCGCGCTCCTGATACTGGGTCACACGCTTGATTTTGATGTCTTTCACTTGGCCGTCGGGCTGTAATTTCAGACGGCCTGCCACTTGGCGCACAATCTCGGCCAGCGTGGTATTTTCATACGGTCTGCCTTTTAAAGTGCGGCTGGCTTTGGTAATACCCGCCGACAATGCCTTCAGACTCACCGTTGACGGCGGGTGGTTGTACTCAATCTCGGCAATCTCAAAGCTGCCCAAAGCAACCAAGCCGGTGAATCGGTCGCCCAAACTTAATGCCAGCGCATCGCCTTGCTCGGGATACCAGCCACGCAGCCAGCGCCCGTCGGTGTCTTCAAGCTCCACTTGCAACTCATCAGATTGCCCCTCAAGATAATCGGTGTACACAAACGAAATCAAATAAGGGGCAATATCCCCGGTGATATCCTTGTTTTCATAGCTCAGCGTGAAATCCGGCTTAGTCACCGGATGAGTGCCACCTGCACCGCCTTGAGCGGCCAAGCCGGACAATAAACCCTTAATATCCATCTCAACCTTCCTAGCGCATCCACGGCGGTAAAACGGCCTGACTGTTTTTCGGTTTGCTTTCCAGCACCGGCACAAACACTGTCAAGCCGCTGGTAAACTCCTCGGCCAACGGCAAATGCGGGTTGGCCGCAATCAAGCCGTCAATCAGCAGCGCATTGCCGTAGTGCTTGTGGGCAATCAAATCCCAGCGGTCACCGTCTTTGGTGGTGTAGCGGATAACTGCACTCATAAATCCCTCCGCGTGGCCAAAAAGGCCGTCAAGGTCTGCGCGGCGGCCGCACCGTTGTGCAGGCTGTCGAGTGCCGAAGTTAGGCCGTCGGCAGCGGTATCCAGCCATGTACCTTCTGAGCCGCTTTCAATACCTTGCCGCAACACCGCAACACCGCTGCTCAACTGCTGTGCAGCCTGCGCTGATTGCGCGGTAAATTGTGCCGCACCGTCTAAATTACCCAATAAAGCCGTAACTTCAGGCAAGCCGTTCAGACGCCCTAATACGCCGCTGCCGATATTCAGCGCGTCTCCTGCCATATTCAATAAAGCGGCAGGGTCGTTGCGGATGTCTCTAGCTGCCTGAATCAGCGACTGCATTTCATCTATGCCGCTTTCCGCCGCGCGATAGACTTTCACACCGGCTTCAACCGCCTGCATCACATCTGCCGCTTGCGCCTGCACCGACTCGGGCAACAGCGACAACAACGGATTTTGTTTGCCGCTCATAATGGCAGGCGTGGGCAGCGGGTTGTTTGGGTCGCCGACAAATTCCGTCAGCTCGACATCCAATTCACGCGCAGCGGTGCGGCCTTTGCTGTCTTGAATCAACGTGCGCTCGGTCAGGCTTTCAATCACAAACCAGCCGACAAAGCGGCCGGAGCCATAAACCAGTGACACCGCCTGCTGTGCTTCCAAAGCCGTCAGCAAACCCTTATAAGCCGTATCGGGATTGCCCAGCATCCAATGCAGTTTTAAGCCAAAGCGCAGCGTGGTCAGGTCGTTTTCCAGCGCCTGTAAGCGCGGACGGCCTTTCAAGACTTCATGCTTGGCAAACTTGGCCGAATGCTGCGCCTCCAGGCTGGCAAAGCTTTGCAAGGTTTCAAATCTCACATCACCCAACATTGCATACATCAGTAAGCCCTCCGTTCACGGTCGGCCATCATGCGGTGAAACAGCGTTTCAAATTCGCGCAAGCCCATTTGCAAGGCCGTCTGAATTTGAGCAGGGTCGCCGCCCGGTGCATGGATGGTCGGATTGAAATGGATGATCACCGCCTGCTGCCGCGCTGCCTGCTGCTGTCCGGCCTCTGCCTGCCTCGCGGCGGCAAAGTCCGCGCTCGCATCCTGCATTCGCTTGGCCAGCGTATCGCGCAAAGCCGCCGCATAACCACCTAAACGTTCCCACAGGTCGAGTTTCGGTGCAGGTAGAAGCGCCGGCGGGGTAAATGAGGGTGTGGCCAAAGGCGGCACATCAGGCGCGGGCAATACTGATGATTGCGTGAAACGTCGCTGCACCGATTGAGCCACCCTGCTAATAGCCGCTAACGGCCTAGCCGTACCAGCATCAAGCCCGATTTGCAGACCTTCCATCATAAAGCCGCCGAAGCGCCTGAACAGACGGCTTGGCGAGTGGATATCGTTGGCTTTCTGAAATGCGCCGCCAAACCAGCCCGCCACACCCGAAAACCAGCCCTTGACCTCCTCAAACTTAGCTTTTAAGCCGTTCCACAAACCTTGAATAATCATACTGCCGAAGCCGGTGAAGGTGGCCGGCAGCGTGATGCCGAACCAGCTCAAGACTGCGGCAAAGGCCTGATAAAACAAACCCAGCGGCGACCAATTAACAATCGTAGCGGAAATATTTCCGATACCGCTGCTGAAAAATGCTTTGATATTTTCCCATGCGGTACTGAAAAAATTGCTCACTGTATTGGCAATACCGCCGACAAAGCTGCCCAAATCCTGCCATAGCAGTTTTGCCCCACCGACCACACCGTCCCAGTTGCGGTAGAGCATATAGGCAGCAGCGGCCAGCAAGCCCAACGCGATAAAAATCGGATTGGCCATCAGAAACAGACCGAGCTTGGCAAACGCACCGCCGATAATCGGAATCATGCGGGTAATACCCATACCCAAACCGCGCATAGCCAGCCAAGCCAGTTTACCCAAACCTACAAAACCCCGTACAAAGCCTTGGCCGAATGCCTTAATCAACGGCAATGCGGCACGCAAACCGCCTAAGGCAGATTTGACCAAGCCCACACTTTTAAAAATCAAACCGGTGCCGGAGCGGAACTTCAATACAGACAGCAGCCACGTTGCCGAAATTTTGTGCATCATAGCCGGAAAAAAAGAAAGAGCCGTGCGTGCAATATTCAGTGAAAACACACCTGCCAGCAAGCTGACTTTGAATAATGCCAGCCCGGCAACAAAACCCAATATGCTGCGGGTTGCAGCAGGGTTTGCACGTGCCCAGTCGGTCAGACCGGCAATCATGGGTTTGATGAAATCCAGCAAACTGTTCACAGCGGGCAACAAGGTAGAGCCGACTGTAATTGCCAGCTCGGCCATATGGTTTTTCAGGGTTTGCCAACTGGCCGCTGTAGTTTCGGCACGCGCCTGAAACTCTTTATCCATACTGCCCAAAAATTTTAGCGAGCCATCGGCATTGGTATCTTTCAAACGTTTGATAGCCGCTTCATAGGTATCCAGGCCCCCCACCAGAGCCGCCACATCATCGGCATATTCCACACCAAATAAATCTACCAAAGCACCCATCTGTTGGTCTTTGGGCAGTTTTTCCACCTGCTTCAAGAAATCCACCAAGGCTTGCTCGCCATTTTCGGCAACCGATTTTTTCAGTGTTTTGGCATCTGTGCCCATGCCTTTCAGCACTTTTTGAAATTTTGCCCCTTGCTTATCGGCAGTCATCAGCTTGGTCAGCATCCCGTTAATGGCGGTACCGGCTACCTCCGGCGTTCTGCCCAATGCAATAAAGGCATTGCCCAATGAAGCCGCCTGAAATTCAGTTAAGCCGAATTGTTTGGCCACACCGCCCACGCGCCCGAGCACATTGACAATATTCTCCGCCTTGGCCGGGCTGCTGTTAGACAGTTCATTGATGGCATCGCCAAGCTTGCCGATCTCGGCAATCGGAATCTTGTAAACATTGGCCAGTTTTGCCATCGAATCGCCGGCCTGATCGGCCGACATATCGAATGCCACACTCATTTTGGCAATCTGCTCGGTAAAACCGATAATGTCCTGTCGTGCCACCCCCAATTGGCCGCCGCTAGCGGCAATCTGCCCCAAACTGTCGGCAGACATCGGAATGGTGCGGGTGAGCTTTAAAATATCGTCCCCCATCTGCTTGACCTGTTCCGGCGTATCGAAATCCACCACTTTTTTAACATCAGCCATCGTAGATTCAAAATCTACGGCCAACTTCACCGGCACAATCGCCGTGGTGGCCAGAGATGCCGTGGCTGCAACTTGCCCCAAGAGTTCGCCGCGCTGCTGTTTCAGATGGTCGCGCTGAAGCTGCACTTTACCCAAAGCCGCCTGCTTGTTACGCAGTTTGTCGATGGTAACGCCCAATTGCACATATTCATGTTTCAGCTCGCCAACCCGCTGTTTCGACATTCTCAGCGGATTCTCCAACACACCGCCCAACAACCGCTGCCGGGCAGAGAGTTTCTGTACTTCGCTGCCCAGCGTATGCATGCTGCGGCGCAACGAAGTCAGCCCGCCAATGGCTGCACCTGCGCCAAAACCGACCTTGATGCCGATTGCCAAATCTGCCGACATGATTTACTATCCTTATAACGCTGTAAGGGGATGAAAATGAATAAATATTGGGAAATGGCTTTTAACTTTGATGCTCAAGTTTGGGCTGTGTGGTTTGCCTTGGCCGGGTTTGTTATCGGATGGCTTCATCAAGGTTGGGCAGCCGGTATCGTTTACGGCATGATTGCCCCGTTTATGCTCATCCCTATTGCATTTGTTTTTGTGCTGATGGGCGCAGTTTATGAGCTCATCCCTAAAAAGCACTCCTAAAGCCCCTTCCGATAACCCGCCTTCATCTGGCGGGTTGCTTCTTTCAGCCAGTCGTCAAACTCTTCCAACGGCAAGTCATACACATCTTGCACGCTCCAACCAAACCACCACGCCACATCCGCGCAGGCCGCCAACAGACGGCGGGGTGATTCGGCGGGGCTTACCGTTTCAGACGGCCTATTGCTCTTGCGTGGTGCGAAAGGTTTCTTGCAGCACCTTGTAATCGGCAATATCCAGCATATCCAGGTCTTCCGGCACCAAACCGGTCAGCCGTGCAAAAATCGCCAACTCCTGCTCCGAATCACCGGAGAGGTGCGATACCGCGCGAATGTCGCCGACACGGGCGCGGCGCAGCGTGACTTCGGTCAACATCTGGCCGGTAGGCAGGCGCACCGGATATTTCAAAATAACGGTCTTATTCACACCTAAGTCTTCCTGCATCTGTTTTGCATCGCTCATTTCAAATCCTTTTTTTCAAAATGCCGTGTGGGGCGGCCAAAAGAAAAACCCACCTTGATATGTTCCAGGTGAGTTTAGGGCCGGGCCGTCTGAAAGGCTTTTAAAAGGCTTTAAAGCTTAAGCGCCGATGTTTTTCCGCATCTGCGACAACACATCCTGACCGGCGACGCGCAAGGTATTGGTAAAAGCGTTGTAATAAAACAGCTCACGGCCATCGGCCACTTGGCGCACTTCATTGACTTGGAAGGTGCTAGAAAACTCTGCCTTTTCCTTCGGCTTGAAGCCGCCCAATGCGTCCTTGCCGAAGGTGCCGGTCATGGTGGTGACCATCGGCACTTCTTTTTCCAAACCGGCCGCATCGAAAGTTTGCAGATTCGAGCGAATCATTAACTGGGCAGATTTAAACGGATTACGGCTACGCGCGGCGACTTCCGGGTAAAAGCTGTTCCAGGTGACTTCCGCCTCCAAGGCCTCCATGCCGCTGGGCAGCTTGATAGTGCCGAAGAGCCCCAGGCCGGTGACTTCATCCATGGTGAACTCAATTTCAGGCGCAGTGATTTCGGCCGCTTTGCCCAGCAGGTTGTTACCGTCGATATAGACGTTTGCGTTGTAGATTGCATTTAATTTAGGCATTTACGGCTCCTTAGTTACCGCTGACCAAATTGGCCAAATATTTACGGGTCATCACCGACTTATTGCTGATGCGTTCGGCAGGCAGCTTCGGCGTGTATTCATACACAATCGGCACTTGGCCTTTACTGAATGCGTCTGCCAAATCGTAGTCGTAATCCAAATCCAGCGAGAAGCCGACAATGCTTGGCAGCGTAGACAAATAGGTGCGGACAGTTTCCAGCAGGCTGTCGAGCAAGGCATCATCAATCGGGCGGTCGATGTACTGCAGCTCGGCGCGACGGATGGATTCGTCAATCAAATCGCCGGTGCGTTGTGCTACTTCAAAATTCTTGATGTGCGAAACGGTCGGGAAACACGCCAAGCGGTTGCCCCACAGCCGATAGCCCGTGCCGTATGAATTAAATACAGTGGTAATGCCTTTTTCGTTCAGGCGGTTGGTTTCACTTTGCGGGTCGTCGGCGCGGGCAGTCAGGCCGATATCAAGGCCGGTCACGTCCCGCAATTCGCGGTTTGACTTGCTGAACCAATAACCTTGTTCCACATCGGTTTTCATGCGCAAGCCGGCGGCGTGGGTGGCCAACGATTCCACACCGAGCGTACCGATAACGTGCGGAAAAAACAGCTCGACACGGTCGCTTGATGTCTGAAAATTAATCGTACCCAATGCGCCACGGCCTTCCAACGCCTTACTCAACGTTGTTGCTTTCGGCGCGTTGATGTACGCAATGGCTTTCAGCTTATCGGCCAAGGTAATCGCAGCGGCCGCCACTTTAGCCGTTTTATCGTATTCCGGCACAATCACGATCTTGGCATCCGCACCGTAGCGGTTGTAGCCTTCGGTCAGCAATTCCAAGCCGGTACGTTTGCCGGTGGCCGCCACATAGCCGCCGATGATGTCTTCTTCGGTGACTTTGGTCGGGTCGGTGTAGGTGTAGCTGATTTTCGGTTCGGTTGGTTTGGCTTTAAACGTGATTTCGCCGCTCACCGTGTCGATGGTATAGTTTTCGCCTTCCGCCAGCGGTGAATCGCCGTCTGAAACGGTGTAGCCTGCCTGCAATGCAGGATGTTTGGTCTTAGCCGACAAGGTATCGGCATCAACCGTCAATACCTCATCGCTGACTTGCGATTTGTGTTTGGCCGGGTCGCAGACGTTGACCACATACGCTACACCGGAAGCATAGCGTGTCCAAATATTGGCGGCATCCGGCAGAGTAAACCCGGCATTCGTCAACGCGCCAAATTGGGAAAAATCTTTAATCGTCGAGCAAACGGTTAATTCATTGACCGCACCGATAGGCGCGGTGCCGACCATCGCAGTAATTGCGCCGTCAACGGTATAGACGGCATTGCTGCCGCCGTCGACACGCTGGGTTTCCGTGCCGTGGTGAAATGCTGCTGCCATTATGGGGTCTCCTTCAGTTTTAAATCGGTTGCGTGCGGTTCGGCACTTTCGCGCGGCCGCGTTCGGGTAAATAATGGGTTGGTTTTAGGCTGATAAACTTGCACTTGCTGCGTTTCAGTCTGCACCGTCAATTCGTACTGCCATGCGCCTGCGTCTTCGTTTAAAAAGCGCTCAGCCAACAAATGGCAGGGCAGGCAGTTGGGCGGCCGGAAGCCGACAATCGCCAGGCGCGTTTCGTCCAAAATCGCCAGCGTGCCTTCATCGCCGTGCAGATTGCTGCCGACAATGGTCAGCACCAACGTTATGTCACGCTGCTGGGCAATGCTGCCCAAATGCTCCAATGCCGTGAATTTGCTGCCGCCGTAGCCGACCAAAATCGCACCGACAGGGTGGATAAACTGGTATTCAGACGGCCGCTCAGGAAATGCCTCCACAACCACCCACGGGATAGCAGCCTGTAAATGCTCGACTACCGCATCAATGACCGGACGTGTCGCACTCATATCAATATCCCGTCATATCAATGCGCGAGCCGCCGCGCGTGTGATACGCCCCCTGTTCCGGCTGCGCCTGTTTGTCCAAAGTATCAACGCCGATATGGATTTTGCCGTCGCGGATGGATTCCAAGGTCTTCAAAGTCGCGTTGTAGGTCGTTTCCAGCGGCTTCGGAAAATCTGCCCGATTAATGCGGCGCGCGTGCAGGAAATGACGGGCGATGTTGATGCACAACGGCGGCAACACCGTCGGCACAGCCTTCAGCGGCAGCGGGTAGCGGCCGCGCAAGTAGCCGTCGACCAAGTCGCAGGCATAGCGGATGGCTTCGTCAACCACCGCCATATCCGGCTCGGTCGCACGCGGCTCATCGTTGGTCAATTGCACCAATTCCGGCTTACTCATGGCCTTGAGCATATTCTCGGCGTTGATGTACATTACGCGTCCGCCTTGGTTTTGCGTTGCGTTTTGGTTTTGGTTTCAGGCTCGGTTTCAGACGGCGTTTTCTCGTCTTCCTGCTGCGCGTCCAATTCTTCACCGGTGGTCAATGTCGGGGTTACATGTGCGGCCACCAGCTCGTATTGCGCCTGCTCCAGCTCAACTGCTTCGCCGATTTTGACACGAAAATCTTTGCCTGCACCGTCTTGCAAAATCAACGGCGTGTTTGCGATATAAACCTTAGCCATGATTAACCTTTCAACAATACCCGGATGGTTTCGCCCGCACCGGCCGCTGCCGTCAGGGCAGTACCGGCAATCTTGGCCGCACCGGTAACCGCGCAGCCTTGTGCATCAGCACCGACTTCCACACCGGCCGCAATTTCACCACCGGCTTCCACCACCGCAATACCGACCACGTCAACCGCTGCCGTATCGCCGTTGGCTACGTCATAGGGCGCCACGCCCAACACAGCTTCACCGGCCTTGGCCTGTGCGCCTGCAAAATTGACAAAGCGGTCTTTCACAATCTCGCCTGTCGCTGTAATGGTGGTGACCAGCACCACTTGTTTGGTTTGAGCCATATTTTTTCTCCTAGGCCGTCTGAACGTTTCAGACGGCCTTCAATCGTTAACCCACTGCGTTTTCAAACAAGAAACCGCACGCGCTGCCTACCACCGCTGCTTTGCGGATGTCGGTGTAGCGGGCATATTCCACTTTGCCGCCCACCTCTTCATAGCGGTCGACCAGCGGCATACCGCGACGGCGGAAGGTGTAGCCGAATGCCGGTTCGCCCTCGTCGTTGCCGTCTGAAACTAAATGCGGACGCACGATCAGGCTGGCAAACTTGCCCCATACGTCTTTGGTGGCTTTAGTCGGCGCCGGAGTCGATACCGCTTGGCCGACGATGATGTCGTCCAATTCGAGCAGGTTTTTCAACTGCTCAACGGTCAACAGGGTTTTGCGCTCGTTCGCCCCCAATGCGCTAATCAGCTCAGGATGGCGTTTCAGCGCCGACAATACGCCGGCACCGACCACCAACACGCTCGGGCGCACGCCGCAGGCTGCACGCACGGTTTCGCGGGCGGTTTCGATGTCCGTCAACGGATTGGAGTCGTCCGCCGACCATTGCTTGGTTGCGGTCAAATCCTTAGAGTGGCCGGATTGATAAGCCGATTTCGCTTGCAGCAAGGCGGCCGTTTCGATTTCTTGGCGTAATTGCACGCCTTTGGTTGCGCGGCGGGTTGCCTTGGCTTGTTCGTCAAACTGAGATTCCGCTTTTTCCCGGTAATCCACACCGGCAGCCAAGTCGTGTTCTTCCAACACCACCGGCAAATAATTCGGTGCATCTAAAGTAATCACATTAGAAGCAGCACCGACGGCGCGTTTGGTGTCGTATTCGACAAACGAGCCCTTACCGAATACCGGCACTTGCACGCCTTCGGTTTCGGTAAATACCTGCGGGAAAATCTTTTCAGCGATAAATTCGGCGTTTTTGTAACCCACCGCCAGATTGGTTAACACGGGGTCGATTTGACCGCGCAATTTACGCAAATGAGCGCTCATGGTTCTTCCTTTTTAAATGCGACGCCAGCGTCGCTTTTGGATTTAGGCGGCGGTGCGGCGCGCCGCTTCTTCATAGGTGATGCCTGCTTTCGCTGCCAAGGCCACCGCACGTTCGTGATGGCTCAGCGCATCAGGATTGGCCGCTTCGGCAAAATCGGCAGACAGGCCGCCGGTGGCCGCCGGTGCAGCACCTTTGGCATGGTGGCCGCTTGCCAATACTTCTGGTAAGCCGCGCAAAAATTGGCGCAACGCTTCGCCGATGGTGGTTTTATTGCTGCCTTCGCCAAAATCCACGCTGGTTTGCTCGGGGTAATCGGCAAAATCCAACACCTGAATCATCAGCGCTTTGTCAGCCGGTTTCAGACGGCCATTTTTCACCAGGCCTTCGGCAAAATCAGCGTTGGCGTTGTGCGCCGCATCGCGCAGGTCTTGCTCCTGCTCGTCTTGCAGCTTTTTCAGCTCCGCTTCCGCAGCGGCTGCTTTCTTCTCAGCAGCTTCGCGGGCGGCTTTTTCGGCTGCCAGTTGTTCTTCGGGCGACATAGGGGTCTCCTTGTTTTCATGGGTTTGAGGTTCGGTTGGGGTTGCAGGGTCGGCAAAAGCCGGGGTGTGTGATGTATCGGCAGATTTCACTGCCCATTCCAAATTTTCAATCTGCCAGCTCGGTACAGCTTTATCCGCTTCATCAATGCCGAATTTTTCAATCAAAAATTCACGCAGGCGGACAAATAAACTGGCGGTATAACCGTGCGCGGCTTCTGAAAATTCCACATACACATCGTCTTCCGCGAAATTGATGGCAGACAAGCCTTTCACCGCAGGCGGTTGTGCGCCGAGAAAACCGACATGGCGCAGATACCAAGAGCCGGGCTTCGGGTTGCTCGGGCTGTCGGGCGGGTAGAAGCTGGCCGACACTTTTTTATAGCGACCAGCCTTCACCAAATCGACAAAATCATCATCCATTTGCGAGAAATCGGCCGACAACACACCATTGTCAGCACGGAGTGAGCGCACCCAGCCAAAAGCAGGGGCATTGTCGGTAGGGTGGCCAATCACAATCGGCGCTTCATGCGAGGCAGTGTTATAAGCAGCAGCCGCTTGCGCCACATCATCCGCGGTGATGGAAACCAAACGGCCATGATGGTCGCGGCGCGTGCCTGCTTTGAAAATCTGAAACGGCATAAAAAAAGCCTCATCAATCGTTGATGAAGCCAGTTTGCCTTGAGGCCGTCTGAAAGTCTTTTAAAACACTTTAATAAATTTGCCCTAAAATCGCGTTTTAAGCTGCTTTGAGTGTTGGGGTAGGCAAACCCCCGACCGCGCCGCAAAACGCCGTAAAAAAGCGGTCAGGACAAAACCTGACCGCATTCCCAAACCTGCCGCTCAACCGGCAAACAAATCCTGCTGGTTTTTCGCCCGCGCAATCGCCATGGCCTCGCGCACAATCGTATAAATCTGCTGCATACTCAAATCATATTCCTGCGCCAGCGCCGCATGGTTGCGGCCGTCAAACTTTTGCCAAATTTCCGCATCGCGCGCCGAGAGTATACCCGCCTGATTCTTGGGGATATACAAAAGCTGGCCGCCCCAATGCTTGCTGATATGCTGCGACACCTGCTTGGCCGCCACCTTGGCGGTTTGCCGGTCAACAGTTGATACCGACACCAAACACGCCACCAGCTGCTCTTCCAAATCCACGATTAATTCCGCCGCCCGATTGTCTGCCATGATATTGCTCCTTCAAACTAAGCCGTTGTTTACCCTAAAGGCGCACCCGATTGCGCCATTTTTTCAAGTGTTCAATAATTTTCGATGCATTGTCAATCCCCAGCCAGCCCTGATAAGCAATTCCCGTGTGCCGCTGCACAAATTTCGCCAGTGCGCGCTCACTCGGGTCGCGTACCGCCCCCAGCCGGTGCAACTCCAGCCACAGGCTGCGTATCATTGCCACCTGCGCATTGTTGTCATGCACCGGAATATCCGCTTGACCACCCGCCGCCTGCGCCTTGGTGGTAACCACAAAGCCGCGCGCTTTGAGCCGGCGCAGCACTGTTTCCAACTCATCCACGCTTAATTTGGTGCTGCTGGTCTTGCCGCATGAAGCATTGGCCAGCAGGGCGCGGTAGTCACCGTCGGCCAACATCAATTGGCCTTTGGCCACATGGATTAATTTAATCAAACGGCGTTTCTTTGCTGCCCGTGTTTCTTTCATTTTGTGCTCCGAGTAAAAAGGCCGTCTGAATCAGACGGCCTCTGTGGGTGATTAGCCGTTGACGGCGGTTTTCAGGTTGGCGCCGGGCTTGAATTTCGGCGCTTTGTGCGCCGCAATCGTCAGTGGCTCGCCGGTCTGCGGGTTGCGGCCTTGCCGCTCCGGTTTGTCGGCCACTGAAAAGGTGCCGAAGCCCTGCAACACCACATCACCGCCTGCGGCCAGCGCATCGGTTACCGCCGCTTCAAAGCCTTTCAGCACACGCTCGACGGTGGATTTGCTCTCACCGCTTTGTGTGGCGACAGACTGGATTAATTCTGCTTTATTCATGGTCTTACTCCTGATTTCAAAGCGGCAAACCGTGCCGCGCGGGTTAATTTTGCACACCAAATAATTATTGCTACACCTTCGCGATATCCAAACTGACCAGCTGATAGTCGCCGGCATCATCGCGCTTATAAACCCGTACAAACTGCTTGCTGGTATGCACCTGCAGGCTGTCGCTCAGGGCTTCCATGGCGCGTTGCCATTTCTCGTCTTTGATTGCCAAGCGGCGCAGGCCGAGTACGCGGGCGGTGGAAATATTGCCTTCTTTGTCGACCTGAAACGCGGCGTTAATCAGCGTTTTCAGCTCAGTGCGGCTGCCTTCCGTCCATTCATTGATACACTCGTCAATCAGGGCTTTGGCGGCCAGCAAACCTTCGTCAAATACCAGCGTGTCTTGCATAGACAGGTTAACGCGGTATTGGCCGTCGAAGCTGTGCAGGGTCACGTTGCCTTTCTTGCCGCCCACTGCCACATCGTAGCGGTCGGCGGAGAGCTGCACGAAAGCGGCAATATCGGCCATCGAATCCGCTTTAAACGCCGTCATCTGTTGCTGCACCGTATGCGCCTTGCCGACGATTTCCATCACCAGCTCGTCGCGCATCAGGTCGATTTCCTTGATGTTGGCCAAAGGCACAAGGTTGCCCTTGGCGTCTTGGCGGTATTGGGTTAAATCAGTCATTTTCACTTTCCTTTTTCTGTTGTTTCATTGCATAAATCTGTTTGCATTCATCCACTGTTCGGTGGGGTTGGCCGTGTATCCAATCTCGGTTCATACACGGCGCGGTTTTCAATTCGGCCAGCTTCTGCTTTAAGGTGGTCAGCTGCTGGCGGCCATGCTCGGTGGGGCGGTGTTTTTTCTCCAGTTTCGGCACCATCTTGACAGGCGCGGCCGGCAGCGCGTCGGTTAAATCTTTAGGATTCGGCCACTCGCCCGCTGTAGCAGCGATGGTTTCAAAGGCCGTCTGAATCCGCGCTACATCGCGCTCGGGCTGCCAGTCGTGCCGTTTCAAAATGTTGAACCACAGTACCGCCACCGCTTTTAAATCCGCTGCAGCCGGACGGCCTTTCAAATTGAGCGCAGCCAACATTACAAATCCTTGTGCGATGGCCTGTTTCAGCCAATTAAGGTTCCGTTCCATCTGCCCACTCCATCAAACCCCTTGCACCGCTGCGCAGTTTGGTCTGCACCGCTTGAACCGGCTGCTGCGGCAACGTGGCCGAAACCGGGCTGCTACTTTTATCGGGTGACCAAAATGTCAGCGTTTCCAATAAAAAGCCGTGGGTGGTCAGCGGCAGCCGGTTCAGCTTGCCCGCATCCCGCGCCGCCAATACCTGCTCAAACGCCCACAACCAAGCCTCACGCGGGGCGGGGTAGCTCTGCCGGTTGCGGCTGATTTGCCCTGCCTGCATCAGCGGCCGCAGCCCGCCCAGCAGCTTGGCCACACGCGCAAAAGTCAAATCCTTTTCAGACGGCCTGAACAGCCCCAAATACTTCAAACAGCCTCGCACCAGCTCATCCGAGATGCCGCTCAACTCCACCAACACCGCCCGGGCTTCATCGTGGCCGATTAAGGCATCCAAGCTCATAGATGCGCCGCAGGCCGGGCATTTAACTTTCATCGTCTTCCTCCAGCGCCACCAATTGCCGATGATTTTGACCCCGGTTGCGCTTCATATAATTGGGTGTTTTGTAATAAAGGAGACTTCTAACGGTTATCCCCAATTTTTTGGCAAGTTGAAAGGCAGTGCCTGTGCCGATTAGCTCATCGCCCTTATAAAGCGCGTAGACTTTTGCTTTCATCTCATACCGCCTTTCTCAAATCTTTCTGACTCAAACAACGCAAGGCCGTCTGAACCACCTCTTCAACACCCATCTGCTTGCTGTGTGCCACCAGCGTCAGCAGCAAAACACCGTTGGTGCCGCTCAATTCACACACCAGATGCCCCGACTGATGACGGCTCACGCCGGCTCTAATGCGGCTGTAATCCCGTTCAACCCGCATCACACACCGCCTTTTTTTCTCATCTGCTTCAGCCGCAAAGCGAGCCGCTTCTCCCGCTTACGCTCCGCCGCCGTGGGGATTTCCACCGCCTGATACGTCACCAATACCTTTGAGCGTATCAGCCCTTGCTGCTCCAGCCTTGCAAGCTTGCGCTGCACCTCCGCCAGCGGCAGGCGCAAGACATCGGCCAGATATTCCGCCGAGCAAGGCGTGGCCGCCAATTGCATCATTCGTCCGCTCATGGCTGCACCTCCGCATCAGCGCGCATCAATTCTTCATCCGGCATTCCCGCCCACGGGTCGGTATCCGTGGGCAGCGGCAGCGGCTGCACAACAGCCGTCTGAAGCTTAGCCGCGGCGGCCGGGCGCTGATCAACCGCAGGCACCACCCAACTCAAGGCCAGCGCCGCCGGAATGCATACCAGCAAACGCACCAAAAACAGTTTTGCCATGCCCATCTCACACCCCCCGCACGGCATCGCCGTCCACTTTATCGAAGCCCAATTCAGCCGCCATATTCATCGCCGCGCTCACCAGATTATTCACCGCCAGCGGATACAGCAGGCTGTTGAGTTCCGTGCCTTTGGCCGTACGGCTCTTGACGGTCAGCCGCTCGGCCACCGCATCAATCGCGCTCTCGTCCATCACTTTGGCCAAGTCGCCGCCGGCGCGTTCGAATTTGTGTTTCAGGTAGCCCGCCAGCTTGCCGTCGGTCAATGGCAAGAGCGTTACCACTTCGCAACGCTGCACCACTTCGCGCACCGCCGGGTTGTTTTCCGAGAGCTTTTGCGCCAGCTCGGTTTGGCCGATTAACACAATCCCCAGCAGGCGTTCAAAGCCCGATTTCAATTCAAAAAAGCGCTTCAGGTGTTTCAGCGTGGGAATCGGCAGGCCGTGGGCTTCTTCGATTACTAAAACATGGCGGTTGCCCGCTTTAGCCGATTCCTGCAAGGCGCGGTGGATTTGGGCAAAACGTGCTTCGGGGCTGCGTTTTGGCGATACATTCGGCGCAACCGCTGCCAAAATCGCTTCGGCAATATGCACCGCCTTCAGCGTTTTGCCTTTCTGGTCGTTGTCTTCCATCGCCAGCACATACGGCTCGATCATGATAATTTGACGGCCTTCTCGGTTGATGCGGTCTTGCAGGTCTTCGCGCAAAGTCGATTTGCCCGCGCCGCTTTCGCCGACCACCGCCACAAAACCACCGTGGCAGGCCGTCTGAAACATCGCCTCGCGCACATAACGCACATCCGGTGTCATATACACATCGTCGGCAGATTGGATTTCGTCGTTAAACGGGTCTTTAACCATGCCGAAGTGCTGCTTGGCGGCTTGTGTCAGGGTTGCTTTTCGTAATAACATCTCTTTGTCCTCGCTTTCATTAGGGTGGGCAGGTGCGGCTTCCGGCTCGTTTCTCAGGCCAGCGGGAATATCCGCACCATTCGTTTCAAAATACTGTTTCAACTTCTCGCGCAATTCGTTTGCGCCTTTTTTCGGCCATTGTCCGTGGTTGACCACCGCCACCAGCATGGGCTTGCTGCAACCGATTTCGGCAGCGGCGGTTGCGTAGGATTTGCCGATTTTCTGAAAATCCTGCTTCATCGTTCATAATCCCGAATGGCTTGATGAAATTCGTTTAACGCTGCGATGGCATCGGCATCCAAGAAGCTGTCGCCATAGTTAACCTTGGGTAGAAACCGTCTGGATAACGTACCGGCTGCTGTGGCGGCTTTGACGAGCTTCTCGTATTCTTCACGTTCGATTTCAATGGTTTCTTTCATTTTGTTCTCCTTCCAAATGCGACGACGTCGTCGCATTTGGCCTAAGCGGTTTTGTGTAATTTCAGACGGCCTGCCGTTTTCAGTTGGTTAAATACCGCTTCCAATTGGCTGGCGGCCACGCCGTCCGGATATTGTTTGGTGATTAAGGCGACTGCCTGCTTCCAATCACCGCCTGCGGCTTCGATACGCGGCTTCAGCAGCTTGGCCATTTCCACCTTGCTCAACACCTGCTCGGCCACTTCCATGCGGTTGTAGTCCATCTGTTGGCCGCTGCGCTCAATATAGAGCGTGTTGCGCGCGGCCAGCGTGTCTTCCTGATGCTTGTAGGGGTCAAGTTCGCCGCCGAAGGGGACTGCCTTGCCTTTGCGCTTGGCTGCCGCCTGTTCCAGCGTTTCCGCGTCCATCGCCAGTTTGTCGAGTTCTTTCGCGTGCTGCTGCGATTCCGTATGGCTCGGGGCTTTGTACTCTTCGCCAATCACCGCCGCGTCTGCGCGGAAACCCATCTCGTCAAACACCACCTGCGGCACGGCCACCCATGTTTCATGGCCGTCTGCATCAAACGTTGCCACGCGTGCGCCGTCGGTTTCCCAAGGATTTTTGGCCACCAGCAGTTTCTGACCGACCAACACGCCCTTGATGTCCTTCACGCTGTACACGCGGCCGCCGAAGCGAATTTCCAAATCGGGCGACACTTTCGCTTCTTTCGGTGCGCTCACCGCCAGCTCGCGGCAGTAATCGGCAGGCGGCGGCAGTATCAGCTGCTCGGCCTTGATTTTGTTCCACGCCTGATAGCGGGTCATACCGTGGCGGCTGTGGATTTGCGTGCCGTTGTAGTAGCGCATCCAGCGTTCCGCCAAGCCGTTGAGCTGGTCGATGTCGTTTACTTCGGTAAAGCGCAGGCCGCTTTCAAAGGCCGTCTCGACAATATCGTTGGCTTTTTCCACCTGCCCTTTGGCACGCGGATTGCCCGGCCTATTAATCTGCACATGCACGTCCAGCGATTTGCACAGATTTTTAAATGCCGCCGAGGTATTCGCGCTGCCGGGATCAAGCATCACCATGCGCGGTACGCCGCGAAACGGGTCTTTCAAGGTATCCTGCTTGGCCTGCATCATGTAGATAAAGAAATCGCACAAGTTCGCGCTGGTCTCGCCGCCGAAGTAGTAGCGCACCGCAATCGTGCCGCTGGCATGGTCGGTGCCGGTGTATCGCCACACGCGGTCTTGCTCGATTTTCACCACGTTTTTCGGCTTGTTCTTGTAAAACTCTTCCTCTTTCATCACCCGCAGCCCCGTGTCTTTGCCGTGTCGCGGCAGGTAATAGAGCACACACAAACTCGGGTCGATTTGCCAACAATGGTTCGGATGTTCCGATTTCATGCGGCTGACGGGGTCGGGCTGCAACAGCTGGTCGGGGTGCAACTTGTATTCACGCAGAGCGCGGATAATGGTGGATTCCGATAAGGGCAACACTTCGCCCGTTTCCTCATCAATTCGCGCCGCTTCGATTTTGCCGTTGGCACGGAGCATTTCCACCGCCTGCCGCACCGCCATCAGCCGCTTGCCGTTGCGCCGCATGGCCTCCATCAACACCGCCGAAATCAGCTTGGCTTCATCAAGGCTCAATTCCGACTTGCCCGCATCGCTTCGGCGTTTGCGCCCGGGCTTGACCGCCACCGCTTCCAGCTTGCGGTAGAGCGTGGCCAAACTCATGCCCAATTCCGCCGCCTGCTGCTTCAGGTAGGCGCTGCGCTCACCGCGCCCCATGCTTTCCGCCTGCCTGTCCACCGCCTGCAGGCGTTCGATTAATGCCGGATTCATTTCAATCCTCCGCGTTGTCCGCACCTTCAAGCCATTCCGGCACTTTGTCTGTCGGGGCTTCGGTCGGCAGCGCATAGGTTTCGCGCAACGTTTCGCAGTCCAAAATAATCTGGTTCAGCGTGCCGACCATCTTGGCGCGGTGGTCAAACCCATGTGCTTCGCCATGCGCCAGCATCTGTTGAAAAAGGTCTTTCAGCCGGCTGACATCCGAGCGGATACCTACTTCAAGGCTGGATAAGCGCATGGTCAGTTCGCTGCCCACGTCTTCCGCTTGCGGCTCTTTCACACCCGTCTGTTTCTTGGCCAGCTTTTCCGCCAGCTCGTCGACCTTTTTATTCTTGTCGGCGATAACTTTGTCTTTCGCTTCCGCCGTTTCGCGGCTCTCGCGCAAGGCCACACGCAGCTCTTTCACCGTCATGCGGTCAACATCATCCAGTGTGTTGCCGTTGATTTCGCCGCCTTCGGCCAGCTCCAGCAAGGTGTCATCATCTTCCACCAGCAATTCCAGCAGCTTCGACTTACCCAATTTCATCAACTGCGGCTGAGCCTGTTTCATCTTCGGGTCGATAAAACGCAGCGTGGCGTTCATCAAGCGTTGCGATTCGCGGCGGCCTAAACCAAATTCCTGCTCGGCAATTTCAGCAAAGCGGCCATGCGGCGTATGCTCTTTGATGATGATGAGTGCGCGACCCAGCTCAAACATACCTTCCATCGTTTGGCGCACCGCAAAGCGACCACGCTCAATCCAAACCGCTTCGTTATAAGCTTCACCGCCCGAATACTTCTCCATAACAGCCATGCTGTGCAGAGCCAATTCGTTTGCCGTTGCGCCAACGGTGTGTCCCAATACTTCTGTTGCCATTTTTTCTCTCCATCAAATGCGACGACGTCGTCGCATTTAGCCAATTCGTTGTTCCAATTCTTTCAAACGTGTCGTCAATCGTTCCTGCTGCTGACGGAAACGTTCCGCAATCTGCAAAGTCTTCACGCTGTAGGCAAAATTGCCGTTATCCAGTTTGACCACCAAGCCTTCAGCAATCAGATCGTCCAAATCGCGGGTCACATACGCCGGCGAAACACCGAGGCCGTCTGAAATTTCTTTGTTGCTGATACCGATAATCGGGTGAGCTTCCAAAGCCTTAAACACCTTCAGCAGCCGTGTACCTTTCTCACTCATTATTTCAGCCCCAGTTTGACGGCAATTTCATGCCCCTTGCCGTAATTGCCTTTACGCTGTCCGCCCACGACAAGATACACATCGCGCGGCTTAAAGCCGTTCTCTCTTGCCCACTGCGCCAGCGTTTGGCCGTTTTTAGCAAAATTTTCTTTTAGTTTTTCAACAGTTATAGCCATAGATAGCCCCTTTCTACTGTGATAAAATAGTGAACTATTTATGCACCAGAGATTTACTAGTGCATTCCCAATGCGTGAATTATGAGATTTTAAAATCTCTTTTGCAAGGATTATTTTGTGATTTCTAAATCTCTTTTTGGTAATCGTTTGAAAGAAAAAAGAAAGTTTTTAGGTTTAACCCAAGCACAAGCTGCTGAAAAAGCAGGTATTGAGCGCGAAACATGGGGAAAATACGAACGAGGCGTATTTATGCCTAGTGGAGATGTATTGCTCTCTTTTTTGAATATGGGAATAGATGTAAGCAGCTTGTTTGCTGCCGAAAAGGAAATTAGGCCGTCTGAAAATTCCGAAATTAGTAAGGAAGAATCAGAGTTATTAGGTTATTACCGCGAAGCCAGCGATTTAGGACGGGCTGTCATTTTGAGTGCCGCGCGCGGAGCAGAGAAAAAAGCCGCATCTTCGACTGATAAAGTGAGTAACGGATAAATAATATGAGTACGGTGTTGACGCCTGAATTAATGGAAAAATTAGAACGGTTAAGAAGCCTTGAAATTGAGGCACAAGAACTACGAGCAGAGCTGCAACCTTGGTTAGATAATGCTTGCAAACAATATCTTGTTGCATGGCTTGAGAATCAAATGGAAAAAGGTCAGGACATTTCCATTTTGGAGTTAAAAAGTAATTTGTCAGATTTAGCTTATCATTCGGCAATGAATGACAATGTCGCGTTGTGGCATCAGATAAGTGAGGTGAAAAAATTGCTTGCTATTTATGAAACCAATCGGAAAACATAAAAAAATACCGTCTGAAAAATTCAGACGGCCTAAAAGCTGCAAGGTATTCCGGCTTTCGGGAAGCTCCGATACTCGGCAGCCGCTGCAAAAAAATCAAAGTCCTTTTTTCAAGGATTTCAAGGCAATATCCAGCAGCCATTTTTCCGCGCCCGGCTGCAACCGTCCGCTGCCGTTGATAGGCAGATAAGGACGCTCAGGAGTTTTGCTACCGGGATGTTGTACTGAGCGTGAATAGGCTGAATCGCCGTTTTGGGTATAAAAGGCCAGCACTTTTTTATTACGTGGTCTAATTTCATGAGGTGCAGTTTGGCCGCCTAAATGGTGAATCGCTGCATAGGGTTTGTTGCTGCCGATTCTGGCGAAGTTGAAGTTGCTGCCAACTTGGGTGGAAATACTGGCGGCAAGTTGGCCTTTAGAAAAGACTGGCTAAAATCACGCGGCCTGTTTGCCAAAGACCTCAATTGCGTAGTCGCACGCGGCGACAGCATGGAGCCGACCATCAACAGCAAAGACACGCTATTGGTAGATACCAGCAAAAACAACCCGCGCGACGGCCAGATTTATGTGATACGCAGCAGCGATGTACTGTGGGTCAAACGTATCCAACGCCAAATCGACGGCTCGCTCTCGCTGATTTCCGACAATCCAACTTATGCGCCTATGCAGCTTAACCTCGACGACCACCCCGATATTCAGGTCATCGGCCAAGTGGTCCAAATCTCAAAAGACCTGACATAACAAAGGAAGACAAGATGAAAACACTCACTTTATTAATCGCCGCTGCTTTTGCTTTGTCTGCGTGTGGCGGCCAAGCTGAAGCAACTGCCGAGCAAGCAACCACACAGGCTTCAGCAGCTCAAGCTGCCGAGCCGGTAGCAACCTTAAATCTTGATTGGGATACCTTCCGCAACAGGGTGGATGAAGATTTTGAATCAGCCGGTTTCGGTTTTGCCAAAATCCCGGCCAGCATGAAACCCGAAGGCGATGCCAATGCCGCCCGATTGACAGTCATGCTGCCAATCAATGACAACTTGGTCGGCAATATCGCCTCCGACCCGGCCACCGGCAAATTGACCAGCATTACCGCCACCGTAGGTGCAAACGAGGATGCCGCCGAAAACCTGAAAAACTTCAGCGCGGCAGCTTTAATGCTGAGTGCAGCAGCAGGCGATGACGGCAACAAAACCGTCGGCGGCAAAATCCTCAAAATGGCCGGAGATGCTGTCAATGAATTTGCCAAGCAAACCGAAAAAGACAGTACCGCCAGCGTGAATAAAAACTTTGTTGAAAACGGCGTGAAATATGGCATTTTCGTCAGCGGCAGCATGCCGGTGATGATGTTTGCAGAGCCAGCGGAAAACAAATAAACCGATAAGAGTAAGGCCGTCTAAAAGGATTTCAGACGGCTTGATTGAAACAGAAAGGGAAATAATGACTGAAACAGCGAGTTATTCTTTTGAGGGTTTAACAATTGAAAAAATTATTACCCATCGTATTTATCCAAAAAATGAAAATAGGGAACGGGTCGAGCCCAAAATCAGTACACAGTTAATTACTTTGTCTGTTATAGCAAGAAGAACATTGGAAAGCAGGCTAACTAAAGCTTTGGGTAATAAATCTCATGGTATTGAAATGTCAATTGCCAATACGGCTGAAAATAGTTTTTTTCAGATAGCGGCAGCCATGCAACTCAAAGATGAAGCGGAGTTTATTGGAGATTCTGCAAAATTTGCCCACATGCTGACCGATGCACAGCTGAATACGAATGCACCGGGTGGTATTTTGTTGGTGTTAAAAGGCAGAGTTGGAGATACCGGCAAACCGTTTGTGTGCGTGATTAAGGCTGAGCCTCAAGATGGATTCAGAACCAAAGAAGAGGATGACTTTATCACGATTGAATTCTTAGAGGAATTATTGCTGACCGATTCAGCAAGACTATTCAAAATAGGTTTTTTAGTAGCCGAAACAGTAAGGTCGCAGGAGCAAATACAATCTGGGAATTATCGGGCTTTTTTGTATGATCATCTGATGACACAAACGGAAACCAGACCAGCCGCTTCCTATTTCTACCAAGTTTTCTTGGGCATGAGTATAGCTGCTTCTTCGCGTAAGCTGACGCAGAATTTTTTTGAATGGACACGCAATTTTATCGACAATTCTGATTTAAGTGATGAGGCAAAGTTAGATACACATGAAGCATTGCGTGTTACATTAAAAAGTGCGGAAGCAACCATCAGCGTTAATGATTTTGCTCAAAATTATTTACCCGAAGACAAGCAAAAAGCTTATACAGAATTTATGATAGCTAAGGATTTTCCTCAAAATGCTGTAAGTAAGGATATTGAATATATTAAAACTCGTTTACGCAAACGGAGGTCTTACGGATTTAGTAACGGTGTAGTTATCTTGACTCCTCCCGAGCATACTCAAGACTATATGGAAATTGCGCCAACGGAAGATGGGGAATATACTGTTGTCACAATTAAAGGACAGTTACAACAACAAAAATGAGTGATATTGATGATTTCAAAAGCTATTTAGAAAGCCACCAAGCGGCATTTGCCGCTTGGGGTAGATTTGTGGCTGAAGAAATTCAAAATCAATTATCCAATGTCATTTCTCCTGTTCCGGTTGCCAATTTTCTAAAAATTGAAGCAAAGCCTAGAGTCAAAGAGATTTCTTCAGCTCTGGCCAAGATTGGCCGAAAAAATTACACTTCACCTCAAACCCAAATGACTGACTTGGTCGGCGTACGTTTTGTGGTATTGCTTGCGGAACATATTCAAATAGTTTGTGAAATCATTGAATCCTCATCTCAGTGGAATGCTAAAGTTTCGAAAGATTTTGCAGATGAAATTCAGCAAAATCCCAAAGCATTTGACTATCAATCCAAACATTACGAGATTCGTCCTAAACAAGCATTCATTACACCCGAAAATGTCAGCATCCCTGCTGATTTGTGCTGTGAAGTTCAGGTGCGTTCTTTACTCCAACATGCTTATGCAGAGCTGGTTCATGACAATATATACAAGCCAGACGGCAATGTTCCAAAGAAAGCAGAGCGCGAAGTCGCGAAGAGCATGGCTTTGATGGAAACTACAGATGACTTATTTAGTCGTACTCTGGCAATTTTGAAAGAAGCAAATCAACCACAAGAAGAACTTCTTCCCCAATTATCACAGCTTTATCAAGAGGAAATAGGGCTTGTTCCTGAAGTTGATAAAAAAACCAATATGATTTTTCTAGAAACATTTCAATCCAGCATTGACCCTTCAAATATTCTTGCTAATATCCGGTCACTTTTGAATGAGAAGAAATATCTTGCTAATCGGATAAAAGAAAATGCTGAAGAAATGTATTTTTTCAGTCAGCCAGCAGCTTTGTTGGTTTATTGGCTGATTGAGAAAGTTGGTGCAGATGAAGTATGGAAAAAATGGCCTTTACCTGCATACAGCAAAAACCTGAAATTAATTTGTACTGATCTGGATAAGCAACCATCCCATGAACACTTTTAACCCGCATTAAAAGCCGTTTCAGACGGCCTTACCTAAAATCCCTGTAACCAATTTCGTGTTACAGGGATTTTTCTATGTCAACCGACAAATTCACCCAATTCATCGAGCGCGTCCTTTCCCACGAAGGCGGCTATGTCAACCACCCGAAAGACCCGGGCGGCGAGACCAACTGGGGCGTAACCCGCCGCACCGCTCAGGCAAACGGCTACACCGGCTCAATGCGTGCCATGACCCGCGCGCAGGCTATTGAGATTTACCGCAAAGCATTTTGGGAGCGTTATCAGGCCGACAAGATGCCCGAGGCAGTGGCGTTTCAATTTTTCGACGCGTGTATCAACCACGGCTACGGCAATGCGGCGCGTATGCTGCAACGCGCGGCAGGCGTGCCGGACGACGGCGTGATTGGTACGGTGTCATTGGCCGCCATCAATAAACTGCCGGAAAACGATTTGCTGCTGCGCTTTAATGCCGAGCGTTTGGTGTTTTATACCAAGCTGGGTACGTTTACCAGCTTCGGCAAAGGCTGGGTGCGTCGAGTGGCACAAAACCTGATTCACGCGGCTGCCGACAATTAAGGGGCAGCCATGAAGACAACTTTATTTGGCTTATTGATGGCGGCAACGGCAAACACTTGGCCGTCTGACATCAAAATCACACGCGCTTCGGTTGGCCAAGTCCGCCAACACCCGAGCCAGAAACACTGCAAATCGGGCGTGGCCGCTGTCAAACGCGCGGCACGAAAGAAGAAAGGCCGTCTGAAAAAATGATGAAATTTCTGAAATGGCTCTCCGGCCTGATTACCAACCCCGCCAGCGGCCAAATCTCCCACACCAAGCTGTGGGCAAACGTGGCCGCTGCTGCGATGACGGTTAAATTTACCCTGCATCCCGAAGCCCCCGAATGGCTGTGGTGGGCATATGGCGGCATGGTCGGCGGCTATGCGCTGATCAAGCGCGGTATTGCCGCTGTGCCGCAAGTGGTCGAAATCAATAAGCGCGAGGCCGCCGATGAATAAAGATTTGGCGGCAGCCGTGCTTAAGCTGTTGTACCCCTTGGCCTTAATGTTGATGGTGGCCGCTTTGGCCTACCGCTCCGGCATTCAGACGGCCTCCAAGCAAGCCGCTGCTGAAAAAGCCGGCATCATCGCCACTTATCAGGCCGCTGCATTAAGTGCCGAGCAGCAATACAGCACCGCGCTGGCCGAGGCTGCCGCAGAAAAGCAGAAGTGGTTTGACTTTGCCCAAGCCCAATCGGCCAAACTGGCCAAAGCCGTGCAGGCGATTGATGCCGAGCAAGGCCGTCTGAAACAGGAGATTCCCGATGCGATTAAACGCGATGAAAATGCCGGTGATTGCCGCAGCGGCTTGGGGGCTGACAGCCTGCGCCTCTACAACCGTGCCCACGGCTACGCCGATTAAAACGATTACGGTGGCCGAAATGCCGCCTGCCCCCTACGAGCTGCTGGCCAAACACGAGCGCCCCGAGCGCCCGGCCGGCGGCTCACCCCAACAATTGTTAGACCACGCTGTCACCTATGGCGGCTACACGCAAAAGCTGGAAACGCAAGTGCACGGCTGGCAAGCGTGGTATGAAAAAGGCCGTCTGAAACATGAATGATTTTGCCGATAAAGCCGCTGAAGCCGAAGCGCTGTTCCGCGAAGAAGCATTAAGCAAGCACTGCCTGTCTGAAAGCCATCTGAGCTACAGCCATTGTGAAGATTGCGGCGAGCTGATTCCCGAAGCGCGTCGTCTGGCCGTGAAAGGCTGTACCCGTTGTATTGTTTGCCAAGAATATGAAGAGAAAGGCTGGCCTTGAAATGCCCGAAAAAACATTTTTCAGTATCGAATTATGGCAATTGGTCGGCTTTTTATTGAGTTTTCTCGGCGTGTGTTGGGGCTTCGGCAAAATGCTGTTGTCGCAGTTTCAAGCGCAGTTGAGCGACCGCCACAAACAGCAGGAACGCTTGAGCAATAAAGTTGAAATATTGGAAAACCAGCTCGCCGAATTCAACGCCACGCTGCCGCTCAACTATGTTTTGCGCGAAGACTATATCCGCAATCAAGTGATTCTCGAAGCCAAGATGGACAACGTGATCGAGAAGCTGACCGAAATCTACAAAATGGAGAGCACCCGCAAATGATCAGTATGGAATTAGTGGCCAAAAGCCGCCGCGAAGGCATGCGCTGGAACATCATCAACACACTCAACCTCGCCCGTCCGCACACCACCGCCGAAACCTTTCTGCTGGATGTGATGAATGCAATTTATCCGCAAACCACCGCGCTTGAGTTGCGCCAGCAGCTCGACTATCTGGCCGACCGCAAACTGGTCGACATCAACAAACAACCGCACGGGCTTTGGTTTGCCGATTTAACCAGCTTGGGCGTGGATATTGCCGAATACACCGTCGCCTGCCGCCCCGGCATTGCGCGGCCTGAAAAAGTGTGGAGCTGATATGGCACCCCGTTCCAGCATTGATTTATTGCCTGAAAACGTCCGCCACGCGCTGGAGCGCAAGCTGACCGAATCGGGTTTTTCCAACTACCGCGCTCTGGCTGATTGGTTGCAGAGCCAAGGCTTCCAAATCAGCCGCTCGGCGGTGCACCGCTACGGCCAAAAAGTCGAGCGGCGCTTCGCCTCAATCAAAGCCAGCACCGAAGCCGCCCGCCTGATTGCCGAAGGTGCGAGCGATGAAGGCGATACCCGCAGCGAAGCCTTGATGGCGATGCTGCAAACCGAATTATTTGATGCCTTGGTGCAAATCGGCGAAATGGACAATGAAGAGCTAAACGCGCTCGACCGTTTCGGCGTGATGGCCGAAGGTGCCAAAAAAATCAGCGGCCTGATTTCCGCCAGCACGCGCCTGAAAGAGTATCAGGCGAAGGTCAAGGCCAAAGTGCAGGCTGCTGCGGAAGATGTGGCCAAACAGGCCAAGAAAGGCGGCCTGTCTGAAGAATCGGTTGAAGCCATCCGCAAACATATTTTGGGGATTGCATCATGAGGCCGTCTGAAACCCGAATTTCGAGCGAAGACCGCACACCGGCGGTCTTGCTGCCGTATCAGCAGGCGTGGTGTGCCGACCAGTCGCCCGTGAAGCTGTGCGAAAAGTCGCGCCGTATCGGTTTGAGCTGGGGTGAAGCCGCCGACACCGCCTTACTGGCCGCATCGGCCAAAGGTATGGACGCGTGGTATATCGGCTATAACAAAGACATGGCCTTAGAGTTTATCCGCGACTGCGCAGGTTGGGCAAAACATTACCAACTCGCGGCGGGCGAGATTGAAGAGACTGAAGAAGTGTTTGTCGAAGGCGACGACCGCCAGTCGGTTTTGGCGTTTGTTATCCGCTTTGCCTCGGGCTGGCGCATTACCGCCTTATCCAGCCGACCTTCCAACCTGCGCGGTAAGCAAGGCCGCGTGATTATCGACGAAGCCGCATTCCATGAGCAGCTCGGCGAGTTGCTCAAAGCAGCAATGGCTTTGCTGATGTGGGGCGGTCAGGTACACATCATCTCCACACACGACGGCGTGGACAACCCGTTTAACGAGTTGATTAACGACGTGCGGGCAGGCAAAAAGCCGTATTCCGTCCACCGCATCACCTTCGACGAAGCAGTAGAACAGGGGCTGTACCGCCGTATCTGCCTGCGTTTGGGCAAAGAGTGGACACCGGAGGGCGAAGCGGCATGGTGTAAAGAAATTCGTGATTTTTATGGCGAAGATGCCAGCGAAGAGCTGGACTGCATCCCTAAAAACGGCGGCGGCAAATGGCTCAACCGTGCGCTGATTGAAAGCCGCATGAGTCCGTATACGCCCGTTATCCGCTACGACCAAACCGATGCCTTCGGCCTGCTGCCCGAACCGCGCCGCGCCCGTGAAGTGGCCGATTGGATTGAAGAAACTCTGCAGCCGCTGCTCGACGGCTTGGATAAAACCCGCGTTTCCTTTGTCGGCGAAGACTTCGCCCGAAGCGGCGACCGCACCGTGATCGTACCGCTGCTGCAAAGCAAAGACCTGATTTTGAAACCGCCGTTTATCTTGGAACTCGGCAATATGCCGTTTGCCCAGCAGGAACAAATTATGCAGCACCTGTTGGCCAAGCTGCCCAACCTGCGCGGCGCGGCATTGGACGCACGCGGCAACGGCCAATCGCTGGCCGAAGCCATGCGCGACGCGTTCGGCGCGGAAGTCGTGGAAGCCGTGATGCTGTCTGAAAACTGGTACCGCAGCCACACCGCACCGTTTAAGGCCGCGCTGGAAGACGGCACGCTGGACGGTCTGCCCCGAGACGAAGACATCCTGAACGACCTGCGTGCGTTCGAATTGGTTCGCGGCGTACCGCGTATCCCCGATTCCCGCACCAAAGGCGCGGACGGCAGAAAACGCCACGGCGACGCGGCTATTGCCTTGGTGTTGGCGCATTACGCCAGCCGCGAACTGAATGCCGGGCCGGTGCGTGTGGCCAGCCGCAAAGTGCGCCGCAGCAGCCGCATGACCCGAGGTTATTAAATATGGGATTTATCCGTTGCCTGCTGGGCATCCACCATTTTGACATCGTAGAAAAACAGCGTGTCTTTCCAAACGAAACCGACAGCCGGGCGCTTTATTCTATTTTTGTACAGCGCTGCCGCTGCTGCGGCAAAATCCGCCAAACCCGAATTGGTACAGGCCGTCTGAAAGCATAACCATGAGAAAACCCCACTTCAAACTCAAAACCAATCACGGCAACCTCACATTCAAGCCCGAAGATTTGAGCGGCCATATCGCCGTTTCCCGCCAGTTTCTAGGTGGTTTCGGTGGTTGGCTGCCTAATCCCGACCCGATTCTGCGCAAGATGGGCAAGCAAATCCACGTTTACCGCGAGCTGTTGCGTGATGAGCTGGTCGGCAGCTTCGTGCGTCGTCGTAAAGCCGCCGTCGCGCGACTCGACTGGAAACTGAGTGGCGATGATGTCGAGGAGCGCGTATTGGGTTTTGTCGAAAATTGGCTGGTTGCTGATGTCGATGTGTACAAGCTCTGCAAAGACATTATGAATGCCGCTTTTTTCGGCTATCAGCCCATCGAAATCATCTGGCAAAAAGGCAGTCAATGGTTGCCGTCTGAAATTGTGGCTAAGCCGCAAGAATGGTTTGGCTTCAATGATGAGCGCGAGTTGATTTTCACCGAAAACGGCTTGAGCCAAGAGTCGCTGCCGCCTTATAAATTCCTGTGTCCGCGCCACGAAGATGATTATTTAAATCCTTACGGACTGGGCGATTTGGGCTTGGTGTTTTGGCTGGTAACCTTCAAACGCGGCGGCATGAAGTTTTGGGTCAGCTTCACCGAAAAATACGGCGCGCCGTGGTTGATTGGCAAAGAGCCTCGTTCCAATACCCACAGCGACACCGAAAAGCTGCTTGACGCATTGGAAGCCTTAATCAGCAACTCAGTCGGCACCATTCCGAATGATTCCAGCGTCGAAATCCACGAAGCCAGCGGCAAATCATCATCGGTGGATGCCTTCGATAAGCTGCTGAAAGAGTGTAAATCCGGCATCAACATCGCCTTGCTTGGCCAAGACCAAACCACCGATAAAGAAACCAACCACGCCAGCGCAAGCGCAGGCTTGGAGATTGCCGACGACATCCGCGATAGCGACCGCCGGATTGTCGAAGCGGCGTTTAATGAGTTAATCGAATGGGTAGTATCGCTGAATTTCGGTGATGTGGCTTGCCCGAAATTGGAGCTGTTTGAAAACGAGGAATCAGGCACAAAAGAGCGTGCCGAACGCGATAATATGCTGTCCGGTGCAGGCGTAAAATTCACGCCCCAATACTGGAAACGCACCTATGGCTTGGAAGACGGCGATATTGTTGAAGAACATGCCACGGCCATTGACCCGGCAGCCGCTGATTTTGCCGAAGGCTGGGATGGAGCGGAAACCGACGCAGGCTTGATTTTAGACACACTTGCACCGAATACAGGCCGTCTGAACCAGCAAGGCCGGGATTTGACTGCTATATTGGTGCAGGATTTGCAGCGCGGCAATACTGAAGACAACATTCTCGACCGCTTGGCCGAACATTTTCCGAATATGGATGACACCGCGTTGCAAAACGAACTGGCGCGCGTGATTTTCCTGTCGGGTTTGGTTGGTCGCATTGAAGCGGCGCAGGAGATGAGCTGATGAATCCGGAAGACATCAAGGCAATTTTCGGCTTAGAGCCAGAAGCAGCGGTCGAATACCTGAAGCAAAAAGGCGTAACCGTTTCGTGGGATTGGCAAGACATGCTGGACGATGCACATGCAACTGCGTTTACCGTGGCCAAAACCGCAGGCATGGACGTGGCCAACGATATTTATCGCGCCGTCGTCAAAGCTGCCGAAACCGGCCAAACGCTGGAGCAGTTTCAGAAAACACTGACACCGGTATTGCAAAGCAAAGGCTGGTGGGGGCGCACCGAAGCCGCTAATCCGGACACAGGCGAGCCGCAAAATGTCCAACTCGGCAGCCCGCATCGCCTGAAAACCATCTATCTGACCAATATGCAGTCGGCCTACATGGCCGGGCGGTATGCCGAGATGATAGATTCGGTCGACACGCATCCATATTGGCAATACGTCGCCATCAACGACAGCCGCACCCGCGACAGCCACCGCAGAATGCACGGCCGCGTGTATGCTGCCGCCGACCCGGTTTGGCAGACCATGTATCCGCCGCTGGATTTCCGCTGCCGCTGCCGCGTTCGCCCCTTGTCACGTGCCGCAGGCGAAAGTCGTGCCTTGCCCAGCCCGACGCTCGAAACGCAAACCATCGACATCGGCAGCAACGAATACACCGGCGAAGCCCGCTATGCCCAACGCACCGGTTTACGTATTGACGGAAAGTTTGTCGCCCCGAGCGCAGGCTTCAACGCCAACCAAGGCCAAACCATGCTCTCACGCATGGCTTCCGTGGCGGTGCAGAAAGCACAGACTGTCCACCCAGACATCGCCCGTGTGGCCTTAAAAACCATGATGGGCAATGCCAAATTCAAAGCAGCCCTATCTACCACCGATTTAGCATGGGTGCAGCAAATCCTGAAAGGCTGACGATGATTGAAATCAATCTGGATACAAAATCACTAGACCGCAGCTTGAGCCAGCTGTTGATAAACCTCGGTAATTCACGAAAAATGATGAGAGCTATCGCCACTGAGATGAGTTCGATTACAGAAGAAAACTTCGAAAGCGAAAGTTGGGGCAGTGACAAATGGAAACAAAGCAAACGCGCTGCGGATGGCGGTAAGACCCTGCAACTGACCGGCCAACTTGCCGCCAGCATTTCCACCCAAGTCGGCAACGATTTCGCACGAATCGGCAGCAACAAACCCTATGCCGCCATCCACCATCTCGGCGGTCAAGCCGGGCGCGACAAAAAAGTCACTATCCCGGCCAGACCATATCTTCCCATCAACGGCAGCGGCGCCTTGCAAAGCGGAGCCGACAAACGTATACTCGACATCGCCATCGAATCACTCAAAGCTGGCCTCTAAAAAAAACAAAAATGGGAAAAATCTGCCCGTTTATTTTCATTACACCCTGTGTAATGCTGTTTCAAAAAACCAATTCCACCAAAACCCATCTCAGCCCGATTCATCCCATTTATCTCACAGAGTCTATATATTTATCTCAATGGGTTTCAACAACATCAGTTTGATTCATTTCATTCTCCTTACTGTTTAGGTTCAATGATATAAATTTGACGGGGTACTTTCCCTTCTGATAAGCCAGCACGATCAGCTTTTTGTCCCACACTTATAGCCCGACCTTCTGTCGCCGCCCGATAGTTAATTTCTTGTGAGCGCATCAATCTACGGTCATTTACGCCTGTTTTCATTTCCAGTCCGGCAAAACCGTTGCCATCCAGCTGAATAGTTTTACAGGTTGGCCGGTACGGATATCACGGGCGGTAAAACCCTCAGGAACGGGAACGCTGGCATTGGCGCGACCTTGGATAACCTGGAGCGCTGAGCAGCACCCGGGCTTTAAATGCTGACATTGGTGGTAACCCTTAGATTTTGATTCTCAAAGTGGATATTCGTATGGTTTATCGCACTTTCATGCGTATTACGGGAGGTTTGAGCAACATTTTCATGCGAGTAAGGACTTTTGACTTTAATTTGCCGCCCGTCTTTCAAAATCAAATAGTTGCTCGTAGGCACACCTTTGGTGTTTAGACGTTGTAATACGGGCAGGCCGTCGTTGTATTGTCCGGTTAGTTTGAAGGTGCCGCCGGTTTTGGCGCGGATGGTTTGGGTGGCACTATCAAAAATATAGCCGTCGGGCCAGGTAACAGGCCTGCCTTCCGCAGTCATCAAGCGGCCGGGTGCACGGCTGTTGCTGTTGATTTGATTGGATTGTTAAAGAATGAGGCTGTCTGAAAAGAAGGGTTCAGGCGGCCTGAGAACGCGTGCGTGCTCGGGGTACACACCCTACGCACGCATGCACGCAAGCTACGCTGTTATATCAGAACATTTATTATAAGCTGAATTTTCATCAAAAAAGATAAAGGTTAAGCTACCATGAGGGTTTGATGTAGGGTCATAAATAGTAAATAATAAAATTGTATTTCCTTTGCAATAATAATTATTCAAATCGATAATCCTGTATCCCATACTTTGAATTTTTTGATTAAAGCTATTTCTTTTTTCTTCGGAGCTAAAAGGCATTTTTATTTGGTTGGTATTATGACGATTTCTAAAGCCTAAAAACTTGATATTAAAGTTCCCATTCCATTTAATTAGCTCTTTTGCATCTGCAATCATCGTATTTTTTATATTGCCTTTATATTGCCATGTAGTATCTAAATTTTGATTCCAAGTAAAAAATAGATAACCGATAGTAAATAAAAATATAAAAGATAAGATGCTTTTTATTAATTTAATTTTCATATTACTCTCAATGTTGCTGTTCAGAATTTAACCAATCTTCAATTGTTTGACTTTTACCAATGCCTAAATTTCCATTACCAATACTTGGAGGAAAGCTGAGTCCATATTCAAAAGAAGTGCCTCCAGATGGTGTAAAAGTCCCGCCTACACATACAACGTTGATACAACCAGTTGTAGAGGCAGAGTTACCTGCTAAAAAATCTTTTTGTAATTCTTTAGCATTTTTTGGAGTTGTTCCAGATATATAACCCCTAGTAACTGAAATACTAGGAGAAGGGCTTGTGGTTGCTCCTACAGTAACATAAGGTGTCCAACTCTCTGATGGTTTTGTTATGCTTACAACTCCATGGCTCCATGCTGCGGAAATAGTTGTATAGTCAGCACCTTGCTTCGGAAGATCATTATCGTAAAATTTAATTGCTGTACCAATTCTATCACGGCCACCAATTAATGATTTTGATGTTGAAAAAGAGTAACCAGATTGGTTTACTAATTCTTGAGGGTACTTTTTGAATAGTGTCTCGAATTCTTTCCATTTATTGTCGTATGTATTAGTCATATTGCGTAGCGCGGAAATTCGTGTAGATTCGCAAGAATTAAAGGCACTACCAGATAGACCATTACACATATTGTTAAATTTACGGATACGAGTAAGAGATAAATTACCCAATTCACTTTCTTTAATACATGAATTTTGATTTCCTTTAGAGCAATCAATTACAGCTTTTAGTCGTTCGAGCTCTTCTTCTGCGCTCAAATAATTATTCTCAACCGCATTCTGCGCCACCACACCGCCAATCTGCGCATTCACTCCGGAATCACCGCCTACGCCGCCTACAAACGCGCCGACTGCTGCGCTGAGGTTGCGGATGTTTTCTTTCTGAGCTTCGCTGAGGCTATCGGGATGGTTGGCGGCATCTTCGCCATAGAGGCCGATGGTGATGGCTTTGGCAGCAACTTCCGCACCTGCACCCGCAGCGGCACCTGTGCCGAAATCGCCGCCGTTGCCCGCGGCTACAATGCCTGCCAGCAGGGCATGGCTTAACAGTTGTGCCGTTTCATTCGGGTTGCTGCCGTTTTGGCCGAAGGTTTGGCCGATGGTTTCGGCGGCGTAGGGGGCGAGGGCGTTGGTGGCCGTCTGAAGGCCGCTCTGCCCGCCGAGGGCGCCGGTGACAACGGTGGAAACGGCATTGAGCGCGCGGGCTTTGCTGCCGCCGATGCCCCAATCTTTAGCGGATTGTTGAGCCTGATTGTATTGTTGTACGGCGGCTTCGATTTGAGCGGCATCGTTGTGTTTGATGGCCGTCTGAAAGAGAGCTTCAGGCGGTAGAGAACACGTGTATTCCTTACGAAATACATCCTATGCACGTTTGCTTTCTATGTGGCAAGCTAATAAAAGTCTTCCCTAGTAAATTTTCTCCCAGTAGGAATTGCGTATTGTTTATCTAAATAAATAGTATTTTCATCACCGTGCAAAAGAATGGAATATCCAAAAAGCATATTATTTTCTTCGCTGATACCCAGCACAACCCCCAATTTTCCTTTTATGCCTCCAGGATATTGTTTGCTAACCATTATTTCTGAATAGAAATTAATTTTTTCTAAATTCATTTATGCGTAATCTTTCCATCAAGTGATACATTTAGATGTGAGCCATCTCGCGTTGCCCATCCTAATTTAGATTTTCCTGTTTTTGAAAGTTGTACGTCCCATTCAAAAGCTTGATTCGAAGTTCTAGACGGGCCTTTTGTCCATTCATTACCAAATTTATCAATATAACCATTGTTAGGACCCCGTGGAAGGGGAGTGTTGGGATTATACCCTTCAGGCGGAATATAACGTATTTTACCTTCAGTTGGTAATGAAACATATTTTAGTCTTGACTTAATTGTCCATTGCTGAGCAGAGCTCACTGTACCAACTGGATTAAATACAGGCTCATCAATATAAGTTAATTTGGTTTCTTTATTCGCTATTTTATGTGCTTGGATCTGAGTACTAAAACTCTTCACCCCACCATAAACCGCAGCCGCAAGCGGAAGCCCTTTATTTACTGCAAAATCAGCTACTTTTCCTGTGCCCGACAATTGGCTTTCATGTGCTGCAATATCACGGTTATTTATTTCCTGTGCTAAGCCTTGAGCGGCAAGTATATTGCGCCCATTTTCAGTAAACAGTAAAAATAAACCATTATCTGTAGTGGCAACAGCAGAACGATTGATATCTCTTAAACCGTCCAATGTTTTCAGATGGCATTCATCTCCTTGATTGTTACATTTTGCCAATTCAGCTTGACGATTGCGTTCACCTTTTTGACGGTATTTATTGAGAACAGCCTGTTTTTGCTGTTCGGTTTCGGCTTGATTCAATTCGGCAATCATTTGTTTGATATCGGTGAATCCTAAGCCGTTATTCTCAACAGCATTTTGACCGATAACACCGGCAAGCTGGGTATTGAATGTGCTGTTTCCCGCTATGCCGCCAAATATTGAACCAATGGCAGCGCTGAGTGAACGAAGCTTTTCTTTTTCACTTTCAGATAGAAGGTTGGGGTTGAATTCACCTGTTGTTGGGTCAATGGCAGTTTGACCGTCGTTATATTGTGCGGCTAATGATTGCACGGCGGCTTCTGAAGCTATAGCAGCACTGCCGCCGGAAAGTGGATTCGCATTATTAAGATAGGCAAGTGTTGCACCTAGAATGCCGTGTAGTGCATATTGTGCAGCTTCGTTTTTATTTTCACCATGGCCGAATGTGTTGCCAATGCCTGCTGCGGCATAAGGCGCTAAAGCATTAGCGGTTGCTTGAACCTCAGTTTGACCACGCAGCACACCTGTGAGTGCGGCGGTTACTGCATTAAGTGCTCGTGCTTTACTACCGCCATTGCCCCAATCTTGGGCCAATTGTGTTGACTGTGCATATTCTGGGTTGGCGAGCAATAACGCAGCCTGTTTGTCTGCTTCATTCATTGCCTGATAAAGAACCCAGGCATCAGAATCATAAGTTTGCAATTCTTGTTCTGCTTGTGTTCTGAGTTCTGCCTGTTTTTGCTGAGCTTTTTGTGCCATATTGCCGCTGAACGTGCGTACGGCTGAGGTAATGTCGGCGGTGGCGGATGCTGCGGCCTGCTGGTTGCGCAGAATCTGTTGGATATCGGGCAGCTCGGCGAGTTTCTGATGGGCGGTTTCGGTGTCGCTGTGGATGCCCAATGCTTGGGTGGTGGTTTCTTGACCGCCGATATTCAGACGGCCTGCGCTTAAAGTAGCACGGGTAATGCTGCTGTCGCTGCCGCTGTCATATTGGGGCAGGGTCGGGCTGTAGCCGGGGCCTTGGCTTATGCTTTGGCCGGCTACGGCGGATGCTTGGCCGAGGGGGCTTTGTTGGAAGGCTTCGCTGCTGCTGAGGCTGCCGCCGTAGCCGCCGCTGAGGGAAACGCCGGAGGCGTTATAGCTGCTGTGGTTTTGAATGTCTTCAAAGGTCAGCGCGTTGGCGGTCAGCCCGTTATTCTCTTTCGCCGCGGTTGAGGCAATGGCGCCGCCTTTGAGGTGCACGCTGTCGGCGTTGATGTGATAACCGCCGTCGCCGGCAAACAGGCCGGATTGGGTGTGGACGGTATTGCTGCTGCCCGAGGCTTTGCTTTGGTTGAAATTGCCGGAAGCTTCCCAGGCGCTGCCGAGGGCGATTTGTATTCTGGCACCGGCGCCGCTTTGTTTGCTGGTTTGCGACAGCGTATCTTGCACGCTTTCGATATTCAGACGGCCTTTAACATCGGCATCGATGCGGTTGGCGGTGACGGTGGCGCCGCGTAAAGTGGTGTCGCCTTGGCCGGCCAATAGGATTTTATCGGCTGCGAGCTCGGTGGGGTTGTGGCCGTCGGCATCGAGGCGCTGGCGGCCTTTGGTGGCGCCGGCTTCGGCGTAAACATAGACACCGGTTTGCGCGCCCACTGAAACACCGACACCGACGGAGGCGCCGAAGCTGCTGTTTTTGCCGTCGCGGTGGCGGCTGCTGTGGCCGGATTCGAGGCTGATGTTTTGAGCCGAATCGAGGCTGAGGGTGCCGCCTGCGGTGGCGGCGGTGTGTTGCAGACGGATATCGCCCCCGGTCGATTGCAGAGTGAGGTTGCCGCCGGCGCTGAGGGTGTTGCGCCGGCTGTCGGCATAGCTTTGGTTTTGGCTGGCATTGGCGGTTTTAAAGCCGACGCCGGCTTCGGCTTTGGCCAATACCGCACCCTGCTGCAAATCATCAGGGTTGACGGCCACGCCGTTTTTAAGGGCATCGGCGGCAACTTTGGTATTGCGGGCGGCGGCATCGGTGACTTTGCCGACCGCATCGTAAAGCTGATAGCCCTGTGCGGCGGCAGCCATGCCCTGAAGGGCGCGGGTGCGGTCGCCGGCGTTGCTGTCGGCGGCATCTTCAACGGCATAGGCCAGCTCGATCAGCGGTGAGGAGACTTTGGCAAAGGTGCCGATTTTAACGTCGCGCTCGGATTGATGGCTGCTGCCGCGGTTGTAATCGTCGAGAATATTGATATTGTTAGCGGTGATGTTGATGTCTTTGGCCGCCGCCACGTCGGCGACTTGTTGAGTATAGCCGGCACCGGCCTGCATATTGACGTTGCCGCCAAGACTGCCGACTTGTGATTTGACTTGCTCGACTTGGCTGCTGTGGCTGTCTTGACGGTTTTTCATCCAACCGCTGAAATATTCGGTGTCGGAGATTTGCGCCGAGCCGATGCCGCTGCCCACTTGGGTTTCACTGAGGGATTGGCGGTTTTGGCCGGACAGGATATTGATGTTGCCGGCCGCATTGAGGTTGAGATTGTTTTGGGCAACGATGGTGCTGCCGATCACATCAATATCGCGCCCGCTTTGCAGCGCCGCCGCCCCGCCGACGGAAAGGCTGCTGCCGGTGAGGTGGTTCAACGCGCCTTCACCTTGGCCGCGCTCGTTGAAACTGCCCAGCGGCATCAGGTGGTCGCGGTTGTCGATGCTCAAACCGCTGCGGCGGCTTTGGGCGCTTTGGTTTTGGTCGTCGGCAGCAAAGCCGAGACGGATGCTGTCGCGGGCGGAGAGCAGCGCATCGCCCTCAGCGCTGATTTGCGCGCCTTCGCTGCGGATGCCGCCTTCGGTGGCGATAATGTTCAGGTGTTGACCCGCCGCTAATTCGCTCACCACCGCTTGGGTGCGGCTGTTGTTTTGTGCGGCAGATGATTTGCTGCGCCCGCCGCCGACCACCAGCGGCGTTATCGCCGCCTGGCCGGCTTTGAAGGCCGCCAGATCGCGGGCAAACCAAGTGCCCACGGCGCTGCCGCTGTTTTGGCTGCCGGCCGTGGATTGGTCGTAAGCGGTTTTGGCGGCGGCAATGGGGTTGTAGGTGACCCCGATGCTGAGGCCGCTCTGTTTGCTTTGCTGCTCGCTGCGGCTGCTGTCGGTGATATACGCCGCATCAAGGTTGACTGCGCGGCCTTGCAGGTTCAAATCGCCGCCGGCATTCAGACGGCCTGCGCTGATGTTGAGCGCCTCGCCGGCCAGAAGGGTGGTGGTGCCTGTGCTGCTGCCGATTTGGCTGAGGGTGAGGCTTTCGCTTGTGCCGTCTTGTTGCAGGCTGTGGCGGGATTTGCTGTAGCCGACGGCGGCAACGCCGTTTGCAAGCGAGGCGGTGAGGCCCGAGCGCTTACGCTCGTGAAACTCATGATCCGAATACGCATTCTCAGCCGCGGTGATGTTGACATCATTGCCGGCCGTCAACACCGTGAGGCCGTCTGAAACCGCATGGCTGCCGCGCACATTCACATCCTGCCCGGCACGAACCACCACTTCCTTGCCCTCGATGCTGCTGCCGACCGCTTCATCGTGTTGGCGGCGGTATTGGTCGAGCGAGGTTGTTTTAGAAACCATGCTGCGCGATTCGTTGTACAGCGAGTCGTCTAAATCCAGCGTTTGACGGCCTTCGCTGATGTCGACATTGCGGCCGGAGAGGGTGGTGCGGCCGCCGTCGCTGGCAATGCTGCCTTGGCGGATGGTCAAATCATCTTTGGCCGAAATCAGAATATCGCCCGCCGCACCGATAACGGTGCCGGCTTCCGAAGTTTGGGCAACGTGGCGGTGGTTGCGGTCGGAGAGTTCACCCTGTTTGCTGTGGGATGAAAGCTTGGCGGTGCCTAAATCGATACGGCCGTCTGAAATGATTTGCGTTTGGCCGTTGGCGGCTTCGTTACGCAGATTGGCGGCGACGAAATCGATGCTTTCGTTGGCTTTCAGGCTTAAGCGGCCGTCTGAAGCGTTGTTGACATACAAAGCGGCGACGCGGTCGATTTGGGTTTGGCCGTTGCGCTCATCGCCGCCGGTGGCGGTGGTGGAGGCGATGCGGATGCGGTCGGCTTCGACGGCGAGGAGGGTGTCGGCGTAATAATTAAAAAGGCCGTCTGAAAGGTTTTAAAAAAACGGATTTCAGACGGCCTTGTTAGTTTTATAAAGTTTGCAGATGTGCGCACGGTTACGCCGCTTGGGGCGGCTAACCTTACCTACGACTTGTTACAAATTTGGATGATAATCTTCAAACTCCCAGGAGAAAAATTTTAATAAATTTGATAAAGATAAATCCCAAGTCTCTTTTGAAGAGTATAGCAAGATTTTGTTGATTTCATTTTTGATGATTACATGATTAAATTCTTCCATTACTAACGCATTTGACCAAAAAAAACCTTCTTTTCTGCAATTATGTGCAATCCATTTAGGAGAACAAACACAGACTGAAAATATTGATGATCCCTGCTCACCTTCTATACCAATATCTAAATCTATCCATTGGTGAAAGTTATCTGCAATTTCAGGGGTAAATTCTTCAAAATTCTCATTATATAGGTTTATATTTCTTAAAGTTAATTTAATCATTTTATATTTAGATGTCCGTTAGTTAAAGTTTTTCCATCAGTACTTCTAATAATAAAATTAGCTTGTACCCCTGTTGGATTAAATGATTTTGGAGTATAGATTTTTGTGGTAGGAGGGCGATACAGCCTTGTACCATCCGCACTTAATAAACACCCTTTGCAAGAAGGACTATTAACTGGTTTAGCTCCATCACCAACCCAAATTTTTCCTAATTTATCGGCTTCTTGGCGGGTTGCTGAGCCAATGCCAAAATTGATTTCACCTCTTCTATTTGGCCGCATAGCTTTCCAATCATTTAAAGCACTTTTGCTAATCTTGAACAGCAATATTTTTTAAGTTTTGTTCATTTAATTCATTAATTAACTTAGGATAGGTAGCCGCATTAGCTGTTCCTCCTGATGTAATGCGCACAGTTACTGGTGTAGCTGGCTTAGGTCTTGGTACTGAAATTCCCACTTTACCCACACTCAGCGTATTCACCGCCAGTTACACATAATTGGCAGCTTGTTCAGACAGGCCGAGCTGTTTCAAACCCTGGACAGTAATCGTAGGTTTTTGTTCGCTGGCTTTTTTTCCGAAATTGCTCAAACCGGTAATCAGATGGTCGCTTGATGAAGCAAGGCCAACTGCTGCCGCACCAACGTCTGCGTACCGTGCAACGTGATTTGCATGAACAATTGAGCCAAATTCCATTCTTGGCTACTCAAGCCACATTCAATCAAGATGAGGCATGATATCGGCCAAGCAGATGTAGAGGCAATTATCGCCGAAGTATTCCGAAGTTCAGGGGTAAAGCTGACGGCGGATGATCCAATTATCGCTGTATTGCTGATACAGGAAGCCCGGTTGGAAGCTTTGTTTAAAGAACAGCGTATCAATATCGAACAAGGCTTGGCAGAGTATGTGGCAGAAATTGACGAATCGCAGAAAGCTACGGTGAAGGCGGCGGAAGGGCTGAAAACATATCGGGAGCAGATTCTGACGGAGCTTCTGGCCAAAAACGACGAGAATCTTAAGGAAAGCGAAGGCCGTATTTATGCGGCCATACAGCCGAAGATTGCAGCTCAGAATAAGGCTTTGGCAGATGAAATTGCAGCCAAGATGAACCGTTCTTGGCTGGTGGCCGCGCTGCTTGGATTTTGTACTTTGTTGGTGCTGAAATTTGTGTAGGAGGCACTGTGCTGACAGAAGAAAAGAAGGCGGTTGCCACGGTAAAAGTTAATTCGTCGTTTGCTCTGGCAGAAGAGCAATTTCCGCATTACCGGCTGGTTCCGCTTGATACGGACAGACAAGGTTATCTCTGCCTGCTTTTCTATATCAGCTCGGCAAGTTTCCTGGTGCTGGAGCCGCGTATCAAACGGTATGCGGCGATCAGGAAGGGCTTTGCTGTTGGAAAACGCAGCATATCCCGATTTTGAAGTGGGGAGAAGCTCATGTAAATGACGTTTAATGCGGTGGAGGCTGCGGATTACTGTAAATGCCATCCTGAAACAATTAGAGAACATATCAGAGAAGGCCGTCTGAAAGCATCGAAGCCCGGTCGTGCCTATTGTATTACATTGTCTGCACTTGACGCTTTTCTAAAGGATTTGGCAAATAACCAATTGCAGACTTCACTCAAAAGCAGGAGTGAAGAAAAATGCCTATATATAAACGAAAAAATGGCATGTGGTATGTTGATATCACAACACCGAGTGGCCGGCGAATTAGACAAACCATTGGCACTAAAAACGAGCAAGAAGCACAAAGGCTCTACCACAAACTGAAGTATGAATTGTGGTCAGAGCAGCATTTTGACGAGAAACCGGAAAAATTATGGGAAGAAGCTGCCATACGGTGGATTGATGAAATGCAGGCAAAAAAGAGTATTGCCAATGATTTGTGCAGATTGCGACAGCTCCCTGAGCTGCGTGGTCATTATCTAAATCACCTAAGCCGTGAATTTATTATGGCTGTGGTGGCCGCAAAACCATGCTCAGACAGCACCAAAAACCGTTATCTGGCATTAATTCGGGCAATACTCAATAAGGCTATTAAAGAGTGGGGCTGGTTGGATAAAGCCTCTTATCTGAAGCTGTATCGTGAACCGAAAAGGCGCATCCGTTGGCCGACAAAGCAAGAAGCTGAAAAGTTGATTGCCTCATTGCCGCCACATGGCCGACATGGTTGTTTTTAGTCTGGCAACAGGCTTAAGGCAACGTAATGTTTTGGATTTGGAATGGCAGCAAGTGGATTTGTCAGCTCGCACGGCTTGGATACATGCTTCAGAAAGTAAGTCTGGCAGGGTAATTGGTGTTGCTTTGAACAGTACGGCAGTTACAGTTTTGAGTAAACAGATGGGGAAACATCCCCGTTTCGTTTTCACTCAGCCGTCTGGTCGTAAAGCTTTGAGCATTAGTGCGCGGATTTGGAAAAATGCTTTGCAAAAGGTTGAAATCACTGATTTCCGATGGCACGACTTACGCCATACGTGGGCAAGCTGGCTGATTCAGGCAGGTGTTCCATTGCCTGCCTTACAAGAGATGGGCGGTTGGGAGAGCGTAGAGATGGTACGTCGCTACGCTCATTTGTCCACTAAGCATTTACAGAGCCATGCCGATTTATTGGACAAGATGGAACTTGCTCATGGCACAAATTTGACACACTTGGATAACGGAAAGGAGGTAAATAATACCCAAGTTGTTGATTTATCTGGTGGGTCCGGTGGGTTTCGAACCCACGACCAAGGGATTATGAGTCCCCTGCTCTAACCCCTGAGCTACAGACCCGGATAACAGCAAAGGCGGCTATTGTAACACAAACTGCGCGCTATTCAAGGCTGCGGCCAAACAATCCGCTATTCAATCCGCCGCAGCAATTATTTAAGGCAGCTGCGCTATAGCCATTCAATCAACAATCTGATCGTATAGGGTCAGCGTGATCTGAAGTAGGTGGTTTTTCAGGGCAAAAGTGCCAAACCAAACAGCCTCACACTCTTTATCCTGTTTTTGACTTGTGGTCTGATACGCATTCACAAAAGTAATTGAACAAGGCGGCGAGTCGAAGACAGTACACACGAACGGGGCTGGTTGATTTGGTGCTTCAGCACCTTAATGAAACCGGTTCTCTTCGAGATTAGGCGAACCAATGTTGTTAGGTTATTTTTGTGAATGGGTATTATCAGTTGATTGCTTGGAATAGGGGGAAATGCTTTGATGTAATCAGGCATTGGAAAAGGCCGTCTGAAAATTCAGACGGCCTGATATCTGCTTGGAATTTCAGTGCTTTCGGGTAACTGTTGATGACTGAAATGCCTGAAGTCAGCCAAAAAATTGAGCAAGAAGATAGCCGATGAAAACCAAAATAACGATTAATATCAGAATAATCATTAAACTTACCAGAGCGTTGCTGCCATGAAACCATGTCTGCCAAGCTGAACGGGCGCCGATTTCCTCACGCAGTTCTTGTTCCAATTTTTCGCGGATTTTTTTACGCAGGCGTTTTTCTTCTTCTTGCTTTTCTTTTAATAATTTGTGCGCAATTTCATGTTGTTTTCTGTGTTCGAAAGCAACTTTTTCCTGCCATTCTATCCGTTTTCTTTGAATTAAGGCTTCAGACGAGGAGTCGAAATGCAGATGGCAAATCGGGCATTCTTTGCTCTCCGGATCTTCAATAATGGTGTAGCATACCGGGCATTGCGGCACGGGTTCGGGCAATGCAGGTTTTTCCTGTTCGGTATCAATTACGGGGGCGAGCTCGAGCGAGCGGCGGGTAATAACATCGAGCCCGAGATAGTTGAAATAGTGCTGGGCATTTTCGCGCTCTGCATGAGTGCAACGCTCGGCAATAATTGCTTGCGGGTGATCCCGCAATGCTTGAATCAAATCTTCGGCTTCTTGTTGAGGAAGATTATCGCGGATGCAGGCGTCTATCCGTGTTCTGTCTATACCGGGCGGGTAGGAAACATAGACATCGTAAAAATTTTGTTGCGTGCTCATTGCTCTTCCGTATAAAAGCGCACCTTGGAATGAGTAGAAACAGTGTTATATCTATTCAAAAAATAAGCTGAGAAGATGGCGGGCTGAAAGAACCGGTACGGCGAAGTGGGCCAGCGCAGTCAGGTTATTTTTGAATAAGTATCACATTCCATTTATACTGTATTTTATGCTATGCGTAATAGATATTTGGCTGTTGGGTTTTAGTTTTTAAGGATATCCCAGCAGATATTGTTTGTCAGGAAACCATATATAAAAGGTAGTTAATTTAGGATTAACGGTATAAACTGTTTAATTCAATGTAAAAAATTTTAATGCGAGAAATGTATGTTTGCAATCAAGAAAGCCGGCTGCGATAACCTAAGATTGAGCATTATCAAATGATGGGATTCAAACACAAAATTACCGGCCGTCTGAATATTTCAGACGGCCGGTAATTTTGTGTTGAATCATTTCATTATTAAACAGAGAAAGACGAACCGCACCCGCAGGTAGTAGCAGCGTTAGGATTGCGGATCACAAATTGAGAACCTTGCAGGCTTTCTGTGTAATCAATCTCGGCGCCGATCAGATATTGATAGCTCATCGGGTCAACTAAAAAGGTTAATCCGGATTTTTCAATTTCAAAATCGTCGTCATTTTTGATTTCGTCAAAGGTAAAACCGTATTGGAAGCCTGAGCAGCCGCCACCGTTTACAAAAACGCGCAATTTCAAATCGGGGTTGTTTTCTTCTGCAATTAAATCTGCCACTTTGGTGCAGCAGCTGTCTGTGAAGATAATCGGGCTTTCGTCTGACATGATGTGATTCCTTTTATATGAATATATGCGTTTATTGTCGCGCAAATGTTTCTGTTAGGCAAGGTTGGGGCAGGCGAGTTATTTATCAATGGCTGCGGCAGCTTGTGGTTTTATCATGAAATGCCAACAAGATAAATGGGCTGGAAATGTGCATTAATCAGGCCAAGAGCAAAACTTTCCGGCTGGTTTCAACTGAATTTTCCGATGCAGCGGTAAGCCGGATTGTTGTGAAAAATGATGTAAACGGGTTTTTAAATGTTACGCCCAAACCACTCCACCCGGCCGATAATGGCCACATCATCAGTAGCCTGATTAAGATTTATTTCAAAAGTAGGGTAGGCTTCGTTGGCCGAAATCACATTAACAATACCACCGGGCATCAATTGCAGCCTTTTTACCAGCAGGTTTTCATTAAGCCGCAATACATATAAACCGTCGCGGGGCGTGGTATCGCCGTGGTTGATCAGAATAGAGTCGCCATCATTCAGCACCCCTTCCATTGAATCGCCTTTAACAGAAATCACAGAAAGGTTTTTGGTGTCGCGGGTAATATAATTTTCAACCCAATAGCGGCGGAAGGCCATGGTGAACACCGGCTTTTCATCGCCCACCAATTGCCCATGCCCAGCGGCTGCCTGGATATCATAGCGGGGCACGAAGATAAATTCGCCGGTGTCTACAGGATTGCCTAAGGTGTCGTAGGCTGTTTGAGTCTGTATATTTGAGCCGGGAAAAGGCTCTCCTTCGCCGGTGAGCAGCCAATCAAGGTTGCAGCCTTTTAATTGTTTGATTTTTTTTAAAGTTTCTGCTTTGGGTAACCCACCTTCATTCCAAATGCGGCTAAACCCGGCAATCGTCATATCGATGTCCGCGGCTATCTTAGCTTGCTTGGCTTCTTCTTTCCACAGATAAACCAGCCGGTCTTTAAATGTGCTCATTATATTTCCTTATTAAAAGTGTATTTTTTTATATGCTGCTGGCAGTTTTTGATATTTTACTTTAGTTTTTAGAATAAAGTAAGAAAAATTTTAACTTTACTAAGAAAAAAGATTGCTTATTTATTTTTTTCTTAGTAATATGCTGGAAAGCTTAGGTTATATTTTGTTTTTGAGGTTTTATTTAGGAAAAATACTCAGTCTGCATATGAGCGCAACTTTGGTATGGTTATTGTTGAAAATATCTAAATAAAACTTTATTTTAAATTTAAAAAATTTTATTTTTGCGAAAGGTGCTGGATAGATGGATATGAATAAGTTCAAAAAATTGATGCTGGCTTTGGCGCTCAGTGTGATTTTGGTGATGTTTCCGTTCAGTGGTTCGGAGGCTCAGTCTGCTGAAACACCGTTATCAGAATGGAATTGTGAGAAACTGCAGATGTTGCCTGTTCACCATATGGATTCAAAGCAACGTATGTTTTCAGGCCAATGTGATGCCGCAGAAGCAGGGCGGGCTTGGGAGCAATCTTATGGTGCTTTGGATGATGGCGGATTGGCCGCGGGTGTGGTGTATGAATAGCATCTGAATATTGCTGAGAATGGAAAAAATCCATTGTAAAACAAGGGATTTTTTGTTGTATTTTGGCGGAGAGGAAGGGATTCGAACCCTCGATACGCTATTCACGTATACACGCTTTCCAGGCGTGCGACTTCAACCACTCATCCACCTCTCCAAGTGTGATGTTTTGCAGCGATTTGTAAAGGGCGGATTATACGGTGGATTGATGTGGTGTGCAATACTAGGGTGTCCGGACAATTCGATTTACGGGTGTATTTTGCCCTGAAAACGCATCTGCTGCGTTAAAAAGCCTCGCAAGATGCCCAATCTTGCTGCGTTTTTTGCCTGGCATCTGCATTTTCAGGAACAAAAATCCCCTCATAAACAAATTGTCAGGGCATCCTAAGGGTGTCCTGACAATTCATGTATCATCTTTTTAACACAGCAGATGCGTTTTCGGGAGCAAAAAAATCAGCCATAAATCAAATTGCCCAGGGTCTCTATTAAACACCCATTTACAAAAATAACCTAATCAACATTGGTTTGCCGGTGCTCGAAGAGGGCTGGTTTTGCTAAGGCGTTGAAGTGCCGAGTCAATTGGCTCTGTGTATGTACTGTTTTGTCAGTTTGCTTTTGTGAATGGGTATCAAAAGGCCGTCTGAAGCCAGATGGTTTTCAGACGGCTTGATATTTTAGATTTATGAGATAATAAAAAATCCAGCTAATGATTAGCTGGTTTGATATATTGGTGCCCAGGAGAAGACTCGAACTTCCACACCCGTGAGGATACTAGCACCTGAAGCTAGCGCGTCTACCAATTCCGCCACCTGGGCTTTCAGATTGTGTCATTAAAACTTCACTTTGTATCAGTATAACCATTCAAGCAGTTGGTGCCCAGGAGAAGACTCGAACTTCCACACCCGTGAGGATACTAGCACCTGAAGCTAGCGCGTCTACCAATTCCGCCACCTGGGCTTTGCTTTAATTGCTACTTTACGTTAAAGTGTTGTCTTAACGAAGATGTGCATTATATATTCAAATGAAAGATTGTCAATCATCGAAATGAAAAAAAACACTAAGTCATTAAGTCTACGCCAAAAAGACCCTTTTTTAAGCCGCGAACAACAGCGTTATGAAAATCCGTTGCCCAGCCGGGAATGGGTGATTGAATTGCTCGATAAAGAGGGGGTGCCGCTCAAAATTACTACGCTGGCGCAAAAATTATCGATTACCGACGAGGAATACGAATTTTTTGAACGGCGTATTAAGGCGATGGCGCGTGACGGGCAGGTGCTGATTAACCGGCGCGGTGCGGTGTGTGTGGCCGATAAGTTGGCTTTGGTAAAATGCCGTGTCGAAGCTCATAAAGACGGCTTCGGCTTCGCTGTGCCGTTGACGCCCACCGGAGAGGGTGATTTTGTATTGTATGAACGGCAGATGCGCGGTGTAATGCATGGTGATATTGTGACCGTGCGCCCGGCGGGTGTCGACCGCCGCGGGCGCCGGGAGGGGCAGGTGCTGGATATTGTCGAGCGGGCGCAAACGCAGGTGGTCGGGCGCTTTTATGTTGAGCGCGGCATTGCTATTCTTGAGCCGGAAGATAAGCGGCTGAATCAAAGTATTATGTTGGATCCTGCAAGCTTGCCGTCATTCAAACCCGAGCCGGGGCAGGTGGTGGTGGGGGAAATCGAAAGCTATCCCGACGGGCACCGTCCGGCTGTGGCCAAACTGATAGAGGTATTGGGCGATTATGCGGACAGCGGTATGGAAATTGAAATTGCTGTGCGCAAGCATCATTTACCGCATGTGTTCAGTCAGGCATGTTTGAAAGCGGCGGCTGATATTCCTGATGAAGTGCGCCCGGCGGATTATCAAGGCCGTGTAGATTTGCGTGATTTGCCGTTGATGACTATTGATGGTGAAACTGCGCGTGATTTTGATGATGCGGTGTATGCTGAAAAAGTCGGCCGAAATTACCGCCTGATTGTGGCGATTGCGGATGTGAGCCATTATGTGCGGCCGGGTGATGCTATCGATATGGATGCAGTAGAGCGCACAACCAGTGTTTATTTTCCCCGCCGCGTGATTCCGATGCTTCCGGAAAAGCTTTCCAACGGCATTTGTTCGCTCAACCCTGATGTTGAGCGGCTGTGTATGGTATGCGATATGGTGGTGACTTATGCCGGCAATATTAAGGAATATAAATTTTATCCGGCTGTGATGCGTTCGCATGCACGCCTTACTTATACGCAAGTGTGGGATTGGATTGAGGGTGGGGGCGATTATCCGCATAAAGCGCAAATCGAGCCCTTGTATAAGCTGTTTCAAATTTTACAGAAAAAACGCCAACAGCGCGGTGCGATGGAGTTTGAGAGCACAGAAACGCAGATGTTGTTTGACGATAACAGCAAAATCGAGCGCATTGTGCCGGTGGTGCGTAATGATGCCCACAAACTGATTGAAGAGTGTATGCTGGCGGCCAATGTGTGTGCTGCTGAATTTTTGTTGAAAAACAAACATACGGCTTTGTTCCGCAACCACTTGGGGCCGACGCCTGAAAAACTGGCCACTTTACGCGAGCAGCTCGGCCTGTTGGGCTTGCACTTGGGCGGCGGTGATAAGCCAACCCCTAAAGATTATGCAGATTTGGCCGAAAAAATCAAAGATCGTCCTGATCGGGAGTTGTTACAGGTGATGTTGTTGCGTTCCATGCAGCAAGCCGTGTATGAGCCGAATAACGAAGGCCATTTCGGCTTAGCTTATGAGGCTTATGCCCACTTTACTTCGCCGATACGCCGTTATCCTGATTTAACGGTGCATCGTGCGATTAAAGCAGTGTTGCGGGGGGAAAAATATGCGCCTAAATCATGGCAGGCGTTGGGTGTTTCCTGTTCGTTTAATGAACGTCGTGCTGATGATGCCAGCCGTGATGTAGAAAATTGGCTGAAAACCTATTATATGCGCGATAAGGTAGGCGAAGTGTTTAACGGCCGAGTGTCCGGCATGGCTAACTTCGGCATTTTTGTTACCCTGAATGATATCCACATCGAAGGCATGGTGCATATCAGCGATTTGGGTGAAGATTATTTCAACTTCCGCCCTGAAATCATGGCCATGGAAGGTGAGCGCAGTGGCGTGCGTTTCAATATGGGTGATGAAGTAGTGGTGAGGGTGGCGCGCGCCGATTTGGATACCAGTAAGATCGACCTGACTTTAATCAGTGGCGGCGGTGCCGGTAAAAAACGCGGTAACAAAGCGGCTGCGGGCAAACCAACCGCTTCGCCAAAAACGCCAAAGGCTAAAACAGCCAAAGTGCCGAAGCAATCTGAAGCATCATCGGTTGCGGTTCAGACGGCTCGGCCTGAAGCGGGTAAGTCAAAACAAAGCGGCCAACAAGCCAAATCTTTGAAAATGGTAGACGGAAAAATTACTTTTGTCCGGCGGGATGACCATGCGCCTGCTGCCAAGCGGAGTGAAACCGGCAAGGCAAAAAGTAAGCCCGGCAACGCTTCGCCGCGCAAACGCAGCCGTAAGAATAAATAGGGTGCATAAGTATCAGGCGGTGGATGGTTGCGGTGTTTTTTGTTTTTGAAAATACATCTGCGTTAGGTTTTTGGTCAAGCATATGATTTTACTTAATTTATAATGTTGCCTGCATTGCTTGTTAAGACAAAATCTTATTAATAAAAATCTTATTAATAAATAGTGGTTGGTATAAACAAAGGCCGTCTGAAAAAATTCAGACGGCCTTTGTTTTTATAATCAATATCTCAGTATTTCGCGTTGATCAATCGGCCGTTTTGATACACTTGTTGCTGCATCAGATTGCCGTTATAGGCGTATGTGGTCAGGGTGCCGTTATCGGGATGCGCGCGGAAACGCATCAATTGGTTGCGTGAAAGCGTGTAGGGATCGGTGCGTTTGCGGTTGTTGTCGCTGTAAAAATCTTGCACGATGTATTCGTTGTCGCGTTTGTTGAGCAATTGGCGGTGGAAACCACCTCTCGCTACAGTGTTCTGCGTGTTGCCTTGGGCATCGAAGTAGGTCACGATTTGCTCTTCGATAACATTAATGCCGCTGTCGTTAGTGGTGCCGGCGCGGGTTTTGTCGAGCCCGACGGGGATATTGATGGATGTGCCCAAGCCTACGTGGCGGCCGATGCTGGTGCCCATGCCGAGCCCGACCGACATCCCCGGAGTTCCTACTGTGCAGGCTGAAAGAATGGCCGCGAAAGCGGCTGCAAGCGCCATCTGCTTCATTGGAGTGCTTTCAGAAAAATATTGGTGCTTAAGTATAGCGTATTTAGGGGCTGATGGTGTTATGGTAGGTAAATACAGGCAATCCGCGGTATTGCCGCCATTAAAAAAAGCGCTTTGGCCGGGAAGTGCTTTTCTAATGGCCGTGCCTTATCTCATGCCGGTTATCAGGGTGTCGGTGTGTGAGAACTTGATTTCTTTGACAAAGCTGAATTCGATGGGGCGGTTGTTTTGGGTAACCGGCTGCATGGTTTGGCGCTGCATCCATTCGACTGCGAGGCGGTCGGTGTGGGGTGAGCCGCTGCTTCGTATAATGTGCACATTACGGGTGCGGCCATCAGTATCTAAGGTAAGCCGCATGGCAACATTGCCGCTAATCGGGGTATGGGCTTCAGAGGCTTTTTGGTAAAACAGAATGTCGTTTGCCAAAGCGGTTTGTGCGCCGGTTAATAGGGTGAAAGCCAGGCAGGTTGAGCAGAGTTTTTGAATATTCATGAGGTTATCCTGAACGTAATATGAATGATATTGTTGTCTTGGTTAAAATAATGTTGTGTTTTGCGGCCTGTTTATGATTGACCGGGCGATAGCATCGGGCAAAAGGGTTCGTTACATTGCCTTGAAAACGAAGTTTCTGCCAAGCTTGAGTACCCCTGGCCTTGCTCTGCATTCCGCCGACAATCAAATGCTTTTGCTGTTATGTTCCCCATCAATAAAATATGAACAGACTTGGAAACCGACATGTGGATTTTGCCCATTTTTAGGGATTTCAGCAATATTTAAAGTGTCAAAAATATTGTGATTTTCGGAAGTTTTTAAAGATAAACGGTATTTTGGCATGCTGGTAATTTTGTGAAAAACCAACGCAATATGCTGAAAGCCGTGATTGATGCGGGGTATGAAAGCCAAGACATAAAAAATTGATTTGGTTTAACGGCTTAAATGGAATGGCATGTTTTTCCGAGTGATAAAATATTGATATAAAAATGATTGGCCTTAAATTGTAAAGGCCATTGGTCGGTATATTGCCGTTTTTTGTGTTGTTTCTGCGCAACTTTACCTATTGTTGAAAAGGGCAGACCGCACGTTGGTAGCCGGCTGTTGTTATTCAGTGTTTCAGGCAGATAAAAAATCATTTGATATGAATAATCTTGCTTGATGGTTTTGGCGGGATGGTTTTATCTGAATACAGCGCTGACGGCGGGATATGGTGTAGAATCCCATTTGTTTTTCAGACGGCCTCTGAAGCAATATGGTAAAGGCGTTGAAATATTGATACTGATTAAAAAAAACAAGCTGATATATCAGGCCGTCTGAAAATATCGGCATTTGGCCGGGGCGTTGTGGTTATTTGATTGGCGGGTGTATTTTGCTCCTGAAAACGTATCTGCAACGTTTTTGTCCGGTATCTGTGTTTCCGGGAACAATAATGTTCTCATAAACGGATGACTCGGAAGCGCGAAGCAATAAGCATATGAATGTTAAGGAAAAACAATGAGCGTGCTGAAATTTACCAAAATGCATGGTTTAGGCAATGATTTTATGGTGGTCGACGGCATCAATCAGCAGTTCGACCCCCGGCAGGCGCCGCTTACCCGATGGGCGGACCGGCATACCGGTGTGGGCTTCGATCAATTATTGTTGGTGGAAAAAGCTGCTTCCGATGCGGTGGATTTCCGCTATCGTATTTTCAATGCCGACGGCAGCGAAGTGGAGCAATGCGGCAACGGTGCCCGTTGTTTTGTGCGCTTTGTGCTGGATAAGGGGTTGACTGAAAAGCGGGAAATCGTTGTGGAGACCGCCCGCGGCATTATTGTGCCGCGCCTGACCGACGACGGATTGGTAACAGTTAATATGGGCAAACCACATTTTTTGCCTCATGAGATTCCGTTTGTGCCGGCGGCAGGTGAAGATGACGATGCGTTAACACATACCGTATTGATGGGGTTGGAATCTGTGCAGGTCAGCTGTGTCAATATGGGCAATCCGCATGCTGTGATTTTGGTCGCGGATACGCAAACCGCTCCGGTGGCAAAGTGGGGTGAAGTCATTGAATCGCATGAGCAATTTCCTGAGCGGGTGAATGTGGGCTTTATGCAGATAGTCAATAAACAAAGCATCCGCCTGCGTGTGTATGAGCGCGGTACCGGCGAAACCCAAGCTTGCGGCACGGGTGCTTGCGCGGCTGTAGTGGCAGGTGTCCGCCTCGGCTTGTTGGAAGCGGGTGCACCGGTGCAGGTAGCGTTGCCGGGCGGATGTTTGTCGATTGTGTGGCGGGAAGGTGAAGATGTGATGATGACAGGCCCTGCCGAAACCGTATTTGAAGGTGAGTTACAATATTAATGGAAAAACAACGCGTTTTAGATTTTTTGAATGCCAATCCGAGCTTTTTGGCCGAGCATGCTGATGCGCTCGGTTTGCGTTTGCGTGATGACAAAGTGCGCTCGTTTGCGCAGGCACAATTGGCGGCCTCACAGTTGAAAATCGATAAAATGGCCGGCCAGCTGGAAATCATGCTGGCGGATTCTGAAGCCAACCGCATAACCATGCAACGCTTATTGGCTTTAGACGTGCAATTGCTGCGCGCCAATACCGTGGGGCAGGTGGTGCAGGCTTTGTATCAGACGCTGCAACATGATTTCGGCCTGCATCAGTTTAAGTTGCTGCTGATTGCCGAACCGCGTAACAAGGCGCGTATTCCCGGTGAAATAAAGATAGACGGCGGTAAGGTTCGGGCGACTGTTGCGGCGTTGGAAAAGCCTTTGCTCGGCACTAAAATCAGTGCGGAAATGCGTGCGCTGCTGCCTGCCGGCAGCGGTGTGCCGGAAAGTTTTTTACAACTGCCCGTGCCGGTGGGCGGTGCAACCGGCGCGGTGTTGCTGGCTGCCGATACGGATGTTAACCGGTTTGCTGCTGATTTGCCGACTGAATGGATCGAACGGATGGCCGAAGCGTTGGGTGCGGCTTTGTCGCGCATTATGGGCTATCGTTGATGTGGTCGGATACCAGTTTTTGGTTTGTGGCCGTTTATATCGGCGTATTTGTGATTGCGGCCTATAAAGCAGGCGAATTTCAATGGTTATGGGGCAGTATTTTACTGTGGCTGGGTTTCGGCATCGCCGGTGCGCGGCTATTGCCGGGCATATGGGGCATCACGCATTGGATCCCGCTTTATCTGCCGCACTTCTATATCACGTTGGCCAGCCTGTTTTTCTTTACCAATCATTGGCAAAAGCTGCCGCAGGGTGCCCGGCATACGGGGCAGGGTAATGTGTTTCTCAGTTTGTTTGCGGTCAGCGGGCTGCAAATGACCTTAGTGTTTGCGCTGTTACTGTTACTGGTGTGGTATCGCTTTCCTGCCGGCATTACTCCTTATGTATTGCCGGCATTGCTGCAAATGTATGTTTTTAAACCGGTATATTGGATGATGGCTCAAGCAGTTATGATGGGGCTGTTTTACCTGCACCGCAGCCATATCATGAAAGAACCTGCCAATCGTTTCAGCAGGCGCCAGCTGCAGATGGGCTGGCTGTTGGCGCTGTTTTTTCAGGCGGCCTGGGTGGTTAAGGCTTTATTGGAAATACGTTATTGAAATAAATGTGAAAATGATTGATTTATAAAATATTATTTAATATCAATGATTTGTATTTTTATGTGATTTGCCCGGTTTACACGATGACTGAAAATTCCGGCCACGGCGGTTGCAGAAATTCCGCATACAACCAAAAGTTATAAAGAAGGAAACATTAAGTATTTGGTTTTTAGGCGGCCCGCGGTTACCATGCAGGCTGAGTTGATTTGTTTAATCAGGAGCTTCGAATTATGAATATTGCGCACAGCATCACCGATTTAATCGGCAATACCCCTTTAGTAGAACTGAACCGCCTTACCGAAGGCTTGGAAGCACGCGTAGTGGCTAAACTGGAATTTTTCAATCCGGGCAGCAGCGTGAAAGACCGTATTGCCGCATCTATGATTGAAGCTGCTGAAAAAGCAGGGAAAATCAATAAAGACACCGTTATCGTAGAAGCCACCAGCGGTAACACCGGTATCGGTTTGGCGATGGTGTGTGCTGCCCGCGGCTATAAACTGGCCATTACCATGCCGGAAAGCATGAGCAAAGAGCGCCGCATGCTGTTGCGCGCATTCGGTGCCGAATTGATTCTGACACCGGCGGCAGAAGGCATGGGTGGGGCAATTGCCAAAGCGCAGGCATTGGTTGACGAACATCCCGATACTTACTTTATGCCGCGTCAGTTTGATAACGAAGCCAATCCGCAAGTGCATCGGGAAACCACCGCAGAAGAAATTTGGCGCGATACCGATGGCGAAGTGGATATTTTTGTGGCAGGCGTGGGTACCGGCGGCACGGTAACCGGTGTGGGCGAAGTGTTGAAAGCCAAAAAACCGGGTGTGGAAATTGTTGCCATCGAGCCGGAGGCTTCGCCGGTGTTGAGCGGCGGTGAAAAAGGCCCGCATCCGATTCAGGGTATCGGTGCCGGATTTGTGCCCACCGTATTGAATACCGAGATTTACGACAGCATTATCCAAGTGCCGAATGAAGCTGCGTTCAGCACCGCCCGTGCGATTGCTGAAAAAGAAGGCATTTTGGTGGGCATTTCTTCCGGTGCTGCCGTTTGGAGCGCCTTGGAATTGGCGAAAAAACCTGAAAACAAAGGCAAATTGATTGTGGTGCTGATCCCGTCTTACGGCGAACGTTACCTTTCTACGCCGTTGTTTGCCGATTTGGTATAAGCATCCGTTGAACCATCAACAGGCCGTGTGTTTTCAGACGGCCTGTTGTAATTTGTGATTAGGGCATGGCCGCCTGAAACCAAGGATGCCATTATAGCCGTTAAGCTGATACCCATTGAAAAAGCAGGCAAGCAAGGCGGTGAACTGTCGGCAGCACATACATGCGGGGTTGATTGATTTGGTGCTTCAGCGCCTTAGTGAAACCAATCTTCTTCGAGCTCAGGCGAACCAATGTTGTTAGGTTATTTTTGTGAATGGGTGTGCATCGTTCTGCTTTGTTGTTCGGCCTGTGTTCAAAGAGAATCGGCATTTTGACAATTTGATTTACGGGTATATCTTGCTCCTGAAAATGTATCTGCCGGGCTGAAAATCCTTGCAATATGCTTAATTTTGCTGTGTTTTTCGTCCGGTATCTGTATTATCAAGAACAAAAACTCCCTCTATAGCGCAGTAGAAGTGTTGCAATTAAGCAGAAATTATCGCCGCTTGTTTTTTAGCATTTGGCCTATTGGAAAAACCTGATTATAATAAACCTTATGAAAAAACATCTTCCTCTCTTATTTGCATTGGCGGCGCTTTCCGGCTGTAGTTCGATTTATCTGCCTACACTCAAAGAAGTGCCTGTCCGGCCAACCAATACCACCGTGGATACCTCAAAAGACACTTATCGTTTGGCTTCACGCCATTGGACTGATGTCTCTAAAATCCGCGATGAAGCCACACGCCTCAGTTATCAGGTAAGCCAAGGCCAGATTACCAAGGTGCAGGCGGCGCAATATCTCAACCGCTACCGTATCCAATTGGTAGGGCGTAATGCGGTGGATGACAGCATGTATGAAGTTTATCTGCGCTCTGCCGTAGACAGCCAGCGTGGTGAAATCAATACGGCACAATCCAAGCTGTATATTCAAAATGCTTTGAAAGGTTGGCAGCAGCGCTGGCCGAGCATGCGCAGCAAACCGTCAAATCCTGCTTTTACCAACTTCCTGATGGAAGTGATGAACATGAAGCCCTTGCAATAAACAGTTTTAAACTCTTGGGTTTATAAATCAAGGCCGTCTGAAACACTGATAAAACCGTGTTTCAGACGGCCTTGATTTGTTTTACAGGTTCATATTCATTCATTCGAAATTAAGCTGACAAGATGGAGAGCTGAAAACAGTATGCGCAGTAAGTATGGCAAACCAACGTGATGATACCCACAAAAGTCAGCTAACCAGGCGGCGAGCCGAAGATAGTGCACACATACGGTAAGACGAGCTAATGCCGTTAGGTTATTTTTATGAATGGGTATGAGATGATTTTTATATTTTTATAAATGAATATCAACCACGATGATATCTCATCTTCGGTTTCGGAATATTTTTTAAGATATACCTATTTGAAAAGCCATGCTGATAATGAATATGGCGAAATGATGGAGGCCGTCTGAAATTTCAGACGGCCTCAATAAACGATATATGCTGAATCAAATTTTGCTTGCGGTCGTGATGTTGATGATGAAGCGGTAAGACAACATAGGCCGGCTTTATCCGGCAAACAACGCATCGTTTGAAAACAAGCTCAGCATATTTGATGGTTTTTTTGTCGGATTTTATTTGCCCAACAACTTGTTGGTGGCCAATCGGGCGCGTTCACGGATTTCATCGGTCAGGTAACTTTTCATTTGTGAATAAACTAAGGCAATCACTGCGACATCATCGGTAAAGCCCAGCGGGCCGAGCAGATCAGGGATGCTGTCAATCGGGCTGAAAAAATATACTAAAGCGCCCAGAATAATCATTTTGGCGCGGCGGGGCGTTGTCGGGTCTTTGAATAAAAAATAAAGGGCATAGAGCTGACGTACGGCCGGCGCACCCAAGCGCCCGGCAAAACGAGCCAGCTTTTTCAAAAAGCCCGGCTCATCGAGCTGCTTGCGGCGGAATTTGGGAATGAAATCTTCCGGTGCAGCATTATTCATAATCAGTCCTTTCAAGTATGGGCCTGCCGGCATGGTGTGGAGCAAATGGTATCCGTTCATTGCGCCGGCAGACTTCAGAAAATCATTGGTAAATAATATAGGGAAAAGATGATGTGTTTCAAGGGCGCGGGTATGGGCTTTGCTTGATTTTAAACATAGGCGGGGTGCCTGGTGGAAGTGTGAACGGGGTTTTGCATGTATTGGGCTAAAAATTATTTAGTCAGTATGCTTAAATATAAAATTTACTATCAAATATATTTACAATGTTTATATTGGTGTAGTATAATTACTCTATATGTGATGGGGCACTCATAATGGAAAAGCACAGCTGGAATAAATTGGTCACCTCTTCGGTGTCTATGGCCTTTTTGGCAATCACAAGCTGGGCAACTGCTTACAGTTATGGCTGGGGGCAGGCGGCGTATTATGGTTATCCTTGGTGGCATGTGGAAGTGGGGCGCAGCAATATCGCGCGCAGTATTGCTTATGTGGGCGTGGTTTCCCTCACGTTGCTGGTCAGCTATATTTTGGGTTATGTGCTGTTGTGTGCTGTCAAGAAGACCCAGCTGTTTACCAATGTGGGCTGCTTGCGTATTTTTGTATTGATTTCGGTATTTTTTGCACCGGTTGCGCTTGGTTTTTATATTTTTGCGGGTCATTTACCGCTTTATTTGTGGTCGGGCTATTTGCTGTTTGGGTTGGCGGTTTCGATTATCTTTCACCGGAAAGGTAATTTATTCACGTTGGATTTCGGCCGGCATAAAAATAAAGAGCAATATTCATTGGCTTTTTTAATATTTATTTTTCTGTATTTTTCTGGATTGGCCTATGGCATCGGTTGGTTGCGGCCGTATTTCAGAACCACTTATGATGTGGTTACTTTTAACCAACGCAGCTATTATTTATTGGCCAGCAACAGTGATACTTATATTTTGGCCGAAAAAATAAAGCATAATCAAAAGTTTGTGTTTTTTAATTATAAAACGCTTATGGGTTATGAAATCAATGTGGTGAATATAAAATAGAGGATGTTTGTAAAAAGTGTAAAGCAAAGGCCGTCTGAAACCTGATGTTCAGACGGCCTTTATGATGCTGATTTTAAATATATTGTTGCTTTTCAGAAGGGGTTACAGCAAATGGGCAACACCTGCTTTTTCTTCTTCAAGCTCTTGCAGGGTGATATTAATACGCTCACGGCTGAATTCATCAATTTCCAAGCCTTCAACCAACTTATATTCGCCATTTTCACAAGTAACCGGGAAGCCGAACATAGTGCCTTCGGGAATGCCGTAAGAACCGTCGGAAGGAATGCCCATGGTTACCCATTTGCCATTGGTGCCGAGCACCCAGTCGTGAATATGGTCGATGGCGGCATTGGCCGCAGATGCAGCAGAAGAAAGGCCGCGGGCTTCAATAATGGCCGCGCCGCGCTTGCCTACGGTAGGCAGGAAAACATCCGCGTTCCATGCCTGATCGTTAATCAAGTCTTTAACGCTTTCACCGTTAACAGTGGCAAAACGGTAATCGGCATACATGGTGGGCGAGTGGTTGCCCCATACACACAGGTTTTCGATATCGGCAACAGCTTTGCCGGTTTTCTCGGCAACCTGGCTTAGGGCGCGGTTATGATCCAGGCGCAGCATGGCGGTAAAGTTTTTGGCAGGCAGATCAGGAGCCGATTTCATGGCAATGTAGGCGTTGGTGTTGGCGGGATTGCCCACAACCAATACTTTGACATTGCGGTCGGCTACTTTATTTAATGCTGCACCCTGCACGGTAAAGATGGCGGCGTTGGCTTGCAGCAAATCGGCACGTTCCATGCCTTTGCTGCGCGGACGGGATCCGATCAGAATGGCAATTTGTGCATCTTTAAAGGCTTCTTCAGGATTATCGGTGGTAAACATGCCGGCCAAAAGCGGAAATGCACAGTCTTGCAGCTCCATCATGACGCCTTTTACAGCATTTTGCGCCTGAGGCAAATCAAGCAGTTGAAGGATGACGGGTTGGTCTTTACCGAGCATTTCGCCGCTGGCAATGCGGAACAGAATAGCATAGCCGATTTGGCCTGCTGCGCCGGTAACGGCAACACGAACGGGTGATTTCATACCAAGATTCTCCTGAGTGAACGGTGTTATTGGAATACAGCATCTTTAAAAACAGTTTGAGAATATATTGTCATATTATTCAGTTATGCTCAATATTGCATATCCGTTTTTAAGGCGCTGCAGGCTGTTTGGCGGCCCGGCGGTTTTATTTCTATAGAATCAAATAATGCTGCCGAAGTGAATTAAGTTTTGTAGGCCGATCTGCAACAATCTGTATCATACCAAAATTATAAAAAGGGGCAATAATATTTTGTAATCGCTTGAAACTTTATCTAGAGGCAGAAAATAGTAAATCTGGGAAATCAATCTATTATGCGGTTATGCTGTTTGTGGGCAAATATTGCAGGTGCCGTCTTGGTTATGTGCTTGCTATTGCTGATAATGCCGACGGGCATAATTGCTGAATATGGCGGTTTTGCTGAATATTTCAAAAAAAGTGATTGTCATATTGGATGCATTGATGGCGAAGCTGAATCATTGTTGTTTGGCCGCAGCATAGTCAATGACAATGAAATTATAGAGTGTGTCAATGGCCGAAGTGGTCGGCAGAACGAAATACGGTTGCTTAAGTTGTTGTTGTTGCTGGATTCTGAGTGGGTGTAATCGGATGAAAGCCCTTTATTTTGTAAGACTGTTGTTAAATTTCATTAAAAAATATCTAGAAAGGGCTGTTCAATAACTGGTAAACGATGTAAATTATGCGCTACCGTAGTTCCGTGTAATCTGTAGTAGCGATTGGCGGATCTGCTTCGGTTTTGAGTTTTTGAGAAAAACATTATAAAGAGGAATTGAAATGCAGACGAAACAGCGCCCTGTATTCCTTGAAATCCCCAACATCAGGTTGCCGATTCCCGGGATTGTTTCTATTCTGCACCGCATCAGCGGGGTCATTTTATTTGTGAGCCTGCCGTTACTGCTGTGCTTTCTGGCCGGTACGCTGAGCAGCGAATCCGCATTTGCCACGTATCAATCGGTCGTTTCCCATCCCTTGGTCAAATTGGCGTTGATCGGCTTGTTGTGGGCTTATCTGCACCACTCGATTGCCGGTATCCGTTTTCTGCTGCTTGATGCCCATAAAGGCTTGGAGCTGCATACGGCGCGTGCTACGGCGAAATTTACGCTGGTAGCCGCTTTGGTGTTGACCGTTATTTTGGGGGCGTGGTTATGGTAGACCGTAAACTGGCCGGCGCGCACTATGGTTTGCGTGATTGGGCGATGCAGCGTATTACTGCGGTAATTATGCTGATTTATACCGTTGCTTTTGTTATTTTTTTACTGGCTTTGCCGAGCAGTTATGAGGCATGGCAGTCGTTTTTTGCCCAGACCTGGGTGAAGGTTTTGACTCAAGTTACTTTTGTGGCGTTGTTTTTGCACGCATGGGTCGGTATCCGCGATTTGTGGATGGACTATGTGAAGTCGTTCGGCTTGCGCTTGTTTTTGCAATCGGCCACCATCGTTTGGCTGGCGGGCTGTTTGGTTTATTCAGTTAAAGTAATTTGGGGGTTGGTATGAGTTTTCCTGTTCGTAAATTTGATGCCGTGATTGTCGGCGGCGGCGGCGCCGGGTTGCGTGCTGCTTTGCAGTTGTCCAAATCCGGTTTGAATACTGCTGTATTATCTAAAGTGTTCCCTACCCGTTCGCATACTGTTGCGGCTCAAGGCGGCATTTCCGCATCGTTGGGCAATGTGCAGGAAGACCGTTGGGACTGGCACATGTACGACACCGTAAAGGGTTCCGATTGGCTGGGCGACCAAGATGCGATTGAATTTATGACCCGCCGTGCACCGGAAGCTGTGATTGAGCTGGAGCATATGGGCATGCCGTTTGACCGTGTGGAAAGCGGCAAGATTTACCAGCGCCCGTTTGGCGGCCATACTGCGGAACACGGTAAACGTGCGGTAGAGCGCGCTTGCGCTGTGGCCGACCGTACCGGTCATGCGATGTTGCACACGCTGTATCAGCAAAACGTGCGCGCCAATACACAGTTTTTTGTGGAATGGACAGCGCTGGATTTAATCCGCAATGAAGACGGCGATGTTATCGGTGTTACGGCGATGGAAATGGAAACCGGCGAGGTTTATATTTTCCACGCCAAAGCTGTGTTGTTTGCTACCGGCGGCGCGGGGCGTATTTATGCGTCTTCCACCAATGCATTTATGAATACCGGCGACGGCCTGGGCATTTGCGCCCGTGCCGGTATTCCGTTGGAAGATATGGAATTTTGGCAATTTCACCCCACCGGCGTGGCCGGTGCCGGCGTGTTGATTACTGAAGGTGTGCGTGGTGAGGGCGGTATTCTGCTCAACTGCGATGGCGAGCGTTTTATGGAACGCTATGCGCCTACCGTGAAAGATTTGGCTTCACGCGATGTGGTATCCCGCGCCATGGCCATGGAAATTCATGAAGGCCGGGGCTGCGGTAAAAATAAAGACCATGTACTGTTGAAAATCGATCATATCGGTGCTGAAAAGATTATGGAAAAACTGCCGGGTATCCGCGAGATTGCCATTCAGTTTGCCGGTATCGATCCGATTAAAGACCCGATTCCGGTGGTGCCGACCAACCATTACATGATGGGCGGTATTCCTACCAATTATCTGGGTGAAGTGATTGTGCCGAAAGACGGTGAATACGAAGTGCCGGTCAAAGGCCTGTATGCCGCAGGCGAATGTGCCTGTGCGTCTGTGCACGGTGCCAACCGGTTGGGCACGAATTCGCTGCTGGATTTGGTGGTATTCGGTAAATCGGCCGGCGACAGCATGGTGGATTATGTGAAGGCGCAAGAGGATTGGAAAGCGCTGCCTGCCGATGCGGGTGCTTTAACGGCACAGCGTCTGGCGCGTTTGGAAAACCAAACCGGCGGCGAAAATGTAGACGAAGTGCGCCGTGATCTGCAACGCATGGTGCAAGGCCATGCCGGCGTATTCCGCACCGATGCCATCCTGAAGGAGGGCGTGGATAAAGTGATGGAAATCGCTGAGCGCGTGAAAAAAACCGAAATCAAAGATAAAAGCAAGGTATGGAATACTGCGCGTATCGAAGCGTTGGAGCTGGATAACCTGATTGAAGTGGCTAAAGCCACACTGGTTTCTGCTGAAGCGCGTAAAGAGTCGCGCGGCGCCCACGCTTCAGACGACCATCCTGAGCGTGACGATGAAAATTGGATGAAACATACACTGTATCATCCGCTCACCAATACCCTGACTTACAAACCGGTTCATACCAAACCACTTACCGTAGAATATATCGAACCGGCCAAACGCGTTTACTAAGGAACACAACACATGGAAAAAATACATTTTCAAGTGTACCGCTACAATCCTGATGTGGATGCCAAGCCGTACATGCAAGATTACGAATTGGAAATCGAGCCCAGCGATGTGAAGCTGCTTGATGCGCTGGTCAAGCTCAAAGCGCAAGACGACAGCTTGTCGTTCCGCCGCTCCTGCCGCGAAGGCATTTGCGGTTCAGACGGCATGAATATCAACGGCAAAAACGGTTTGGCCTGCCTTACTGATATCCGCAGCCTCAAGCAGCCTATCAAGCTGCGGCCGCTGCCGGGTTTGCCGGTGATTCGTGATTTGATTGTAGACATGACTCAGTTTTTCAAACAATATCACTCCATCAAGCCGTATGTGGTGAACGATGAGCCGGTAGATGCCAACAAAGAGCGTCTGCAAAGCCAGGACGACCGTAAAGAATTGGACGGCCTGTATGAATGCATTCTCTGCGCTTGCTGTTCGACCGCCTGCCCGTCGTTTTGGTGGAATCCCGATAAATTTGTCGGCCCGTCAGGTTTGCTCAACGCCTACCGCTTTATTGCCGACAGCCGCGACACCATCACCAACGAGCGTTTGGACGACCTCAACGATCCATATCGTCTGTTCCGCTGCCACACCATTATGAACTGCGTGGACGTGTGCCCGAAACACTTGAATCCTACCCGCGCCATCGGTAAGATTAAAGAAATCATGTTGAAACGGGCCGTGTAAACGATGACCAAGTTTGACGACACCGAGAAGCGGCGCATCCGCTTCCAAACCCGCCGTGGGCTGCTCGAGCTGGATATTCTGCTCGGGCGGTTTATGGATAAGAAATTCCAGCACCTGAGCGATGATGAATTGACTGTGTTTGTAGAAATTTTGGATTTGCCTGACCAGCAGTTTTTAGCCTTAGTCAACCAAAAAGAAGCAACCGACAAACAGCATTTTATCCCGCTGTTGGAAAAAATCAGAAAGGCCTGATGCAGCCTTAGGGTATCCTGACCATTCATATATCATCACCTTTTTTGCGCGAAAAGCACATCTGCTGCGTTAAAAAGCCTTGTAAGATGTTTAATCTTGCTGCGTTTTTTGCCTGGCATCTGTATTTTTCTCACAAGAAATCTGAATCATTCTGAATGGTCAGGGCACCCTAGGGTTTCCAGACGATTTGTTTATGAGGAATTTTTACTCCTAAAATGCAGATTTAAGGCAAAAATACTCAGAAACCGAATGGTTTGGAAACGTTGGCTTCACAAGCATGATGTACTGGCCGTCTGAAACAAAAAACCAAGCAGTTTAGGCTGCAACAGCTTTCACATAAGAAAAAAGGAGTTAAAAGAGATGTCTAAAAACGTTAAATTGCAACTGGAAGGCAAAGAAACTTTAGAGTTGCCGGTATTGGAAGGCACCTTGGGCAATGATGTGGTCGATATCCGCACCTTTACCAAAGGCACCGGCATGTTTACTTTTGATCCGGGCTTCGTATCTACAGCAAGTTGCGAGTCAAAAATTACATTTATTGACGGTGAAAAAGGCCAACTTTATTATCGCGGTTATCCGATTGAGCAGCTGGCTGAAAACAGCGATTATCTGGAAACCTGCTATCTGCTGATTAACGGCGAACTGCCTACAGCCGAGCAAAAAGCCAAATTCGAGCACACCGTATCGCGCCATACCATGGTGCATGAGCAGCTGACCTGGTTCTTCCGCGGCTTCCGCCGTGATGCCCACCCGATGGCGATGATGGTCGGCGTGGTCGGTGCATTGGCCGCTTTTTACCAAGACAGTCTCGACATCAGCAATGCCGATCACCGCCGCATTGCCGAATTCCGCCTAATTTCTAAAATCCCGACGATTGCGGCCATGTGTTACCGTTATTCCAACGGTTTGCCGTTTAATTATCCGAAAAACGATTTGTCATATACAGCCAACTTCATGTATATGATGTTTGCCACACCTTGTGAAGAGTATGTGCCCAACCCGGTGTTGGTGCGTGCGCTTGATCGCATCTTTATCCTGCATGCCGATCACGAGCAAAATGCTTCTACCTCTACCGTGCGCCTGGCCGGTTCTTCAGGTGCCAATCCGTTTGCTTGTATTGCCGCCGGTATTGCCAGCCTGTGGGGTCCTGCTCATGGCGGCGCCAATGAGGCCGTGCTGAAAATGCTGGATGAAATCGGTGATGTATCGCGTGTGCCTGAGTTTATGGAAGGTGTGAAAGAGCGCAAATACCGCCTGATGGGCTTCGGCCACCGCGTATACCGTAATATGGATCCGCGCGCGAGCATTATGCGTGAAACCTGCTATGAAGTGCTGAAAGAATTGGGTCTGGAAAACGATCCGAAATTCAAATTGGCCATGGAGCTTGAAAAAATCGCACTCAACGACGAATTCTTCATCGAGCGCAAACTGTATCCGAATGTTGATTTCTACTCAGGCATCGTATTGTCGGCACTGGGTATCCCGGTATCGATGTTTACCGTGATTTTTGCATTGGCACGCACCGTCGGCTGGATTTCGCACTGGCATGAAATGATCGCTGAACCGGGCCAGAAAATCGGCCGTCCGCGCCAGCTCTACACAGGCTCGCCGCGCCGCGATTATGTACCGGTAGACAAACGCTGAGTGTTCACGACATCAAACGGCCGTTTTAATGGTTTTCAGACGGCCTGTTTGACAAACATCGCATTTTGTCTGTTCGGAGATAAAGTTTGGTGTTGGCGTATATTGATCTGCAACAGTTTTTGGTTAAAGCAGCATAGGTTAAATGTCAACAATATCTGGCGATAGACGACTACGGAGAGTAGAATAGGCCATATTTCAGAAACAGCCGTTTTGTTTTGAAATAAGGCAGGTTCTACTCTTTATTTTTAACAGAAAAAGGGCATAAGCCATGATGGACGACAAACAGAGCTTTTCATATTTATTCGGCTCTAACGCACCTTATATTGAAGAGTTATACGAAAATTTCCTCAACGATCCCAATTCAGTAGACGAGCACTGGAAACAATATTTTACCCAGCTTGCTGCCCAACCCGGCGCAGTAGAGCGTGATGTGGCGCACCGGCCGATTCAAGAATCATTTGCCAACCTGGCCAAACGCAAGGCCACGGCCGCCGTGTCCGGCGGTATGGACTTTAATCTGATGCAGAAGCAAGTGTCGGTGTTGCGCCTGATGTCTGCTTACCGTATTCAAGGTGCCGGCGCTGCCCAGCTTGATCCGCTCAAGCGACGCCAGGCCACCAATATCGAGGCACTCAGCCCGGCCTATCACGGTCTGACCGATGCCGATATGGCGGTACAATTCCGCATGGGCGAGGGCGATTTTGCCGGCAGCGACAAATTGCAGCTGTCTGAGTTGATCAGCAAATTAAAACAAACATATTGCGGCCATATCGGCATCGAATACATGCATATTTCCGATTCCGAAGAGCGCCGCTGGATCCGCAACCGCTTTGAAACCGATCTTTCTACCCCCAAATACAATGCGGAAGAAAAACGCCGTATTCTGAAACAAATCACCGCTGCCGAAACGCTGGAGCGCTACCTGCACACCAAATATGTCGGCCAAAAACGCTTTTCGCTCGAAGGCGGCGAGAGCACCATTGCCGGTTTGAATTATCTGATTCAAAATTCCGGCCAAGACGGTGTGGAAGAAGTGATTATCGGCATGGCACACCGTGGCCGTCTGAATGTGTTGGTGAACACCTTGGGCAAGCTGCCGCGCGATTTGTTTGCCGAATTCGAAGGCAAGGCAGAGGCAACCCTGCCTAGCGGCGATGTGAAATACCACATGGGTTTCAGCTCGGATATCGCTACCCCTCACGGCCCGATGCACGTTTCATTGGCATTCAACCCCTCTCATCTGGAAATTGTCAATCCGGTGGTAGAAGGCTCGGCTCGCGCCCGTCAGCGCCGCTACGGCGCCAACGGCCAAGAAGCCATTTTGCCGGTGCTGATTCACGGCGACTCAGCCTTTATCGGCTTGGGCGTCAACCAAGCGACTTTCAACCTTTCCAAAACCCGCGGCTACACCACGGGCGGCACCATTCACATCGTAATTAACAACCAAATCGGCTTTACCACTTCCGATGTTCGCGATACCCGCTCAACTGCGTATTGCACCGATATTGCCAAAATGGTCGAAGCCCCGATTCTGCACGTTAACGGCGATGACCCGGAGGCTGTCTGCTACGTGATGCAAGTGGCTATGGATTACCGCAAACAGTTTAAAAAAGATGTGGTTATTGATTTGGTATGCTATCGCAAGCTCGGTCATAACGAAGGCGATGATCCCTTCCTGACCCAGCCGATGATGTATAAAGCCGTGTCGAAACACCCGGGCACCCGCGCCATTTATGCAGAAAAACTGGTTAATGAAGGGGTGGTTACCGCTGATGAAGCCGAATGCTTTATCCAGGAATACCGTGATGCACTCGATAAAGGCGAGCATGTCGAGCAAACCCGGATTACCGACTATCAGCGTAAAAACCTGATGGACTGGAGCCAATACAACGGCACAGAATGGGATATGCCGGTAGATACCTCGCTGCCGGCTGCTGATGTGAAGCGTTTGGCCGATAAGTTTACCGAAGCGCCGGAAAATTTCCAGCTGCACAACACCGTGAAAAAAGTGCTGGAAAACCGCAAAGCCATGTCGGTCGGCGAGCAACCGCTTGACTGGGGGATGGCCGAAACCCTTGCATATGCAAGTTTGGTAACCAATGGCACCGGTGTGCGCATTTCAGGTGAAGACTCCGGTCGCGGCACATTCTCGCACCGCCATGCCGTATTACACGACCAAAACCGCGAAAAAAGCGATGCCGGCGCCTATATACCGCTGCAACACATGGCCGACGGTCAGGCCGACTTTATGGTGATCGATTCGATTTTGAACGAAGAAGCCGTGTTGGCCTATGAATATGGCTTTGCCTGCTCTGCACCCGACAAACTCACGATTTGGGAAGCTCAGTTTGGCGACTTTGCCAACGGCGCGCAAGTGGCGATCGATCAGTTTATCACTTCTGGCGAAACCAAATGGGGCCGCCTGTGCGGGTTGACCGTGTTGCTGCCGCACGGCTATGACGGGCAGGGGCCGGAGCATTCCTCAGGTCGTTTGGAGCGTTGGCTGCAATTGTGTTCCGAACACAATATTCAGGTGGTAATGCCGTCTGAAGCGGCGCAAATGTTCCACATGTTGCGCCGTCAGGTATTGCGTCCGTATCGCAAACCGCTGATTGTATTCATGTCGAAACGTTTATTGCGCTTTAAAGATTCGATGAGCCCGCTGAGCGATGTAACCGAAGGCTCCGCTTTCCGCCCGGTTATCGGCGATGTGGAAGAGCGCGACAACAGCAAAGTAAAACGCGTGATTATTTGTGCCGGACAGGTGTATTACGATTTAGCCAAAGCGCGTGCAGAACGTGAATTGGTTGATGATGTTGCGATTGTGCGTTTGGAGCAGCTGTATCCCTTCCCCTATCAGGAAATCAAGGCCGAGCTGGCGAAATACAGCAACGCCCGGGAAGTGATGTGGGCGCAGGAAGAACCGCGCAACCAAGGTGCTTTTTACCAGATCCGCCACCGTATCGAACGCGTGTTGGAGCCGTCGCAAACACTCACGTTTGCCGGCCGTCCTACCAGCGCTTCGCCGGCCGTCGGCTATATGAGCAAACACGTTGCCCAGCTCAAACAGCTGCTGGATGATGCATTAAACTTCAACTAAACACCAAAGGCCGTCTGAAAACTGATTTCAGACGGCCACACATCCCACTGGAGAATAAAATGATTGTAGAAGTAAAAGTACCCGTGTTGTCTGAGAGTGTGTCTGAAGGCACTTTGATGTCTTGGCATAAAAAAGTCGGCGAATATGTGGAGCGCGACGAAATTCTGATTGATGTGGAAACCGATAAAGTGGTGCTGGAAGTGCCTTCACCGCAAGCCGGTGTGTTGGTGGAAATCATTGCACAAGACGGCGAGACGGTGGTGGCCGAACAATTGCTGGCCAAAATCGACACAGAAGCCAAGGCCGAAGCCGGCGCAGCAGCCCCGGCTGAAGACAACGGCAGCGATGAAGCCGCCGCCGAGCCCCAAGCCGCCGCTTCGTCAAACGCCCAAGCCGGCGTAGCCATGCCGGCAGCTGCCAAACTGGCTGCCGAAAAAGGCGTGGATGTGAACAGCGTTCAAGGTTCGGGACGTGACGGCCGCGTGTTGAAAGAAGACGTGCAAAAAGCTTCGGCTGCACCCAAAGCGGCTGCTGCCGTATCCGCAGCGCCTGCGCCTGCGGGCGAGCGCCCTGAGCAGCGTGTGCCGATGAGCCGCTTGCGCAGCCGTGTGGCCGAGCGTTTGCTGGCTTCCCAACATGAAAATGCCATTCTGACAACCTTTAATGAAGTTAATATGCAGCCGGTGATGGATTTGCGGGCCAAATACAAAGAAAAATTCGAAAAAGAGCATGGTGTCAAACTGGGCTTTATGTCGTTCTTTGTCAAAGCCGCGGTGGCTGCGCTGAAAAAATACCCGGTGGTCAACGCCTCTATCGACGGCAATGATATCGTGTATCACGGCTATTTCGACATCGGTATCGCCATCGGCAGCCCGCGCGGTTTGGTTGTGCCCATTTTGCGCGATGCCGATCAAATGAGCATTGCCGATATCGAAAAAGCCATCGTTGATTACGCTGTCAAAGCCAAAGACGGCAAAATCGCCTTGGAAGACCTCACCGGCGGCACGTTCAGCATTACCAACGGCGGCACTTTCGGTTCGATGATGTCTACCCCGATCATCAATCCGCCGCAATCGGCCATTTTGGGTATGCATGCCACTAAAGAACGCGCGATGGTGGAAAACGGCCAAGTAGTGGTGCGCCCGATGATGTATCTGGCGCTGTCTTACGACCACCGCATCATCGACGGCCGCGAAGCCGTGCTGACGCTGGTCACCATTAAAGATCTGCTGGAAGATCCGGCTCGTTTGCTGCTGGATTTGTAATCTCGTTTCAGACGGCCTGAATACATTATTCAGGCCGTCTGAAAAGATACTTTGAAAGGAGTCGTCATGAAATACGCTGTGTTGTTATCTGCTTTGGTGTTGAGCGCCTGTGCCGGTCTGGCAGGCAAAGAGTATTCGGTTGAGGCTTACAACAGCCGCGGCCAATTGTTGAATAAGCGTATCGCGTTAGACAGCAATAAAGCCGGTATTCCGGTGGCGCGTGATTCGCTGTGCAAAACTTATCCGAACGCCACTATCCGTGTTTACAACAATATCACCAAACAAGAATTGAAAGATGCCAGCCCGTATTCATGCCGGCGCTAACTGTAGAAAAGGCCGTCTGAATACCCATTGGTAAAAATAAGCGATAGCCGTTCAATGAAATGATCAACGTGGCGGCGAGCTGGTTGCCTTGCAGAGAGTAGGGCTGCCGGCCGATTTGGTGCTTTACGCTGTGTAAACCGGCTCCCTTTGAGCATAGCTGGGTTATTTTTTGTGAATGGGCATGATACGCGCAGACCGGTTTCAGACGGCCTCTGCTTACCGCATAAAGGATTGAAAAATGTCACAATTTGACGTAGTTGTTATCGGCGCCGGCCCCGGCGGATATATTGCCGCCATCCGCGCCGCGCAATTGGGTTTTAAAACCGCTTGCGTGGATGCCGGTTTGAATAAAGCGGGCGACGCCCCCGCACTCGGCGGCACTTGCCTCAACGTGGGCTGTATTCCCTCAAAAGCCCTGTTGCAATCTTCAGAGCATTTCCATGCCGCGCAACATGATTTTGCCGAACATGGCATTACTGTGGGCGAGGTGAAATTTGATGCTGCCAAAATGATTGAGCGTAAAGATGCGATTGTTACCAAGCTGACCGGCGGCATTAAATTTCTGTTTCAGAAAAACAAAGTTGAAAGCCTGTTTGGTAAAGGCAGCTTCAAAGGCAAAAACGGCGATTTATACCAAATCGAAGTTGATAACCATGGCGAAAAAAGCGTGGTTGAAGCCAAATATGTGATCGTGGCTACCGGCTCTGTGCCGCGCCCGCTGCCGCTGATTGATATTGATAATGTCAACGTGTTGGATAATGAAGGCGCACTGAATCTTATCGAAGTGCCGAAAAAACTCGGCGTTATCGGCTCCGGCGTGATTGGCCTGGAAATGGGCTCGGTGTGGAAGCGCGTCGGCTCAGAAGTTACCATTCTTGAAGCCATGCCCACTTTCTTGGCGGCGGCCGATCAGCAAATCGCCAAAGAGGCACTGAAAATCTTCACCAAAGAGCAAGGCCTGGCGATTGAGCTTGGTGTGAAAATCAGTGAAATCAAAAATACCGATAACGGTGTGAGCGTGTCTTACGAAGCGGGCGGCGCGCAGAAAACCGAAACCTTCGACAAGCTGATTATTTCCATCGGCCGTGTGCCGAATACCGATGGCCTCAATGCTGAAGCCGTAGGCCTGGAAAAAGACGAACGCGGTTTTGTTAAAGTGGATGACGAGTGCCGCACCAATCTGGCCAATGTTTGGGCCATCGGCGATGTGGTGCGCGGCCCGATGTTGGCACACAAAGCCAGTGATGAAGGTGTGGCGGTTGCCGAGCGCATTGCCGGTCAAAAACCGCATATCGATTTCAACAGCATTCCGTTTGTGATTTACACCGACCCCGAAATTGCCTGGGTGGGTCAAACGGAAGAGCAATTGAAAGAAGCCGGCATAGCCTATAAAAAAGGCACTTCAGGCTTCGGCGCCAACGGCCGCGCATTGGGCTTGGGCAAAGCGAAAGGCACTGTGAAAGTGTTGGCCGATGCCCAAACCGACCGCATTCTCGGTATACACATGATCGGGCCGATGGTTTCAGAGCTGGTGGCAGAGGGTGTGATGAGCATGGAATTCAAAGCCAGCAGCGAAGACATCGCCCGCATCGTGCATGCTCATCCGACTTTGTCTGAAGTGTTGCACGAAGCCTCATTGGCAGCAGACAAACGCGCCTTGCACGGCTAGGGTAGGGTTCCTCAGCGTTTTGATTCAGCATCAAGGTTATCCGGCATATTGTCGGATAACCTTGTTTTTTTGAACGGCATCAGGCCGCCTGAAAAATATTTGCTATTATTTTAATGTTAATAAATAAAAAATGGAGGTTGATTAGGCGTTATGGTTGTGATTGTCGGTATAAATCTACAAATGAGCTAATACAAGAGTCATACCCATTCACAAAAGTAAGCGAACAAGGCGGCGGGCCGAAGACAGCACGGTGAGCACGGAGCCGATTGACTTGGCGCTTCAGCGACTTAGTAAAACCAGCCCTCTTCGAGCTCAGGTGGGACAACGCCGTTAGGTTGTTTTTGTGAATGGGTATAAGCGTTGAAAATCATGAATATATAAAATATGCTTATAAAATATAAACCGATTGTTTGAAACCGATTGTTTGTAGTCAAACAGGCAGATGGTTGTCTAACTTGTTGTTATCAATTGTTTAAATGAAGAGTAAGGCCGTCTGAAACATCATTCATTTTAAAGCAGCGAAATTTAATTACTTAAATAAAATGTTGAAATCTAATTAAATTTCTTATGTTTGAGAAGAAATCTTGCAGTAAAATCGGCAGGAACCTGCTTTCAAAAACCACATAAAGTCAGCAGTATCCACAGCAGATTATTCACAAACAAATTTGATATGAAGGAGTAGTAATGATGGCTCAACAATACACTTGGCTGCATATCGGCTTGGGTTCGTTCCAGCGCGCCCACCAGGCATGGTATCTCAATGAACTCATCAAATCGGGGGATGATGCTTGGGCAATCGCGGCGGGTAATATTCGCAACGACAGCGAACACACCATCGAAGCCTTGTTGGCGCAAAACGGCGAATATGTGCTGGAAACCGTCAGCCCGCATGATGAGCGTGAATATGAAGTGATCCGCTCGATTAAAAAGCCCATCCGCTGGCAGGCCGATTTGGCACCGCTGATTGAAGAGGGCGCGGCGGAAAATACCAAAGTGATTGCGTTTACCGTTACCGAGGCCGGTTATTATCTCGACAGCCGTTATCACCTAGACCAAGATAATCCGAGCATTCAGGCAGATTTGAAAGGCGGCCACGAAACCATCTACGGCATTATCGCCAAAATCCTGAAAAAGCGTATGCAGCTGGCCGATGGCAACGTGACTTTATTGTGCTGCGACAATGTGCGCCACAACGGCGAGCGCTTTCACGACGGCCTGGTCGAATTCCTGACCCTCACCGGCCATCTGGATGTGATCGACTGGCTGAAAGACCATGCAACCACGCCGAACACCATGGTCGACCGTATCGTGCCGCGCCCGGCGGAAGACTTGCCCGCACGCATTCAGCAACAAACCGGCAGAATCGACCAAGCGCCGGTGATGGGCGAGACTTTTATCCAGTGGGTAATCGAAGACAATTTTAAAGACAATGTCCGCCCCGCGCTGGAAAAAGTAGGCGTGCAGCTGGTAGATTCGGTGATTCCTTACGAAGAAGCAAAAATCCGCGTGCTCAATGTGCCGCATGCCGCAATTGCGTGGGCGGGCACTTTGCAGGGCGAACTGTTTATCCACGACAGCACCTTAAACGAGCGTGTGCGCCAAGCGGCTTATGATTATGTTACCCAAGATGTGATTCCCAGCTTGGGCGACAACGGCATTGATTTGCCGCAATACCGTGATGTGGTGTTGGAGCGTTTCACCAACCCGCACATCAAAGACACCAATCAGCGCGTAGCCGCCGATGGCTTTTCAAAAATTCCCGCCCAAATCCAGCCGACATTAATCGAGCGCTACCGCAGCGGCGCGCGCCCTGAGGCTACGGCTTTGCTGCCGGCGCTGTTTTTTGTGTTTATGGAACAATGGCACGAAGGCCGGCTGCCCTATACCTATCAAGACGGCATTCTTGACGAAGCAGCGGTGCATGCCATGTATCAATCTGCCGATCCGGTCAAAGTTTTTGCCCAAGATAAAGCCTTGTTTGGCGAATTGGCCGACAACGCCGACTTCGAAGCGCTGTTGCGCGAAAAAATCGAAGAAGCGCGCACATTCTTGATTTTTTAAGGAGCCGGTCATGTATTTAGGTCTTGATTTTGGCACTTCAGAAATCAAGGCGCTGCTGACGGATGAGCACGGTCAAATCGTGCTCAGCCACGGCATGCCCTTGAGTATCCAACGCCCCCATCCGCAATGGTCGGAGCAATCGGCCGATGAGTGGTGGCAGGCAACCAACGATTTAATCACACATTTGCGCCAACAATGCGGTGCGCGCTGGCAAGAAGTGAAAGCCATCGGGCTTTCCGGCCAGATGCACGGCGCGGTGCTGCTCGATGCCGCCGGCCAAGTGCTGCGCCCGGTGATTTTGTGGAACGATACCCGCAGTGCCGCCGAATGCGCCGAATTGGAAACCGCCGCGCCGAATCTGCATGCCGTTACCGGCAACTTGGCCATGCCCGGTTTTACCGCGCCCAAATTATTGTGGGTGAAAAAGCATGAGCCGGAAATCTTCGCCAAAACCGCTGCCGTATTGCTGCCGAAAGATTACATCCGCTTTTTGATGACCGGAAAAAAAGTGTCTGATATGTCGGATGCGGCCGGCACCTTATGGCTGGATGTGGCCCGGCGTGACTGGTCGGATGAAATCCTTGCCGTGTGCGGTCTTAAGCGCAGCCACATGCCTGAATTGACAGAAGGCAGCGACAACAGCGGCACGTTGCTGCCCGAAATTGCACAGCAATGGGGCTTGAGCGAATCGGTGATTGTGGCCGGCGGCGGTGGCGATAATGCAGCCAGCGCGGTAGGTGTCGGTGCGGTACGGCCGGGTGATGCGTTTATTTCACTGGGCACTTCCGGCGTGGTGTTTGTGGTTAACGAAGCTTACCGCCCCGCACCTGAGTTGGCCGTACATTGCTTCTGCCATGCCTTGCCCGGGCGCTGGCACCAAATGAGCGTGATGCTTTCCGCTGCTGCCTGCTTGAGCTGGTATTGCAAACTGGTGGGCGTGAAAGAGGCTGAATTGTTGCAGGAAATTGAAGCATTGAGCGCAGAAGCCAGAGCAGAGGCGCCGATTTTCCTGCCTTATCTTTCCGGCGAGCGCACCCCGCATAACGACCCGCTTGCCAGCGGCATATTTCACGGCATCCGCCACAGCGCCGATCGCGCCGTGATGGGCTATGCCGTACTCGAAGGCGTGAGCTTCGGCATTGCCGACGGCGTGCGCGTGTTGCAGGAAAGCGGCACCGAAATCAATCGCTGTTCACTGCTCGGCGGCGGCGCGCGCAGCACTTATTGGGCGCAGCTGCTGGCCGATATTTTGCAGCTGGAAATCGTTACCCACAAGGGCGGTGAAAGCGGCGGTGCGCTCGGTGCGGCCAGGCTGGCGGCGTTGGCAGACGGCAAAACAGAAGCCGAAGTGTGTAACAAACCCGAAACCGACCGGGTTTACCGGCCCGATGCGCGGCAGTTTGACAGGCTAAACCGGCGTTACCAAACTTTCCGCGCACTCTATCGGCAAGATGAGGCCTTCAGAAATCTAGCGGGATAATTACACCATCTGTGCAGACGGCAGGGTGCTGAAGCACTGCCTGCGCCGGCAGAATGGCTTTAATAAGCCCGGCCGCCTGCGTTACCCCGTTTATCGTTATTTTTCAATCAAGCTTGGCAGCTTGCAAACACAATCTGCAAAGCGCGGTGTGGCTGTTTTCAGACGGCCTTCCGTTTATTTTTATGTTGGAGCAGGTATGAACACTTCCGCAGTCACCAAGCAATGGCTGGGTTTGCCCCTGAATTTATTGTGGGGCTATATCGCCATTGCGTTGTTTATGACCGGCGACGGCTTCGAGCTGGCGTTTCTTTCCCATCACATCACCAGCCTGGGTTTCAGCCAGTCGCAATCTTCGTTGGCCTTTTCGATCTACGGCCTGGCCGCCGCTTTGTCGGCTTGGGTGTCGGGCGTGTTTGCCGAAATCATTACCCCGCGCAAAGCCATGATTATCGGCTTTGTGATGTGGTGTGTGTTTCACACGCTGTTTTTGGTTTTCGGCCTCGGCGATGCCAATTATCCGCTGATTCTGCTGTTTTACGGCATTCGCGGTTTTGCCTATCCGCTGTTTCTGTATTCTTTCATCGTGATGATTGTGCAAAACGTGCACAGCTCGCAAATCAGCCCGGCCATGGGCTGGTTTTGGACCACTTATTCGGTGGGCATCGGCGTGGCGGGCAGCTATATTCCCAGCTTCACCATCCCGATGATTGGCGAACGCGGCACCTTGTGGCTGGCGCTGGCGTTTTGTTTTGCCGGCGGCCTGGTGGCCTTGACCATGCTGCGCAAGGTGAATTCGTCGTCGCATATGCACCATCTTTCCACCAAAGAAAAATTCACCGAATTGAGCCGCGCGGTTACGCTGCTGGTGAGCAACCGCAATATTCTGTATGCCAGCATGATCCGCATCATCAACACCTTGTCGCTGTTTGGCTTTGCGGTGATTATGCCGATGATGTTTGTTGACGAATTGGGTTTTTCTACGCCCGAATGGCTGAAAATCTGGGGTGTGTTTTTCGCCACCACGCTGTTTTCCAACGTGTTGTGGGGCATTGTCGGCGAACGGCTGGGCTGGATGCGTGTGGTGCGCTGGTTTGGCTGTATCGGTATGGCAATCTCGACATTGAGCTTTTACTATCTGCCGCAATATTTCGGCCACAATTTTTACATGGCGTGGATTCCGGCGATTCTGCTCGGCACATTTGTGGCGGCGTTTGTGCCCATGACCGCCGTGTTTACCAGCTTGGAGCCGAATCATCAAGGCGCGGCGATTTCGATTTACAACCTCTCTGCCGGCATGTCGAATTTTCTTGCGCCCACCATCGCCACCATTTTGCTGCCGTATTACAGCTTTATCGGCGTGGTGTATGCCTATACCGCGCTTTATTTGTTTGCTTTCGTGCTCACTTATCTTTTGAAAGTGAAACAGCCGGGCTTCGGTGGTGAGCCGAAGACAATACAATGAGTATTGCAAGGAGGGTGGTTGTTTTTGTGAATGGGCATAAGCACAACCTGCTGCCTGTTAAGCACAATTAAAGCTGTTTTCATCATGAGGCCGTCTGAAAGCATTGTGTTTTCAGACGGCCTTGATTTGAATGGGCAGCCCCATTGCTTTGACCATTCTATATTCTCTATCTCCGCTGCTTTGCAGACCATCAGGCCGTCTGAAAATGTGGCTGCAAAGGCCTTATGCCGATTCGCAAAAGTAAGCGAACAAGGCGGCGAACTAGAGTGTCCTGATGTGTCATATATCATCATCTTTTTTGTGCTAAAAGCACATCTGCTGCGTTAAAAAGCCTCGCAAGATAGCCAATCTTGCTGTGTTTTTTGCCTTGCATCTGCTCTTTTATCACAAAAAATCTGAATAATTCTGAATTGTCAGGACACCCTAGGGTGTCCGGACAATTCGATTTACGGGTGTATTTTGCCCCTGAAAACGCATCTGCTGCGTTAAAAAGCCTCGCAAGATGTCCAATCTTGCTGTGTTTTTTGCCTGGCATCTGCATTTTCAGGAACAAAAATCCCCTCATAAACAAATTGTCCGGACACCCTAGCGCCGTTAGGTTATGTTGTCAAAGGGTATGAGCGAACCATGTGCAGGCAGGTTTGTCAAGCCGGAGTGGAGTCGGTATACTAAAACTGCATGCTGGATATCTAAGTGATGGTTTGCATGATTGGTGATATCGGCAATTCTGCATCGGGCGTTTGGCTGCCGGCTTTTGCTGAGATCGAAGCCTTGCCCTTATCAAGAGGAGAAGAGAAATGCATTTGAAAAAGCTGACTGTTGTAGCCCTTTCGGCATGCTTTGGTTTGAGTGCTTGCCAAAAAGAAGAAGCGCCGCCCGCCGCGCCGCCTGCAAGTGAGGCACCGGCTCCTGCAAGAGCAGAGTCTGCTCCGCAACAGCCGGTGGAATCAATGCCGCCTGCCACAGCCACTGCGCCCGGCTCGGGCAGCAACCTGATTCGTGAGCCGGTAGCCGCGCAAGAGCAGCCGTTGCAGGCGATTCAAACCAAGATGGGGCCGAAAGAATCAGTCATACACTTAACTTCGGCCAAGGTAACCGGCCAGATTCTGACGGTAGAATTTGTGGCGGTGCCAAAGAAAAGGGGTGACGGCCGTTATGAATGGTTGAATTTGACACTGCCCTTGAAAAATGTGAGCTATATTGATGATGCCACTGCCAAGAAAGTATCTTTATTGCAGGATGACGGTGAGGCTTATATGGCCAGCCCGCTGAACGGTACCGGCAAAAGTATCCGGCTGGATGGACACAGCCCCATAACCGCAACGTTGAAGTTTCCCGCCCCGCCGGAAACCTCGCCCACCATCAGTGTGAATTTCTCCGATATCGGCTCGTTTGACGGTGTGCCGGTCAGCCGCTAATGGTTTTCAGACGGCCTCAATTTCATATTGAGGCCGTCTGAACATAAAAAGGAGTCAACATGAAGGCGAAACAACCATTATGGCCGGCCTTGCTGACTGTGATGCTGGCCGCTTGCGGCGCCGAACCTGAAGCACCGCAGAGGCCCGAACAAATCGCGCCGGAGCCTGCCGCCTCGGCTGTGGCCGCCGTGTCGTCGCCGGTGGCGGCACCTGCAACGGCCGTGGCCGCGCAGGCTGCATCAGTTGCGGCGCAGGGCAGCAGTTTGGGCACGGCCGGCAGCAGCTTGTCGGCGGCGGGCGGCAATTTGAGCGCACGGCAAAACGAGTTCAATATCGAAATCAACTTGTCATCTGATGTATTGTTTGATTTCGACAAAGCCGAATTGAAGCCTGAAGCTGATGCCGAGCTGGAAAAAGCTGCCGAAGTGATACGCGAAAAAGGCAAGGGCATCATTTTGATTGTCGGCCATACCGACAGCAAGGGCAGCGATGCCTACAACAAACAGCTTTCACTGACACGCGCCGATGCGGTGAAAAATTGGTTTGAAGCGCACGGCCTGCATCAGGATTACCAAACCGACGGCGCCGGTGCCGCCAAGCCCGTGGCGCCGAACAGCCATGCCGACGGCAGCGATAACCCCGAAGGCCGCGCCAAAAACCGCCGCGTAGAAATTGTGATTAATAAAACCAAAACCTTGGGCGAATGAGGGCATCAATCTACAGTATTTCAACGCCGTAAGAGGCTGGGCCTGCCGAAGCCATTTGGGTTGGAAATATTTTTTAAGAGATACCCATTCAACAGGGCGGCACCCTGCATTAGAATAAGCTGATAAAGCGGCGGCACGGCGCAGTCGGGTTATTTTGATGAATCGGTAGGATGAAAGGCCGTCTGAAAATATTTTGCAACTGATTAATCAGATGTAAAAACTGTTTCAGACGGCCTGATTTTGATTAGAATGCACTTATCTCTGCAACATGCAAAGGAGCCGTTATGGCCACACATTCACCCTCTAAGGGCTTGGTTTTATTGGGCATCACATTGGCAATCGGGCTAATTGCCGCTGCTTTTGTGTTGGGTATGCAGTTTAAAAATTTCCGCCAACCCGGCACCATCACCGTGAAAGGCTTGGCTGAAAAAAGCTATCAGGCCGACCGCGCCGAATGGCAGACCAGCGTGGCTGTGCACGGTGATACCTATGCGCAGGTGCTGGCGCAGCTGCAACAGGCCGAGCCGGTGTTGGCACGATTTTTAACCGCACAAGGCTTCAACGCCACCGAGGTGCAGCGCTTCACGCCGATGGTCGAACCTGCTTACACCGAAGTGCGGCAGGAAGACGGCAGCATACGCCAGGTGCAAAACGGGTATCAAGGCGAACAGCGACTGCTGGTAAGCAGCAGCAATCTGACCGCCATCCAAAAAGCACAGCAGGCCGTTTTACAGTTGCGCGCGGATAACGAAGCCATCCGTTTCGAACAGCCGCAATATCTGCTCGGCAATCTGGAAACCATCAAACATGCGCTGATTACCCAAGCCACGGAAGATGCGCACAAACGGGCGCAGGAATTTGCCAAAACCGGCGGCGCGGCGGTGGGCGCGATGCGTTCGGCTTCACAAGGCTCATTTAATATTTATGCCGAGGGCGGCGGGAGCAGCAGCGACGATTACGGCGGCGTGTATGATAAAACCACCATCGGCAAAAACGTGCGGCTGGTGGTGACCATCGAATACGGCATCGGAAAGGAATAATTTTTTTATAAAAACCATCCGGCTGCATTAGGGTAATAAGATTGCCGCATCAAAAACAAGGCCGTCTGAAAGAATTTTCTTTCAGATGGCCTTGTTTTTTCATCGGATTATTCCACAAGATTTACCCCATCAAACCACCGATATATTTCACCAGCGTGATGCCGCTCAAGACCGCCATCAACACCACCACCACAAGGCCCGCCAGCGTCATCCACAGCGGGTGTTTGTAGTCGCCGACAATTTTGGTTTTATAGGCCGCCAGCAGCATCAGGCCGAGGGCGATCGGCAGAATCAGGCCGTTGAGCGTGCCCACCAGCACCAAGATTTGCGCGGGGCGGCCAACCGTGGCCAATACGGCGGTCGATACGATGATGAAGCCGATAATCCATTTGTTGCGGTGGCGCTCGATGGCGGGGCTGAGGCCGGCGATAAACGATACCGAGGTATAGGCCGCGCCAATCACCGATGTAATCGAAGCCGCCCAAATCACCACGCCGAAAATCAGCAGGCCGACATTGCCGGCCACATGTGCAAACGGTGTGGCGGCAGGGTTTTTCGGGTCGAGCGCCACGCCTTGCGACACCACGCCGAGCACGGCCAGAAACAGCACCACCCGCATAACGGAAGCAATCAGAATCGCCGATACCGAGCTTTTGCTCACTTCCGGCAGCGCCGCCCGGCCTTTGATACCGGCATCCAGCAGCCGGTGGGCGCCGGCAAAGGTGATGTAGCCGCCGACCGTGCCGCCGACCAGCGTGACAATCGCAATCGCATCAAGCTCGAGCGGTGCCACCGTGCGCAAGGCTGCTTCGCCCAACGGCGGATTGGCTTTGGCGGCCACATAAATGGTGAGCGCAATCATGATAAAGCCCATGACTTGGGCGAAGCGGTCCATAATTTTGCCGGCTTCGCGAAACAGAAAAATGCCGATGGCGATGGCGCCGCTGATAATCGCGCCCATTTCCGGGGTGATGCCGGTGAGAATGTTCAAGCCCAAGCCCGCGCCGCCGACATTGCCGATGTTGAAAGCCAGGCCGCCCATCACAATCAGCAGCGCCAGAAAATAGCCCGCACCGGGCAGCACTTTGTTGGCGACATCCTGCGCGCGCAGCTCCGATACGGCGATGATGCGCCAGATATTGAGCTGTGCGCCGATGTCGAGCAGAATCGACAGCAAAATCACAAAGCCGAAGCTGGCCAGCAGCGTTTGCGTGAAGGTGGCGGTTTGGGTGAGGAAGCCGGGGCCGATGGCCGATGTGGCCATCAGAAAAGCCGCGCCCATCAGCGCGCTGCGGTTGGAGGGTTTCGACATGAAGGCTCCTTGATCGGTAAAGTAAAAGTTGTCGGAACGGGCTTAATCATTGCGGTTTGCGGGTCGTTTGAAATCATTCAGGCCGTATTGCTGTATAACCCGTGCTTTTCAGACGGCCTCAATCCTAGGGTATCTTGACAATTCAGAATTATTCAGATTTTTTGTGATAAAAGTGCAGATGCAAGGCAAAAAACGCAGCAAGATTGGGTATCTTGTGAGGCTTTTTAACGCAGCAGATGTGCTTTTAGCGCAAAAAAGATGATGATATATGACACATCAGGATACCCTAACACCGTTTGCTTGCAAGGCGGCACTGATTTTGTCGGCGAATGCCAGCGCGTGCGCACCGTCGCCGTGCAGGCAGATGCTGTCGGCCTGCACGGCAATTTCGCCGCCGCCGTCTACCGTGTTGACCGTGCCTTGCCGCACCATCTGCAATACTTGCGCAATCGCTTCTTCATCGCTGTCTACCTGGGCATCGGCTCTGCTGCGCGGCACCAGCGAACCGTCGGGCAGATAGCGGCGGTCGGCGAATACTTCTGAAATCACTTCCAACCCGGCGCTGCGTCCGGCTTCGAGCAGGCAGCTGCCCGAGAGCCCCATCAGTTTCAAATTAGGATTGAAACGGCGTACGGTATCGGCAATGATATCGGCCAGCGCCTGATTGCGGGCGGCTTGATTGTAGAGTGCGCCGTGCGGCTTTACATAGGCCGTCTGAAGCCCTTCGGCATCGCACAGGGCTTGCAGTGCGCCGAGTTGGTAATTCAAATACGCACGCAATTCGGTTTCAGACAAAGCCATATCGGTGCGGCCGAAATTTTCACGGTCGGGATAGCCCGGATGCGCCCCGATGCGCACATGGTGCTGTTTGGCCCAAACCAGCGCACGGTGCATATCGGCAGCGCTGCCGGCATGCAGGGCACAGGCGATGTTGGCGGAGGAAACGCGTTGCAGCAGGGCTTCGTCGCTGCCGCAGCCCTCGGCAAGGTCGGCATTCAAATCAACGTGCATGTTTGGCTATCCTTTTGATTTGGTTTAAATAGATTTGGTTTTGATGCAGCAGCCGCGCCGCTTTTCCGGTTGAGGCCGTCTGAAAATAAATTTTGCCGCCAAAGCGCACTTGTGCCAGTTTTCCCAAATCGGCGGCAGCCACACAGGCGATTTTGGGGTAGCCGCCGGTGGTTTGGGTGTCGGCCATCAACACAATCGGCTGGCCGGACGGCGGCACTTGAATGCTGCCGAAAGCCACTGCGTGCGAGAGCATTTCCAGCGGCTGCAACAGCGCCAATCGGCTGCCTTGCAAGCGGTAGCCCATGCGGTTGCTGCTGCTTTGCAATACCCAGCCCTGCTGCCACAGTGCCTGCTGCGCTTCGGCGGTGAACGTATAGTATTCGGATGAGGGCAGGGCGTGGATGCGGTTGGTGAGTGGAATCGGTGCGATGCCGATATGCGGCAGTTTGCGGGCGTCGCCGCCCAGCGGAATTTCATCGCCCGCCTGCACGCAACGGCCTTGAAAACCGCCGAATGCCGCTTTTAAATCGGTGCTGCGCGCGCCCAGGATTTCCGGCACATCAAAGCCGCCGGCCACACACAAATAGCCATACATGCCGCGCACGGCACGGGCGAGCGTGAGCGTTTGGCCGCGCCGTGCGGTGTAGCGCCAGTAAGAATGCACCGGTTCGCCGTCGAGCGCGGCTTCATACAGCGCACCGGTAATGCAAAACGGCGTATCACGTGTAAACGAAACGCTGATGCCGCCGAGTGCGATTTCCAACGCCGCCGCGCCGGCCGGATTGCGCAGCAGCAGATTGCCCGCCTGCAAAGCCAATGTATCCATCGCGCCGGCATGGCCGATACCGAAGCGGCGCAGGCCGAAACGGCCGAGATCTTGAATATGAGCGATGGCCTGCACCGCCTGCACGCGCATCATATACATACCTCGCCGGCCACAAAACGCACTGTATCGCCCGCCAGCAAAAGCGTGGGCGGATATGAGGCCGTCTGAAACAAAGCCATATCGGTGCGGCCGATAATCTGCCAGCCGCCGGGCGAGGCAAAAGGATACACGCCGGTTTGGCTGCCGCCGATACCCACTGAGCCGGCCGGCACGTTGGTGCGCGGCTCGGCGCGGCGCGGCGTGTGCAGATGTTCGGGCAGGCCGCCCAAATAAGGAAAACCGGGCTGGAAACCCATCATAAATACGGTATACACCGGCTCGGTGTGGCGGCGCACGATGTCGGCAGGCGTGGTGTGGTGGTAGGCGGCGACTTCAGCCAAATCTTCACCGTATTCACCGCCGTAGCAGACCGGAATCTCAATATGCCGCCCCCGATGCGCTTGCGCTTTGATGCGCGGCCACAAGTGTTTCAGGCCGTCTGAAAGCTTTGCCAAATCAGCTCCCGGTTGTGCAAACACCGTGAGATTGTTCATACCCGTTACCGTTTCCAAAACCCCTTCCAATTCGGCGGCTGCATCGGCAAACGCCCACAAACGCTGCTGCTTGCCGGATTCGGCAGGCGGCGGCAACGTGCAGACAAGCGCAGATTCGCTGATGGGGGATAGGGTGATTGTAGACATGTTAGCTTTTGTTATCGTTTGTATGCGGTTGGTTATAGCGCTTTTGTCAACAAAATGTCAAGCGGCAAGCCTCGGCAACAGGCAGGTTTTTATCAGAAGCAGTGCATGCTGTCTGAAAAAACCGGCCGGCTATGTGCGAATAAGCATTCAGACGGCCTAGGATGTCCTGATCATTCGATTTAAGGGCGTATTTTGTCCCTGAAAACGCATCTGCTGCGTTAAAAAGCTTCGCAAGATGTTTAATCTTGCTGCGTTTTTTGCCTGATATCTGTACTTTTATCACAAAAATCTGAATGATTCTGAATGGTCAGGACACTCTAAGGTGGTGGCGAGCGGCTATTCTTGCCGTTGCCAAGCCGGAAGATTAGACGGGCAGGCCTTATTGCACCCGGTGCAGATTTTATTGCGGCATATCCGGGGCTGCTGATGTGTGGGTGTGCAAGTGGCAATGTGATGGTTTGATATGGAAATTTTGATTCGATACGTGCACTTTTCATATCATGCAAAGGCTGCGGCGTATGTAAAAAAACGATATTTGTGCCGGTTTCATTGATTACGGTTAAAAAATGCCGCTCAATCGGGTTTATAATCTGCGCTGATTGTAATTTTATTTCAGAGTGCGTTATGGACATAGCCATTGCTTTATTGCCCGCGTTGTTTTGGGGCTCGATGATTTTGTTTACCGTGTATATCGGCGGTACGGCCTACAGCCAGATTTTAGGCATTACTGCGGGCGCGTTGTTGTTTGCCGTGGCGGGGTATTTTTTTACTGATCCGGTGATTACGCAAAAAGTGTTTTGGGTGGGGCTGGCTTCGGGGGCGTTTTGGACCATCGGCCAAATCGGCCAGCTGCAAAGTATTAAAAAAGTAGGGGCGGCGGTAACCATGCCGATTTCTACCGGCATGCAGCTGATTGCCACCACCTTGTTTGGGGCGTTGGTGTTGTCTGAATGGCACGATGCGGTTACCACAGGTTTGGGATTGAGCGCATTGATGTTGATTTTGCTGGGCGTGTTTCTGACTTCGGCCAAGGCAAAGGGAATGCAGCCGGATGCGGCGGGCAGCGCGGCGATGCGCGGGGCATTGGTGATGTTGTCGGTGTCGACTTTCGGCTATCTGGCTTATGCGGTGCTGGCGGCTTTTTTTGAAATCAAAGGTTCGGATGCGATTTTGCCGCAAAGTGTGGGCATGCTGCTGATGGCGCTGTTGCTCACGGCTAAAGAAAAGCCGTATAACCGCGATGCGTTTAAAAATATTTTGCCGGGCATTATTTGGGCTTTGGGCAGCTTTTTTATGTTTGTGTCGCAGCCGCGCGTGGGTGTGGCCATCAGCTTTTCTCTGGCTCAGGTGGCGGTGGCGATTTCTACGTTGGGCTCGATTTTTATTCTGAAAGAGCGGAAAACGCCGGATCAGATGAAAAAAGTGGTTATCGGTGTGGTGCTGATTGTGTTGGCTGCGGTGTTGTTGGGGATTGCAAAAGATTATTGAGCGGCTATAGATTCGGCAGCCGGATATTGAATGCCGGATGTTTGCCATATCGTTTCAGACGGCCTGATGAGGGCGTAGTGGAATGAATAAAAAGTGCTGTGGTGTTGCTGTGCCTTGTATCACTTCTTTCTTCATTTCACTATATGTGTGGGGTTTTCGGTTCGCCGCCGTGTCAGCTTACTTTTGTGAATGGGTATAAATAATAATGTTAATGTTTCAGGCCGTCTGAAAGATAATTTTCAGACGGCCTGATAACGTTTTTAACCGGTATTTTGGTGTTGGCTGTTATTCGCCCAAATCCAGCACGGCGGAAGTGTACACATCTTGCACATCGTCGAGATCTTCCAGCGCATCAATCAGCTTTTGCATTTTTTGCGCTTCTTCGCCGCTCAATTCGGTTTCGTTTTGCGCACGCATGGTGACATCGCCGTCTTCTGATTTGAAGCCGGCTGTTTCCAGAGCGGCTTTCACGTCTGCCCAATCATTGGGGGCGGTGATGACTTCCAGCGAGCCGTCATCTTGGGTGAGCACGTCTTCGGCACCGGCTTCGAGCGCGGCTTCCATCAGCGCATCCTCGTCAACGCCCGGTGCAAACAGCAGGTAGCCCTGATGCACGAAGTTAAACGCCACGCAGCCGTCGGTGCCGAGGTTGCCGCCGTTTTTGGTAAATGCATGGCGCACATCGGCCACAGTGCGGGTTTTGTTGTCGGTCAGGCAGTCGACCATCAGTGCGGCGCCGCCGATGCCGTAGCCTTCATAGCGCAGCTCGATATATTCCACGCCTTCAAGATTACCGGTGCCTTTGTCGATGGCGCGTTGGATGTTGTCTTTGGGCATGTTGTTTTCAAAGGCTTTATCCATTGCCAGGCGCAGGCGCGGGTTGGATGCGGGGTCGCCGCCGCCCATTTTGGCGGCAACGGTGATTTCTTTAATCAAACGGGTGAAAATCTTGCCGCGTTTGGCATCTTGTCGTTCTTTTTTGTGGCGGATATTCGCCCACTTGCTATGGCCTGCCATATTGATTCCTTGATGTAGGCCGTTTGAAACCGCAAACGGCGCTGATAAAATTTAAAGGCGGATTTTAACATGAAAAACCGGTGCTGAAAAAGTGGCGTTGCGGCCGTGGTGTGCAGCCGGGGCGGCCGGCGGCGGGCTTGGGGCGGTGGAAATATTTATCTGAAATCAAAGTTTGCGGCTTTTTTAATTCATATATAAATAAATCAAGGTATGATTCGGTTCGGATCAACAAGAGAGCGGTATATATGGAATCTATGCTGGCGGCAATCGTGGGTGCGGTCAATACGGTGTTGTGGGATTATCTGCTGATTTATGCACTCATCGGCATCGGCCTTTTCTTTACGGTATATTTGGGGGCACCGCAGCTCACCCAATTCGGCGCGGCGATGAAAACCGTATTCGGCGGTTTGTTTAAGAAAAAAGATGCTGCCGGTAAAGACCATAAATCGCTGTCGCAGTTTCAGGCGCTGGCGGTGGCGATTTCGGCACAAATCGGCACCGGCAATGTGGCCGGGGTGGCGACGGCGATTACGGCGGGCGGGCCGGGGGCAATTTTCTGGATGTGGCTTTCTGCGGTGCTCGGCATGTCGACGATTTTTTCTGAAGCGGTGTTGGCGCAGAAATACCGGGTGGTCAACCACGGCAAATATATCGGCGGCCCGGCGTTTTATATCACTCATGGCTTGGGCCCGAAAATCGGCCGTGCGCCTGCGCGCCTGCTGGCCGGTGTTTTTTCGGTGGCGATTATTTTGGCTTTGGGCTTTATCGGCAATGCCACACAGTCGAATTCAATCGCTTCTGCGGTAACGGTGGCGTTTGAAGTGCCGGCGTTGGCGGTGGGGCTGGTGTTGGCTGCGCTGGCCGGCCTGATTATTGTCGGCGGCGTCAACCGCATTGCACGGGTGGCGCAATTGGTGGTGCCGTTTATGGCGGTGGTTTATATTGTGTGTGCGGTGGTGATTCTGTTTCAATTTTCCGATCATATCGTGCCGATGATCGAGCATATTTTGGTGGCGGCGTTCGATCCGGCGGCGGTGGGCGGCGGTTTGGCCGGTATCGGTATGCGCGAAGCCATCCGCTTCGGCGTAGCGCGTGGTTTGTTTTCTAATGAGGCGGGTATGGGCTCGACACCGCATGCCCATGCCACAGCGCAAGTGGCGCATCCGGCACAGCAGGGCATGGCGGCTTTTGTGGGCGTGTTTATCGATACGATTTTGGTGTGCACGGCCACTGCGCTGATTATTCTGCTGACCGATGCCAATCTGCTCGGCCTCAAAGGCGCAGCGGTTACGCAGGAGGCGTTTCACATTGCGTTTGGCGGTTTCGGCCAAAAATTGCTGGCGGTGTGCCTAACTTTTTTTGCATTCACTACCATTATCGGCTGGTATTATTTTGGCGAATCGAATATCCGTTTTCTGTTTCACGGCAAAGGTTTGAGTGCTTACCGTGTGCTGGTGTTGGCGGCGATTGTGCTCGGCACGCTCGGCAAGGTGGATTTGGTGTGGAATTTGTCGGATATGTTTAACGGCTTTATGGTGATTCCGAACTTGATTGCGCTGTTTTTACTGCGTAAAGAAGTGCGCGCGATTTACGATGATTATCTGAATCAGGTGAAGTCGGACAAGCCTTTGCATTTTGATTATAAACAACATTTGTAAAGCTTGAGGCCGTCTGAAACTGGGTTTTCAGACGGCCTCAAGCTTTTATGGTTATAAAAATATTATTTCAGCATATTATCGCCATTCGGAAAACGGCAATATTCAAACCAAACCGAGCTTTTTCAGCAACGCATCGCTGCCCGCACGCACCAATTCGTAGGTTTCGTCGAAATTGTCGGTATACCACGGATCGGGCACGTGGGTGTAACCCAGCTCAGGCACCAGATCTGTAAGTTTGAAAATTTGCTCAGGGCGGTGGCCGAACAGGCGTTCCAGTTCGGCCAGATTGTCATCATCCATGGCAATCAGGTAGTTGAAATCAGTGCCGTCGCTTTTTTGCACTTTGCGGCTGGTAAACCCCCGGTTATCAATGCCTTGCCGTTTGAGTTTGTTTAATGTGCCGCGATGCATGTTCGCACCGTCATGCCAGCCGGAAGTGCCGGCGCTGGCAACTTCTATACGGTGCGCCACGCCCGCAGCTTCGGCCTGATGGCGCAACACATATTCAGCCATCGGCGAGCGGCAGATGTTGCCGAGGCAGACGAATAAAACCTTATATTGCGGCATCATGCGTTCCCCGCAAACAATGGGTTGCAGCCGGGCATTTTCACAGCGGCGGCGTAGTTTGGCAGCTCTTCCTGCTCCAAAATCGGGTCGTACAGCAGGCGGATATTTTCCACTTGGCATTCCACCATCAAATCCAAAAAGTTTTGCTGAACGACTTCAATCCGCTCCAGCGGCGATAGCGGCCAGGCAAACACTTGCGGCTCCAATTCAAACTGGCTGTCGGTGGCATTAAAACCAAACAAAAGGCTGCCGCCTTGCTGAGCTGCCATCACCACGCCCACACGCGGGCTTTGCAGGCGGATGGCGCGGATGGCATTGGCGGTGAACACGTCTAAAGCCATGCGCAGGCGCATATGGCTGCCTTCGGTAATGGCGTTTAGCAGGGTGGCGGGGGAGAGCGGGTTGGCAAACAGCGTCAGATTAGGTGTAGCAAGCGCCTGCTGCCAAACTTGCATCAACGGCAATGCAGCATCACGAAGATTCAGGTTTAAGGCCGTCTGAAGGGTTTTACTGCCATAGCCCAGCGCGAATACGACATGCACCGATTGCCCTTCCGGCACGGCCAAATCCGCTGACGGCAAAGCAGCGGCAAAAGCGGCAGCCGCTTCGGTATTTTGTTTGGCGGCAAACCATTGCCCCGCATTAACGGCAGCCAAATCTTCAGCGCGCACCAATTTGGGCAGCCAGGCGGCTTGAGCCAGCGGACGTAACGAAGGATAGTTGGCCAGGCAGGCGGCTAACTCTACCGAGGGTGCGTCAAGCGGCAGTGTGAGCGCTTGATTGCAGCCGGCTACCAATACCACCGGTAAGGCAAACCATTGCATTTCATCATCGGTTTTCGCCTGCAAAGTTTGTTCCAGCGCACCCAACAGGGCTTTGTAGGATTCAGCATTCGGTGCCATGCTCATGGCTACGGAAAGGCCGAGGTAATGGTTTTGCTGCAACATATTATAAATGGCGGCCTGCAATGATTCTTCGGCCAATTTGCGTTGCGCGCCCGAAGTAGGATGGGCGATTTGACCGGCATACAGCAGCAGCTCGTTTTTAACCGGGTCGGTGGGGTAGGGGCGGGTGTCGGGCAGGATATGCGGGGCATTCATCGGAGGGTCTTTTTATTGATGCAAACAAAAAGAATTATATCAATATTGGCGGATTTGATAAGGGGTTTGATGGTGTTGCAAAATAACATGAAAAAATGCTTGCGCAGATGTGAAAGTTTTGTTACGGTAAGGTCAAGTACACAGAAAAAGGAGTGTCGATGGATATATTGATTGCATTATTGCCCTTCGGTATTGCGTTGGCTGCTTCAGGTTATTTTAAACCTGTGTTGTACACCCAAAATATGGTGACTTTAGCGAAAGCGGCGTAACCGCTTGCCTAACTTGAAGCAGAGCCGGAATAATAAAAGATTTATGCTGACCCAGCCATGACAAATCAATGTGCTACAGCAATCGAACCGCCGCTTATGGCGTTTATCCGGCAACCAGATATAACTTCTGCAATCCGCTGCTTCCGATGCACTGAATGTGCGGAAAGCCTGCCCGAACCGTAATAATGCCCTAAGCTCCACTCGGAGTATCCCAAAATTTGAGTCAAAGTGAAGCAATATTTCATTTTAACCATAACGCCCCGCCCTAATACAGCGGGGCGTTTTTCATAACCTGTTTTGCTGAAAAAACGGCATCATACAAATAACGTTTCGCAGGATTTCCCGGTCAATTCGTTTGATGAGGGGGTTGCCAACGAGATATTTTTGCAATTCAGATATGCATACAGACTTTTATAGCTTGCAAGCTTGCCATGTCTTCAAAAATTTGTTAGTTTAAAAATGCATTACAACAACAAACAAGGAGTTTTTATGAAAAAACTGATTGCATTATTGCCCTTGAGTGTCGCGTTGGCAGCCTGCGGCTCATTAAAACCGAAAGATGTGCAAGCAGAAGTAGATTATGTTTGTGAAAACGGCGTGTCTATGCGTGTGGCGGAAGGCAACAACCGCATCAAACTGACCGCGCTGAACGTAACAGGCAACCCGAGCACAGTATTACAACAAGCGCCCGCAGGTGAGGGTGTACGTTACGCCAATAACGACGGTTTCTTCGGCCAACCCTCCGAATGGCGTGTGCAAAATGGTGAAACCGTGCTGACTTACAGCAGCAATGGCGAAAGTATCCAAACTAAATGTCAGATAAAATAAAACGTTGGAATACCTTGGTAAATAAAATCATAGGTATCGAATGAAAAAACGCCCCGTATTGTATGATGCGGGGCGTTTTGTATACCTATTTGAACATTGCCTAGGTCATGACCGCGGATATACCAAGTAAAAATCCGGCTCTAATTCGAAGACCGGATAATTAATAGAATGAGCGTGATTGCAATTAACAAAGCATTGGTTGGTGGTGCCTGGAGCCGGAATCGAACCGGCACGGGCTGTTTAGCCCCAACGGATTTTAAGTGTTAAACTATATTTGTCAACGTGAGCTCGGGATAAGCCAACACGTTTTCTATTCCCTAGCGGGCAAGCAAGCGACATTGATTTTTACCCCGGCTTAAACGGTATCAAGTAATTGAAAAATACCACCAATGCGATTGGCGCGATTCACGATAACCGGTTATTTTCGTTAGGTCTTTATAATTGCAGCATTGACAGTGCCGTTTTCCATCACTGGGTTGAAATGCTACTGTTGCCAGAGTTGCCCCGGCGCAGCGTTACCGTAATGGGTAATGCCAAATTTCATAAAAGGCAGGACATCCAAGACTTGATTGGAAAAGCGGGGCATACGATTCTTTGGCTGTCTCCATACGGCCCCAACCTAAATCCGATTGAGCAAACTTGGGCTTGGATTAAACAGAAACGGAAAGATTGGAGGGTGGATTGCCTGGATACGCTGTTTTTCTATTTCTTGTAGATTTATGGCAGATTTTAACTTCTCTGGCTGTGGCTTACTTTTGTGAATGGGTATCAGCCGAGTGATTTTTGTTATTTCAATACAAATTTTGCTAAAGCTTTAATCTGATTATCGGGCGATAGGCCGTCTGAAATATTTGCTCTGAATGGAGTTTGCACAGAAGCTTTATGGCCGCTCAAAAAAAACGGATGCCCGAAGGCATCCGTTTTTATTATCCAAAGCCTTATACCACGGCTTCTTCTTTTTTCTTTTGCGGTTTGGCCAGGTTGTCGCGGTTGAGGCCGAACATCAGCAGCAACGGGCTGGCCACCAGCACCGATGAATAAATACCGAACACGATGCCGATGGTCAGCGCCAATGAGAAACCGTGCAGCGCCGCACCGCCGAAAATCAGCATTGAGAGCACCATCGCTTCGGTTGAACCGTGGGTGATGATGGTTCGGCTCATGGTGGCGGTGATGGCATTGTCGATCACTTGCGGCACAGTTTTGTTGCGCATGGTCGGTTTACGGAAGTTTTCGCGGATACGGTCAAACACCACAACTGATTCGTTAACCGAATAGCCCAACACCGCCAGCACCCCGGCCAATACCGTGAGTGAAAATTCCCATTGAAACAGCGCAAAGCAGCCGATAATAATCACCACGTCATGCATGTTGGCGATAATGGCCGCCACGGCAAAGCGCCATTCGAAGCGCACCGATAGATAGATGATGATGCCCGCAATCACCATACCCAGCGCCAGCAAGCCGTTGGTTACCAGCTCTTCACCGACTTGCGGGCCGATAAATTCGACCTGGCGCAGGCTGACATCGGCATGGTTTTGTTTCAAGATGTTCATCACATCATTCGAAAGCTGCGCCGAGGTTGCTCCTTCTTTATTGGGCAGGCGGATCATAATATGGCGGTTGGTGCCCAGTGCCTGCACCTGCACATCGCCGATGTTCAGCGAATCGAGGTTGTTGCGCACGGTATTGACGTCAACGCCTTGCTCGTATTGCACTTCCATCACCGTGCCGCCGGTGAATTCCACTGAGTAATTCAGCCCTTTGGTGGTTAAGAAAAATACGGCGGCAATAAAGGTAATCAATGAGATAAACGTGGTGAGCTTACCATAGCTCATAAACGGAATATCGCGTTTGATTTTAAAGAATTCCATGTTGCTTACTCCTTGCCGGCGGTTGCGGTTTCAGGTTTCCACACCGAGCCGATGGATATTTTTTTCAGTTGGCGTCGGCGGCCGTACCACAGATTGGCCAGCGCGCGGGATACCACAACAGATGAATACATTGAGGTCAGAATGCCCAAGCAATGCACCACGGCAAAGCCGCGCACGGGGCCGGAGCCGAAAATCAGCAGGGCAATACCGGCAATCAGCGAGGTAATGTTGGAATCAACAATGGTGGCCCAAGCATGCTGGTAGCCCAAGTTGATGGCGGTTTGGGGCGGCACGCCTGCGCGCAGCTCTTCACGGATACGCTCGTTAATCAACACGTTGGAGTCAATGGCCATACCCAGCGTCAGCGCCAGCGCAGCAATGCCGGGTAGTGTGAGTGTGGCTTGGAGTGCTGATAAAATAGCAATCAGAAACAGCAGGTTGGCAGAAAGCGCCACCACCGAGAAAAGGCCGAATACGCGGTAGTAAACCACCATAAACAGCGCCACGGCAGCAAAACCCCACAAGGTAGAATTAAAGCCTTTTTCAATATTTTCCTGCCCCAGAGAAGGGCCGATGGTGCGCTCTTCCACAATCTGCATCGGCGCGGCCAGCGAGCCTGCACGCAGCAGCAGCGAGGTATCGTTGGCTTCGGCGCTGCTCATGCTGCCGGAAATCTGTACGCGGCCGCCGGTGATGGCAGAACGGATAACAGGAGCGGTGACTACTTCGGCCTTGCCTTGATCGATTAACACCATGGCCATGCGTTTGCCCACGTTGCGTGCGGTCAGATCGGCAAAGATATTGCCGCCGGTGCTGTCGAGATTGATGCTGACGGCAGGGGCGTTCATTTCATCGAAGCTCGGTTGGGCATCATTGATGTTGTCGCCGGTCAGCTCTACTTGGGTGCTGACCAAGGTCGGTTGCGGATGTTCACCGGCACTGTAGAGCAGTTCGTAACCCGCAGGTACATTGCCGGCCAAGGCTGCCTGAACCTGCGCCGGGTCATCCGACACCATGCGCACTTCCAGCGTGGCTGTGCGCCCGATAATGTCTTTGGCTTTGGCTGTGTCTTGCACGCCGGGCAGCTGCACCACAATGCGGTCTGCGCCTGCCTGCTGGATCACGGGCTCGGCCACACCCAGCTCGTTTACGCGGTTGTGCAGGGTGTTGATGTTTTGTTTGACCGAGTCTTCACGCACTTTATTGATCACATCTTGCGACAGGCTCAGCGTGAGGTTGTTGCCCTCGGGCGTGAAGGTGGCTTCAGGAAAAAAACGTCTCAGCTCAGGCAAGGCTTTTTGCAAATCGGCGCTGTCTTGAAACGGCACAATCAGGCTGTTGCCGGTTTGGCGGATGGTGCCGGTGCGGATTTGCTGGCGGCGCAGCTCGCGGCGGATGTCGCCGGAATAGCGTTCGAAGGTTTTGTGCATGGCCGCATCCATATCGACCTGCATGGTAAAGTGCACGCCGCCGCGCAAGTCAAGGCCGAGAAACATCGGATTGGCTTTGATTTTGGCCATCCACTCGGGGCTGTCGGCCAAAAGGTTGAGTGCGGTGATGTAGCCCTCGCCCAAGGTATTTTCGATTACATCGCGGGCTTTGAGCTGTGTTTCGGCATCTTTGAAGCGCACTTTGAGCGAATTGTCGACGATAAACATGCCGTCGGTGGCAATATTGGCCGCTTGCAGAGCAGAAGCCACGCGGGCTTCGGTTTGATCGTTGATGACGATGGCTTGTCGGTTGGTGGATACCTGCACGGCCGGGGTTTCACCAAAGAGATTGGGCAGGGTGTAGATAATGCCCAAAATCAGGGTGGCGGCAATCAGCAGATATTTCCAAAGCGGATAGCGGTTCATGGTAAACCTTTATATTATAAAGACAAACAGCCGCAGCAGAGTGCGGCGGCTATTGCGGGGCATCAATCAGGCGGCTTTGCTGGCAACAGCGTTGCGCTCAACTTCTACGATCACGCCTTTGGCAATTTCGATATTGAAAAATTTCTCACCCACATTGGTGATGGTGCCGGCAAAGCCGGAAGCCAGAATCACACGGTCACCGCGTTTCAGCTCAGCCAACATGGCTTGATGGGCTTTGAATTTCTTTTGTTGCGGGCGCATAATCAGGAAATAGAAAACCACCAGAATCAGCGCCAGCGGCGCAAATTGCATCAGGGCGCTCGGAGCGGCAGCAGCATCGGCAGCGTAAGCAAAATCAATCATGTGTCAGTCCATTCTCTCTATAATGATAACAGTGAAAAACAGCGGGCAATTTGGATAGCCGCCCAAAGTGAGCTATTCTAAAGGGCGGGGCAGATTTTTCCAAGAAATTTCCGTATTATTAACCATATTTATCAGTATATTTTTTTAAGGCCGTCTGAAAATAATGCGGTACAATATAATAAATATACTTAATATTTCATGCATCAATAGCCTGCTTTAGGCAGGCCGGCCGCTTTGCATGAAAATTTTCGACCCGCACTTACGATAAAAGCAACTCAAGGGAGCAAGGTGTGAAAGCATGGTTACGGCGTCTGCTGGGCAAAAAAGCGCGCACGGCATGGATCAGCCATCCGATATTCCTACAACACGAGCCGGGCAACGGTCACCCCGAAGCAGCAGGGCGCATTACCGCCATTGAAACAGAATTGCAACAACAAAGCATCTGGCCGCGGCTCAGGGGCGTGCAGGCGGAAGAAGCTAGCGACAAACAGCTGGCTTTAGTGCATGCCAGCCGTTATCTGAATTTTCTCGAATCAATGCGGCCGCAGCCGGGAAAAATCTACCGGCTTGATGACGATACCGTGATGAGCCATGATTCGCTAACCATCGCCCGCTACGGCGCCGGCGCCGTGATTAAGGCAGTCGACAGAGTGATGGCCGAAAAATCCCACAACGCCTTTTGTGCCGTGCGCCCACCCGGACACCATGCCCAAAGTGATAAAGCCGGCGGCTTCTGCTTGATTAACAACGTGGCGGTGGGCGCCATGCACGCCGTGGCCGCCCACCGCCTGCAACGCATCGCCATCATCGATTTTGATGTACACCACGGCAACGGCACCGAAGAAGTTTTCAAAGACGACCCGCGTATTTTATTTTTAAACAGCTGCGAAAACGATCTTTACCCCTTTCCCGGCGATATACCGGCCGGGAAAAATCCGAATATGGTCAACCTGCCGTTTTCACCGCATACCGGCAGCATCGAATTCCGCGAGCAGGTGCGCCGGCAATGGCTGCCGCGCTTGAGCCGGTTTAAACCCGAGCTGGTATTACTTTCCGCAGGCTTCGATGCCCACCGCGACGACGAAATCGGCCGCCTGAGCCTGCACGAAGCCGACTACGCTTGGCTTACCCACAAAATTATGCAGGCCGCCGGCGAATGCCCGGGCCGCATCATTTCCGTGCTTGAAGGCGGCTATCAGCTTGACAGCCTCGCCAAAAGCACCGCTGCCCATTTATATGTGCTCACCGGTATGGGCAAACCGCCGTGCGCAGTAGAATATGATGCTTATCTGAAAACACTTAAGCCATAAAACCCGAGGCCGTCTGAAAGCTTTCAGACGGCCTCAGCATTGCATTGAAGAAAAACGTATTTTTTTGTACAATCACGCATCTTTTTCACAGGCAGGCTGCTTTGGGGCAATCTGCCTGAAATCATTATTTTAAGAGCCATTTATGCCGAATATTCCCGAACAGGTGCGCCACCGCCGCACTTTTGCCATTATTTCCCACCCCGATGCGGGTAAGACTACGCTTACGGAAAAGCTGCTGCTGTTTTCGGGTGCGATTCAGAGTGCGGGCACGGTGAAGGGTAAGAAAACGGGCAAATTTGCCACTTCCGACTGGATGGAAATCGAGAAGCAGCGCGGTATTTCGGTAGCTTCTTCGGTGATGCAGTTTGAGTATCGCGACCACACGGTCAACCTGCTCGACACGCCGGGCCACCAAGATTTTTCGGAAGACACCTACCGCGTGCTGACTGCCGTCGACAGCGCGTTGATGGTGATTGATGCGGCCAAGGGTGTGGAGGCGCAAACCATCAAGCTGCTGAATGTTTGCCGTTTGCGCAATACGCCGATTGTAACGTTTATGAACAAATACGACCGTGAGGTGCGCGATTCGCTGGAGCTGTTGGACGAGGTGGAAAGTGTGCTGAAAATCCGTTGCGCACCGGTTACGTGGCCGATCGGTATGGGCAAAAACTTCAAAGGTGTGTATCACATTTTAAATGATGAGGTGTATTTGTTTGATGCCGGCGGTGAAAAGCTGCCGCATGAATTTGAGGTGATTAAGGGTATTGATAATCCGCGTTTGGACGAACTGTTTCCGCTGGAAATGGATAATCTGCGCGGTGAAATCGAGCTGGTGCAGGCGGCATCGAATGAATTTGATTTGGAAGAATTTCTGGCCGGCGAGCTGACACCGGTATTTTTCGGTTCGGCGATTAATAATTTCGGCGTGCAGGAAATTCTCAATTCGCTGCTGGATTGGGCGCCGGCGCCGCAGCCGCGTGATGCCACCGTGCGCACGGTCAGCCCTGATGAAGCTAAATTTTCGGGCTTTGTGTTTAAAATTCAGGCCAATATGGACCCTAAACACCGCGACCGCATCGCCTTTTTACGGGTGTGTTCGGGCGAATTTACGCGCGGCATGAAAATGAAGCATTTACGCATCAACCGCGATATTGCCGCTTCGAGCGTGGTCACGTTTATGTCGCACGACCGCGAGTTGGTGGAAGAGGCGTATGCGGGCGATATTATCGGTATTCCCAACCACGGCAATATTCAAATCGGCGACAGCTTTTCCGAAGGTGAATTGCTGGCATTTACCGGCATTCCGTTTTTTGCACCGGAGTTGTTTCGCAGCGTGCGCATTAAAAACCCGCTGAAAATGAAGCAGTTGCAAAAAGGTTTGCAGCAGTTGGGTGAAGAGGGGGCGGTGCAGGTGTTCAAGCCCAACAGCGGTGCGGATTTGATTCTCGGCGCGGTGGGCGTGTTGCAGTTTGAAGTGGTGACTTCGCGGCTGGCGGCGGAATACGGCGTGGAAGCGGTGTTTGAAAGCGCCAGCATTTGGTCGGCACGGTGGGTGTCGTGTGATGATAAGAAAAAGCTGGCCGAATTTGAAAAAGCCAATGCGATGAATTTATCGGTTGATGCCGGTGGCAATCTGGCTTATTTGGCGCCCAACCGTGTGAATCTGGGCTTAACGCAGGAGCGCTGGCCGGATATCGTGTTCCATGAAACGCGTGAGCATGCGGTCAATTTGAATGCTTAAGGGGTTTTGAATAAAAATAATGATGAGGCCGTCTGAAAAATATTTTTCAGACGGCCTCATGTGTTTTGTATTTATAAAAGTAAGCCAATGTAGTCAGATTGTGTTGATAAAGGGATATTATTTCTGATGCGTTTGTGCGGCTTCATCCAGCGATTGCAGCCACGACAGTTTTTCGCCGATTTTGATTTCCAGTCCGCGCGGCACAGGTTGGTAAAAATCGGGCTCGGCCATGCCTTCGGGCATATAGGTTTCGCCGGCGGCGTAGGCGTGGGGCTCATCGTGGGCATAGCGGTATTCGCGGCCGTAGCCGAGCTCTTTCATCAGCTTGGTGGGGGCGTTGCGCAGGTGCACGGGCACTTCATCACTGGGGTTTTGTTTCACAAAAGTGCGCATTTGGTTGTAAGCCATATAACCGGCGTTGGATTTGGCGGCGGCAGCCAGATACAGCACCGCTTGTGCCAGCGCCAGCTCGCCTTCGGGCGAGCCCAGCCGCTCGAATGTGGCGGCGGCATCGTTGGCGATTTGGAAGGCGCGCGGGTCGGCCAGGCCGATGTCTTCCCAGGCCATGCGCACGATGCGGCGGGCGAGGTAGCGTGGGTCGGCACCACCGTCGAGCATGCGGCAAAACCAGTAGAGTGCGGCGTTGGGGTGGGAGCCGCGCACGGATTTATGCAGCGCGGAAATCTGGTTGTAGAAGCTTTCGCCGCCTTTGTCGAAACGGCGGATTTGGGTGCCGAGGCTGTTGGCGAGAAATTCGCTGGAAAGTTCGCCGATGTTTTGGGTTTGGGCGGCGCGCAGCAGCTGTTCGAGCAGGTTGAGCAGGCGGCGGGCATCGCCGTCGGCGGTGGCGAGCAGCAGGCCGAGTGCATCATCGTTGATGTGCATGTTTTGATATTCGGGCAGGGCAAATACTTTATCGGCCAGTTGTTGCAGCTCTTCCGGTGTGAGCGATTTGAGCGTATACACTTGGGCGCGGCTGAGCAGGGCGGGGTTGACTTCAAACGATGGGTTTTCGGTGGTGGCGCCGATAAAGGTGAGCAAACCGCTTTCTACGTGCGGTAAAAATGCATCTTGCTGGGCTTTGTTGAAGCGGTGCACTTCGTCGACAAATAAAATGGTGGCCTGATCGTGTTGCAGCGCGATTTCGGCTTTTTCAATGGCCTCGCGGATGTCTTTCACGCCCGAAAACACGGCGGACACGGGCAAAAATTGGGCGTTGAAACTTTGTGCCAGAATGCGCGCCAGCGTGGTTTTACCCACGCCCGGCGGCCCCCACAGCAACATGGAATGGGGCTTGCCGCCTTCCACGGCAACGCGCAGCGGTTTGCCGGCGCCGATGAGGTGCTGCTGGCCGATAACTTCATCGAGCGAATGCGGGCGCAGGCGTTCGGCCAGCGGGGCGTCGGGTTGGCGGGAAAAAAGGTCGGCCATGATGGTGTTTCCGTGAGGCGGGTGCGGTAAATGCAATTATTATAGCGCAACAGTTCTCGCTGTATGCCGCTTGCGGTACAATGTGCGGCAATGTATGCGGCAGCTGCCGCCCGATTATCGGATGAGAATCTTTTCAGACGGCCTTTTAGCGATGATGAGCGAGTGCGAAAAAATGTTGGCGGGTTTGCCGCATAACCCGATGGATACGCAGTTGGACGAGGCGCGCAACCGTGCCAAAGAGCTGTTGCACGATTACAATATCCTCACCCGCCCGGGCGATATCGCAGCCCTCCGGCGCTTGATGGGCGAGCTGTTGGGCAAAGGCGGCGAAGGTGCGTTTATTGTGCAGCCGTTTTATTGCGACTACGGCACGTATATCGAAGTGGGCAAAAACTTTTTTGCCAATTTTAATTGCACCATTCTGGATGCGGGCGGCGTGTTTATCGGCGATAATGTGCTGCTGGCGCCGAATGTGGGTTTGTATACCGTCGGCCATCCGCTCGATGCCGGGCTGCGCAAGCAGGCTTGGGAAGATGCCGCGCCGATTACGATTGGCGATAATGTGTGGATAGGCGCGGGTGTGACCATTGTGGGCGGGGTGAACATCGGCGCCGACAGTGTGATTGCTGCCGGTAGTGTGGTGACTAAAGATATTCCCGCCGGTTCGCTGGCGATGGGCGTGCCCTGTAAGGCGGTGCGCAAGATTACCGATGCCGACCGTGCCGCTTATCAGGCGCGCATCGACGGCGCTTTTGTTGATTTGGAAAAGTGAGATAACGATGAAAAAAATTCTGCTGACGGCGGCTGCCGTCTTGGCTTTGGGCGCTTGCGGCACCGGCGGCGGCTCGTTTGACACCGGCTTGGGCATGGGCAATTCGCTGGTAAAAGCGGCGGTTGACAACCAGTGCCGCACCGAGTTGAACAACCGCAACGAATGGCGTTTGGCCATGCTCACCCAAAGTGCGCAACAGCAACAGGTGTGGGAAGACAAAATCTGCGGTTGCGTGAGCGAAGAAGCGCCGAATCAGATGACGGCCACCGAGCTGATGCAGGTTGTCAGCCCGAGCACGCGCACCCAGGCGCTGGCGAATGTGACCGCTAAAACAGTAAGCGCCTGCGTGAAGCGTTTGTATACCCGATAATGTTTCAGACGGCCTGTGTTGTGAATCAAGGCCGTCTGAAATGTATTTTCACCATTGGTTTGATTGTTAAAAAGAAATCTGCATATGAAATACATCAGCACCCGCGGCGACACCGCGCACAAACCGTTCAGCGAAGTATTATTGATGGGGCTGGCGCCCGACGGCGGCCTGATGCTGCCCGAGCATTATCCGCACATCAGCGAGCAAACCTTGCAGCAATGGCGCGGTTTGAGCTATTCGGAGCTGGCGTTTGAAGTGATGAGCCTGTTTATTACCGATATTCCCGCTGCCGATTTGCGCGACATCATCAAGCGCACGTATACCGAAGAGGCGTTTGGCAGCCGGGAAATCACGCCGGTGCGCACACTTTCAGACGGCCTCAAGATTCAAGCTTTGTCTAACGGCCCCACGTTGGCGTTTAAAGATATGGCGATGCAGTTTCTCGGCAATGTGTTTGAATATGTGCTCGCCAAAGAGGGCAAAACGCTGAATATCCTCGGCGCCACCAGCGGTGATACCGGCTCGGCGGCCGAATATGCTTTGCGCGGCAAACAGGGTATCAATGTGTTTATGCTCTCGCCCGAGGGTAAAATGAGCGCTTTCCAGCGTGCGCAGATGTTCAGCCTGCAAGATGAAAATATCCACAATATCGCCGTGCACGGCATGTTTGACGATTGCCAGGATATTGTTAAAGCGGTGCAAAACGATGCGGATTTTAAGGCCAAATACCACATCGGCACGGTGAATTCGATTAACTGGGGCCGGATTGTGGCGCAAGTGGTGTATTACTTCGCCGGTTATTTCAACGCCACCAGCAGCAACGAGCAAAAAGTGAGTTTTTGCGTGCCCAGCGGCAATTTCGGCAATGTTTGCGCCGGTCATATCGCCCGCCAGATGGGCTTGCCGATTCACCGCTTGATTGTGGCCACTAATGAAAACGATGTGTTGGATGAGTTTTTTAAAACCGGCGAATACCGCCCGCGCGGTGCGGAAAACACCCTGGTTACCTCCAGCCCGTCGATGGATATTTCCAAAGCCTCGAATTTCGAGCGCTTTGTGTTTGATTTGATGGACAGGGATGCCGTACAGATTCAGGCGCTGTGGGCGGAAGTGGGTGTGGGCAAAGGTTTCGATTTGAGCCTGCAACTGGACAAAATCCATGAAAAATATGGATTTGTGTCGGGCAGAAGCCTGCATAAAGACCGCCTGTCCACCATTGCCGAAGTGTATCAAACCGATGGCGAACTGGTTGACCCGCACACTGCCGACGGCATCAAAGTGGCGCGTGAAGTGCGCGAACCGGGCGAATTGATTGTGTGCCTCGAAACCGCGCTGGCGGCCAAATTCGATGCCACCATTCACGAAGCAGTGGGCGGCGGTGTAGCGATTCCGCGCCCGGCGGCATTGGCCGGGCTGGAAGATTTGCCGCAGCGCGTGCAGGTGGTGCCGAACAATGCGGATGTGGTGAAAACCATTATCCGTGAAACGCTTGATGCCGCGCAGTAACGGCAACGTTGTTCAGACGGCCTGGGTTTTCCGGCCATTCTTTGATGCAGATGTGTTTGCAGAAATAAAAATACGCTCATAAACGAATGGTCGGAGCGGCTGAGGCCGTCTGAAATCTTGTAACAGCAAACATTGATTTGAGAAACGCTTTCGCTTAAAATTGTGTGTTTGCTCTAATTGCGAAGAATGTATGCACGAATCTAAAGAGCAGTCGGCCTTGCAGCTGTATAAGCGGCTGGCTGTTTATCTCAAAGGCTATTGGAAGGTTTTTGCCGTTGCCGTCGTGTCGATGCTGATTGTGGCGGCGACCATGCCTTTGTTTGGCTATCTGCTCAAGCCTTTGATTAATGAAGGCTTTGTAGATAAAAACATGCAGAAGATGAGCTGGCTGCCGCTGGCAATTATCGGCTTGTTTATTTTGCGCGGCGTGTTTAATTTCATCAATGAATATTGCACCAGCTATCTTTCCAGCCATTTGGTGCAAAGCATGCGCGAAGAGATGTTCGGCAAGCTGATGAAGCTGCCCTCATCGTATTTCAGCAACAATGCCAGCGGCCGCGTGATGTCGCGCGTGCTCAACGATGCCAACCAGATTGCCGATGCCGGTTTTAATGTGATTACGGTGTTGGCCAAAGACGGCGTGAGCGTTATCGGCCTGCTCGGCCTCTTGATGTATCTCAACTGGCGGCTGACGCTGATTACCTTTGTAATTCTGCCGGTGGTGGCGGTGAGTGTGCGCCTGGTCAGCAAGCGCCTGCGCCGCCTGTCGCACGGCAATCAGCAGCAGATGGGGCAGATGACGCAGGTGCTCAACGAAAGCATCGACGGTGCGCGCGTAATTAAGGTATATGGCGGGCAAAAGCGGGAAACCGCGCGGTTCAGCCATTCGGCTGCGGGAGTGCGCCGCAATAATGTGAAACAGGCCTCGGCCAGCGCGTTGGGCACCGGCATTACCCAAATCATGGCTTCGGTGGCGCTGGCGGTGATTATTTATATGGCGGCATTTGAAGCCAACAAAGAGGGTTTCAGCGCCGGCGATTTTATGTCGTTTCTGACCAGTATGATTATGATGTTCGACCCCATCAAACGCATGACCGGGGTGATGCAGTCGCTGCAACGCGGCCTGGCGGCGGCAGAAAGCGTGTTCGGCTTTTTGGATGAGGGCGAAGAAGCCGACGGCGGCGTGCTTGAATTGGACAATAAGCCCGGTGCGATTGAGTTTGTGAATGTGGTGCACCGCTATCCCGAGGCCGAGCGCAACAGCCTCAACGGCATCAGCCTCACTGTGCCGCAGGGCAGGGTGATTGCATTGGTGGGCGCATCGGGTTGCGGCAAAACCACGCTGGCCAACCTGATTCCGCGCTTTTTCAATCCCACCGAAGGCGAAGTGCGCATCAGCGGCACCGATATCCGCGAATACACGCTGGAAAGCCTGCGCGAGCAAATGGCGCTGGTGAGCCAGGATGTGGTGCTGTTTAACGATACGGTGGCCGGCAACATCGCCTACGGCCAGTTGAGCAAGGTGACCGAGGCCGACATTATCCAAGCGGCCAAAGCCGCCAATGCCTGGTCGTTTATCCAAGCGATGCCACAGGGCTTGCAGACTGAAATCGGTGAAAACGGCCTGAAGCTTTCAGGCGGCCAGCGCCAGCGTATTGCGATTGCACGGGCTTTGCTGAAAAATGCGCCGATTCTGATTCTGGATGAAGCCACCAGTGCGCTGGATAACGAATCGGAGCGCTTGGTTCAGGCGGCCTTGGAAAACCTGATGCAAAGCCGCACCACCATTGTGATTGCCCACCGCTTGAGCACCATTGAGAAGGCCGACAACATTGTTGTGATGCACGAAGGCCGCATTGTCGAGCAGGGCACGCACCAAGATTTGTTGAAACGCGGCGGTCGTTATGCCGATTTGCACAATCTGCAATTTGACGATACGCCGTCTGAAAGCGTTCAGACGGCCTCTTGAAATTTATACACTAGGAAACCCGAAATGGCAGCATTCAATACCCAGAAAGTTTTATCTGTTCACCATTGGACCGATGCTTATTTTACCTTTACCTGCACCCGCGACGACAGCCTGCGTTTTGAAAACGGCCAATTTGTGATGGTCGGCCTGATGGTAGACGGCAAGCCGTTGATGCGCGCCTACAGCGTAGCCAGCGCCAACTGGGAAGAGCATCTGGAATTTTTCAGCATCAAAGTGCAAGACGGCCCCCTGACCAGCCGCCTGCAACATTTAAAAGAAGGTGATGAAGTGCTGATCAGCAAAAAGCCCACCGGCACGCTGATTTGCGGCGACCTCAACCCGGGCAAACACCTTTACCTGCTCAGCACCGGCACCGGTATCGCGCCTTTTCTGAGCATTACTAAAGATCCGGAAGTGTATGAGCAGTTTGAAAAAATCATTTTGGTACACGGCGTGCGCTATAAAAAAGATTTGGCCTATTACGAGCGCTTTACCCAAGAGCTGCCCGAACACGAATACTTGGGCGAGCTGGTGAAAGACAAGCTGATTTATTATCCCGTGGTGTCGCGCGAAGAATATCCGCACCGCGGCCACATTACCGATCTGATGATGAGCGGCAAAATGTTTGAAGACATCGGTCTGCCGCCGATCAACCCGCAAGACGACCGCGCCATGCTGTGCGGCAGCCCGGCCATGCTGAAAGATACCAGCGGCGTGTTGAACCATTTCGGCCTGACGGTATCGCCGAAGATGGGTCAGCGCGGCGATTATCTGATTGAGCGTGCGTTTGTCGACCAGTAAATCCAATCATGGTCAGGACACCCGGGCGACATAGCCCGGCAGATGATTCGGCCACGGCATCATATCTGCCGGTTTGCATCTGGATGGTAAACCCGGCGGGAAAAGGCGGCTTCGGCTGCCTTTTTTGCGCTTTTCGAATCTGTATCATATCTATCTATTTGCAAAAGTAAGCAGACAAGGCGGCGGGTTGAAAAACAGCACACACGTGCGGGGCTGGCTGACTTGGCGCTTCAGCGTCTTAGCGAAAGCAGCCTTTTTCGAGCTCAGGCGAGCCAACGCAGTTAGGTTATTTTTGTGAACAATATCAGACTTGTGTAGTGATATCCAGGCTATTTGATTTACAGGTGAATTTTGTCTCTGAAAATGCATCTGCTGCGTTTTTTGCTTGGCATCTGCATTTCCAGGAGCAGCCTGCCCCTCATAAACCGACGTCAGGACACTCTGGCCGGCAACGCTTATCTGTAAACTGGATTTAACTTTTATTTACAGATATAATGTCGGACTATTTTTAATATTCAGACGGCCTCTAAAGCGGCACAGACACTTTGAGGCCGTCTGAATGTCTAATCCGAAATCATACCCGTTTAAAACAGCTGGCAATCTGACTGCGCGCCCGCTTGAGCCGGAAAAGGGCAGTTGCCGATGCAGCTCTCGGCCGCTTTCGCGCCACTGTTTGGGTTTGCCTTAATTTCGGGTTCGGCAGCAACCCGCTTAGCGATGTATGCCTTATGAACAGCCTGATTACCCTGATTTCCATACTTACGCCGCTTTTTCTCGGCTTTTTCATCCGCGTGCCCAAACGCTGGCTGCCGTTGGTCGATAAAGGGCTGGGCTGGTTGGTGTATCTGATTTTGCTGCTTATCGGCGTATCGTTGTCGCAGGTGGAAAATCTCGGTGCGCAAATGCAGACCATTATTTCCGCCACGGTGTTGCTGTTTGTGTGCGTTATCGGCTTGAATCTGCTGGTGCTGATGTGGTTTGACCGCCGCTATCCGTGGCAGGTAACAGGTAACGGTAAAAAAGCCAATGTCAGTATCCGCGGCAGCCTGAAGCAGGTGGGTTGCGTGTTGTTGGGTTTTTTGGCCGGCAATGCTTTACCTGCAGCCTGGCTGCCGTCTGAAAATCTCGGCACTTATTGCCTGATGTTGCTGGTGTTGCTGGTGGGAGTGCAATTGCGCAGCAGCGGCATCACTTTGCGGCAGGTGCTGATCAACAAGCGCGGTGTGCAAACCTGCGTGCTCATCACATTGTCGTCGTTGGCGGGCGGTTTGCTGTTTGCCGCGCTGATGCCGCAAGTGTCGTGGAGCAAAGGGCTGGCGCTGGCTTCTGGTTTCGGCTGGTATTCGCTGTCGGGCATTGTGATGACGGAAGCCTATGGGCCTGTGTGGGGCAGTATTGCGCTGTTAAACGATTTGGCGCGCGAGTTTTTTGCGCTGGTGTTTATTCCGCTGCTCATGCGCGGCCACCCCAGTGCGGCGGTCGGTGTGGGCGGCGCCACCAGCCTGGATTTCACTTTGCCGGTGATTCAAAGCTCGGGCGGTTTGGCCGCCGTGCCGCTGGCCATCAGCTTCGGGTTTGTGATTAATGTCTTGGCGCCGGTGCTGATGGTGGTGTTTTCCGCCATGCATTTTTAAGTCATGATAAACGACACATCAGGACACCCTAGGGTGTTCTGACCATTCGATTTACGGGTGCTTTTTGCCCCTGAAAACGCATCTGCTGCGTTAAAAAGCCTCGCAAGATGTCTAATCTTGCTGTGTTTTTTGCCTGGCATCTGCATTTTCAGGAACAAAAATCCCCTCATAAACAAATTGTCATGACACCCTAGCATCATGTGCCTGATTTTTCAAAAATATCTTTGATTTCAAATACACGATAAAACCAATATTCAGCCAACAATATGCCGCCTAGAATCCAACGACACGAAAAAATCATTGCGCTGGTGCGCGAACACGGTTTTATGCCCATCGACGGCTTGGCCCGTGCCTTGAGCGTTACGCCGCAAACCATCCGCCGCGACATCAACCACTTGTGCGAAGAACATATCTTGCGCCGCTATCATGGCGGAGCCGCCTTGGGCGAGCGCTTGGAAAACGATGATTTCCAAAGCCAGAAAAACAAGATGCAAAGTGAAAAAGCCCATATTGCCGATGTGATTGCTGCCCACATTCCCGATAACGCATCGCTGTTTATGAGCATCGGCACCACCATCGAGGCCGTGGCGACGGCGCTGGTAAAAAATCATAAAAACCTCTGCATCATCACCAATAATATTCATGTGGCTGCGATTATGTCCGGCCGCAGCGATTACACAGTGATCATCACATCAGGTGTGGTGCGGCCGCTCGACGGCGGCGTTACCGGGGTGGCCACGGTCGACTTTATCAATCAATTCAAGGTGGATTATGCGGTGTTGAGCGCATCGGGTATCGATCAAGACGGCTCGCTGCTTGATTTTGACTATAAAGAAGTCAGCGTGATGCAGGCGATGATGGAAAACGCCCGCTTGCGCTATTTGGCGGTCGACCACAGCAAATTCGGCCGCAATGCCTTGGTGCGCATGGGCGACATCACCGATTTCAGCACGGTGTTTACCGACCGGGCGTTGAGTGCGCCGATGCGTGAAAAGCTGGAAGGGGCGGGCGTGAAATGGCTGGTGGCCGAACGTGAGTCGGTGCATGATGCCTAGGTATCATGACCATTCAATTTAAGGGTGTATTTCCCCTAAAAACGCATCTGCTGCGTTAAAACGCCTCGCAAGATGGCCAATGTTGCTGTGTTTTTTGCCTGGCACCTGCATTTCGAGGAACAAAAATCCCCTCATACACGACACATCAGGACACCCTGGCAACGGACAGGGAAGATTTTGTTTGAGCAAACTCTGATTGTGTAGGGTGTTACAGCTTGAGGCCGTCTGAAACACTGTTGTTTTCTGCGTTTCAGACGGCCTTGACGGTATCAGAACACGCTACAGCTGCCGAATCTGCACGGCGGATACTTTGATTTCTACCGCCCAATCAGGATTGGCCAGTTTGGCTTCCACGCAGGCGCGGGCAGGTGCGCGGCCGGGCGCTACCCATTCGTCCCAAGCTTGATTCATGGCATCATAGTTATTCAAGTCGGGCAAAAAAATGGTGGCTTCGAGAATATGCCGTTTATCAGAGCCGCATTCGGCCAGCCATTTATCGATTTGCGCCAACACATCGCGGGTTTGCGCGGTTGCATCTGCATCGGTGCGCTCCGGCACCATGCCGGCGAGAAAAACAAAACCGTTGGCGACGGTAGCTTCCGACAAACGCGGGGTTTGGCCGTGATATTGCACAGTCATTTTCTTTCCTTTGCTAGGGTGTTCTGACCATTCGATTTACGGGTGTATTTTGCTCCTAAAAACGCATCTGCTGCGTTAAAAAGCCTCGCAAGATGCCCAATCTTACTGCGTTTTTTGCCTTGCATCTGCATTTTCAGGAACAAAAATCCCCATAAATCGAATGGTCAGGCTCCCTTAATATTATGAGACAGAGCGCTTATGGTAACATATAGCCGAAAATATCGTTCAGACGGCCTGATATGAGCAAATCCGATTACCCCGTTACCCCGGCCATCCGTTTTTTGCGGGCACACAATATTGATTTTGAAGCGCACGTTTTAAATTATATCGAACACGGCGGCACGGCTTATGCAGCAGCGCAATTGAATGTGCCCGAGCGTCAGATGATTAAAACCATCGTGCTGCAAAATGAGCGGAAAAAAGGGCTGATTGTGTTGATGCACGGCGATAAGGAAGTGTCTACCCGCAATCTTGCCCGCGAGTTGGGTATGAAGCATATTGAGCTGGCCGATGCCGGGCAGGCGCATAAATGGACAGGTTACCTTTTCGGCGGCACCAGCCCTTTCGGCACCAAAGCCGCCTTGCCGGTCTATGTGGAACACAGTATTTTCGATTTGGCGCTCATCTACATCAACGGCGGCAAGCGCGGTTTTCTGGTTGCCCTCCGCCCCGAAGCGCTGAGCAGCCTCAATCCGGTCAGCGTGAGCGTTGCCACCGATGCTTAAACGAAAGGAAAAACATGAGTCACGATATTATCGAACACCAAAATCTGCCTGCCCCTGAAAACCTGCGCACTTACGCCATGGTGGTGTATGCGCTTTATCTGGCTTCGCTGGTGGTGGGCATCACTTTGCTGGTGGGGGTGATTATGGCCTATGTGAAGCGCGGCGATATGCGCCACACCCTTTATTACAACCACATGCAGTATTTGATTAAAACTTTTTGGTACAGCGTGTTGGGCTTTTTTATCGGCGGCATTACCCTGGCGCTGGCCGTTGGCGGCCTGATTTTGGTGGTGGTGAGCATTTGGTTTATCTACCGCGTGGTGGCCGGTTTTATCAAGCTTTACGACGGCAAAAGTGTATCGCCTGAGGGCTGGCTGTGAGCTTTGGCAAGCAACATGTGCTGGTTGAGGCCGTCTGAAACCCATTCATAAAAATAACCCAACAGTGTTGTCCAGCCTTGTTATCTTGCTCGTGAATGGGTAGAAGCATTGCGGCAAACCTTTTTGAAAAGCAATCATGCATTATTTGATAATCAGCATCGTGTGCAGCGTGGCTGTGGCGGTGTTGCTGAAAATTTCCCGTAGTAAAAAAATCGACATCGAGCAGGCTGTGGCGGTGAATTATCTGGCCGCCATTGCTTTATGCATGTGGTTTCTCAAGCCCGAACTGGGCGCTTGGAAAAGCCATCTGCCGGATTGGTGGCTGTTTGCGGCGCTGGGTGTTTTATTGCCGGCGGTGTTTGTGGTGATGGGGCGGGCGGTGGCGCATACCGGCATTGTGAAATCTGATGCAGCGCAGCGCTTGTCGTTATTTTTACCGATTGCCGCTTCATTTTTGATTTTCGGCGAAACATTATCGCCAGGGCGCTTGATCGGCATCGTATTGGCATTTGTGGCTTTGTTGTGCCTGCTGTGGAAAGGCGGAGGCGGCAACAAAGCAGGCGCTTCCGTCACCGAGGCCGGATTGTTGTTGGGCGTGTGGGCGGGCTATGGCGTGATTGATATCCTGTTTAAACAAGTGGCCAAAAGCGGCACGGCTTTTTCCGGCAATTTATTGGTGGCGTTTTGTGTGGCGGCGGTGCTGATGTTCGGCTATTTGTTTTACAAAGGCAGCAAATGGACGGCCGCCGGCATACTCGGCGGCCTGCTGCTCGGCTGTTTGAACTTCGCCAATATTTTGTTTTACATCCGCGCCCATCAGGTATTCAGCAGCAATCCGACCTTGGTATTCGCCGGCATGAATATCGGCGTGATTGTATTGGGCACACTGGTGGGGGCGCTGGTGTTTAAAGAAAAAATCAGCCAGATTAATGCTGCCGGTATTGCAGTGGCCGTGGCGGCAATCGGGTGTTTGTTTTATTGGCCGTATATCGCGCGGCTGGCCGGGTTGTAGCAGATTTGATGCCCGTTTGCAAAGGTAAACGCAGCCACTGTATTTTTGCCCGGCGGAGTTAAAAATACAGTGGCTACACTTGCTGTCTGGCAGCATTCGTTTGGTGTTGCAGCGCTCTGTTTCCCCTTCGTCCTAACGGGGGCAGGGTGGGGTGAAGCCGTGAAGGATTTTATATCTCACGGATTATGTTATCCCGAACTCACGTTATATATATTCGCCCTATATCAAAAGGCCGTCTGAAAAGATTTTCAGACGGCCTTGCTTTCAAAATATTATTTTATGCTGTTGCGTTGCGTTTGCCGAAATACACAAAGCCGGCAATGCCAAGCACAATCATCGGCAGGCTCAGCCATTGCCCCATCGACAAGCCCAATGTGAGCAGGCCGAGGTAGTCGTCGGGCTGGCGGGCGAATTCGGCAAGAAAGCGGAAAAAACCGTAACCGGCTAAAAACACCATGGCCACTTGGCCGGTGGGGCGCGGTTTTTTGGAAAACAGCCACACAATCACAAACAGCGCCACGCCTTCCAGCGCAAATTGGTAAAGTTGCGAAGGGTGGCGCGGCAGCATGCCGTATTCGGCCAGCCACATTGCCCATGGCGGGTTGTGGGCGGCGGCGGCCACATCTTCATAACGCGCTTGCGGGAAACCCATTGCCCAAAATGCATTGAGGTCGGTGACGCGCCCCCACAACTCGCCGTTGATAAAATTACCGAGCCGGCCTGAAGCCAGCCCCAGCGGCACCAGCGGCGCCACAAAATCGGCCACTTTCCAAAAGCCGATGTTGTGTTTGCGGCCAAACAGCCACATCGCCGCCAGCACGCCCAAAAAGCCGCCGTGAAACGACATACCGCCTTCCCACACTTTGAAAATATCCAGCGGATTGGCCAGATAGTCGGATAATTTGTAAAACAATACATAGCCCAAACGGCCGCCCAGAATCACGCCGAACACGCCCCAGGTCAGAAAATCATCCAGCATTTCTTTGGTAAACACGCTGTTGCCCTGCGCAATGCGGCGGCGGCCCAGCCAGATAAACAAAATAAAGCCGACAATGTAGCTGAGCGCATACCAGCGCACGGCCAGCGGGCCGAGGCTGATTAAAACCGGGTCGAACTGCGGATGTATCATCATGATGTATGGCCTTGAAGTTTTTTCAGACGGCCATTATAGCCGAAAGGGGCGCGGGTGTTGCAGCGGCAAGCGTAATGAAAAGCTAAAGGCAGCGGGTGCATGCAGTCAGCCGGCTGAGTAAACGGGCATAAAAGGCCGTCTGAAAAACGATAAAAACACATCAGACATTTTGTCGGCTGTTTAATTGTCAACGATTGGTATAAAATACGCTCAAGCTTTTATTATTCATAATAAAGGCCGTCTGAAACGTTCAGACGGCCTTAGGGTGTTCTGATGGGTCATCAATGAGGGGATTTTGACTCCTGAAAACGCAGCAGATGCGTTTGCAGGGGTAAAAAGCACCCGCAATCAACACATCAGGATGCCCTAGTATTTTCAAGGAAAAACCATGCCAGCCTACCGCTCCAAAACCTCTACCCACGGCCGCAATATGGCCGGCGCGCGCGCGCTGTGGCGTGCCACAGGTATGGCCGATGATGATTTCGGCAAGCCGATTATCGCCATTGCCAACTCGTTTACCCAGTTTGTGCCCGGCCATGTACACCTGCACAATATGGGCCAACTGGTGGCGCGCGAGATTGAAAAAGCGGGCGGCATCGCCAAAGAATTCAACACCATCGCCGTAGACGACGGCATCGCCATGGGGCACGGCGGCATGCTCTACAGCCTGCCCAGCCGCGATTTGATTGCCGATTCGGTGGAATATATGGTTAACGCCCACTGCGCCGATGCGCTGGTGTGCATCTCGAATTGCGACAAAATCACCCCCGGCATGCTGATGGCCGCCTTGCGCCTGAATATTCCCACCGTATTTGTGTCCGGCGGGCCGATGGAAGCGGGCAAAGTAATCGGCGTGGCCAATATAGTCGACGAGCGCAAGCTGGATTTGGTCGACGCCATGGTAGATGCCGCCGACGACACTATCAGCGATGAAGCAGTGGCCGCGGTAGAGCGCAGCGCCTGCCCCACCTGCGGTTCGTGTTCCGGCATGTTTACCGCCAATTCGATGAACTGCCTTACCGAAGCGCTGGGCCTGTCGCTGCCGGGCAACGGCTCGCTGCTGGCCACCCACGCCGGCCGCAAAGAGCTGTTTCTCGAAGCCGGCCGCCTGATTGTAGAAATCACCAAGCGCTATTACGAGCAGGATGACGAACGCGTATTGCCGCGCAATATCGCCACCAAAGCCGCCTTTGAAAACGCCATGAGCCTCGATGTGGCCATGGGCGGCTCTACCAACACCGTATTGCACCTTTTAGCCGCCGCATCCGAGGCCGGCGTGGATTTCAAAATGGCCGATATCGACCGCATCAGCCGCCGTGTGCCGTGCCTGTGCAAAGTCGCCCCCGCCACCCAAAAATACCACATGGAAGACGTGCACCGTGCCGGCGGCGTGATGGGCATTTTGGCCGAACTCGACCGCGCCGGCTGTCTGCAAACCGAAGTATCTGTTATACATGCCAACTCTTTGGCCGATGCCTTGGCGCAATGGGACATCACCAACCCCGCCAACACTGAAGCGCATGCCCGTTATAAAGCCGCACCCGGCGGCGTGCGCACCACCGAAGCTTTTTCGCAAAACCGCCAATGGCCGAGCCTCGACCTTGATCGTGAAAACGGCTGTATCCGCAGCAAAGCGCACGCCTATTCGCAAGATGGCGGCTTGGCCGTATTGTTCGGCAACATCGCCGAGCGCGGTTGTGTGGTGAAAACCGCCGGTGTGGATGACAGCATTCTCAAATTCAACGGCCGCGCCCGCGTGTTTGAAAGCCAAGATGCCGCCGTGGCCGCCATTCTCGACAACCAAATCGTGGCCGGCGACATCGTGATTATCCGCTACGAAGGCCCCAAAGGCGGCCCCGGCATGCAGGAAATGCTTTACCCCACCTCTTATCTGAAATCCAAAGGCTTGGGCAAAGAATGCGCATTGCTGACCGACGGCCGTTTTTCAGGCGGCACCTCAGGCTTGAGCATCGGCCACGTTTCGCCTGAAGCCGCAGAAGGCGGCGCCATCGGTTTGGCGGAAGAGGGCGACACAGTGGAAATCGATATCCCCAACCGCAGCATCAACCTGGCCGTGTCGTTTGAAGAGCTTGAGCGCCGCCGCGAAGCCATGGAAGCACGCGGTGCGAAAGCTTGGAAACCGCAAAACCGCGACCGCTATGTGTCTGCCGCCTTGCGCGCCTATGCCGCCATGACCACATCGGCCGACACCGGCGCAGTGCGTGATGTGTCGCAGGTTGAACGTCAAGACTAATGGTTTTAAAATCAATAACAAAGGCCGTCTGAAGCGTAAGTTTCAGACGGCCTTTGTCGGGTAGGGGCTAGGGTGTCCTGGCCATTCGATTTATGGGTGTATTTTGCTCCTGCTGCGTTAAAAAGCCTCGCAAGATGTCCAATCTTGCTGCGTTTTTTGCCTGGCATCTGCATTTCATAAACGAATGGTCAGGACACTCTAGGGTGTCCTGACCATTCATAATGATTCAGATTTTTTGCGCTAAAAGCACATCTGCTGCGTTTTCAGGAGCAAAATGCACCCGTATATCGACACATCAGGACACCTTAGGGGTGATTTTCAGGCGGCATGGCGGCCGCGCTCGTTGTTGAATTCACGCACATAAGCCACCAGCGCAGTGATGCAGCCGTCGATATCGTCGACACCGGCCAAAAACAAAATCGTGCGCAGCGACGACAAATCATGATCGGCCACCAAGGGTGCTGCATATTGGTTGGGAAACGCCAGCGGGCAGAGCCACAGCTTGTCTTCGGGGCGGTAGATGCCCAGAATTTCGTTGCGGCCGTTGTGGCGGTGCAGGGTAAACTGCACGGCGGCGCTGGCGGGTATGGCCTGTGTGGAAAGCTCGAGTTGATGAATCTGCATCAGTGGTTCCTTTTCCTGTTTAGCATTTTGGGCAGCAATTGGGAGTAAATCGCCCGGGGGTGCGGATATTGCGCAAGCTGATAAAAAGCACCCTGTAAGCCGAAAGCCGGGTGCGTTGCCGTGTTTGCCGGCAGCTTTCCGGCTGCGGCCACATCTGCGCCTGCGTTCCACCTTGCCGGCAAAGGCAGGTTGGCATGGTTTCCCAACTCATGATGTCAAGCCATCTTAATGCCGGCGCATTTACGCTGTCAACTGCTTTGATGATATTCATCGGCGGCATTTTGTGATAAGTTTGCACATCGCTGAACACTCACCGCACGGATGATGAAAAAATACGATACTTTGGCCGATTGCGTCGGCCGCACGCCCCTGATCCGGCTGCAACGCGTGGCTGCACACACACAGGCAACGGTGCTGGCCAAGCTTGAAGGCGACAACCCCGCCGGTTCGGTTAAAGACCGCCCGGCTTTCAATATGATTGCGCAGGCCGAACAGCGCGGCGAAATCCGCCCCGGCGACAATCTGATTGAAGCCACCAGCGGCAACACCGGCATTGCGCTGGCGATGGTGGCGGCGATGAAAGGCTATACGCTCACGCTGCTGATGCCGAAAAACGCCACCCAAGAGCGCAAAGATGCGATGGCTGCCTACGGTGCCGTGCTGATTGAAACCGACAGCATGGAAGCCGCCCGCGATCAGGCGCTGGCGATGCAGGCGCAAGGCTTGGGCAAAGTGCTCGACCAGTTCAACAACCCCGACAACAAACAGGCGCACTACCTCACCACCGGCCCTGAAATCTGGGCGCAGACTGAGGGCAGAGTCACCCATTTCGTCAGCTCGATGGGCACCACCGGCACCATCACCGGGGTGGCCAAATATTTGAAAGAGCAAAACCCGGCTGTGCAGATTATCGGCCTGCAACCCGATGCCGAATCATCGATTGCCGGCATCCGCCGCTGGCCGGCCGAATATATGCCCGGCATTTTCGAGGCAGATTTGGTCGACCAAACGTTAGATGTCAATCAGAAAGATGCCGAGAAGTTCATGCGCGAAATGGCGAGAGAAGAAGGTGTGTTTGCCGGTGTGTCGTCGGGTGCGGCGGCCATGGTGGCGGTGGATATTGCCCGACAAAACCCCGGTGCGGTGGTGGTGTGTATTATCTGCGACCGCGGCGACCGTTATTTGTCGACCGGATTGTTCGGCAGAGCAGACTGACGGATACGGTATAACAGGCCGTCTGAAACCCATTGATTAAAATCATGGTTTTCAGACGGCCTGTCGATATTGTCAAACCAAAATATCAGGCGGCAACGCCGGGCTATTTTTGCAAACGGGTATACGCCTGAATCCATTCAATCATGATGCGCACTTTGGGTGTGGTGTCCATATTGGCCGGATACACCAGATAATAGGCGCCGTGCCGTTGCAGGCGGTGGGGCCAGGCCAGATGCAGTTGGCCGGCGGCCAGCTCGCGCTGCACCAGAATTTCCGGCACCAGTGCAATGCCGCAACCGCATTCGGCCGCATGGATAACGGCATAAAAAGAATCGAAGCGCGGGCCGTTGAACGTGCCCGCCCATTCGATATTTTGCGCCAGCAGATATTCGTGCCATGCCCGCGGCCGCACGCGCGACTGTATCAGAATATAATCGGTTGATGTGGTGATGTCGGCCAACGGCGGCGGTGAAATCTGCGGTGCGCACACCGCCACAAAATGGCCGTCAAACAACTTGATGCTGGCCAGCCCCGGCCAAACACCATCACCGTGTAAAAAGCCGATGTCCATATTTTGGTTGAATTCAGCGCAAAAATCGCCCAGCTCATCGTGAATATCCAAGTGGATGTGGGGGTGGGCTTTGCCGAAGCCTTTCAGGGCGGGAATCAGCCAGCGGGCGCCGAAAGTAGGGTGGGTGGAAATGCGCAGGGTGTCCGCCTCACTGCCGTGCGCCAACACATTCAATACGGCGTGTTCCAAATGGCTGAGCATTTCTTGGGCTTCTGTTAAAAACAGTTTGCCTGTCGGCGTGAGCTGCAAACCGTGTTGCAGGCGGTGGAATAACAAGCCGTTGAGCGTGGTTTCCAGTTGCGCCACTTGTTTGCTCACCGCACTTTGCGTCATGTGCAGCTCTTGCGCCGCCTTGGTAAAGCTCAGGTGGCGGGCCGAGGTTTCAAAGCATTGTAAAGATGAAACCGACGGAAATTTTTTGGCAGCCAGTTTTTTCATGATGATATCGCTGTAATGGTGTGTGTTGAAGAGCGGTTGCAAGTTGATGATAGCGAAAAACATGATAACCGTCACTCGCCGGGAAAGCCTTGAGGCCGTCTGAAAAAGCCTTTCGCTGTTATCGTGAAAGCGGTAAAATAGCGTGAAAATTTTAAGATGAAATATCAGGCCGTCTGAAAAGTGTTGTAGGGTTTCAGACGGCCTGTCGATATTGAAAGCATAATATGAATCTACACCAAACCGTAGCCGCTGAAGCTGAAGCGGCTTTTGCCGCCGCCGGCATTGCCGGAAACCCGGTGGTTTTGCAGCCGGCCAAAAATGCCGATTTCGGCGATTTTCAGATTAACGGCGTGATGGGGGCGGCCAAAAAGGCCAAACAAAATCCGCGCGAGCTGGCGCAAAAAGTGGCCGATGCGCTGGCGGGTAATCAGGTGGTCGAATCGGCCGAAGTGGCGGGGCCGGGTTTTATCAATCTGCGCCTGAAGGCGGCATTTTTGGCGCAAAACATTGAATCGGCGCTTTCAGACGGCCATCTGAATGTGCGCCAAAGCATGCATCCGCAAACGGTAGTGATTGATTATTCCTCGCCCAATCTGGCCAAAGAAATGCATGTCGGCCATTTGCGTTCGAGCATTATCGGCGACAGCATTGCCCGCGTATTGCGCTATCTCGGCCACCACGTGATTGCGCAAAACCACGTGGGCGACTGGGGCACGCAGTTCGGCATGTTGGTGGCGTATATGGTGGAGCAGCAGCAGGATAACGCTGAATTCAAGTTGGCCGATTTGGAGCAGTTTTACCGCAGCGCCAAAATCCGTTTCGACGAGAGCCCCGAATTTGCCGACGCCGCGCGTGAATATGTGGTGAAACTGCAAGGCGGTGATGAAACCGTGTTGGCATTGTGGCGGCAGTTTGTGGCGGTTTCGCTGCAACACGCACAAGCGGTTTACGATACGCTGGGCTTAAAGCTCACGCCCGCCGATGTGGCCGGCGAATCGATGTATAACCATGATTTGCAAACCGTGGTGGATGATTTGAGCGCCAAAGGGCTGGCGGTAGACGATGACGGCGCCAAAGTGGTGTTTTTAGATGAATTTAAAAACCAAGACGGCGAGCCGGCGGCATTTATCGTGCAAAAACAAGGCGGCGGCTTTTTATACGCCAGCACCGATTTGGCCTGCGTGCGCCATCGTGTCGGCCGTCTGAAAGGCGAGCGTTTGCTGTATGTGGTCGATACCCGCCAAAAACTGCATTTCGAACAATTATTTACCACTTCACGCAAAGCCGGCTACCTGCCTGAAAATGTCGCCGCCGAATTTATCGGTTTCGGCACCATGATGGGCAAAGACGGCAAGCCGTTTAAAACCCGCAGCGGCGATACCGTGAAGCTGGTGGATTTGCTCGATGAAGCGGTGGAACGCGCCACCGTGCTGGTGCAAAGTAAAAATGCAGATTTGGGCGCAGACGAAGCGGCACAAATCGGCCGCACTGTAGGCATCGGCGCCGTGAAATACGCCGATTTGAGCAAAAACCGCAGCAGCGATTATGTGTTTGATTGGGAAACCATGCTCAGCTTTGAGGGCAACACCGCGCCTTATCTGCAATACGCCTACACCCGCGTGCAGAGCGTGTTCCGCAAGGCGGGCGCATGGAATCAAAACGCCGCCGTGATATTGGATGCGCCGTTGGAAAAACAACTGGCGGTGGAGCTGCTGAAATTTGAAGATGTGTTGCAAAGCGTGGCCGAAACGTGTTATCCGCATTATCTGGCCGCTTATCTCTATCAAGTGGCCACCTTGTTCAGCCGCTTCTACGAAGCCTGCCCGATTCTGAAAGCCGAAGGCGCCACACGCGACAGCCGCCTGCAACTGGCGAAGCTGACGGGCGAAACGCTCAAGCAAGGCTTGGATTTGCTGGGCATTCAAACGCTGGAAGTGATGTAACGACAGGCCGTCTGAAAAAGGTTTCAGACGGCCTTTTTTGTTTTATTGCGAATTTTCCTGCGGATTGCCGCATCGGCTGATTGGGTAGGGTTGCTGCCAAATAAAATTCATCAAGCACAGAAAGCAGGGTATCGATGAACCGTTATGATTGGATGTTGGTCATTTTCACCGCAGTGCTGGTGTGGTCGGGCATTGCGCCGAAAGATTATCCCACTTGGGCGCTGGAAGTTTCGCCTGCTGTGATCGGTGCGGTGTTGCTGGTGGCTACGCGCAAGCGTTTTCAGTTTAGTGATTTTGCTTATTGGGTGATGTTGGCGCATGCAGTGGTGTTGATGGTGGGCGGGCATTACACCTATGCCGAAGTGCCGCTGTTTGACTGGTTGCGCGAGCCGATGGGCTGGAGCCGCAATAATTACGATAAAGTCGGCCATTTTATGCAGGGATTTTCGCCGGCGGTGATCGCGTTGGAGATTTTGTGGCGCAATCAGGTGGTAAAAAGCCGCGGCTGGCTGGTGTTTCTCACCATTTGCGTGTGCATGGCCGTCAGCGCGGTGTATGAGTTGATTGAATGGCTGGTGGCGGTGCTCAGCCAAGAAGCCGCCGATGCCTTTCTCGGCACTCAGGGTTATGAGTGGGATACGCAGTCGGATATGCTTTGGTGTTTGATCGGCGCCTGCACCATGATGCTGCTGCAAGGGTTTGGCGGCGGTTTGCGCAGGCGTTGATACGGATAGGTGCGTGTTGGTTGGAGGCCGTCTGAAACATTTGTTTCAGACGGCCTTGGCATGTTGCTGCGATATTTGTGTAACAAAAATGCGGTGTTTGTTTGAATGGTTGGTTCTGCTTTTGCTTTTGCTTTTGTCAGGCGTTGCCAACAGCATTCAGGCCGTCTGAAAAGCCAGCAGTTGCGCCACATTTTGCTCGGTTTGGGCGGCGATTTCTGTGAGGGCGATGCCGCGCAGCGTGGCAACGGTTTCGGCGATTTTGCGCACGTTGGCGGGGGTGTTGGTTTGGTTTTTCAGCATAAACGGGCTGTCGGTTTCGAGCATGATGTGCGCCAGCGGCAATTCGGCAGCGGCACGGCGGGCTTTTTGGGCGGTGGGGTTGAGCAACAGCGAGCCGATGCCGATTTTCAAACCGCAGCCGATCAGTAATCGGGCTTCTTCAAGGCTGCCTGAAAAAGCGTGGGCAATGCCGCCTTGTGTGAAACCGGTTTGCCGGATGGCGGCCACGATGGCGGCGGTGGCTTTGAGGTTGTGCAGAATGACGGGGCGGCGGTGTTGTTCGGCCAATTCGAGTTGGGCGCACAATAGCTCGTTTTGCCGCGCACGTTGGGCTGCGGTTTGCTGTTTGCCGTAAAAATCAAGGCCGATTTCGCCGACCAGCGCGCGCGGATGCTGTTGGAGCAATGTGCCCAGACAGGCCAAATCGGCATCGGCGGCGGCTTCGGCAAACCACGGATGAATGCCGAGGGCGATATGCACATGCGGATGGCGGGCGAGCGCCAAAACGGCGTCAAAGTCGCTGCGTTGTGTGGCCGGCACGATAAACCGGCACACGCCGGCCTGCGCGGCATCGGCGAAGATGGCGGGCAGATTTGGGTTGAGCACGGGGTCGGCCAAATGGCAATGGGTGTCGGTAAGCATGGTGTTTGACGGTAGAGGCCGTCTGAAACATATTCATATTTAATGTTTCAGGCGGCCTCTACGGCTTTATAAACTGCGCAAGCGCTCGATACTCGGGGCGTAATAATAAGCGCCGGATACGGCAGTAGACATATGTTTGAGCAGCAGGTCGGTTTTGCCGTCGGTTTCGCCAAACATGCTGAGCAGCTGCGCTTCGATATTGTGCAGGTTGGCGCAATAGGCGATAAACATCAGCCCGTGTTCGCCCGATACAGTGCCGAAGGGCAGGCTGCGGCGCACGATTTTGAGGCCGATGCCGTTTTCTTTGAGGTTGGTGCGGCCGAGGTGCGAATCGGGCAGGCGCACATCTTTGCTGAATTCTTCGTTGGTCGCTTTGCTGCGCCCCACGCAGCGCTCTTGTTCCGCCACGCCCACATCGGCCCATTTTTTCAAATCGTGGCGGTATTTTTGCAGCAATACATAGCTGCCGCCGCAATCGGGGCTGCCGGCGCAGATGGTGCCGACCCGGGTAACGTTTTCATCGCCCTGCGGGTTTTCAGTGCCGTCGACAAAGCCGTCGAAGCCGCGCTCTTCCAGCAGGCGGAAACCGTGGGTTTCATCGGCTACGGTGATGTTGCCGCCGAACGCGGCGAGCACGTCGGTGGCCAGTGCGAAGTTGATGTCGTGGTGCAGTGAGGCGATGTGGATCATCACATCATGCTGCGTGGCCGGTGCCAAGCCGTTGCCGAGCGCCCGAAAAGGCTTGAGTTCGCGGCCTTCTTCGCAGTGGCCGAAGCTTTGCCACAGGCGGCTGCCGAAAGCGATGGTGAGGCCGAGGTTTGCTTGGGGAAATTGCTGTTGCAGCGCTGCCAGTGCATCAAGGCCGGTGAGGCAGGCTTGTTTGATGGCGTTTTCGCAGCCGGGCAGCACATCGGCTTCGATAAAAATACCGGCTTTACAATGGTCGGGCACAATGGCGCTTTGCGGGGTGGTCATATCGGCTCCTTGTTTGAATATTTTCTGCTGTGCATTATAACGCTTTTCAGTGATGCTTTCAGGCCGTCTGAAAAAATACAGCCGCCGGTGTATCAGGGCTCTGACCATTCATATAACATTATCTTTTTTGCGCTAAAAGCACATCTGCTGCGTTAAAAAGCCTCGCAAGATGCCCAATCTTGCTACGTTTTTTTGCCCGGCATCTGCATTTTCAGGAACAAAAATCCCCCCATAAACGAATGGTCGGCACACCCTGGTAGTTTATGAGTATTTCAGCAGCCGCCGATTGCGTTTCTTTACTTTTCAGACGGCCTTTGAGCGGCGGCGGCCATGATAAAATTGCGGGTTTTTCAAATAAGGATATCCGCCGGTGCGCACTGTGATTTTTGTTTTGGTGCTGCTGCTGATGCAGCTGTTTACCTTCGGCCTCGGCCGCTCGCTGCAATGGCTGTTTGCCGCCCGTATCGGCAAACGCGGCCGCCGTTGGCTGATGGCGGCGGCTTTTCTGATTACCAATGCGCTGATTGCCGGGCTGGTGTTGCAGCTGGGGCATGCGGTGTTCCGCTGGATGGCGCTGTGGATGGTGTTGCTGCTGTTTGTGATGTATGCGGCGCTGGCCACGTTTTTGCTTTATCTTGTGCTGTGCCGCGTGTTGGACGAGCGGCCGATGTCGCGCAGCTTGCGCTTGTTTGCGCCGCTGTTTTTTATCGGTTTGGCAGGCTGCGCCGTGTATAACGCCTACACGCCGGTGGTGCGCCATGCTGAAATCACCCTCAACAAACCGCTGGCCAAGCCCTTGCGCATCGGCATGGCCAGCGATTTGCACACCGGTATGCTGGTGGGCGCCCGCCAGCTCGACAAACTGGCCGATATCATGAACCGCGAACAAGTCGACATTATTTTGCTGCCCGGCGATTTGATGGACGACAATGTAGAAGCCTACCGCCAGGAAAACATGCAGCCGCATCTCGAAAAACTGCGTGCGCCTTTGGGCGTGTATGCCACTTTGGGCAACCATGATCTGTTCGGCCACGAGCGGGAGATTTATCAGGCGTTAACCCAAGCCGGCATCAAAGTGCTGACCAATGAAGTTGTGGAAACCGACGGGCTGCTGCTGGTCGGCCGTAATGACGATTTAGACGAACGCCGCCCGAGTACGGCGCAATTGCTGGCGGGGCAGAATACCGGGCTGCCGGTGATTCTGCTCGACCACCGCCCGACGCAAATCGAAGCGCACGCCCGCTTGCCGGTAGATATCCAGCTGTCCGGCCATGTTCACAACGGCCAGGTGGCGCCGGCCAATCTGATTGTGCGCTACCTTAATCGCTTGGCTTACGGTTATGAGCAAATCGGCAACGGCCATTTTTTTGTGACTTCCGGTTATGGTTTTTGGGGCGTGCCGATGCGCTTGGGGTCGCAATCGGAAGTGTGGGTGATTGATGTGAAAGGGCGCTAGGGTGTCCTGACCATTCGATTTATAGGTGCTTTTAGCGCAAAAAAGATGATGATATATGAATGGTTAGAACATCCTGGAAAACTGTTTAAACAAAGGCCGTCTGAAAGCAATTATGTTTCAGACGGCCTTTGTTTAAACAGTATTATTTCATTCGACGAAGTTGTTTAGGGTATCCCGACAAAGCAAACCGATGCCGGTTCCCAACTGCTGTCAAGCCAGCCCGTGCTGTTTGCGCCATTGCAGCGGGGAGATGCCGTGCCATTGGTGGAAGGCGCGGCTGAAGGAGTGGGTTTCTTGATAGCCGAGGTAAAAGGCGATTTCGCCGATGCCCATGTCTTGGCGTTGCAGCAGTTGTTCCGCCGTTTGTGCGCGGGTGGCTTCGAGCAGCCGGCCGAAGCTGAGGTTTTCGGCTTTCAGACGGCGTTGCAGGGTGCGCGGGGTGATAAACAGGCGGGCGGCGATTTGTTCGAGCGTGGGTTTGTTGCCGTTGAGCAGGCGGGCGATTTCCTGCTGCACTTGTTGTTGCAGGCTTTGCGGATAGGGCGCGCCGCTGTTTTGCGCCAACAGCGGTTGGAACAGGTGCAGCAGTTCGGCGTTGTGGTTGTTGAGCGGCAGCTCGAGGGTGCGGTTGGCGTAAACAATGGCATTGCGTTCGGCTTGCGTGATAATCGGGCAGCCAAAATAAGCCTGATAGCCCGGCGGAATGCGGTTGCGGGTGAGCTCGATCCGCAACGGGGCGGGTGTGGGGTTGAGGCTGAGGACGAGGGTGTGCTGGATGGAGCGGAAAAACATATCGCTGATGATGTCGGGTTCGGGCTGCTCGCTGAACGGCCATTGTGAGGAAACGGCGGTTTCTTCTGCGCTCCGGTCGATGCAGATCCGTTGCGGGCAGACCATTTTTTTGTAGCGCGCCAGCCGTTCGAGTGCGGCGAGAAAATGGCAGGAATGCATCATCACGATGGTGGCGGGGTCGCAGCCGGCCTGATTGTCGCCGCCGTCGATTTTCAGGCCGAGCAGCGGGTCGCCGCTTTGCTGTGCCACGGCTTGCCAAAAGGCGAAATAGTGCGCAGTCGGCAGGGTGGGGCGGCTGTCGGATAATACGGTCGGCGAAATGCCGGCCGCTTTCATCAGCTGCACGATGTCCATACCCATGCTGCTGATTTGGATTAAGATGTTGTGATTCAAGGGAAATTTATCGGGTGCGTGCATACGGTTGCTTTATCGGTTGCCTGTGGTTTGATTGTAGAACAATTGGGCGGGAAGTCACGCTAAAATTTTCCACGCCGGCGGTTCAGCACTTCCAACAACAGCGCCAGCACCAGCGCCGCCGCGCCGATGGCAAACAGCGTGCGGTGGCCGCCGTGGGTGAGGTTGAACACCATCGACAGCAAATAACCGGCAGCGGCTTGAAAGGCGGCGAAAAACACCGTTGCCCGGCTCCAGCCCAGATGCTGTTTGTGCGGCTCGGGCACGGTTTCGTTAATCCGCGCCAACATCAGCGGCACAATGCCCGGCGGAAACGTGCCGATGATAACGGTCAGCCCGATCAGCAGCAGATAATGATCGCTGTAAGCCAGTGCAAACAAGGCCAGCATCTGAGCCAGCAGCACCATGCGCAGGGTCGGCTTGGCGCCGAAACGGTCGGCAAAATAGCCGTACAGCACCGGCCCGATCATCGAGCCGATACCGTACACGCCCCAAAACAGCGCGCCGGTGTGCGTGCCCAGCGCCATACCGCGTGCGATAAAATCCACCAGAAACACCGCCGGCGCCACAATGCTGACCGCAATCAGCGAATATTGCGCATACAGAATCCACAGCGGTTTCGGGGATGGCAAGTGCGGTGCGGCGTTGCCGTTTGCAGCCGCATCGGAATGTGCCGGCACCACGTGCAACAGCGGCGCAGGTTTGGGCAGATTCCACCAGCTCAACAAGGTCAGCAGCGCCGACACCACGCCCAAGCCGTACCAAGTGGCGCGCAGCCCCAAATCAATCAACAGCGGCACCAGCGTGGCCGAGGCAAAAATGCCCAACCCGATACCGAGAAAAATCGCCCCACTGGCCAAATTGCGGCTGCCGGCGGGCACATGCGGCAACACCGTGGCCGCCACCAACACCATAATCGCCCCGCCGGAAATGCCCGACACCAACCGCCACACAAAATACCACCCCACCGACAACGGAAACGCACAGGCGAAAAACGACAAAGTGACCGCCAACATCATCAGCCGCAAAGTGTGGTTGTTGGAAAAACGCGCCGCCAGCGGCCGCCCGAGCAACGCCCCGATCAGATAACCGGCCAGATTGGCCGCCCCCAGATAAGCCGCATCGGCCGAAGAAAACCAATGCTGGTTAATCAGCTCCGGCAAGAGCGGCGTGTAGGCAAAACGCGCCAGCCCGATAGCAATCAAACTGGCCGACAAACCTGCAAAAATATAGCGCATCATCGCACTGCGGGAAACGGCATGCGGCATGGTGTGTGACATGGGTTGCAATCCTCAATGAAAAAGGTGCTGTTTAGCACCCGTAAAACGAATGAGCCGTTATTTAAGCGGTAGAAATTCTGCCGGCAGCCAGCGATAGCCTTTGCCGTCTTTCACAATATGGCCGATACCGGGGAAAGGCAGGTGCGCCGCGCCTACCCATAAACGCTGCTGTTCGACCAGATTCAAAATCCGTTTGCGGGTGGCGATGGCTTTGGGTTGGTCGCTGTCGACTTCTACCGAAATATCAGGGTTTTTCAATTGAATAGAATGGCTGTGGATGATATCGCCCCACACCAGCAAACGCTGACTGCCGCTGCCGAGCAAATAGCCGGTCATGCCCGGCGAATGGCCGGCTTCGTCTACCGTTTCAATGCCGTGAATTGGGTTTTCGCCCCGCTTGAAGGTGCGGAATCTGCCCGCCGCCCGATAAGGTGCCACCGCGGCAACCGCCGCTTTAAAAAAGGCTTGGTCGTGCTCCGAGCGGCTTTGCGCCACTTTGCCGCCGAGCCAATAATCGGCATCATCTTCCGGCGCATACAACACGGCATTCGGAAACGCTATCGTGCCCTCGTCCGTGGTGACGCCGCAAGCATGATCGGGGTGCAGATGGGTAACCAGCACGCTGCTGATTTGCTCAGGCTGCACGCCGGAGGCTTTCAAGTTGTCGAGCATATGCCCCAGCCCGTCGCCGAGGCAGTTTGATGCACCGGCATCGATTAAGGTGTATCGGCCGTTTTGATTCAGCAGATAGGCATTCACCGAAGTTTGCACACCCTCTGCGGTTAAGGGCAGAAATAGGGCGTTAAACACATCTTTGGCTTCGTTGAGGCTGATGCCGCGCAACCACTGGTGCGGCAGGTTAACCGGCCCGTCGTATAAGGCTGTAACCGTGACGCCTTTGTCTAAAGGCAGGCGGAAATAACCGGCCACCTGCTGTTCCTGCACCCGCGCAGGGGCGGTGTGTTCAGGCAACGCGTGTGCCGCCGCTGTTGAAGCGGCTGCCAATGCCAAACTTGCCGTTAAGGCGTTTACCATTTGATGAAGTTTCATGTTTGCTCCTGTGTGAATGTCCGCAGTTTACAGGCCGTCTGAAAATAATGTGAACCGCAGTGCGACAAAAATATGGCAAAACACGACAAATTTTGCATCAAATGCGACGGGGGATTGCAAGGTGGAAAGACCGTCTGAAACTGCACTTTGTATCAGTGCATGTTCAGACGGTCTCTCCTTAGTCAAGCCTATTGAGCCTTTCCGCCTGCTCAAGCGCGGGTGGGTGTGGGGGTGGTTTTGTGGCGGTGGCCGGCCATCAGTGCGGCGATGGTCAGCAGCAGGGCGCCGGCCCAGGCGGTGTGGATCAGGCTGCTGTGCGCTACGATTTGTCCGCCGAGGGCGGCGCCGAAGGTGATGCCCAGATTGAAGGCGGCGATGTTGAAACCGGAGGCCACTTCAACCGCTTGCGGGGCGTCTTGCTGCGCTTGCTGCACCACCAGCAGTTGCAGCGGCGGCACGGTGGCGAAGCTGGTCAGCCCGAGCAGGATGGTGCTGACGGCAAGGGCGGCGGGGTGGGTTGCGGTGAGGATAAACGACAGCAACACCCACACCTGCGCGGCAAACAAAATTTTCAAGGCCGTGCGTGCGCCGCTGCAGTCGGCCAGCTTGGCGCCGAGAATGTTGCCGCTTGCCACGGCGGTGCCGTAAGCCACCAGCATCAGGCTGACGGCGTTATTGCCGAAGCCGCCCAGCTGTTGCAGTATCGGCGTCAGAAAGATAAACAACACAAAAGTGCCGCCGTAGCCGATCACGGTCATCGCATACACCTGCCACAGGCGCGGCGAAGTCAGCACCGCCAGCTGCTGCCTGCGGGTGGGCGGGGCGCCTTGCCGCAATTGGCGCGGGATAAACAGCAGGCTGCCGGCAAACGCCGCCACGCCCAGTGCCGACACGATTAAAAACGTGGTTTGCCAACCCAAATGTTGGCCGATAAATGTGCCCAGCGGCACGCCGGTAACCAGCGCCACGGTCAGCCCGGTAAACATCATCGCAATCGCTTGGGCGGCTTTTTCTTTGGCGACCAATTGGGTGGCAATGGTGGCGCCGATCGAGAAAAACACCCCGTGTGCCAGCCCGGTGACCACACGGGCGCTCAGCAAAGTGGCAAAGCCCGTCGCCTGCCAAGCGAGCAGGTTGCCGACCACAAAAACGGCCATCAGCATCAGCAGCACGTTTTTGCGCGGCCAGCGGGCGGTGGCGGCGGTCAGCAGCGGCGCGCTGACGGCAACCGACAAGGCATACAGGCTCACCGCCAGCCCAGCGGAAGGCAGGGTAACGCCCAAATCGGCGGCAATGGTGGGCAGCAGCCCGACAATCACAAATTCGGTGGTGCCGATGGCAAACGCACCGAGCATTAACGCAAACAAAGCAAGCGGCATGATTTTTTCCTCTTTGATGGATTCAGATGCAACAGAGGGCATCATGCCGCATTTATCTTTGCGAAAAAACACGGTAATATGCAAATTACTTTTACAAAAACCGCAAAAATAGCATGAAACTGGATTTAGACGCCTTGAATATCTTTGTGCAGATTGTCGACAGCGGCTCGCTCAGCGGCGCAGCGGCACGGCTTGATTTGCCTGTGTCGGCAGTGAGCCGCCAGCTTGCACGGCTGGAGGGCAACCTGCAACTGACGCTGTTGCAACGCAGCACCCGCCGTATGCAGCTCACCGATGAAGGGCGGCTGCTGTTGGCACAAGCGCGGCGGATACTGGACGAAGTACACCTGACCGAAGAGCGGTTGGCGATGCGGCGCGCCGAAGCCGGCGGCCTGTTGCGGGTGAACACGTCGGTGCCGGTGATGCTGCACGTGCTCGCGCCGCTGCTACACGAATTCCGCCGCCAATATCCGCAGATCGACATCGAGCTCGACAGCAACGACAACCTGATTGACTTAATCGAAGCGCGCACCGATGTCGCCCTGCGCATCGGCCGCCTGCAAGATTCCGCCATGCACGCCCGCCTGCTCGGGCACACCGCCGTCTGCGTGCTGGCTGCGCCCGCCTATCTGGCGCAACACGGCACGCCGCAAACCAGCGCCGATTTGGCACGCCACGCATTGCTCGGCTTCCGCAGCCCCGCCTCGCTCAACCAATGGCCGCTTCTCGACCACAACGGCAGGCTGCTGGAGATCGAACCCGCCATTCGGGCTTCCGGCGGCGAAACCCTGCGCCACCTTGCCCTCGCCGGCAACGGCATCGTCTGCCTTTCCGAGCTGATGACCTGGCAAGACCGCCAAAACGGCACGCTGGTGCCGGTGTTGCCGGAGCAGCAGCAAACCGTTACCCAACCGCTCTACGCCGTGTATTACCGCCACCGCACCTTATCCGCCCGCACCGCCGTGTGGATTGATTTTCTGGCGCAGCAAATCCCCCAAATGCCGTGGTATCGGGCGCAGGCGGCGCAGCCATCGGCAGGCTGAGGCCGTCTGAAAAGCCAAAGTGCGGTTTTTTAGCGATACAAGCCGACAAGCGGGCAGGCTGAAAACCATATGCCGCTTGCCCGCTTATGTTTGTGAATGAGGATAAACACAGCCAATCGTTTGCTGATAGGCAGATTGATTAAAGGAATCAATAAAGGCCGTCTGAAAAGCCCAAGTGCGGTTTCAGACGGCCTGTTCTTCACGAGAGAATCCTAGGGTGTCCTGACAATTCATGAATTTCCCTCATGATTTCTATGAGCATTGCCCCGCTAGTCAAGCCGGCTGTTTCTGCTTATGATAAATCCCATCGACGGCCATGTGACGGGCCGTCAACCGATTGATTTCACAATTAAAGGAAAAGAAAATGACTTTAGAACAACTGATCGACCGCCAAGCGTTAAAAGACTTGGTAGACACTTTTTCTAACTTGGCTGATGAAAAACGGGTGGCGGAGCAGATGCCGCTGTTTACCGAAGATGCGCAAGTCACCACCTATATCGGCGGCGAATTGTTTGCCGATATGCACGGGCGGGGCGAGATTGAAAAAGTGTTTACCGATTTTCTGGCGGGTTTTGAGCGTGTTTACCATTTGAACGGCCAGCACACGGTTACGTTTAACAGCAGCGACAGCGCCGATGCGATTAATTATTGTGCGGTGCAATTGGTCGGCGAGCAAGACGGCAAACAGGTGCTGCACAGCCACAGCGTGCGCTATCAGGACAGCTACCGCAAAATAGACGGCAAATGGCTGATTTCAAAACGCATTGCCAACTTTATGATCAGCGACAGCCGCGAAATCGGCGCTTAAGCACCGGTGCCGCAAGAGGAACACCGCATGAAAGCCAAAACATCCGCCTGGCTGCTTGCTGCCTTATCGTTGGCGTTGGCGGGCTGCCAACAGCTTGATCCGCAAGCGATTCATCTCGCCAAACAAGGCAGCTTCACCGTGGGCGGGCGCTACGTCACCCACCCCGGCACGTTCAGCCCCGATCATTTCATTTCACCGCAAGGCCAGCGGGCTTATGGCGATTTCGCCTACGTCAGCTACCAAACGCCGGTCAACGCCAAGCCTTATCCGCTGATTTTCCAGCACGGCGGCGCACAATCGAAGCGCACGTGGGAATCTACCGTCGACGGGCGCGACGGCTTCAACACCTTGTTTCTGAAACAAGGCTACAGCGTGTATCTGCTCGACCAGCCCCGCAGCGGCGAAGCCAATCTGTCGACCCAAGCGGTCACGCCCGACACGCCGTGGGCAGCCAACCCGATGTACGGCGACAAAACCCTCTACTTGCTTTCACGCATCGGGCATTACAACGCCCAAGGCGAAGCTGTGGCCAACGCCCAATTTCCGAGCGGCGAAGCTCATTATCAGGCATTCCAACAAAGCTGGACCATCGGCTCCGGCCCGCTGGACAATGATTTGAACGCCGATGTGCTGGCGCAACTGGTCGAACAAACCGGCGGCGCCGTGCTGGTTACCCACTCCATGGGCGGCACCATCGGCTGGCGCACCGCCTTGCGCAGCGACAACGTTAAAGCCATCATCGCCTATGAACCCGGCGGCACCCCGTTTATCTTCCCCGACAGCGAAATGCCCGCCGTTACCCAAGCCCGCTTCGCCGCCCTCAGCGCCACCGCCCTCGGCGTGCCGATGGCAGAATTTCTGAAACTCACCCGCATGCCGATCGTGCTGTATTACGGCGACTACATCAAGGTCGGCTCCGAGCATGTCGGCGAAGACAAATGGGGCACCGAGCTGGAAATGGCGAAACAATTTGTGGCCGCCATCAACCGCCACGGCGGCGACGCCACCCTCGTCCACCTGCCCGACATCGGCATCAGCGGCAACTCACATTTCCTGATGGGCGAAAAAAACAACCGCCAACTGGTTGCGCTGGCGGCTGCATGGCTGAAAGAAAAAGGGTTGGATCGGTAAGGTTAACGAGTTCATCAGTCAGGCCGTCTGAAAACCGCACTTGGGGTGTCAACGTGCGGTTTGGGCGGCGTTTTATTATCTGAAGGTAATGAATTAAATGTGATTTAAGAGTAAATATTATTTTTTGGCGTAAGAGACAAAAAGGCTGTTTTTCCTAACCATTAGAAGCAATTAGGTCAGTCATTTCATGTTCCGGCTTAAGTAAATGAATCATATTTTTACGGTTATGATCGCTACCCGCCAGGGTGTCCTATACCCTGACCAACGCCATCATTTGCTCAAAAGAATACAAAGCTGATTTTCGCCCCGCAGCTTCTTCTTTTATGCTCAAAATCTTCTTTTCAAGCAGGGATTTGGTGAAGCGGTTGGCGGTAGCAGGCGGAATGCCGGTTAATTCCGCCAAGCGGTTGTTGCGAAAGACGGGATAGGTGAAGACAAAATCCAGTACAGCCAATGAATACTTAGAAGATAGTGTTTCGGTGAAGACAGTTTTCATCTCTTCATATAGTGCCTGAATATTCTGGGCAATCGCCAGATTGTGTGCCGCTTGCCACTGCACCGCTTCTAAGAAAAAAATGCACCAGCTATGCCAATTACCCGTTTGTGAAACCTCGCGCATTAAATCAATATAACGCTCTTTGTGTTCTTCAAAGTAGCCGCTGATATAAAAATGCGGCGCGCCGATGGTTTTAGATTGCCAGAGCATTAGGGTAATCAGCATTCTGCCGATACGGCCGTTGCCGTCTTGAAATGGGTGCAGAGCTTCGAATTCTAAATGAGAGATGGCAGTTTTAACCAGCGTAGGGGCTGGGTCGTGGTTAATATACTGAAAAAGTTTGTCGATTCCCTCTTCTAATTTTTCGGGGCTGATGGGAACAAACAAGATAGCTTTCTTACCTCGATCAGCCAGATAGTTTTGTTCGCGCTTAAAAGTGCCGGGCGCTTTAGCCGCACCACGCCCGTAGGATAAAAGCTGCTGGTGCATGGTTTTAAGCACAGATTTACTGAAGGGATAACCCTCCTCTATGGCTGCTTGGGCATTTTTTAAGGTTCGCTGGTAAAGAATGGTTTCAACAATATCAGAACGTACCTCCATAGAATCGTCGCCTTCAGAAAAATCGGCCTCATACTGCATGATTTCGTCCATGGTACTGATGGTGCCTTCCATTCGTGACGAAATCACGGCTTCTTGGTTGCGTAATGGCGCCAACAAAATTTCGCTGTTGTGCAAGTTTTTCAGCATCTGATCATAACGGGCGAGTGCATCGGTTGCCTGTAACAGTCCGGGCATGAGTTGGATATAATCCAAAGATTGTGGAGGAAACTGATCGTAATGGTATTGTACGGCGTGATCTAACTTCAGCATGGGCGTCCTATTTCTCTGTGGAGCGAAATTTGTTAATCAAAAAGTAGCCATTTTGATTGGCAATCGATATTGTCGCTCATTTATGCATCGCAAACAAGTTTGTCAATCAAATTTTGAGAAAAGTGATTAACAAATCATCTTGTCACCCACCAATGAGGCGCAAAACCACTTGTGCCTCATTTTTATGTTTTTTTGATTGACAAACGCCGTCTGAAACCGCACTTGGGGTGTCAACGTGCGGGTTTCAGACGGCCTGATTTTACGGCACTAAAGCCTTAGGGTGTCCTGACAATTCAGAATGCACGCTTTTTACGATGATGCTTGGTTGGGGTCGTACGCCAGCAGGCGCTTGCTGATGCTGCGCAGCAGGGCGGCTTCTTCCGGGCTGATGGGCACGCATTGTGCCATTTGCTCGGGCACGGCGGCGGCTTGCGATTCCAGCGCGCGGCCTTGTGCGGTCAGTGCGATTTGCACCACGCGTTCATCGTATTCGGCGCGCCGGCGCTCAAGCAGCCCTTTTTGCTGCAAACGCTTGAGCAGCGGGGTGAGCGTGCCGCTGTCGAGATGCAGTTTGCCGCCGATTTGGCTGACACTCTGCCCGTCGTGTTCCCACAGCACTATCATCACCAGATATTGCGGATAGGTTAAATCGATCGCCTCTAAAAACGGCGTGTAGCGGCGGGTGATTTCTTTCGACAGCGCATACAGCGGAAAGCAGAGCTGGTTATCCAATTTTAATTGTTGGTACATTCAGACGGCCTCGATGGCGCAAAAAAAGATAAATGGCGGTTTAAAAAAGCCGCGCTGTTTGTTTCATACCGAATAGGATAGAGAAAAATTAAATTTCTCGCAATCTGATTTTATGAAATTTATTTTTCAGACGGCGCGGAAATGGCATTGAGGAACAAGCAATGCGGTGGGGCGAAGGGTGGAAAAGCGCCATGCCGGTTGTGATTGAAGCGGCTGAAAGAATATCAGGCCGTCTGAAACCGCACTTTGGTTTTTTCAATCAAACACCCTAATCCATACCGTTTCCCCGCGAATGTGTGTTAATTGGCGGCACGTTATCCAATGCATTGATGTGGAAATGATTTTATCTGTTGCATAAGGCAAAGGCCGTCTGAACCGCACTTTTATTATCCAAAGTGCGGTTCAGACGGCAAGCGGCTATACGCCGCGGCTTAGGGGGGAGCCGGGTTTTGCACGTTCGGCGTGAATACGGGCTTTTTCTTCCTCGCTGCGGGTTTTGTTGTCGTGCCAGGCTTGTTGGGTGGTGCTGTCGCCGCCGACGACGTTGGTGTCGCCGCGCTGCATGGCTTGGTAGCCTTGGCGGGCGACTTGGGCGGGGTCGTTTTTCCAGCTGTTGTCGCCGAAAGCGGTGGTTTGCATGCCGGCGCGGGCGTGGAATTCGGTGGCGGTGGCGCCGGGGTGGAGGTTGGTTACGCTGATGCCGCTGTCTTTCAACTCTTCACGAATGCTGTTGCCGAAGGCGCTTAAAAAGGCTTTCGACGGGCCGTATACGCTTTCATACGGGGTGGGCGTGCTGGCGGAAAGTGAGCTGACCAGCAGAATTTTGCCGCCGCCTGCGGCGATCATCGGCGGAATCAGCGCATGTGCCAGCCGCACCGGCGAGGCCATGTTGAGCGCCATCAGCTGCAAATGTTTTTCCAATGGGTTGTCGATAAAGGCGCCGCCGACGGCGATACCGGCGTTGAGCACCAACACCCGCACCGTGCGCCCGCTGTGGCGGACGGCATCGAGCACGGCTTGATTGCCGGCTTCGGTCGCCAAGTCGGACTGCACGGCGATGACTTCGCCGCCGTGGCTTTTCAGGCTGTCGGCGGCGGCAAATACGCGTTCGCCGGCGCCGGTGATGATTAAATCATGGCCGTCGGCTGCCAGCAGGCGGGCGATTTCGAGGCCGATGCCGGCGGAGCCGCCGGTAATCAGGGCTAAAGGTTTGCTCATGTGAATCTCCTTATTTTAATGATTAGGTTACTGACCGCTTTGCAACAAGGCCGGGTTTTGCCACCAATGGTCGTTTTGGAAGCGGTGCGGCTGGTATTTTTCGCCCATTTTCGGCACGTCTAACGGCAGGCCGGCACGTTGGGCGGCGGCGTTTGTGCGCTTGATCGATTCGTTCCACGGGTTGCGGCCGAGGCTGAATACGCCCCAGTGAATCGGCAGCATGCGCGCGGCGCCGAGATCGAGGGCGGCTTGCACGGCTTGTTCGGGGAACATATGGGTGTTCGGCCAGCCGGGGTTGGCGGCGTCGATTTCGATAAAGGCGAGGTCGAAGCCGGCGTATTTTTTACCGATTTCGGCGAAATGCCGTCCGTAGCCGGAATCGCCGCTCCAAAACAGCCGTTTGCCTGCGCCTTCGATCACAAACGAAGCCCACAGGGTTTTATTGCGGTCGTTGCGCCAGCGGGCGGAATAGTGCAGTGCGGTTTCGGCATGGAAAGTCAGCCCAGCAACGGTGGCGCTGTCGCCCCAGCCCAGCTCGGTGATGTTTTCAGACGGCACGCCCCACGATTGCAAGCGTGCGCCCACACCGAGCGGGGCAACAAAGTGCGGTATCGCACCCGCTGTCGGTTTTGCCAAACGGCGGATGGTGGCGGCTTCGAGGTGGTCGTAATGGTCGTGGGTGATCAGCACGATATCGGCGGCGGGCAAGGCGTTGCGCGCGATCGGCGCCGCTTGGAAGCGCGGCACCACAAACGGCAGGTTGAGCGGTGCGGCATTGTCAAGCACGGGGTCGATAATCAGCCGTTTGCCGTCCAATTCAAGAATGGCGCTGCTGTGGCCGAGCCAGTAATAGGCAAAAGGTTCGGCTTGGGCAAAGCTGCTGCCGTCTAATGCCGCCATCGGCAGCGGCGCGGCGGGGGCATAACCGCTGTAGCGCCGCCAGCCGCCTTTGCCGGCCGCTTTTTCGGGGTAAAACACCAATTCGTCATACAGGTTGTGAAAGCGGCCGTCACGGTAATAATCGAGCGATGCGAAACGGGTTTCATCGGGCAGCGCGCCGATATTGCGGGATAGCTGACAGCCCGCCGCCGCCACGGCAACGGCCAGTGCGGTCAAGGTGTAGAGGCTGTAGCGTTGCCATTTTTTCATCAAATCACGTTCCTTTCGCGGCGGGAAGCCTTATGATTGAACCCATTCGGCAAAACGCGCCTGCCAATCGGGGTGCCAGCGTGACAGCGCCGGTCGGTTGTGAATCATGTCGTCTGCCGCCCATTGAATGCGTTTGGCATCGAGTTCGGCGCTGACGGCATTGTCGGGGCAGATCAGGTAAAAATCGCCTTGCGTAAAACGGTCGGCAAAATAATCGGCCACCTGCGCCGCCGTCCACGGCTCATCGGGTTTGTCGGCCGGCCGGCGCAAATCCTGATCGGGGAAGTTCATCGGCGTCCAGGTATAGCCCGGCACCAGCAGATGGGCGCTGATTTTGTCGCCGGCGGTTTGGCGCAATTCGTGTGCCAGCTGCTCGGTCAGCACTTTCACCCCGGCCTTGGCGACCGAGTAGGCGGCATTGCCCGGCGGTGTGGTGATGCCTTCTTTCGAACCGAGGTTTACCACTGCACTGCGCCCGGATTGCGCCAGCATCGGCGGCACAAACAGCGCCTGCGCCTGCACGATGGCAAACAGGTTTACCTCCAGCTGCCGCCGCCACGCCGCCATTTCGCCCCACGGCCCGGCGCCGGCGAGAATGCCGGCATTGTTGATTAAAAGTGCGGTTTCGCCAAAGCGCCCGAAAGCGGTGTCGCGCAAACGGGTGAGATCATCACTCGACGCCACATCGCCGACCACCGCCTCGGTTTCGGTGTTTAGCGTTGCCGCCAGTGTGTTTAACGCCGCCGCATCACGGTCGAACAGGCACAAGCGCATGCCGAATCCGGCCAATTTGTGCGCCAGCGCCGCGCCGATGCCGTTGGCCGCACCGGTAATCACCGCCGCCCGCCCCGGTTGTAAAATATCCTGCTTCATGTTGCTGCTCCGTGTTGCATTGATTTTGACTATTATCGGCAAAACAAGCACGGGAAACAATGTATTGAAATGTGATTTCAGAATGAACGAAAATGCAATAATCAGGCCGTCTGAAACCGCACTTTGGCTTTTCAGACGGCCTGATGGTGTTGATATGGCTATAAAAATTCTTTGCGTAGAATGTCTGCCAAGATATCGAACACCAGTTTCACCCGTGCCGGCAGTAAGGTGGCGGAGGGGCGGTAAACATACAGCTGCCACGGCTCTGCTTTATAGCGGTTCAACACCGGCACCAGCTCACCGCGCTTGATATACGGCATCGCCAGATGGTCGGCTAAGTGGGCAAACACCCGTCCGCCGAGCGCCGCCGCCACTTCCGCTTCGGCATTGGCGGTGATAAAGCGCGGATTTTTCGGCAGAAATGCGGCGCCGTCGGCAAACTGCCATTGCCACATTCGTCCGGTGTGCGGGTTGATCAGGCCGCTGAGCGGAAAATTTTGCTGCAAATCGTGTAAATCTTTCGGCTCGCCCCATTGCGCCAGCAGCGACGGCGCCGCCACCACTTGCGCCCCCATCGGCATAATCGGGCGCACCACCAAGCGGTTGTCGGGCATGCTGCTGATGCGGATGCCGACATCAATCTGTGCATCGACAATATTCACATGCGCCTCGCTCACCCGCCAGTCGAGCACGATGTCGGGGTAGTCGTCCAAACGGCTTAACACCGCCTGAAGCAGCGCTTCGTTTTGGATAAAGCGCGGCAGCGCCACCCGCACCACGCCGCGCATTTCGCCCTGCAACGGGGTTTGCGCCGCTTGGAACAAGGCCTCGCCGTCTGAGAGCCATTGCCGTGCCAACGGGTAAAAATATTCGCCGTAACGGGTGAGCTTGATTTGGCGGGTGTTGCGCTGAAACAGAATTTCGCCCAGCTCTCTTTCCAGCCGGCGAATGGTGCGCGACACCATCGGCGCCGCCACGCCTAAGCGCACCGCCGCTTCGTTGAATTGCAGCGTTTCCGCCGCCGTGCAGAAAATGCGCAATGCTTCCGGTTTGTTCAGCATATCACCGTCCTGTTTGGGTTTTGGGAACACTATAGCAAAATCCGAGGGCAAGTTATATTGTGCTGAACCGAGGCCGTCTGAAACCGCACTTTGGGTTTTTCAGACGGCCTTTTCATGCCCGCACCCGATTGTTTAACCACGCTAAACGGCTTATTCGGCAAAGTGCGGTTTATCTCAACAGCGGATCGGGTTATGCTGAATGTCGACATATTTTTATCGCAACCCACAGGAGCAAATCATGAAACACAGACAATTGGGCGGCGCACAAGGCTTGAGCGTATCGGCGCTGGGCTTGGGCTGCATGCGCATGACGTTCGGCGATGCGCCGGTCGGCGACAAAGCGCAGATGATTGCATTTATCCGCCAAGCCGTTGCACGCGGAGTCAGCTTTTTCGACACCGCCGAATTATACGGCCCGTTTGACAATGAAGAATTGGTGGGCGAAGCGCTGGCGCCGTTTAAAAACCAAGTGGTTATCGCCACCAAATTCGGTTTCAATCCCGATAAAGACGGCAAGCCGACCATCGCCGCCGGGCTGAACAGCCGCCCCGAGCGCATCCGCCAAGTGGCGGAAGCCTCGCTCAAACGCTTGCAGGTTGAGGCGATTGATCTGTTTTACCAACACCGCCCCGATCCGAATGTGCCGGTGGAAGAGGTGGCCTCAGCGGTGAAAGAGTTGATTGCCGAGGGCAAGGTGAAGCATTTCGGACTGTCGGAATCGAACGCCGAACAAATCCGCCGCGCCCATGCCGTGCAACCCGTTACCGCCCTGCAAAGCGAATATTCGCTGTTTTGGCGTGAAATCGAGCAAAACGATGTGCTGGCAACTTGTGAAGAGCTGGGCATCGGATTGGTGCCTTACAGCCCGCTCGGGCGCGGCTTTCTCACCGGCACCATCACGGTCGGTCAAAAATTTGCCGCCAACGATATTCGGGCTAACAATCCGCGTTTTACCGATGAGGCGATTCGCGCTAATCAGGCGGTAGTGGATTTGTTGCTGCGCATCGGGCAGGAAAAGGGCGGTGCGACACCTGCACAAATCGCGTTGGCTTGGTTGTTGGCACAAAAACCTTGGATTGTGCCGATTCCCGGCAGCCGCAACCTGAAGCGCTTGGACGAAAATCTGGGTGCTGCGGATATTGTACTGACCCCCGCCGATTTATCGGCCATCGAACAAGCGATGGCAGAGATTGAAGTGGTAGGCGCGCGGTATTGATACCGCTTAAGGCCGTCTGAAAGCTTAAGTGCGGTTTAAAAGCGGCAGCCGCTGTTTTTGCCCATCATGATCCGCTTCAGACGGCCTGACCGTTATTCAAGCCTTGCGGCTTGTGCCCTCTCCCTAACCCTCTCCCACGGGAGAGGGAATTCGGTTGCTGTTGTGTTTTCGGTTGTGCGTTTTTGCCGTTGTGTGTTTTTGCCGTTGCGGTGTTTGGGTCGGCGTTTGTTTTCCCGCCAATCTTACCGCTTCAGCCGCTTGGCTCCCTCCCCCTGTGGGGGAGGGCTGGGGAGAGGGCGGCAAACCGCAGGTTTGCTTCATCGCGTATTCCGTCATCATCATTTTCAGACGGCCTGACCGTTATTCAAGCCTTGCGGCTTGTGCCCTCTCCCTAACCCTCTCCCACGGGAGAGGGAATTCGGTTGCTGTTGTGTTTGCCGTTACGCGTTTTTTGCCGTTGTGTGTTTTTGCTGTTGTGGTGTTTGGGGCGGCGTTTGATTTATCGCCAATCTTACCGCTTCAGCCGCTTGACCCCCTCCCCTGTGGGGGAGGGTTGGGGAGAGGGCGGCAAACCGCAGGTTTGTTTCATCGCGCCTTCCGTCATCATTTTCAGATGGCCTAACCATCATGCAAGCCTTGCGGCTTGTGCCCTCTCCCTAACCCTCTCCCACGGGAGAGGGAATTCGGTTGCTGTTGTGTTTGCCGTTGCGCATTTTGGTCGGCGTTTGTTTTATCACCACTCTTACCGTTTCAGCAACCTGGCTCCCTCCCCTGTGGGGGAGGGTTGGGGAGAGGGCGGCAAACCGCAGGTTTGCTTCATCGCGTATTCCGTCATCATCATTTTCAGACGGCCTGACCGTTATTCAAGCCTTGCGGCTTGTGCCCTCTCCCTAATCCTCTCCCACGGGAGAGGGAATTCGGTTGCTGTTGTGTTTGCCGTTGCGCGTTTTTTGCCGTTGTGTGTTTTTGCTGTTGCGCATTTTGGTCGGCGTTTGTTTTTCCGCCAATCTCACCGCTTCAGCAATCTGGCTCCCTCCCCAGTGGGTTGGGGAGAGGGCGGCAAACCGCAGGTTTGCTTCATTTTGCCGAGTTGTTTCAAACTTTATTGTGCGTTGGCGCATGGTCGGTTTGTGGTTGGCCGGTGTTGTCTGTGTGCAGCGAATGCAGCAGAGGCAGCAGTAAATCTTCCACGAGGTTCCAAAACAGCGGGGTGTCGATCGGTTCGTGTTCGTCGCGGCCGAATACCAGTTTGACTTCGGTATAGTCGCGCTGGCCGGTGCTTTTTTTGTTGCCGCGGTATTCGTTGCGTGCTTTTTGTTGTGCGTTTTCGCGTTTGTCGGCTGGGTTGTCGAGCAATGCTTTGGCGGTGGCTGATGAGGTTCTGGCGAAAAAGGGCAGCGGGCGGGTTTGGCCGAGGTGGAAGTAGGCCAGCCATTGTTGCAGTTGCGCCCGTGCGGATGCCTGCGGGATGGCGGGCAGGGTTTCGGTGTGGCCGGGCAGCAGCAGGTGGCTGTGGTAAGCATCGGTTTCAGGCGGCCTGACGGCGCAGAAAATCAGGTGTTGCAACTGATAGGCGAGCTCTTCGGGTGCGGAAGGTTTTTCGTTGAGAAAATAAATCAGGCCGTGCCGGTGGCGTTGGCTCAGGCTGCCGTGCAGGGTGTGGCCGCCAAGGGTGAGGGTGTAGGCATAGGGCGGCTGTGCGGGGCTGTGCAGCAGTTGGCTGTCGAGTGATTTTGCAGCGGTTTGAAACTGCTGCTGCCACAGGCGGCCGAGTTCGCCTTCGGGCAACAGGCTTTCGGCATTCAGGCGTTGCGCGGTGCGGGTGAAGTCGTGATTCAGACGGCGGGCGCGGGTGTAGGCTTCGGTGATACGGCCGTTGTGCAATGGGGCAAACGGTTCGGCGGCATCCCAGGCTTCATCGGTGTAGGGCTCGCGCCAGCTCAGGGTGTGTTGCAGCCAGCTGCGCACAGGGTTGCGCCAAAAGCGGATAAAGTCTTCTTGCCGGATTGCTGCGGTGGCGGCGGCTTCGGTGAGCGGTGCGTGGAAAAAAGTGCTGCCGGCTGCTGCGGGCCGGTTGAGTGCTGCTGCATAATCGCTGCGGCTGCTGATGAGGCCGTCTGAACGGGCAGAGGGTGCAAAATAGCGGTGTGAAAAGGCTTGCAACGGGTGTTGTTGCACCAAATCGGCGGCCAGTATGCTGCTGCGTTGCCCGCTCATGGCGGCGAGGGTGTCGATAAGCTCGCTCAGCAGGGCGGAGGGCGCCAGCTCGTCGTCGTTGCTGATGCTGCGCCCTACATAAGATAAATACAGGATTTCGCGGGCGCTGATGATGGCTTCGAGAAATAGGTAGCGGTCGTCGTCGCGGCGGGCGCGGTCGCCTTTTTGCGGGTGGCGGGCGATAAGGTCGAAGGCGGCGGCTTTGGTGTTGCGCGGAAAATTGCCGTCGTTCAGCCCCAGCAGGCAAATGACTTTAAACGGCAGGCTGCGCATCGGCACCATGCTGCAAAAGGTGATGCCGCCGCGTAAAAAGCCGGCCTGGCTCTGGCTGCTGAGAAAATGTTGCAGATGCCGGATGGCGGTGTGTTGCGGCAGGTTGCCTGCGAATGCGGCCAACTCGGCTTCTGCCTGCCATCGGGCGAGGGCTTGCTCGATTTGTTGCAGTGCGTGTTGGTCGTCGGTGCCGGGCAGGAAGAGGGCGGCCAGCAGTTTGCGCACACGCTCGCACCAGGCGCTGATATCGGCGGGCTGCTGCCAACTGTGGTAAAGCTCGGCCAAGGTGCGGATGAGGGCGCTGAAACGGCTGAATACGGCGATTTGGTTGGGGTCGCTGTGCCAGGCGCTGAGGTTTTGCCACACGGGGTTGCTGCTTTCGGGCAGCAGCCAGCCCAGCACCAGCCGTTCCAGCCCTTGCTGCCAGGTAAACAAGGTATTGGCGGCGCCGTGGCGGCGGCGCATGTCGCCGTCGAGCCCCCAATGTATGTTGAGTGCGGCTATGGTGTCGTGCAAAAGCGGCAGGTCTTCGCGGCTCAGTTCAAAGCGTGCCAGCACCAAATCGCTGTCGAGCAGGGGCAGCAGCCGGTCGACTTCAAAACGGCTTTCCAACAGCTCCAGTGTTTGTTCGAGCGCGTATAAAAGCGGCTGGCGGCGGCTGAGTTTGACGTCGGAAACAGAATACGGCAAAGCCTGTGCGCCGCCTTGAGCCTGCCCGAACACGGCTTCGATATAGGGGCTGTAAGGCTCGATATTGGGGGTGAGGACGGCGATATCGTGCGGCTGCCAATCGGGGTGTTCGGCCAATATGGCGAGCAGTTGGTCTTTCAATATCTGCAATTCGCGCAGGGGGCTGTGGGCGGCATGAATGCGGATGGAGCCGTCGTGCAGCAGGGCACTTTGTGCGGCATCGGGCAGGGAAAGGGTTTGAATGTCGTGTTGCAGCCGTTTCAATAATGAGGCCGTCTGAAGCGGCTCGCTGAAATAGCTGTGTTCTTCGGTAATCGGCGCTTCGGCCAACGCATCGAAAAAATCGCGCCCTTGTTTGCCCAACGAAGCCAGCAGCGGGTGGCCGCTCTGGCTGAGGTCGATATCGTCGCTGCTGTTTAAAATCTGCGCCGCTTCAATTACGTTGCCCCAATATTCGCTGCTGGGATTGAGCGCAAAAATGTGCACGTCGCAATGCTCGGCAACGGCTTGCAGCAATTGCAGATACATCGGCGCCAGGGTGGCGATGCCGAACACAAACAAACGCTCGGGCAGCTTGTCGGCGCTGAGTGCGTCAAGCAGCTGCTGCCACATGGCGACACGGTGCAGGGCGTGGCCGCTGCCGTCGTCGAGAAAGCGCCACAATGCGGCTTGCCAGATTTCATCATCCCCCAAGCCGATGAGCTGCCCTTGCTGCCAGGCCGTAATCCATTGCGGCCGGTAAACCAGGTATTGGTCGAAAATATCGGCCAGTTGCCCCGAAAGCTGATAAGCCGCCGATTCGCTGCTGTTCAGATAGCTTTGCAGGGCGGTATGGGCGGTGCGGTATTCAGAGGCCGTCTGAAAGGCTTCGCTTTGAAACAGACCCAGCAGCCGCCAGCGCATCACTTCGGGCGCAAACGGGCTCAGCTCGGGAATGCCGGGCAGGCACTCGCGCATCAGCCGCCAAGTCAGCCCGGCCGGCAGGCTGAATTTGAGATTGGCCGCCACGCCCAATTCACGCGCCAGATAAGTGTTTAAATAACGGCGCATGCCTTGGCTCTGCACCACGATTTCTTCAGGTGCCAAGGGGTTTTCAAGCGGCATCAGCTGTTGCAGCCCGGCGAAGACACGGGCAAGATTTTCCAAGCGGTCGGATTGGTGCAGATAGAGCATAATCGGCAATAGGGTGATGGCAGACAAACCATTATCCAACATTACAGGCCGTCTGAAAACGAGCGCAGCGAGTTTCTGCGGAGTTAAAACGAGCGCAGCGAGTTTCTGCGGAGTTAAAACGAGCGTAGTGAGTTTCTGCGAAGCTAAAACGGGCGCAGCGGGTTTCTGCGAAGCTAAAACGGGCGCAGCGGGTTTCTGCGAAGCTAAAACGAGCGCAGCGGGTTTCTGCGGGGTGATGGCGGGCTTTCAATACATTGACTACAGGCAGGCGGGCGGCGATAGTCAGTGCGCACGGTATCGTAACACTCCAATACATGTATCAAACTCCAATACATGTATCACAAGGAGCAAATAAAGAGGGTGTGCAAGTGCAGCATATCAGTTTGATAATGTCATAGAAAGGCCGTCTGAATGCGTTTCAGACGGCCTCGGTATTTTTGATGCCGTTAATGGTTGTGAGTCGGAATGCTTTGTGCGGCGGCGGCCACTTGCTCCGGCATCAATTTGTTCAAACAATCGGTATGGCCGAGCGGGCATTCGCGCTTGAAGCAGGGCGAGCAGTTTAGATGCAGGCTGACGATTTTGGCGCGGCGGCTCAGCGGCGGGGTGTGGTCGGGGCTGGAGGAGCCGTATACCGCCACCAGCTTGCGGCCGAGTGCGGCGGCCAGGTGCATCAGGCCGCTGTCGTTGCAAACTACGGTGTCGGCGCAGGCCAATAAATCGATGGCTTCGGAAAGGCTGGTTTTGCCGCATAAATTGGTGCAGAGGCCGTCTGAAAGGGTGTTGATTTCTTCGGCAATGTCGAAATCTTTTTGTGAGCCGAACAGCCATATCTGCCAGCCTTGCGCGGCATAGCGGCGGGCGAGTTCGGCGAAGTGGCGTGCCGGCCAGCGCTTGGCGGGGCCGTATTCGGCGCCGGGGCAGAAGGCGAGCACGGGTTTGCCGGTGTTTAAGCCGTGCCGGGCAAGTGCGGCGGCTTGGCTGTGCGGGTCGATTTGAAAGCGCGGATTGTCGGAATGGCCGTTGAAATCGGCTTGGGTGGGGTGGGCCAGCGCGGTGTAGCGGTCAACCATCAAGGGCAGCGCGGTTTTGTCGAGCTTGCGGATGTCGTTGAGCAAAAGGTAGCGCGATTCGCCGACATAGCCGGTGCGCTGTTTGATGCCGGTGGCGGCGGCAATCAGGGCGGATTTGAGCGAGCCGGGCAACACAATCACTTGGTCGTAGCCGCGTTTGCCGAGCATGCGGCCGGTTTGCCAGCGCTTTTTCAAATCCAGCGCGCCGTGGCCGAACGGGTTTTCGATGATGTTATTCACTTCGGGCATGCGCTCAAATACGGCCATCGACCATTTGGGGGCGAATATGTCGATGGTGCAGCCCGGATGCAGCGCGTGCAGGCGGCGGTAGAGCGGCTGGGTCATCACGCAGTCGCCAATCCAGCTGGGGGAGATAATGAGGATTTTTTTCGGCATGGTTAGGCAGATATTTTGATTTGAGTGGGTATTTTAACGCAAATCGCCAAGATGCCCTACAGGCCGTCTGAATCAATTATGTCGATTTGCAAAAGTCAGCGAACAAGGCGGCGAGTCGAGTTAATGCAGTTAGTTTATTTTTGTGAATGGGTATCAGGCCGTCTGAAATTTTTTCAGACGGCCTGATTGATATGGTTGGGCAGATATTGATGGGCGCATTCAGACGGCCTGTGGCGGCAGATGATCTGTGGTAAATATCAAATCACGGAACGAGGTTGCTCGTGAAATTATATTCCAATTAAAGTGGAATATTAAAATATTAATTTAAATTTTCGATAAATTAAATGGATTTTTTGATAAAAGGTTTTGTTGAAATTATTTTTTTGTTAAGGTAAAAAAGCCTTTACGGGTGTCGGGGCCGCCTGCGGCTGTTTGCGAACCAGAAAAGAAAGAGGCTTATGTCTGAACAAAATTCATTTGCGCAAGAATCGGCGCGGGCGAAAAGTAATATCAACCCGCCGGTGTTTTACAGCGCGGCCATCATTATTGTGGCGATTATGCTGTTTGCCGTTATTTTGCCGGAATTGGCGGATAGCACATTTAAATCGGTACAGGCGGCGATTGTGGAAAACGCCAGTTGGTATTATGTGCTCACGGTGGGCATTATTTTGCTGACGTGCGTGTTTTTGGGCGTGTCGCGCTATGGCAATATCAAATTGGGGCCCGATCATTCGCGGCCGGATTATAAAAATATTTCTTGGTTTGCGATGCTGTTTTCTGCCGGCATGGGCATCGGTTTGATGTTTTTCGGTGTGGCCGAGCCGGTGATGCATTTTCTGACCCCGCCGCACGGTGACGGCGGCACAGTGGGCGCGGCGCGCGAAGCTATGCGGCTGACGTTTTTCCACTGGGGGCTGCATGCTTGGGCGGTGTATGCGATTGTTGCTCTGATTCTGGCTTTTTTCTCTTACCGGCACAATCTGCCGCTCACGCTGCGTTCGGCGCTTTATCCTTTAATCGGCGATAAAATTTACGGCCCCATCGGCCATGCGGTGGATGTGTTTGCGGTGGTGGGCACGCTGTTTGGCTTGGCCACTTCGCTGGGCTACGGTGCTTTGCAGGTGAATGCGGGTATCAACCATTTGTTTCCGGCGGTGCCGGTGGGCACGCTCAGCCAGGTGGTGCTGATTATCGCGATTACGGCGCTGGCCACCATTTCGGTGGTGAGCGGGTTGGATCGCGGTGTGAAAATGCTGTCAGAATTGAATATCGGTTTGGCGGTGGTGTTGCTGCTGTTTGTGCTGCTGGCCGGCTCGACGGTGTTTTTGTTGCAGGCTTTTGTGCAAAACGTGGGCTATTATTTGTCTAGCATTGTGAATATGACGTTTAATCTGTTTGCCTACGAAAAAACCGATTGGTTCGGTGGTTGGACGATTCTTTATTGGGGTTGGTGGGTGAGCTGGGCGCCGTTTGTCGGCCTGTTTATCGCCCGTGTGTCGCGCGGGCGCACCATTCGCGAATTTATCACCGGCGTGTTGCTGGTGCCGGCGGGCTTCACGTTTATGTGGATGACGTTTTTCGGCAATTCGGCGATTGAGATGATTTTGAACCAAGGCATTGTATCGTTGGGCGAAGTGGTGTCGCAAGATGTGTCGCTGGCCTTGTTTGCCTTTTTGGAGCAGCTGCCGTTTGCCACCGTTTTCACTTATGTGGCGCTGCTGATGATTGTGGTGTTTTTTGTGACTTCCGCCGATTCGGGCGCGCTGGTGATGGACATGCTCTGCGCTTATGGCGAGGGCAGCACCGGTGTCGGCTACCGCATTTTTTGGGCGGCCGGTGCGGGTGCGGCAGCGATTGCGCTGCTGCTGGCCGGTGGTTTGGGCGCATTGCAAACGATGGCAATCGCCAGCGCGCTACCGTTTGTTACGGTGTTGATGGTTGCCATTTACGGTTTGTTTAAGGCCTTGAATATCGATGCGCAAAAGCAGGAAGTGTTGCAGCTGGGGCTGACCACGCCGCTGCCGGCGCAAGGCAGCGGTGCTTGGCGCGAGCGTTTGCAGGTGATTATGGATTTTCCCAACCGTGAAGTGGTGCAGCGTTTTGTTGACCGCACGGTGAAAAAAGCCTGTGAGGAAGTGGCCGAAGAATTGCGCAACAGCGGTTTGAATGCCGAAGTGAGCGCTCCTGAAAGCGGTCAAGTGGTGCTGAGCGTGCATCAGGGTGAGGAAATCGACTTCACTTATCAGGTGGTGGCCACCGGCCACATTCAGCCTGAATTTGCGCAAAGCAATACCAGCACGCAGGAAGCGGACGAAGCACAAAAATATTACCGCGCCGAAGTGCATTTGGGCGAAGGTGGTCAGGATTACGATATTATGGGCTGGAGCCGTGAGGGGGTGATTAACGACATCATCAGCCAATATCACAAACATCTGCATTTTTTACACAGTTTGCGTTGAGCGGATGTGTAAAAACGGGCAGGCCGAATCAATCGGTTTGCCCGTTTTTTTGTTTTCAGACGGCCGGAAACCTTTGCAAAACCCTAGATTTGAGTATAGTTCGAAATTAGAATAGTGCAGAAAGCGCATATATATCATGGGGATAGGTAAGATTTCGAGCGGCGAATAACGAAGAAATGTGCCAAAGATAGGGATTTTGCAAAAGTCTCGGCCTTACACATAATCATTTAAGCTGCTTGATTCGTTATTCCTGCTCAAGCCGGAATGTCCTTTTATATAAGTTGATTTGCAATCAATGGGTTGAATTGTTGTGGATAGATTCCGGTTTGTGCAGGAATGATTAGCTTTCGGGTTGTTTCCAAACTAAAATTTATTTTGCAAAAGCCTCAAGCTTTTGTTTGAATGATTGCCAATAATGGGTTTGCGCTCATTCTGCGTATTATGTATCAGGCCGTCTGAAAGTGTTTTCAGACGGCCTGATACGTAAAGCAAAGAAACACGCGTGTTTAATCGGTTTCCAGATATTGCGTTTGCTTGCCCTTGCGGGTGAGCGTGGCGGCGTTGTCCTGCACATGCCAGCGGGTGGTGGCGTTGCTGTATTCGGCACCTTGCGCCCATGCGCTGGCCTGAGTGAGGGTTTCTACCGTGCTGCCTTGGTGCAGCTCGACAGTCAGCGGGCTGTTGCTGTTGATATACACGGCTCTGATGCGGCTGTTGCCTTTGGCGGCGCGGTAGTCGATGGTGTAGGTTTGGGTAGCGGCCACGATGGGGGCGGGCGCTTCGGGGCGCACGGCTTTTTGCGAACCGCAGGCGGTGCAGGCGAAAATCAGCAGTAGGGCGATGGGTTTCATGCGGATCCCTCGGGCTCAGTGGTGGCCGGCTTCGCCTTCGAGTTTGTAAACCGCGCCGCAATAGGGGCATTCGATGCTGCTGTTGGACTGTATCGGCAGAAATACGCGCGGATGGCCGTTCCAGGCTTGGTTTTGCGGGCCTGAGCAGTGCAGCGGCAGATCATGGGGCGTAATCACGATGGTTTCTTGGTTCAGTTCGCTCATGGTTTTATCCTTGTGTTGATGTGTTGCAAGAGGCCGTCTGAAAGCGGAGGGATATCAGACGGCCTGATGGGGCTAATCAATAGGCTTATTTTACGTAAGTGAGCCAATGGCGGTATTGCGGGTTTTTGCCTTGCACGATATCGAAAAAGCGTTGTTGGATTTCGGCGGTTATCGGCCCGCGTTCGCCGATGCCGATTTCGCGGTTGTCGATTTCGCGGATGGGGGTAACTTCGGCGGCGGTGCCGGTGAAAAATACTTCGTCGGCAATATACAGCTCATCGCGGGTGATGCGTTTTTCAAACACTTCCAGCCCCATTTCTTTGGCAATCGCAATCACGGTGCGGCGGGTAATGCCGTCGAGGGCGACGTCGAGCGCGGGGGTGTAGAGTGCGCCGTCTTTGACCGCAAAAATGTTTTCGCCCGAGCCTTCGGCCACGTAGCCTTGTGCATCCAGCAAAATGGCTTCATCGTAGCCGCCTTGGTGGGCTTCGCTGTTGGCCATGATGGAATTCATGTAGTTGCCGTTGGCTTTGGCTTTAATCATGGTGATGTTGGGGTGGTGGCGGGTAAACGAGCTGATTTTGCAGCGGATGCCGCGTTTGATACCCTCTTCGCCCAAGTAGGCGCCCCAAGGCCAGGCGGCCACAATCAATTGCACATCGTCTGCTTTGGGGGCGATGCCGAGTTTGGCTGAGCCGTAAAAAGCCATCGGGCGGAAGTAGCACGAATGCAGATTGTTGGCTTTCACCACGTCGATGTGCGCCTGATTGACGGCTTCTTTGCTGAAAGGCAGCGTCATGCCGGTGATTTTGGCGGAGTTAAACAGGCGGTCGGTATGCTCTTGCAGGCGGAAAATTGCCGGGCCTTCGGCGGTTTCGTAAGCGCGCACACCTTCGAATACGCCCATGCCGTAGTGCAGGGTGTGGCTGAGCACGTGGGTTTTGGCTTCGCGCCATTCGGTTAATTCGCCGTTGACCCAGATTTTACCGTCGCGGTCGTCCATTGTTAATGCCATGATTTGCTTTCTGTATTTGTCGGTCAGAGTGTTGTGTGGTGCTTTTGCGGCAAACTGCGGCGTTGTGCGCGGCTTGAAGGCGCGGCAGGGCGGATGGCTGCTGCGGTGTTTGCGGGCATAAAGCAGAAAATTGTCTGCATTATTATACTCGTTTTTTATCGGGCTGCACTGCTTTGCCGCAGTTTATTGAAAGGCCGTCTGAATGGTTTCAGACGGCCTCAGCGCTTCTTGAGCATGGGTTAATCATCACCTTGATGCACGCAGCGGATATGTTTTCAGAGGCACAAAGCACCCGTTAACCGCATGGAATGCCCCAAAAAAACGGCGGCGGGCGGTTGTTAATCTTTCAAACGGAATTCCGCTGCGCGGGCGTGGGCGGTGAGCATTTCGCCGTGTGCCAGTGTGCTGGCGATTTTGCCGAGTGTTTGCGCGCCTTGCTCCGATACTTGAATCAGGCTGGAGCGTTTTTGGAAATCGTAAGTGCCCAAGGGGGAGGAGAAACGGGCGGTGCGGCTGGTGGGCAAAACGTGGTTGGGGCCGGCGCAGTAGTCGCCGAGGCTTTCGCTGGTGTATCGGCCCATGAAAATGGCGCCGGCATGGCGGATTTTTGGCGACCATGCTTGCGGGTTTTCAACGGAAAGTTCCAGATGTTCGGGTGCGATATAGTTGGCGATTTCGCAGGCTTCGTCTAAATTTTCGGCCAGAATCATGGCGCCGCGGTTGCCGAGTGAGGCTTCGATGATGGCGCGGCGCGGCATTTCTTCAATCAGTTGGTTCATGGCCGTCTGAACCTCGTCAAGATATGGCTGCGAGGTGCCGATTAAAATGGCTTGGGCGATTTCATCGTGTTCGGCCTGGCTGAACAAATCCATCGCCACCCATTCGGCGGGGGTGCTGCCGTCGGCAATCACCAGGATTTCAGAGGGGCCGGCCACCATGTCGATGCCGACCACGCCGAACACGCGGCGTTTGGCGGCGGCAACAAAGGCGTTGCCGGGGCCGGTGATTTTGTCTACCTGCGGCACGGTTTCGGTGCCGTAAGCCAGCGCGGCCACGGCTTGCGCACCGCCGATGGTAAAAACGCTGGTTACGCCGGCTACGTAGGCGGCGGCCAATACGATGTCGTTGCGCTCGCCGTTGGGCGTGGGCACAACCATGATGATTTCTTGTACGCCGGCCACGTGCGCGGGCATGGCGTTCATAATCACTGAGCTGGGATAAGCTGCTTTGCCGCCGGGCACATAAATGCCTACCCGGTCGAGCGCAGTGATTTGCTGGCCGAGCAGCGTGCCGTCTTCATCGGTGTAGCACCACGATTCCATTTTTTGGCGCCGGTGGTAGCTTTCTACCCGGGCGGCGGCTTGCTTTAAGGCCGTCTGAACGTTTTCGGGCAGGCGCTCGAATGCGGCTTTGAGGTCTGCCTGCGAAAGAGTGAGGTCGGCCATGTTTTGGGCGGATGTGCCGTCAAAGCGGTTGCTGTATTCGATGACGGCCGCATCGCCGCGCTTTTGTACATCGGCGCAGATGTCGGCCACAATTTGATCGATTTTTGGGTCTTGTGCGGTTTCAAAAGCCAGCAGTGCTTTGAGCTCGCTCTGGAAATTGTCGGAACGGGTGTTGAGCTTTTTCATGGTTGTTCTCTGGGTAGTTAAAAAGTGTATCGGATGCGGTTGCCGTCGAGGTGAATGATGCCGTGCGCCTGCAATTCGTCAAACACGACGGCGGCTTCTCCGGCTTCTGTGCGCAGCCAGGATGCAATCGAATTTTGCAGGCTGCGGCTGCTGATGGGGCGGTTGCGGCTGATTTTTTGTAAAACGGCCAGCGTTTTTTGTGCGGCATCGGAAAGCGTTGCGCTGGCTTTCGGGCGCCGGTTTGCCGGTGCTGCTTGAGTTGGCGGTAAAACGGTTTCAGACGGCATGATTTCGGCATCGATGATGTCGGCTTCGGCAATCTCGTCGGGGTAGCTGATTTTATTGTTGTTGAAAATAAAAATGCGTTGTTGCGCCAGCTTGGCGGCGGTTTGCTCGCTGTTGCCGGTGTCGGTGTCTTGGCCGCTGCCGGCAAAGCTTTGGATAACGTTATAAAGCGCCGTGCGGCTGCGTGGGCGCAGTGCCAGAATGCGTTTGATCAGACGTTGGTCGAAATCTTTGCTGCTGAAGTGATAGTGCAGGTTGTGGCCGGCATCTGCGCTGATAAAGCCTTGCAGCAGCAGTTTGGCGGCGATTTTTTCCACACTTTGCAAGCGCTCGTTTTTGCGGTGTGTTTTCAATTCGCTTTTCAGCAGCTTGCGCAAGGTTTTCAGCAGCTTTTCATAGTTGCCGGGCAGGGGCGGTTCTGCTTGGCTGAAATAGGCCACGGCTTTTTTGAAACCGTTGCGGATTAAAGCATTGTCGGTTTGGGGCAGGGGCTGAGGTGCTGTTTGGGCGGCATTGTTTTTGCCGTTGCCGAGCATTTTGACTGATTTTCCGCTCAATTCTTTTACCCGCACGATTTGCTCGGCCATCTTACGGTTGTCGATATGTTCGACCAGCGGGTCGAAGCCGCCGTCTTTGGAAAGAATGCAGATTTGCGCATCGGGATCGGTTTGGGTGATGCGGCCCATGTAAAAGGCCAGGTAAAAATCCAGCGCGTTTTTGCCGGTTTTTTCCAGGCGCACGAAATGCACGTTTTTACCGAAGCGCAATAAGGATTCGCATAAATCGATCGGGATGCTTTTTTGTTGGTGCAAACCGAGAAACAGCCAGATTTGGCAATCATCATCGCTGATTTTATTCAAATCGGCAGGTTGGGTGTTTTCAAAATCAATTAATAAATGTTTCATCGGTTTGCTCGCTTTTTCAGACGGCCTCGCTCAAGCTTCTGCGCCTACTGCGCCGGCAAAGGCATCGATAATCGGCTGGAGTAGGGCGTATTTGACTTTCAGCGCGGCTTTGTTGACCACCAGGCGGCTGGAAATATCGGCAATATGCTCCACTGCTTCAAGGTTGTTGGCCTTTAAAGTGCCGCCGGTTGATACTAAGTCGACAATGGCATCGGAAAGCCCGACCAAGGGCGCCAGCTCCATCGAGCCGTAAAGCTTGATGATGTCTACGTGCACGCCTTTGCCGGCAAAGTGTTCGGCGGCAATATCGGGGTATTTGGTGGCCACGCGCAGGCGGCGGCCGGGCTGCGAGGCGGCTGTGTAATCAAAGCCTTTTTGCACCGCTACCATCATGCGGCATTTGGCAATTTGCAGATCAAGCGGCTGGTAAAGGCCGTCGCCGCCGTGTTCGGTGAGCACGTCTTTGCCGGCGATGCCGAAATCGGCCGCGCCGTATTGCACATAAGTGGGCACGTCGGTGGCGCGTACAATCACCAGCCGGATATTGGGCAGATTGGTGCCGATAATCAGTTTGCGCGAGCTGCCCGGCTCTTCGGCAGGTGTAATGCCAGCAGCGGCCAGCAGCGGCAGTGTTTCGTCAAAAATACGCCCTTTGGAAAGGGCAATGGTCAGATGATTGTTGTCAGACATGGTTTTCTCTTGATGAGGCCGTCTGAAAACGTTTCAGACGGCCTGATGAAACGGTGAAGATGCTTATTGTAGCAAAATCTTGATATCATCGGCGATTTGTGCGGCGGTGCTGCCGTAAGGCGCAAATACCGCCACTTCGCCGGCTTTGTCGAGCAAATACGCACCGGCCGTGTGGTCAACCAGATAAACCGTGTCAGATTGCTGCCCCGCTTTGGCCGACACTACCCGGTATTGCTGCTTGATCACCGGCAGGCTTTGGCCTTCGGTAACAGTCAGACCGATAAAATCAGGGTTGAATTGTTTGGCATATTTGCCGATTAATTCGGGCGTGTCGCGCTCGGGGTCGACACTGGCAAAAACCACCGCCACATCTTTGGCCTGATCGCCCAATTGTTTTAACGCATCGCTATAAGTCAGCAGCTCGGTGGGGCAGACATCGGGGCAGTGGGTGTAGCCGAAAGACAAAACCACCACTTTGCCTTTTAAGCTGCTCAGGCTGAAAGGCTTGCCCTCGCCGTCGGTCATGGTGAAATCGCCGCCGATGTCTTCTTTGCGCATATCAGTGCCGTGGAAACCGGCCGAGGCGGCCGCGCCTGAAGAATCGGCAGAAGCCGGCGCAGAAGCTGCCGGTGCGGCGGATTGTTGCGGCTGGCAGGCGGCCAGCAGCGCTAAAGCCAGCGCAGGCGCCATCAAGCGGCGTGAGATAGGATTCATGTTATTTACTCCTGATAGGAAATACGCTTATCTTAACGTGTTTGCCGGTTTTGATGTAGGGGTTTCGGCAGTTTTTGCACCGAACTTGATTTAGGCGAAATCCGCCGCACAGGCCGTCTGAAACCGAGTTGAAATTAATATTTATTATTTTCAATTGTTTAATAAAAATGTAATAAAATATGACGATGTGCGCTTTACAAGAAAAAATTTGCCGCTATAATAGCCACTTCTTCACCGCCCAGGTGGCGAAATTGGTAGACGCAGGGGACTCAAAATCCCCCGCCGCAAGGTGTGTCGGTTCGAGTCCGACCCTGGGCACCAAATACTAAAGCGCTTGAATCTAAACGGATTCAGGCGCTTTTGCTTTTGGGTTTTATTCAATTTGATTTTTGGTTTTGTTCTACATTTTATATCTTGTTCTACATTTCGCCTGATTTGCGGCTATAAAAAATAGCCCGGATTGGGCTATTTTGTCGGCTATGCCGGTTATGTTCTGGATTGGCATTTTCATTCTAAAAATATTTTATTAATTTCTCTTTATAAAACAATTAGCTTGATTTAAATAATGCAGTTATTCAATTGCCGTTTCTATAGGCGGCTTTTTGGATTGTGTATTTTTATAAACCAGTGCCGTTTGATTGCAGTGGGCTGTATTTAAATTTTATCCTTGCATCCAATACCCTAACAAGCCGGAGGAGATCACGGCGATGAGTACGGTTGGCAGCATCGACAAGCGGCTGGAGGCCAGCAGGGTGAGCGCCAGGGCAATCAGCTCGTGCGGTTTGTCGGAAACGAAATGCGGGGCAATCACGGCAATGAGCACGCAGCCGGGCGCAGCTTCCATCACGGCGGCGGCGCGCGGGCTGAGGGTGCGGCGGCGCAGGGCGAGAAAGCCGATAAGGCGGGTGGAATAAGTGGCGGCGAGCATGCCGAGAATGGTGAGGAATGAGGCCCATGAAATCATGCTTCGGCACTCCAAAAATAGGCGGCAATCAAGCCTGCTGCCGCACCGGCCGGCACATACCACGCGCCTTCGCCCAACAGAGAAACCAGCGCCGCGACCGCCAGGCTGACCAGCCATGGCCGCGCGGCTCGAAAACCTTTCCACATTCCGCGCAACAACACCAGAAATACGGCCGGAAAAGCCATGCCGAAACCCAGCGCTTCCACATCGCCGAATGCGGGGCCGACGGCGGCGCCCAGCGCGGTAAATGCAACCCACATCACATATAGGGTCAGGCTGACACCCATATAATAAGCCAGGCTGAATGCCGGCAGACCGCGTGCTTTGCGGCGGTTGGCATCGGCAATGCCCATTGCCCAGCTTTCATCGGTCATAAAAAACAGTGCGGGCAGGGCTTTTTTCAGCGGCAGATGGCGCATATAAGGCGTTAACGCAGCGCCCATCAGGATGTGGCGGGTATTGATCATAAAAGTTACCGCGATAATCAGCAGCACGGGCAGTGGATTGCCCCACAAGCCCACGGCGGCAAATTCGGAGCCGCCGGCAAAGTTCAGGCCGGTCATCAGCGGCATTTCGAGCACACTCATGCCTTTTTGGGCGCCCTGTACACCTAAAATCAGCGCAAAGGGAATCATGCCCACCAACACCGGCAGGCAGTTTTTGATGCCGCGGTTAAATTCAGAACGGGGCGAGTCGGCCTTTGTCGGCAAGGTGTGGGCAGCGGTGGGCGGCATGGCATATTTCCTGTAAACGGGCGCTTATTATAATATCGGACGGCTAAAATCGGATTGCGTATATGCTGAAAATTTTCATCAAATAAGCATTAAAATCATTATTTCTGGAAAATCCTTGCTGCTTTGCAGCGCAACGGCAAATGGCAAAATGTGGAGCAGGCCAAACCGATAGGCTGTCGCTGTTGCCCTGTTTGAGGCGGGTAAACTGTTGGAAGAAGCGGGCATTATCGAGCGTTACCGCGCCCAAATCGATGCAGCCAAAGTGGGCAGGGGTTTGCCGTGTTTGTACGGGTGCGGGTGAAAAGCCGGGATGTGTGGCGGTGGTAGAAGGCTTTGCCGAAGCGGTGCGCGGCTTGGCGCAGGTATTGGAGTGCCATCTGATGGCGGGCGACAGCAATTTTTGTTGCGGGTGGTGGCTGCGGATTTAGACGATTACCGCTGTTTTCAGATTGAACACCTCACCCATATTCCGGGTGCAAAATATCAAAATCGGTGTTCCTCTATAGCAGGTAAAGCTGACTTCCCGGCTGCCCGGTTGCAGAACAGCCCGCCCGGTTTGCATTTCCAAGTGAATGAGATTAGGTGTTGTATTTTTGAGGCCGTCTGAATATTTTCAGACGGCATTTATTTGATATGGGTAAAATAAATGCTATGATAATTTCATTAACAATAACGGGGAACAATATGAGTATCAAGCAATGGCCGCAGGGCGAGCGGCCGCGGGAAAAACTGTTGGCACGCGGCGCGCAGGCTTTGAGCGATGCCGAATTGCTGGCAATTCTGCTGCGGGTGGGCACGCGGGGCATGAGCGCGGTGGATCTGGCGCGGCATCTGTTGGGCGAATTCGGCAGTTTGGGCAGGCTGATGAGTGCCGATGTTAGGGCGCTGTCGGCGCATAAAGGCATGGGGCTGGCGAGTTACACCCAGTTTGCGGTGGTGCGCGAAATCGGCCGCCGGGTGTTGAGCGAGGAGCTACAAGACGACACGGCATTCGGCAGCCCGCAGGCGGTGGCTGATTTTTTGCGCCTGCAATTGGGGCATGAAAAAGTAGAAGTAACGTGGGCGCTGTTTCTCAACCAGCGCAACCGCTTAATCGGCCAAAGTGAGCTCGGGCGCGGCACGGTGGCGGAAAACACGGTTTATGTCCGCGAAGTGGTCAAGCAGGCGCTCGATGCGCATGCCAGCGCCTTGATTATCGCGCACAACCATCCCGGCGGCACAGCGGAGCCTTCCGAAGCCGATATCGCATTTACCCGGCGTTTGCGCAGCGCGCTGGATTTGGTGGATGTGCGGCTGCTCGATCATTTTGTGATTACCGCGCGGCAGGCGGTATCGTTTGTGGAGCGGGGCCTGCTGTAGCTGCTAGGGTGTCCGGATAATTTGTTTATGAGGGGATTTTTGTTCCTGAAAATGCAGATGCCAGGCAAAAAACGCAGCAAGATTGGACATCTTGCGAGGCTTTTTAACGCAGCAGATGTGCTTTTAGTGCAAAAAATATGATGATGTATGAATATTAAGGATATCCTAGCTGCGTGTATCGGCAGCGGCTGCCAAACCATTCCGCAGGCCGTCTGAAAAACATTTACAAAAATAAGTAACGTGCGTTCGGGATAAGAAAATTTCAAAAAACAGCAGCTGATTGATAGTAAGGTGCTGTGTGTAAAAACAAAAAACACCAGAAGACTATATTTAAATCCATTGGCGGCAGAAAGCCGGGCAAAGATAGTTCATCGCACGGGCAGGGCATGACGGCGCAGGATTTTTATACGGGCCAAATCATCACCGAGCAAAGGGTTGCCGGACATTAAATTTTATCCGGCAGTATTTGGGTGGTGTTGCCGCACTCTGTTCCCTCCCCGTCCCAACGGGTTAGGGTAGGGGTAAAATCGTGAAGGATTTTTATCTCATGAATGATCTTAAATTATCTTATTCCGAACGCACGTTAAGTAGATAAGGCGGGGCAAGGCGGTCTGAATTATTTTGTGAATCGGAATAGGGCGCGCCGATTACCCTATGGACGGATGCGGCTTTCCGATATAATCAAGCCTTTCAGACGGCCTTTGTGTATCTCCATGCTGACCCCTCAAGATCTCGTGTTTGACCGCCGCCACATCTGGCATCCCTACACCTCTATGACTGAGCCGCTGCCGGTGTATCCTGTTGCTGAAAGCGCGGGCGTGCATCTGACCTTGGCCGACGGGCGGCGGCTGGTAGACGGCATGTCGAGCTGGTGGTGCGCGCAACACGGCTATAACCATCCCGAATTGGTGGCCGCCGCCAAAACACAGCTTGATACGCTGCCGCATGTGATGTTCGGCGGCATTACCCACGAGCCGGCGGTACGTTTGTGCCAGAGTTTGCGCACCATGCTGCCGCAGAATTTAGCGTGTATTTTTCTGGCCGACTCCGGCTCGGTGGCGGTAGAAGTGGCGCTGAAAATGGCGCTGCAATATTGGCACGGCAAAGGTGCGCCGCGCAGCAAATTTCTTACCATTTCCCGCGGCTATCACGGTGACACCTTCGGCGCCATGAGCGTGTGCGACCCCGTGAATTCGATGCACAGCCTCTACAGCCGCTTTCTGCCCGAGCATATTTTTGTGCCCGCGCCGCAAAGCCGTTTTGACGGCGAATGGCTGGAAAATGACATCACGGCTTTTCAGACGGCCTTACACACACACCGTCACGACACCGCCGCCGTGATTTTAGAACCGATTGTGCAGGGCGCCGGCGGCATGCGCGTGTATCACCCCGACTATCTGCGCCGTGTGCGGCAGCTGTGCGACCAATACGGCGTGTTGCTGATTCTCGATGAAATCGCCACCGGCTTTGGCCGCACCGGCAAGTTGTTTGCCTGCGAACATGCCGGTATAGCGCCCGATATCATGTGCATCGGCAAAGCGCTCACCGGCGGCATGATGACGCTTTCCGCCGCCGCAACCACCCGCAAAGTGGCGGCAATCATCAGCCGCAGCGAAGCCGGCGTGTTTATGCACGGCCCCACATTTATGGGCAACCCGCTGGCTTGCGCCGTGGCCGAAGCCAATATGCAGATTTTGGCGCGGGGCGAATGGCAGGCGCAAGTGGCGGCGGTTGAAGCGCATTTTCAGACGGCCCTGCGGCCGCTCTCAGCCGAGCCCAACGTGGCCGATGTGCGCATTATCGGCGCCATCGGTGTAGTGGAAACCCACAAACCCGTGAATATGGCGGCCATGCAGGCATTTTTTGTGCAAATGGGGGTGTGGATCAGGCCGTTTGGCAAATTGCTTTACCTGATGCCGCCGTATATCATTCAGGCAGATGAGCTGCAACAGCTGACCGATGCCGTGGCCGCTGCCGTCAGGCGCGATGATTTGTTTGCCTGAACATCTTGATATTTGAAAAACAGTTCAGACGGCATCGCAACGCATTCACAAAAATAGTGAGCAAGGCGGGCCAACGCGGTTAGCTTGCCTTGGTGAATGGAGATAACAGGCCGTCTGAAAGCATCAAGCAGGATAACCCACCAGGATAATAACCGACATGGATTTGACCGAAACCCAATTAAACTCCGAGCCGCTGATCGAAGGCTCGTTTCTCAACATTTACCGCGACACCATCCGCCTGCCCAACGGCCATGAAAGCGGCCGTATCGTGGTGCGCCACCCCGGTGCGGCCTGTGTGCTGGCCGTCACCGGCGAAGATGAAGTGGTCTTGGTGCGGCAATGGCGTTATGCCGTCGGCAAACCGCTGCTGGAGCTGCCGGCGGGCAAACTCGATGCCGGTGAAGACCCGGCACAATGCGCCTTGCGGGAATTGGCCGAAGAAACGCCATACACCGCCGAGCGCGTGGTGCTGCTGCACACGTTTTACACCGCCCCCGGCTTTTGCGATGAAAACATGTATCTTTACCGCGCCGAGGGCGTGCGCGCCGACAGTATGCTGAGCACCGATGAAGACGAATTTACCGAAACCGTGTTGCTCAGCCGCGAGGCCGTAAAAACCGCATTGAAAAACAACGAAATCGCCGATGCCAAAACATTGGTGGGTTTGCAGCATTGGCTGCTGGCAGATACTTGAGGCCGTCTGAAATATTGAGGCCGTCTGAAACCGGTACGGCGGTTCGGTTTGCCTGTTTTAACCGCAAACCAACGGCTATAGTGGAGTGAAGAAAGCCGTGATACAAGGCAGCAGCAACGCTGTAGCACGTGTTTATTTATGTCGCTCTATATCAGGTTCGGCGTGCCGCAGCGCATACCTTGTTTTAAGTTTGACCGCATAAAGGAAAAACACATGCCGAAAATCACACCGATTGCCGCCTTTAACGACAATTATATCTGGCTGATCGAAGCGAACGGCCGGGCCGTGTGTGTCGACCCGGGCGACGCGGAGCCGGTGTCGGCATATCTGCACCAACACAATCTGCAACTGGCGCAAATCTGGATTACCCACCATCATCACGACCACACCGGCGGCTTGGCGGCTTTGAAAGCAGCCTATCCCGATTGTATCGTGTATGGCAACAGCGATATCGCCGGCGCCACGGTTGCGGCAGGTGAGGGCGTGCAGATTGAATTTGCCGGCATGCACGCCGGGGTATGGCACACGCCGGGGCACACCGATCAGCACATCAGCTATCTTTTGCACACTTCCTCAGGCCTGCATGTATTTTGCGGCGACACCCTGTTCAGCGCCGGCTGCGGCCGTGTGTTTACCGGCACCGTTGAGCAGCTGTTTGCCAGCTTACAGCGCTATAACAGCCTGCCGCAAGACACGCTGTTTTACCCCGCCCATGAATACACCGCAGCCAATCTGCGCTTTGCCGCCCATATCGAACCCGATAATACCGATATTCAGACGGCCTTGGCGCAGGCCGCACATACGCCCACTTTACCGGTAACATTGGCGCACGAACGCCGCATCAACCCGTTTCTGCGTACTGCCGAAGCCGCCGTATACCGCCGCGTTGGCGGATTAACAGGCCGGCAGCCGGCCGATGAAACCGCCGTGTTTGCCGATTTGCGTATGCTGAAAAATCATTTTTAACCGCCATCAAACAATGCCGCTTCGGGCGCCTTTGCAAGGCGCCTTTTTCGTGTTCGGAAGCATTGCCTATAGGTTAAGGCCGTCTGAAAACGGTGAAAATGAAGTTTCAGACGGTCAAAATCATTTTAAATCAAAGGATGTCAAACCATTTGTCGAATACAAATATCCGACAAATGGTTGCTGGAAATAATAATGTTGGAATGCACGATAAAGCAAACCTGTGGTTTGCCGCCCTCTCCCCAGCCCTCCCCCACAGGGGAGGGGGCCAGGTTGCGGAAGCGGTAAGATTGGCGGGAAAACAAACGCCGGAAAAAACACACAACAGCAAAAACACCGCAACGGCAAACACAACAGCAACCGAATTCCCTCTCCCGTAGGAGAGGGTTAGGGAGAGGGCACAAGCCGCAAGGCTTGAATAACGGTCAGGCCGTCTGAAAATGATGGCGGAATGTGCGATAAAGCAAACCTGCGGTTTGCCGCCCTCTCCCCAGCCCTCCCCCACAGGGGAGGGAGCCCGGTTGCTGAAGCGGTAAGATTGGCGGGAAAACAAACGCCGACCCAAACACCGCAACGGCAAAAACACCGCAACGGCAAAAACACCGCAACGGCAAAAAACGCGTAATGGCAAACACAACAGCAACCGAATTCCCTCTCCCGAGGGAGAGGGTTAGGGAGAGGGCACAAGCCGCCAGGCTTGAATAACGGTCAGGCCGTCTGAAAATGATGGCGGAATGTGCGATAAAGCAAACCTGCGGTTTGCCGCCCTCTCCCCAACCCTCCCCCACAGGGGAGGGGGCCAGGTTGCTGAAGCGGTGAGATTAGCGGGACAAACAAACGTAGGTCAAAGCGTGCAACGGCAAAAACGTGCAACGGCAAACACAACAGCAACCGATTTCCCTCTCCCGCGGGAGAGGGTTAGGGAGAGGGCACAAGCCGCGAGGTTTGAATAACGGTTAAGGCCGTCTGAAACCCAAAAATGATTTTTTGGTAGAGCATCGGCTATCTGAATACCCATTCACAAAAGTAAGCGAACCAGGCGGCGAGAGCTGGACGGAAGGGGTTATTGTTATTACCAAAACACTTGCCACCCAAACACTTTCCACTGTGCGGCGCTCGATATTTATTGGCGGCACTGCAAATCCGGCTGCGGCCTCATGCCCGTTCTGACAAGCGCTCATGGCGCACGATGGCGCGGATGATGCTGCGGTTGGGGTGCAGTGCGTTGCGGAGGCGCGGTGAGAGCGGGTCGGGCAGGCCGAGGATGCGGGCGGCGATGCTTTCGGCGCAAATCGGCGCGGTGGCGAGGCCGCGGCTGCCGTGGGCGGTGTTGATGTAGGCGTCGGGCAGGTAGGGGCAGGGGGTGTTTAGGCGGTAGTTTTTATCCAGTGCCAGCTTGGCGTATGCGCTTTGTATGGCGCGGATGTCGCCGAGCGGGCCGGCCATCGGCAGGTGGTCGGGGCTGTCGCAGCGCACGGCGGCGTGGCCTAGGGTGTCCTGACCATTCGATTTGCGGGTGTATTTTGCCCCTGAAAACGCATCTGCTGCGTTAAAAAGCCTCGCAAGATGTCCAATCTTGCTGCGTTTTTTGCCTGGCATCTGCATTTTCAGGAATAAAAATCCCCTCATAAACAAATTGTCCGGACACCCTAGGGTGTTCTGGCCATTCGTTTGGCGGCGGTTCGGGCCGTCTGAAAGCAAATTGTGTGCCAATGCGGGATGAAGTGCGGCCAGCCCGGCGCGGTTGGCGGCTTCATCGCTGGTGCGCAGTCGGCTGTCTGCATCGTGCGGCAGAAATGTGGCGCCATAGCAATGCAGCCCTTGCCAGGCGGGGCTGATGTAGGTGGCGCCGGAAAGGGCGCAACGCAGCCGCGCGGATTGGGCGGTAACGGCGGCGAGGCTGGTTTGGCCGCGGATTAGTTGATAGGGCAGTGCGGCCAGGTTGAAATCGGCGGCGTCGGGGCTGTGGGCGCCGAGGCAGTAGATGATGTGGCTGCCGCAAAAGGTTTGTGCGGGGGTAGCGGCCTGCCATTCGCGGCCGTTGTGGACGGCGTGCAGCAGCGGGGTGTGGCTGTGCAGTGTGATCAGCGGGTGATCGAGCAGCGCTTGCACCAGCGCGGGCGGGTTCAGCCATACGCCTTGCGGCCAGTAAAGGCCGTCTGAAGCAATGGGAAGGCCGGCGATTTTGCTGGCTTCGGCGGCATTGACGCTGCGGTAAAGGTGGGCATGGTGTCGTTGTTGACCCAATGCGTGGTTGCGTTTGGTTTCGGCGGCGCTGTGGTTGAGGTGGAGAATGCCGTTGCCGCCCCATGTGTTGCTGTCGGGCAGCAGTTTTTGCAGCAGGCGGCGGCTGTGGCCGTAGCCGCAGAGCAGCAGCTCGGTCTGCTCGGTGTTGTGGGCGGAAATTTTGGCATACAGCAGCCCTTGGCGGTTGCCCGAAGCGGCTTGTGCCGGCTCGCCGGCTTCTAACACGGTGACCGGCAGCCCGCGTTCGGCCAGCGCTCGGGCAGTGGCGGCGCCGGCAATGCCCGCTCCGATAACGATGGCACGGGTGGGGGCGGCGCTTTGCCGGGGCGCTTGCAGCCACGGTTTGGCTTGCTCTTGCGGCTCTTGCGGCAAGGCGGGGGTTTGCCATTGTATCGGTGCGTTGAAGTAGTCGCCCAGCCGCGCGGCGTGTCGGGGCGGCAGCAACCACAGATGAACGCCGGGCAGGATGTCGTTAAGGGCGTTGGGGCCGTTGAATTGCAGGCAGCCGATTTGTGTGTTGAGGCGGTGCTGTAATTGTGTTTCGAGTGCAGACGGGTTTTCAGACGGCCTGAAGGCGGGCATGTCGGTGTCGTGCAGACACACAATCAGATAAAGCGGTGCGGCATGCGATTGCACGGCTTGTGCTATGGCGGCCAGCGGTGGCGGGGCGTTCCAGGCGAGAAAATTCATGATGAGGCCGTCTGAAAAATATGGGGTGGTGTTTTAGGGGGTGCCGCTGTTGCGCGGGTTGAGCCATTGCCATTGCTCGCGCAGGGTTTCGGCCAAGGCGCGGCGCCTCTCTTCGGGGGTGCTCATGCCGTAGGTGAGGCGCTGAAAGTCGATGGTTACCGAGGGGTTGTCGATGGGGCCGCTGATGGTGAGCGGTATCGGCTTGGCTTGGCGGTTGCGGGCGTTGTGGATAAACAGGTTTTCGGAAAGGGTTTGGCTGGCGAGGTCGGTGCGGCCGCTGCTGCGGATTTCCAGCCGCGGCGAGATCAGCTCGACGTTTTCGTGATAGTCGATGCCGTTTTCGATATGGCTGAGCATGGAAAAGCGGCTGAACGGGGTTTGCACGTCGGTGCGGCCGCTGCCGATGGCGGCGGCGTTGCTGGCGCGTTGCAGGATGTTGTCGAAATCAATGCCGAGCCAGGCGCCGTCGGATACGGTCAGTTGCAGGCTACCGTTCAGGCTGCGGGTGAGCTCGCTGCGGTTGCTGCCGCGGGCGGTGAGGTCGATAACAGCGTTGCCGTTGCCGCTGATGCTGCTGTAGGCAAACAAATCTTGCAGCAGCGCTCTGATGTGCACGCCGGCGGCGTTTTGCTGCAAGTGGTAGGAAATCGGGTTGGTGTTGGCCATGCTGATGCCGCCTTCGGTGATGCCGCCGTAAAGCCCGGCGCGAAAGCCGGATAAGGTGATGCGCTCGCGGTTGGCAAACAGGTGGCTGCTCAGGTTGTCGAATTGCAGACCGGGCATGCTGAGGCTGCCGATGGTGATTTCGGTATCGATAACGGGCGCTTTTTCATGCAGCAGCAGGGCGGGGTAAAGGCTGCCGGATTGCGCCTGCAAGTCTTGCCAATAAGGGGCGAGGGCGAGTTTGTGCAGGTTGAGCCTGCCGCTGAGTGTCGGCGTGCCGTGCGGATTGGGGGTGTAGGCGGCGTTGAGTGCGGCCGGTTGGCGGTCGAACAGGCCTTGCAATCCGGTTTGCCAGCTGCCGTTGTGCTCGAGTGTGAAGGTGCCGGCCAGCTGGCTGTTGAAGCGCGGATCTGCTGCTTTGCCGAGGTTGTCTTGCAGGGTGGTGAGCTTGATGTCGGCACGCAGTTGCTGGTTTTTCTGCCAGGTGGCGGCGCCGGAAAGGTTGAATGTGGTCTGCCGGCTGCTGCTTTGCAGATTGTTGTTGATTTCAAATTCATCGATGGCGGCAATGCTCGGACGCAGGCTGATTCTGCCCAGCGCTAAGGAGCCGTTCCAATGCGCCGACTCGTTGCCGGCGGTGTAGACGGCGTTGATTTTGCCGATGTTCAGGTGGCGGTTGGCCCAAGTGGCGGCGGGGCTTTCGGCGGTGAGGTGCAGGTTGTGGAAAGGGCTGTCGGCACGCAGACGTATGTTTTGCAGCGTGAGGGTTTGCGCGGAGGGTTGCCAGCTCAGGCTGCTCTCGCTGTTGAGGCTGAACGGCTGCCCGTGTATGGCGCTGTCGGCCTGCAAGTGCAGCTGCGGTATGCGCCAGATACCGTTGTTTTGTTGCAAACTGCCTTCCGCCGACCAGGCGGCCGGGGCGGATGTATGGCTTTGGAGGGTGCCGCGGCTGCTGAAGGGGCGGCCTTCGTTGCTATCGTTGCCGATATCGGTATAAAAATCATTCAGATAATAGCTGCGCTCGGGCAGGTGGATATTGATGCGGCTGTCGGATACGCTCAGCCGGCCGGGTGCGGCCGTGTCGGTGTGTGACTGCCATAAGTCTTGCAGGCTCCAGCGCCCGTCGCTGTCGTGCAGCAGCTCGATTTCCGCTTGGCGCAGCTGCCATTTTTCAATTTCGGGGCGTGCCTGCCACAGGCTGCTCCAGCTGATGCCGATGCGCATTTCTTTTACCATCACGGCGGCGGCTGCGCTGCCGGGTTTGGTAATCACCACGTTGTGCAGCGTGGCGGTGGGGCGGGGCAGCCAGCTGCGGCCGATGTTGCTGCTGAAGCGCACGCTGCGGCCGCTGCCCGCTACGGCATCGTCGGCCAGCGCGTGCAGGCGTTCGGGGCTGAAAAGCTGGTGCAGCGTCAGGTAAAGGCTGAGCACGGCCAAAATAAGGGCCATGCTGCCGAAGCTGATGAATTTCAGCCAAAATCTGCCTGAGCGCAAAAGACGAATCATGGGTGGATATAATCGGAAAAACAGCTTGGAGTATAACACACGCGTTTGGAAACATTGGCACGGCAAGGTGATTGTTGCTACTATGTAGCCGTTAAACTGCTGCTGCATCACGAAGCGGCGAGCCGGAGACGGTAGCAGCTTGTACGACAAGGTGAGACAGCGATGTAGGATGATGCAGTTGAACGGCTATCGTGCAATCAGCCAAATCGCCGGTTTTGTGTTTGGCGGCGTGATTTTTGCGTTGCCGTTTGTATGGTTCAAGCGGTGCGGCCCTTGAATATCCGGGAGCTTTATCATGATTATTGTTATGCAGAAACAGGCTTCGGGCGCCGCTATCGAGCGTGTGGTCGGGCTGATCCGCAGCCGCGGCCTGCAAGAGCATGTGTCGCGCGGGGAAGAGCGTACCATTATCGGCGCGGTGGGGGATGAGCGTGTGTTTCATCCGCACGAAATCGAGAGCCTGCCCGAAGTGGAGCGCGCCATCCGGGTGTTGAACGACTGGCGTATCGTCAGCCGTGAAGCACAGCCGCACGACAGCATCATTACGGTGCGCGGCGTGGCGTTCGGCGGCAGTAAAATGCTCGATATTGCCGCCACACCCGAGCGGGCGGCTGCGGCCGATGCGGTGTTTGCCGACCCTTTTTATCTGCCCTACAGCCCTTATGCCGACAGCGGTTATGGTGAGGAAAAAAACCAAATCCGCACCATGCAGGCGCTGATGCAGCAATATCATGCGGCAGGCAAACCGGTGATTGTGCGCATACGCGATGTCCGCCAAATTGCTCCCGCGCTCAATGCGCAGGCCGATATTTTATATTTGGGCGGCGAATTGATGGGCAATCGGGCGCTGCAAGACGAAGTTGGCCGTCTGAATACGCCGGTGGTGTTGTGCAAAGACAAGCACCATCGGGTTGACGAATGGCTGGTGGCCGCCGAACATGTGGCTTTGCGCGGCAATCACCACATTATTTTGGGCGAGGCGGGCACGCTCAGTTTTGAGCCTGAACATACTTACCGTTTGGATGTGGATGCGCTGGTGCGGGTGCGCAAGGCCAGCCATCTGCCTGTGATTGCCAACATCACCCGCCTGTGGCACGGCGATATGCCGCAAGAAACGCTGTATAAATTGGCGATGGCGGCAGGGGCGAGTGGGGTGGTGAACAGCTTGTAAGCGGTACGATCAAACCGCCGCCTTGTTGATCGTCAAACTCAAATAAAGGTATCACAAGGCAACAGCTTACTTTTGTGAATGGTTAAAGGCCGTCTGAAAACATAATTGTTTTCAGACGGCCTTTAATCATGAGCGCCTTGGGGTGCCCTGATGTGTCATAGATTATCATCTTTTTTGCGCTAAAAGCACATCTGCTGCGTTAAAAAGCCTCACAAGATGCTCAATCTTGCTGCGTTTTTTGCCTTGCATCTGCATTTCCGGGAGCAAAAATCCCCTGATAAACAACAGTCAAACCGATTCGGCAGGTTTTCCGCTCAGTTTTCGTTGTCTTCGTCGCCGTAATATTTGACGCCGATTTTAATCGGTGCGCGGCCTTGTGATTTGCGGTGGTGGTTGGAATCGCGCAGCGAATAGGCGCAGCCGCAGTATTCCTGCTGATAAAAATGCTCGCGCTTGCTGATTTCAATCATGCGCGCGCTGCCGCCGCCTTTGCGCCAGTTGTATTCCCAATATTGCAAACCGGGGTATTTTTCAGCCGCACGCACGCCGCAGTCGTTGATTTGGTTCATGTTTTTCCAGCGCGAAATGCCCAGGCTGCTGGTGATGACGGGAAAGCCGTGTTCGTGGGCATAAAGGGCGGTGCGCTCGAAGCGCATATCGAAACACATGGTGCAGCGGCGGCCGCGTTCGGGGTCCATTTCCATGCCTTTGGCGCGCTCGAACCAGTTGTCGACATCGTAATCGGCATCGATAAACGGGATGTTGTGTTTTTCGGCGAAGGCGATGTTTTCGTTTTTGCGGATTTCGTATTCTTTTTTCGGGTGGATGTTGGGGTTGTAAAAATAAATCGTAAAATCAATGCCCGAAGCGAGCATGGCTTCCATCACTTCGCCGGAGCAGGGCGCGCAGCAGGAATGCAGCAGCACTTTTTTGTGGCCGCCGGGCGGCACCAGCTCGGGGCGCTCGAAAGGTTTTTGGTCGGAGGTGTTACTCATGGTGTGGTGTTCTTTATGCGTGTGACAAAAGCGTTTCAGACGGCCTTTTCTCAAATAAAGGCCGTCTGAAAAGTGTTGAGGCATTATTTTAGCAGAACAATGCCTTATCGTAAAAGTAACCAATGCCTGAAAGCGCTAAAACTTATTTCACTTTAGCCAGCGTATCGGCAAAGGCGGCCACGGCGCGGTCGATGTTTTGCAGCTTGTCTAAGCCAAACAGGCCGAGGCGGAAGGTGGAAAAATCGCTGCGCTCGCCGCATTGCAGCGGCACGCCTGAGGCAATCTGCATGCCTTGTGCCGCAAATGCCTTGCCGTTTTGAATGTCGGGATCAGTGGTGTAGCTTACCACCACGCCGGGGGCTTCGAAGCCGGGCGCAGCCACGCTGGGGAAGCCTTGCTCGGCCAGCAGCGCACGCATTTTCTGCCCCAATTCGGTTTGCGCGGCTTTGAGGGTGTCGAAACCGATGGCTTCGGCTTCGCGTATCACATCGCGCAAAACCAGCAGCGCATCGGTTGGCATGGTGGCGTGATAAGCGTGGCCGCCGTTTTCAAAAGCCTGCATGATGGCGAGCCATTTTTTCAAATCGAGCGCAAAGCTGTCGGATTCGCTAGCCTGCACTTTTTGATAAGCGGCTTCGTTCAACATCACCAGGCCGCAGCAGGGGGAGCCGCTCCAGCCTTTTTGCGGTGCGGAAATCAATACATCAATGCCGAGTGCGGCCATATCCAGCCAGATGCAGCCCGAAGCGATGCAATCGATAACCAGCAAACCGCCGACGGCGTGCACAGCATCGGCCAGCGCTTTGATGTAATCATCAGGCAACATGATGCCGGAAGCGGTTTCTACGTGCGGTGCAAACACTACGGCGGGGCGGTATTCGGCAATCGCCGCGGCCACTTCTTCAATCGGTGCGGGCGCAAACGGCGCTTGGGCTTCATCGCTCTGACGGGCGGTAAACACGCACGTATCGGCGGCAATGCGGCCTTGTTCGAGAATCTGCGTCCAACGGAAGCTGAAAAAGCCGTTGCGGATAATCAGGCATTTTTCATCCCGTGCCAGCTGCCGCGCCACCGCTTCCATGCCTGATGTGCCGCTGCCGGGAATCACTGCCGCATAATCGGCGGCATACACTTTTTTCAGCGTGGCGGCAATCTCGCGCAAGGTCGTCTGAAACTTTTGCGACATATGGTTTAAGGCGCGGTCGGTGTAAACCACCGAATATTCGAGCAGGCCGTCTTCATCAATTTCGGGGCGGGGCAGGGTGGTCATGCAGGTTCTCCGTTTGTTGTAGTGATGTGTTGACGGATATTAGCATCAATACGCACAAGCTTAAAGGCCGTCTGAACCTCATATTTTCAGACGGCCTTTAATAAGCGCACGGTTGCTCGGATGCTGGTCAGACAAGCTGCCGTATTTGCGCGGGCAGTTGTGCCAAATCACCAAACAGCAATTTGCCGGGCAAGGCTTGCGGCAGGATGTGCTGGCCGGCAGGTTGAACCAGCAGTTGCGGTACACCTTGCAAGCCCAAACTTTGTGCGCATGCGCGGCCCTCGCTGATACGTGTTTGTGCCGCAACGCGGGTGGCAGGACGGGTGATGATAGCGGCGGCTTCGTGCAAATCAAGTGCTTGCAGAATATCAGCCAACACGTCAGCATCAGTTACATCACGCCCATCGACATAACGTGCAGTTTGGAATGCGGCGAGGGCGCTCAACTCTCGCTCGGGGCGATGTAAGGCAACCGCCGTCAGCGCATCGACCATAGGGGTGGAATCGAATCCGGTGTTGGAACCTAATACATTTTCACGGTAGGCATCGGAAAATACTTGGCCGGTGAGCGCGGCGATTTGTTGGTCGTTGCGCCGGGCGTGGGCGGCAAAATCAGCATCAATCGTGCGTCCGGGTTGGCAAAACAGTCCGGTGGGCAGGGCGCGGAGGTGGAAATCCGCTTGCGCGGCCAATAGGCGGATGGCAGGGGCGGCGCCATAGCACCAACCGCACAGCGGGTCGAACAGATAAGTGAGGTTTACCATTTCATTTCGCCTTTGTTGACTTTGGCGCCCAGTTCGAGATTGATTTGGCCGCCGAGATCGGGATAGGCTTTTTGCATGTTGTCAATCAATGCTGTGCTGTTTGGGCTGGCGGCCAGCTTCTGCTCGAAAGTGTTGAGGTAATCGCGGGTGTGGCGGATGGCTGATGCATCATATTGAGCACCTGCCTGTGCATGGCCGGGAATCACGGTTTGGGGTTGCAGCGCGGCCATTTCATCCAGCTGCTGCCGCCATGCGCGGCGCTGTGCGGCGGTGGCGGTGTCGGCCGTCCAAACGTGCATATTGCCGAATACGCCGATGTTGCCGGTAAGGGTTTTGATGGAGGGAATCCACACATACGGGCGGTGCGCCAATATGCCGGTGGTGCCGCGGATTTCAATGGTTTTGCCTTCCAGCGTGAGTGTGTTGCCGGTGAGCGGGGTGGGCAGCAGCGGTTTCACCGGCGCGTTGGCGCCCATGCGCGGCGACCATGTAGCCAGCTTGGCGGGCAGTTTGGCTTTGATTTTCTCCACTACGGCGGGGGTGGCTACCACTTTTGCTTCAGGAAAAATCTGTTTCAATGTTTCTGCGCCGAAATAATAATCAGGGTCGGCCTGGCTGACTAAGATGGTGGTGAGCTGCTTGTTGCTGTCTAATACGTTGGCGGCAATCCGCAAAGCATCGGCGCGGGTAAAGCCGGCATCGATGACCACGGCTTCTTTTTCGCCGCTGATTAAGGTGGAGTTAACACTGAAGCTTTCCGGCGAGGCGTTGTAAACTTTTACCTGCAAATCTTCGGCTTGGGTGAAGGCGGTAGCCAGCATCAGCGTGGCGGCAAAAATAGGGGTTTTGATGTTCATGCGGATAATCCTTTATTTTGGGGTGTGTGATAAGAAAGTGCGATTGTAGACGGAAACGGTGGAAAGATTAAGTGGCAATGGCTGATTTGATTGTTTAGTTTTTCTAATGAATTGCGGTGTGGCTTTGCTGCAAATCTAAGGCCGTCTGAAAATATATTTTCAGACGGCCTTAGGGTGTCCGGACACCCTGGGTTGCGGAAAGCTTAAGCGACCTGGGTTTGGTGCTCGTCGCCTTGGCGCTCGCGGATTTCGCCGAGGCGGTAAACGGTTTCGCCTTGTTCGGTTAAGAATGCCTGCACGGCGTCGGCATCTTCTTTTGCGATGATGACGGCCATGCCGATGCCGCAGTTGAAGGTGCGGTACATTTCCTGCGCGTCAACGTTGCCGGCCTGTTGCAGCCATTGAAACAGCTTGGGCATTTCCCATGCTGCGGCATCGATTTGGGCAACGGTGTGTTCGGGCAATACGCGCGGTATGTTTTCGGTGATGCCGCCGCCGGTAATGTGTGCCATGCCTTTGATGGTGAATTGCTTGAGCGCGGCCAGAATCGGTTTGACATACAGGCGGGTGGGGGCGATGATGGCTTGGCGCAGGGTTTTGCCGCCGTCAAACGGGGCATCTAAATCGGGTTGGTCGCGCTCGATGATTTTGCGTACGAGGGAATAGCCGTTGGAGTGGGCGCCGTTGGAGGCTAAGCCCAATATCACGTCGCCGGGCACGATGCTGCGGCCGTTAATCACTTGGTCTTTTTCTACTACGCCGACGGCGAAACCGGCAAGGTCGTATTCGCCTTCGGGATACATGCCGGGCATTTCGGCGGTTTCGCCGCCGATCAGGGCGCAGCCGGATGCTTCGCAGCCTTGGGCGATGCCTTTAATGACATCGGTGGCGCGGGCAACGTCGAGTTTGCCGCAGGCGAAATAGTCGAGGAAAAACAGCGGCTCTGCGCCTTGCACCAGAATATCGTTAACGCTCATGGCGACAAGGTCGATGCCGACGGTGTCGTGTTTGTCCCAATCGAAAGCGAGTTTGAGCTTGGTGCCCACGCCGTCGGTGCCGGAAACCAGAACCGGATGGCGGTATTTTTTGCTGATTTCCACCAGCGCGCCGAAGCCGCCCAAATCACCCAATACTTCGGGGCGCATGGTGCGTTTGGCAAAGGGTTTGATGTTTTCAACCAATTGGTCGCCGGCATCGATATCGACACCTGCATCGCGGTAGCTCAATGAATCGCTCATGTGGCAGGGCTTTCTTCGGGTGGGTAAAAGTCGGTGCTTATTTTACCTGATTTTAACGGGCTGTTGTTTGTGCCGGCCAAATAATTTCAGACGGCCTCTGCTGTCATAGCCGCTTAATTTAATAGCTATTCATAAAAATAACCTGACTGCGTCGGCTTGCCTTGTTTGCTTGCTTTTATGAATGGGTGTGATTCTGCAAACAAGCCGGGCCGTCTGAACGCATTTTCTTTCAGACGGCCTTTGTATGGGCAGGGTTTTTGTGAACTACACTCTGTTACGTGGGTTTGGGATAAGATAATTCATGAGATATAGAATCCTTCACGATTTTACCCCACCCTAACCCTTTCCCGTTGGGTCGGGGGAGGGAACAGAGTGCAGTAGTAGCAACCGAATGCGACGCTTGCCGGCTGCATTTCCAGAAGCAAAAATCCCCTCATAAACGACACATCAGGACACCCTAGGCCGGTTCGGCCATGCTCAGCGCTTGTTGGATATCGACGGCGACAATGCGCGAGACGCCTTTTTCTTGCATGGTCACGCCGATCAGCTGCTCGGCCATTTCCATGGTGAGGCGGTTGTGGGAAATATAGAGAAATTGGGTTTGCGCCGACATTTCTTTCACAAGCTTGCAGAAACGGCCGGTGTTGGCGTCGTCGAGCGGGGCATCCACTTCGTCGAGCAGGCAGAAGGGGGCGGGGTTGAGGCTGAACAGGGCAAACACGAGGCTCATGGCGGTCAGGGCTTTTTCGCCGCCGCTCAAAAGGTGGATGGTGCTGTTTTTCTTGCCGGGCGGGCGCGCCATGATAGAAACGCCGGCGGTGAGCAGGTCGTCGCCGATCATGTGCAGTTTGGCTTCGCCGCCGCCGAACAGAGTGGGGAAGAAGGTTTGTACTTTTTCGTTGACGGCTTGAAAGGTTTCTTTGAAACGGGCTTTGGTTTCGTTGTCGATTTGGGCGATGGCTTCTTCGAGCAGGGCGATGGCGGATTGCACGTCTTCGCTTTGGTTGCGGTAATAGCCGTCGCGTTCGCGGGCTTCTTCCAATTCTTGCAGGGCGGCGAGGTTGACGGCGCCGAGGGCTTGGATTTTTTGGGCGAGGCCGCCGATGTCGTCGCTGAGGGCTTTGAGGCTGCCTGATTCGGCGGCCAGGGTTTCGAGGGCGGCTAAGTCGGCTTGGCGCTCTTCGAGGTTTTGGTGGAAGCGTTTGGCGCCGAGCAGGGCTTCTTGCTGTTGCAGCAGCGCGGTTTGGGTGGCGGCTTGCAGTTGCGGCAGTTTGGCCGATAGGGCTTGCTGGGCAGCGTATTGTTCGCGGCCTTGGGCTTGGGTGGTGCTAAGTTGCTGCTGCACGGCGAGGTATTGCTCATCCAGAGTAAGCACTTCTTCGCTGAGACTGTCGAGTTTGAGGTGTTGTTCGTCGCCGGCTTGTTCGGCTTCATAAGCCAGTGCCAGCTCGCTTTGGCGCTCCTGCCAGTCGAGGGTTTGCTGTTCGAGCTGGGTCAGTTGCTGCTGTTGGTGTTGTTTTTGTTGTTGCAGTTTGTGTACATCGACTTCGGCGAGGCCGTAGCGGCGGTTGGCTTCGAGCAGGGCGAGGCGGGCTTGTTTGAGCCGGTTTTGCTGTTGGCTGCAGTTGTTGCTGATGCTGTGTTGCTGCTGCTCCAGCTCGGCGGCGGCTTCGCTGAGGGTAGCGATGTCGTCTTCGAGGCCGTCTGAAGTTTGTTCGAGAATCAGTTGTTCTGCTTCGATTTGCAGCAGTTCGCGCGCGATGTGTTCGCGGCGGATTTGGCCTTGGTTGGTGCGGGCGAGCAGCTCGGCGGCGCGGGTTTGGGCGGCTTGGTATTGTTGTTGGTGTTGTTTTTGCTGCTGCAACAGGTTTTTGTGGTGTTGTTCGGCGGCTGTTTGAGCGCTTCGGGCTTGGTTGTGGGTGCGTTCGGCGTTTTGCAGCTGTGGTGCGAGTGCTGCCAGCTCGGTGTTGAGTGCGTCGAGGCGCTCTTTGCGTTCAATGAGATTGCCGCCGCTGTTTTGGGCATACAGCATCACGCTGATGCGGTCGATTTGGTGGCCTTCGGGGGTGAGCCAGATTTGGCGGCCCTGCAAGTCGTTTTGGCGGGCGAGGGCGTAAGGTAGATCAGGGGCGCACAGAATGCCGTCGAGCCAGTGGTGCAAGGCCGTTTGAAATGGGGCTTTGGCTTGAATCTGATTGAGCAGGGCTTGTGCGGGCAGGCTTTTTTTGAGGCCGCCTGAAAGGTGGTCGGCCAGCCATGCGGCCTGGCCTTGGGGCAGCGGTGCGGGCGGGGTAAACCCGGATGGCACGGCGCGGGCGTGCAGGCGTTCGGCCAGCACCACGCTGAGGGCGTGCTGCCATTCGGCGGGGGCGGTAATGTGCTGCCACAGCTGCGGGGTTTGGGCGGCTTCGGTGTGCGCCCAAAAATCGCTGTCGGTGTCGCTTTGTGCCAGCAGTTGGGCGAGGGCTTGTTGTTGTGCCTGTAGGGTGATGTGTTGCTGTTGCAGCTTTTGCTGCTGCACAGAGGCCGTCTGAAGCTGTTGTTGTGATTCTTCAAGCTGTTGTTCTGCTTGAATGATTTGTTCTTCGTAATGTGTTTGCTGCTCGGCCAGCAGGGCGGCTTGCTGTTGCGCGGCCTCGGTGTCGGCATCGGCGGGCAGGTTGAGGGCGGTGTTTTCTTCTTTCAGACGGCCTTGACGTTGGGTTTGGGTGTGCAGGGTTTGTTTGGCATGGCTCAGTTGCTGCTGCTTCAAGGCCAGTTCGCGTTTGATGCGGTTGTGTTCGTCTTGCTGGTTTTGGTGGGCGGATTCGAGCGCGCTTTGGGCTTCTTCCAATTCGGGCAGTTGTTCTTCCTGTTCGGCCACCATCATCGCCAGCTCGGCCAGCTCGGTTTGTTTGTTTTCGATTTGATAATCGGTTTCTTCCTGCTTGGCGCGGATTTGCTGCTGCTCTTGATGGATGCGTTGCAGTTGTGCTTGTGCGGCGGTGCGGTCGCGCTCGATACGCTGATGCAGGGTTTGCCGGTGGCGGATTTGTTCTTCGAGGCGGGCGATTTGTTCGCGCAGAATGCCGCGGCGGTTGCTGATGTCATGCGCATCTGCCTGCTGTGCCTGTTCGGCTGCTTGCAGGGCGTGAATCTGCTCGCTGAGCGTTTGGATTTGCGCGGCGGTTTCGTCTTGCTGCTGTTGGAAATTTTGATGTTGGGCGGTGGCTTTGTCGGCGGCGGCCAGGGCTTGCTGCCATTGCACGTAGTCGAGCAAATCTTGCTGTTGCGACAGTTGGCGGGTGAGGGTTTGGTAGCGTTCGGCGGTTTCGGCCTGTTTTTCCAGCTTTTCAACCTGGCGGCCAAGTTCGCTTTGCAAATCGGCCAGGCGCTGCAAATGCTCGCGTGTGTCTTTCAGGCGGCCTTCGGTTTCTTTGCGGCGCTCTTTGTATTTGGATACGCCCGCCGCTTCTTCTATGTAGGCACGCAATTCTTCGGGACGCGCTTCGATGATGCGCGAAATCATGCCTTGTTCGATAACGGCATAACCGCGCGCGCCCACGCCGGTGCCGAGAAACAGATCGGTGATGTCGCGGCGGCGCACTACTTGGTTGTTGATGAAATAAGTGGATTCGCCTTGGCGCGTGAGCTGGCGTTTGATGCTCACTTCGGCATATTGCCCCCACGGGCCTTGCAGGGTTTGATCGGCGTTGTCGAATACCAGCTCGACCGAAGCGCGCGGGGCGGGGCGGCGGGTGGCAGCACCGTTGAATATTACGTCTTGCATGCTCTCGCCGCGCAGCTGTTTGGCCGAGGCTTCGCCCAATACCCAGCGCACAGCATCAATCACGTTGGATTTGCCGCAACCGTTGGGGCCGATAACGGCCACCAGCCGGCCGGGCACGTGGATGCTGGTGGGGTCGGTAAAGGATTTGAAGCCGGCAAGTTTGATGTGGGTGAGGCGCATAAATCGGACTGATGAAAGAGAGACGGCTATTTTAGCTGAAATCAGGATGATGTGCTTTTGTGTGTGGCGGGTATTTTGCCTGACGGCGGATGCCTGCTTGAAAAAAATATTTTGATTGTGTGAAGCTTGGTTGTTGAAGCTGCTGTTTCAAATAGATTTTTTGTGATTTGAAACACGTTTCTTAAAAATTTACACTCCATGCGAATGGCGGTGTTTTCGAGGGTAAAGGCGGGGTGTTGTAAAAAAGATACCCCGTGAAAATATTCTTAAAGCTGATAATTTTAAGCTTTAGAGCCTAAGATTTAACTTTTGTTTTGCATATGTTTATGTCTTTGGCATGAATGCATTGCTTACCCTTCCGGCATTTTTAAAAGGGTGGGAAAAAGGCCGCTTTCAACCTTTTGTCAGCTTAATTTGCCGTTTGTGAAGTCATGTTAAAAGCATGCGCAGATGCGTTTATCATTCTGCTACGTCTTGCTTTATGTGATACGGGGATTGCCGCAATCCGCTGTCAAACTAATACGGAAACGGCTTCAAATCACTAGGGCGTTCTGATGTGTTGTTTATGAGGGGATTTTTGCTCCTGGAAATGCAGATAGCGGGCAAAAAGCGCAGCAAGATTAGATATCTTGCGAGGCTTTTTAACGCAGCAGATGCGTTTTTAGGAGTGAAAGCACCCATAAATCGAATGGTCAGAACATCCTAACACATAGGGCCGAAAAATATTTAATAACGGCATGTGTCTTGAGGCTTTCAGGGCGGTGCCTACAGGAGCCTTGATTATGTTCAAACCTCGTCATTTGTTGTGGATTCTTTTGCCGGCACTCGCTTCCGGCTGCGCTTACCATCCGAAAGAAACCTGGGTAGATACCTATCCGATTGTATACGCTACCGATGTGCCCGAAGGCCGATCATCCGTTGTGTTTTACCGCCCGGCTGATGCAGTTGACGGGCCTGCTGTGAATGTTTATGTCAACGGCCAATATTCCGGCTCTTTGCAGCCCAATGCCTACCGCCAAGAAACCGTTTGTGCGCAAAACCAAAGATTTTATGCCGAATTTACCGACCGTGATGCGGCATACAGCAAAAAAGCCAACGCCGGCGATTATTACAACCTGCCCGAAGCGGCAGTGTCGTTTTTCAAAATTGTTGACAACGGCAACGGCGCACCGCAGTTGCAGGCTGTTTCCCCGGAGCAGGCGCAGCAGGAAATACAGGGCGTGATGCAGCAAAACCACACGCTTTCCCGGGTAAGCAAAACCGGGCAGTGTGCGCAGGTATTAAAACAATACAGCCTGCAAGCTGCTGCTTTGTTTCAATTCGACCGCTATCAATATAAAGACATGCTGCCGCAGGGGCAGCGTGAAATCGCCGCCATCTCTGAAGATATCAAGCAAAACCCCGACCACATCAGCAGCATTGCTGTTGTCGGCCACACCGACCCGCAAGGCAGTGCGCGTTATAACCAAAAACTATCTTACGAACGTGCCGCTACTGTGAAGCAGGCGCTGGCCGGCTCGGGCGTGCCCGGCAATCTGATTACGCCGCAAGGCCGCGGCGAGCGTGAGCTGAAGGTGGCCGACTGTCGTGCAAAACACCCGCGCAATGTCGAGGCACGCAAAGCATGCGACCAGCCCAACCGCCGTGTGGAAATTATCCTGCGTGGCGAAAAAGCAGAATAACACGTGATTCCAAAAATACCGAAATCAAAGAAATTTTAAGGTGAATAAAATGGCTAAAAACATTACGCTGAAAATCAATAATGCTCAAGAAACCGTAGAAACCGTGAATTTTCAGACGGCCTCAGGCGAGGCGCTGCGCATTCCGGCACAGGCGGATGTGAACTATCAGTTTGTCGACGACGCAACCCGGCTCGGCCCGGAAAACATCATGACCAAGCGCGTAGGCAATGATTTGGCCATCGCGTTTGAAGGTTCGGATATTCAAAATCCTGATATGATTCTCGAGGGCTATTATGCAGATACCACCGGTGCATCAAAAAGCAGCCTGTTAATCGGCGAGCATGAAAACGGCGGCATGTATCCCTATGTGCCTGAAAGTGCCGCGCCGGCCGATGCCGTTACCATGTTGGCAGAAGAAGTGGAAGCCGGTCAGGCGCTGGGCGGAGAAATCGTGCAAAGCTTGTGGGCACCCGTACCGTGGTGGTTGCTGGGCTTGTTGCCGTTGGCCGCATTGGCCGCCGCTTCAGGCGGCGGTTCGGATGATTCCGACCGACCGGTAATCGCACCGATTGAAATCAGCGCAGATGCCCCCGATAACACCAACGACAATACGCCGGCCATCACCGGCACCACCGATGCTGCAACCGGCAGCGTAGTGGTTGTGGTGCTGACAGACAGTGCCGGCAATACCCAAACCGTTTCCACCGTGGTGGGCGAAGACGGCTCTTATTCTGTGGTGCCGGAAACCGCGTTGGCCGATGGCGGATATACTGCGGCGGCCACGGTGACCGAGCCGGGCGGCAGAACGGCCACGGCTACCGACCCGGGCAGTATCGACACCACGGCCGTTATCACCGTTGATGCACCGGATTCAAGCAACGACAATACGCCGACCATCACCGGCACCACCACCGATGTAGAAGTCGGCCAACCGGTAACCGTTGTGGTGACCGACAGCGAAGGCAATACCCAAACCATCACAACCACCGTAGGCACCGACGGCACCTATTCTATAGATGTACCGAATGCCTTGCCGGATGGCACCTATACCGCCGTAGCAACTGTTCAGGATAAATTGGGCAATCAGGCTGAAGCCACCGATCCGGGCTCGGTAGACACCACCGCGCCGGTGATTACTGTAGACGCGCCCGACAATACCAACGACACCACTCCGACCATTACCGGCACCACCGATGCGCCGGCAGGTTCTGTAGTCACTGTTGTGATTACCGACAGCGAAGGCAAGACCCAAACCGTTACCACTACCGTTGATTCAGGCGGCCACTACAGCGTTGATGTGCCCGAAGCGCTGCCGGAAGGTAATTATGAGGTGGACGTTAGAGTAAAAGATCCGGCCGGCAACGAAGGCAAAGCCAGTGATGACGGCAGCGTAGATACTGTTGCGCCAACCATCACCGTAGACGCGCCCGACAATACCAACGACACTACCCCGACTATTACCGGCACTACTGATGCGCCAGAAGGTTCCGTAGTAACCGTTGTGGTAACCGACAGCGAAGGTAATACCCAAACCATCACCACTACCGTTGATTCAGACGGCCACTACAGTATTGATGTTCCCGAAGCGTTGCCGGAGGGTAATTATGATGTTGATGTCAGTGTAAAAGACCCGGCCGGTAACGAAGGTACCGCCGGCGATAACGGCAATGTCGACACCACCGCACCTGTGATTACCGTAAATGCACCGGATCATACAACAGATACCACCCCAACCATCACCGGTACTACCGATGCGCCGGCGGGCTCTGTGGTGACTGTTGTGGTAACCGATAGCGAAGGCAATACCCAAACCGTATCGGCTACCGTAGATGAAACAGGTAATTATGCCGTTGAACCCATCCGCCCGTTACCAGATGGCGATTACACCGCCGAAGCGACGGTAACCGATCCGGCCGGCAACGAAGGCAAAGCCAGTGACCCAGGTTCGATTGATACCACTGCACCGACGATTACTGTAGATGCCCCCGACAATACCAACGACACCACCCCGACCATTACCGGCACTACTGATGCACCGGCAGGTTCCGTGTTGACTGTTGTCGTCACCGACAGCGAAGGCAACACCCAAACGCTGACCACTACCGTTGATTCAGACGGCCACTACAGCGTAGACGTGGAAACCCCGCTGGCCGAAGGCGATTACACCGCCGAAGCGACTGTGACCGATCCGGCCGGTAACGAAGGTAAAGCCAGTGATGACGGTAGTATTGATACGAATGCACCGACCATCACCGTAGACGCGCCCGACAACACCAACGACACCACCCCGACCATCACCGGCACTACTGATGCGCCGGCAGGTTCTGTGGTGACTGTTGTGATTACCGACAGCGCAGGCAATACCCAAACTGTGACCACCACGGTTCAGGAAGATGGTACTTACAGCGTCGATGTACCCGAAGCATTGCCGGAAGGTGATTACACCGCCGAAGCGACTGTGACCGACGAAGCAGGCAATACTGCCACGGCAACCGATCCGGGCTCGGTAGACGTAACTGCGCCGAGCATCACCGTAGACGCCCCCGACAACACCAACGACACCACCCCGACCATCACCGGCACCACCGATGCACCGGCAGGTTCTGTGGTGACTGTTGTGATTACCGACAGCGAAGGCAATACCCAAACGCTGACCGCTACCGTTGATTCAGACGGCCACTACAGCGTAGACGTGGAAACCCCGCTGGCCGAAGGCGACTACACCGCCGAAGCAACCGTAACTGATGCAGCGGGCAACGAAGCGACCGCTACAGATCCGGGTTCGGTAGACACAACTGTGCCGACCATCACCGTAGACGCGCCCGACAATACCAACGACACCACCCCGACTATTACCGGCACCACTGATGCACCGGCAGGCTCTGTGGTCACTGTTGTCGTCACCGACAGCGAAGGCAACACCCAAACGCTGACCACTACCGTTGATTCAGACGGCCACTACAGCGTAGACGTGGAAACCCCATTGGCCGAAGGCGATTACACCGCCGAAGCGACTGTGACCGACGAAGCAGGCAATACAGCCACTGCAACCGATCCGGGTTCGGTAGACACAACTGCACCGACCATCACCGTAGACGCGCCCGACAATACCAACGACACTACCCCGACTATTACCGGCACCACCGATGCACCGGCAGGCTCTGTGGTCACTGTTGTCGTCACCGACAGCGAAGGCAACACCCAAACTGTGACTACCACGGTTCAGGAAGATGGTACTTACAGCGTCGATGTACCCGAAGCATTGCCGGAAGGCGGTTACACAGCCGAAGCAACGGTAACCGATCCGGCCGGCAACGAAGGTAAAGCCAGTGATGACGGCAGTATTGACACGAATGCACCGACCGTCACCGTAGACGCGCCCGACAACACCAACGACACTACCCCGACCATCACCGGTACTACCGATGCGCCGGCAGGTTCTGTGGTGACTGTTGTGGTAACCGACAGCGAAGGCAACACCCAAACGCTGAGCGCTATCGTTGATTCAGACGGCCACTACAGCGTAGACGTGGAAACCCCATTGGCGGAAGGCGGTTACACCGCCGAAGCGACGGTAATCGACGAAGCAGGCAATACTGCCACTGCAACCGATCCGGGCTCAGTAGACACAACGGCACCGACCATCACCGTAGATGCCCCCGACAACACCAACGACACCACCCCGACCATTACCGGCACTACCGATGCACCGGAAGGCTCGGTTGTGACTGTTGTGGTAACCGACAGCGAAGGCAATACCCAAACCGTTACCACTACCGTTGATTCAGACGGTCACTACAGCGTAGACGTAGAAACCCCGCTGGCCGAAGGCGACTACACCGCCGAAGCAACCGTAACTGATGCAGCAGGCAACGAAGCGACCGCTACAGATCCGGGTTCGGTAGACACAACTGCACCGACCGTCACCGTAGACGCGCCCGACAACACCAACGACACTACCCCGACCATCACCGGTACTACCGATGCGCCGGCAGGTTCTGTGGTGACTGTTGTGATTACCGATAGCGAAGGCAATACCCAAACTGTGACCACCACGGTTCAGGAAGATGGTACTTACAGCGTTGATGTACCCGAAGCATTGCCGGAAGGCGATTACACCGCCGAAGCGACTGTGACTGACGAAGCAGGCAATACTGCCACTGCAACCGATCCGGGTTCGGTAGACACAACTGCACCGACCGTCACCGTAGACGCGCCCGACAACACCAACGACACTACCCCGACCATCACCGGTACTACCGATGCGCCGGCAGGTTCTGTGGTGACTGTTGTGGTAACCGACAGCGAAGGCAACACCCAAACGCTGAGCGCTATCGTTGATTCAGACGGCCACTACAGCGTAGACGTGGAAACCCCATTGGCGGAAGGCGGTTACACCGCCGAAGCGACGGTAATCGACGAAGCAGGCAATACTGCCACTGCAACCGATCCGGGTTCAGTAGACATAACGGCACCGACCATCACCGTAGATGCGCCCGACAATACCAACGACACCACCCCGACTATTACCGGCACCACTGATGCACCGGCAGGCTCTGTGGTCACTGTTGTCGTCACCGACAGCGAAGGCAACACCCAAACTGTGACCACCACGGTTCAGGAAGATGGTACTTACAGCGTTGATGTACCCGAAGCATTGCCGGAAGGCGGTTACACAGCCGAAGCGACTGTGACTGACGAAGCAGGCAATACTGCCACTGCAACCGATCCGGGTTCGGTAGACACAACTGTGCCGACCATCACCGTAGACGCGCCCGACAATACCAACGACACCACCCCGACTATTACCGGCACCACTGATGCACCGGCAGGCTCTGTGGTCACTGTTGTCGTCACCGACAGCGAAGGCAACACCCAAACGCTGACCACTACCGTTGATTCAGACGGCCACTACAGCGTAGACGTGGAAACCCCATTGCCGGAAGGCGATTACACCGCCGAAGCGACTGTGACCGACGAAGCAGGCAATACAGCCACTGCAACCGATCCGGGTTCGGTTGATACCACTGTGCCGACCATCACCGTAGATGCGCCCGATAATACCAACGACACCACCCCGACTATTACCGGCACCACCGATGCGCCGGCAGGCTCGGTTGTGACTGTTGTGGTAACCGACAGCGAAGGCAATACCCAAACCGTTACCACTACCGTTGATTCAGACGGTCACTACAGCGTAGACGTAGAAACCCCGCTGGCCGAAGGCGACTACACCGCCGAAGCAACCGTAACTGATGCAGCAGGCAACGAAGCGACCGCTACAGATCCGGGTTCGGTAGACACAACTGCACCGACCATCACCGTAGACGCGCCCGACAATACCAACGACACCACCCCGACCATTACCGGCACTACCGATGCACCGGAAGGCTCGGTTGTGACTGTTGTGATTACCGATAGCGAAGGCAATACCCAAACTGTGACCACCACGGTTCAGGAAGATGGTACTTACAGCGTCGATGTACCCGAAGCATTGCCGGAAGGCGGTTACACAGCCGAAGCAACGGTAACCGATCCGGCCGGCAACGAAGGTAAAGCCAGTGATGACGGCAGTATTGACACGAATGCACCGACCGTCACCGTAGACGCGCCCGACAACACCAACGACACTACCCCGACCATCACCGGCACCACCGATGCACCGGCAGGCTCTGTGGTCACTGTTGTCGTCACCGACAGCGAAGGCAACACCCAAACGCTGACCACTACCGTTGATTCAGACGGCCACTACAGCGTAGACGTGGAAACCCCATTGGCGGAAGGCGATTACACCGCCGAAGCGACGGTAATCGACGAAGCAGGCAATACTGCCACTGCAACCGATCCGGGTTCGGTAGATACAACAGCGCCTACCATCACCGTAGACGCGCCCGACAACACCAACGACACTACCCCGACCATCACCGGTACTACCGATGCGCCGGCAGGTTCTGTGGTGACTGTTGTGGTAACCGACAGCGAAGGCAACACCCAAACTGTGACTACCACGGTTCAGGAAGATGGTACTTACAGCGTTGATGTACCCGAAGCATTGCCGGAAGGCGGTTACACAGCCGAAGCAACGGTAACCGATCCAGCCGGCAACGAAGGTAAAGCTACCGATGATGGCAGTATTGATACCAATGCACCGACCATCACCGTAGACGCGCCCGACAATACCAACGACACTACCCCGACTATTACCGGCACCACCGATGCGCCGGCAGGCTCGGTTGTGACTGTTGTGGTAGCCGACAGCGCAGGCAATACCCAAACTGTGACCACCACGGTTCAGGAAGATGGTACTTACAGCGTCGATGTACCCGAAGCATTGCCGGAAGGCGGTTACACAGCCGAAGCAACGGTAACCGATCCGGCCGGCAACGAAGGTAAAGCCAGTGATGACGGCAGTATTGACACGAATGCACCGACCGTCACCGTAGACGCGCCCGACAACACCAACGACACTACCCCGACCATCACCGGCACTACTGATGCGCCGGCAGGCTCGGTTGTGACTGTTGTGATTACCGATAGCGAAGGCAATACCCAAACTGTGACTACCACGGTTCAGGAAGATGGTACTTACAGCGTTGATGTACCCGAAGCATTGCCGGAAGGCGGTTACACAGCCGAAGCGACTGTGACTGACGAAGCAGGCAATACTGCCACTGCAACCGATCCGGGTTCGGTAGACACAACTGCACCGACCGTCACCGTAGACGCGCCCGACAACACCAACGACACTACCCCGACCATCACCGGCACCACCGATGCACCGGCAGGCTCTGTGGTCACTGTTGTCGTCACCGACAGCGAAGGCAACACCCAAACGCTGACCACTACCGTTGATTCAGACGGCCACTACAGCGTAGACGTGGAAACCCCATTGGCGGAAGGCGATTACACCGCCGAAGCGACGGTAATCGACGAAGCAGGCAATACTGCCACTGCAACCGATCCGGGTTCGGTAGATACAACAGCGCCTACCATCACCGTAGACGCGCCCGACAACACCAACGACACTACCCCGACCATCACCGGTACTACCGATGCGCCGGCAGGTTCTGTGGTGACTGTTGTGGTAACCGACAGCGAAGGCAACACCCAAACTGTGACTACCACGGTTCAGGAAGATGGTACTTACAGCGTTGATGTACCCGAAGCATTGCCGGAAGGCGGTTACACAGCCGAAGCAACGGTAACCGATCCAGCCGGCAACGAAGGTAAAGCTACCGATGATGGCAGTATTGATACCAATGCACCGACCATCACCGTAGACGCGCCCGACAATACCAACGACACTACCCCGACTATTACCGGCACCACCGATGCGCCGGCAGGCTCGGTTGTGACTGTTGTGGTAGCCGACAGCGCAGGCAATACCCAAACTGTGACCACCACGGTTCAGGAAGATGGTACTTACAGCGTCGATGTACCCGAAGCATTGCCGGAAGGCGGTTACACAGCCGAAGCAACGGTAACCGATCCGGCCGGCAACGAAGGTAAAGCCAGTGATGACGGCAGTATTGACACGAATGCACCGACCGTCACCGTAGACGCGCCCGACAACACCAACGACACTACCCCGACCATCACCGGCACTACTGATGCGCCGGCAGGCTCGGTTGTGACTGTTGTGATTACCGATAGCGAAGGCAATACCCAAACTGTGACTACCACGGTTCAGGAAGATGGTACTTACAGCGTTGATGTACCCGAAGCATTGCCGGAAGGCGGTTACACAGCCGAAGCGACTGTGACTGACGAAGCAGGCAATACTGCCACTGCAACCGATCCGGGTTCGGTAGACACAACTGCACCGACCATCACCGTAGATGCGCCCGACAATACCAACGACACCACCCCGACTATTACCGGCACCACCGATGCGCCGGCAGGCTCGGTTGTGACTGTTGTGGTAGCCGACAGCGAAGGCAATACCCAAACGCTGACCACTACCGTTGATTCAGACGGCCACTACAGCGTAGACGTGGAAACCCCGCTGGCCGAAGGCGACTACACCGCCGAAGCAACCGTAACTGATGCAGCGGGCAACGAAGCGACCGCTACAGATCCGGGTTCGGTAGACACAACTGCACCGACCATCACCGTAGACGCGCCCGACAATACCAACGACACCACCCCGACCATTACCGGCACTACCGATGCACCGGAAGGCTCGGTTGTGACTGTTGTGATTACCGATAGCGAAGGCAATACCCAAACTGTGACCACCACGGTTCAGGAAGATGGTACTTACAGCGTCGATGTACCCGAAGCATTGCCGGAAGGCGGTTACACAGCCGAAGCAACGGTAACCGATCCGGCCGGCAACGAAGGTAAAGCCAGTGATGACGGCAGTATTGACACGAATGCACCGACCGTCACCGTAGACGCGCCCGACAACACCAACGACACTACCCCGACCATCACCGGTACTACCGATGCGCCGGAAGGCTCTGTGGTCACTGTTGTGGTAACCGACAGCGAAGGCAATACCCAAACCGTTACTGCTACCGTTGATTCAGACGGCCATTACAGCGTAGACGTAGAAACCCCGTTGGCGGAAGGCGGTTACACCGCCGAAGCAACCGTAACCGATGCAGCCGGCAACGAAGGCAAAGCTACCGATCCGGGCAGTGTGGACAGCATTGAGCCCAGTGTGTCTGTAGAAGGCCAATCTGTACCGGAAGCGAGCCATACAGTGGTTAGCGGCACGATTAATGTCAGTGATGACCATGCGGTTACTGCCATTACAGTCGGGGGCAGGGATGTGACGCTTGCAACAGCAGATAACCCTGTTGTCATCGTGACTGATAAAGGCACGTTGGTAATCACGGCCTATGATGCGGCTGCTGGCGTAGTGTCTTATACCTATACTGAAAACGGCACGGCTAAAGACCACAGCGGCGGCGATACTTCCGTGATCGACAGCTTTATCGTGACGGTTCGTGATGCGGCAGGCAATCTTGTGATGGAAAGCTTGGATATCACCATTACCGATACGGCGCCTGTTGCGGCAGATGATGCCGGCAGCATTCGCGAAGGTGATGTTTCGGTGAGCGGAAATGTGTTGGAAAACGACAGCACCGGCGCCGATACTCCAACAGAAGTCAGCCTGGAAAACGGGCAGGGCGCTTATGGCCGGTTAACGCTTGATGCAAACGGCGGATACAAGTATGTGCCGGATGCTGATAATAGCGCGGTGAAGGCTTTGAATGACGGCGAAACCCTGACCGACAGTTTCACTTATACGATAACCGATGCCGACGGTGATACCAGCACAGCCACGCTGAATATCACCATCAACGGCGTATCAGACGATAAAGCCGTTATCGGCACCAATGAACCGGAAACCGATATTGTCGGCGGCGGCGGTAACGATGTGCTGATTGGCGACCGCGGCGGTTATAACACTGTGATTACCAAAGGCACCGATTACAACGTAGCGATTTTGCTGGATATTTCCAACAGTATGCAGGATTTCGAAACCGATGCCGGCATCACCTATCTGGAAATGGCGCGCCAATCTCTGCTCAAGCTGGCACAAGATTTGGGCAATCACGACGGCAATATCAATGTGGCATTTATGGCATTTAACCGTACCGCCAATATGGTGTTGAACATCAGTGAGCTGACTGAAGACAATGTGGATGAGTTGCTGGCATCGATTACTGCGTTGCAATTGGGCCCGCGCATTCAGGGCGCCACCAACTATGATGATGCTTTTGCAGATGCCGCCACATGGTTTAACAGCGTGTCCGACAACGGTCACACCAATGTTACCTATTTCCTTACCGACGGCCAGCCCACTGTATACGGTGCAAGCGGCGCCAACAGTGTCGGAGCATACACCACTCAGGAAACGGTAACGGCGGCTTTAGAAAGCTTCCAAACATTAAGCAAGGTTTCTGCCGTGCATGCCATCGGTTTTGCCCAAGGCATCAGAGAAACTGTGTTGGATTACTTCGACAACACCATGGAAAACGGCGGGGAAATGGCATCTGGCAGCACAACGTTGACCGAATATGCCGGCCAATATCCGGTTACTTTCACCTACAGCGGTGAGATGGGCGATTCTGCCATCGTTGCCAATCCGGCCGAGCTGGATGTCGCTTTGGAAAGAGGTACCACCACCAATGTGCAAAATGAAATCTCTTCCGACACCATGTATGGCGGTGAGGGCAATGATATTCTGTTTGGCGACAGCATCAACACAGACGATTTGTCTTGGGTAAACGGCGACACCGATGCCGAATATACCGCCGGCAGTCATGACGGTATGGGGGCAGAAGCCTTAACCGAATACATCAAATGGTCTGACAACAGCGGCAGCGATGCCAGCGATCAGCAGATTGTGGATTATGTTCGTGAAAATTGGGTCGATTTGCTCGACGGCCGCAGCGACGGGGGTAACGACACGCTTAACGGCGGCGGTGGCAACGATATCCTGATCGGCGGTGCCGGTAACGATACGCTGAATGGCGGCGAAGGTGCCGACCAGTTTGTGTTCTTGGCCAACAGCAACAGCGGCAACGATATCATTACCGATTTTGAAGAAGGCTCGGATAAAGTTGTATTTGCCGATTTGGTGGGGGCGGAGCAGCTGCAAAACGCTGTTTGGGATGATGCCGGCCACACCTTGAGCTTTACCGGTGTCGGCAGCGACGGCAGCGAATACAGCAACAGCATCACCTTCAGCGGCATGTCGGCCGGGCAGACTTTGGAAAGTGTGCTTGAAAAACATGTGGAATTTATCGCTTGATTTTAGGGTATTTTGACCAGTTGATTGATGAGTATATTTTGCCCCTGAAAACGCATTTACTGCGTTAGAAATCCCCTCATCAATCGAATGGTCGGAACACTCTGGTCGTATCAGAAAAGCCCTGCATCAGATGCAGGGCTTTTTATCGGCAGGTGCGTATTGATACCTAACCTGACTGCGTTGGTTTGCCTTATTGTAGTGCCATCGGCCCGCCGCCTGGTTGGCTTGCTTTTGTGAATCGGTTTCACTCAAGCAGAAGGTTCGCGGGCAGAAGTCGCGCTGTGCCTGTGTTGTCAACCACTACCGGCAATTTCATTAAAGCAAGGCCGTCTGAAACCGCATTTCACAGTGTTCAGACGGCCTTTACACACAGGGTTTTGTGAGCAGCATCCACGTGATACACCCTGTAGGCCGGCTTCTCGAATCCGATATTTTTTCAGACGGCCAAAATCATTTGGCATCACAAGAATCTCGAACGATTGGTCGGATACAAGTATTCGACAAATGCTTGCTTACTTTTATGAATGGGCATAACTTTTATCAACAGGCACCACGATAATCTATTGGATAAAAACACCGCTTTCGGCGCTTCTGCACAAACAGAAGCCGGAAGCGGTGCTTTGGCCAAGACCCGGTTTGCTAAATCACAAAATCGAGCAGATAAAATTCATCTTTGCCGACATTGCATTCAGGGCAGCGCCAATCGTCGGGAATGTCTTCAAACTTGGTGCCGGGTGCGAGGCCGTGTTCGGGGTCGCCCAGCTCTTCATCGTAAATCCAGCCGCAGGGGCCGCACATGTATTGTGCCATGATGAGTCCTTTTGATTTTCAGGGTGTTATGCCCATTCAAAAATAAGCTGAGCCGGCTTGTTTGATTGCACGATGGATGCCGGCTTTTTTGAATGGGTTTCAGACGGCCTGTCTGAATAAAACCAAGGTCAGGCCGTCTGAAACAAATTAAGCTTCCAACGCTGCGATTTCTTTACGCAGATGCTTGGTGGCGGGGGTTACAATGGCCACAAACATGGCTTCGCGCATGCGGCGTTGGGCCGGGCTGCGCATCAGGTAGCCTTTGGCGCCCGCGTGCAAGGCGGCAGATTGGGCGGCGGTGAGGCTCAGTTCGCCGGCGGCCAGGCGCAGCTTCAGCGTCGGCAATAATTCGGGGCGGTTGTGCCAAGCGGCATCGGCCAAGCGTTCGGTTTCCGCCCAGGCTTGGTTTAAGGCCGTCTGAATATCATCAAAGCTGTGATCGAGATAAGTGTTGACTTCGCCCGCGCTGACATTGGCCAAGCGGATAACGCCGAGGCAGCCGTCGATAATGCCGGCGCCTATGCCCATTTGCAGCAGAATAAAGCCGGATTTGATACGCTCGATGTAGTTGGCAAATTCATCGGCATCGGCAAGCAGATCTTGGTTGGAAACAAACACGTTTTCAAAACGCACGCTGAAAGTGCGGGTGCCTTCGAGGGCGCAGAATTCGGGGCAGGCTTGCAGCGATACGCCTTCTGCGTGGCCGCCGGTCATAAACATCACATAACTGCCGCCGATTTGGGCGGTAGAAGCCCAAACATGATCTTCGCCGATATTCGACACCCAAGGCAGCGAGCCGTTGACAATATAGCCGCCTTCGGTTTTTTCGGCCTGCAACAGGTGTTTTTCAATGCCGGCCAAATGTTTGACGGTGTTCGACATGCCCGTGCCGGCCAGTTTTTTACCTTGCAAAACATCGCGCTGATAGCGTTCGCGCACTTGCGGATTGCTGCTTTGGTGCAGATACCAGGCGCAGGCGGTTTGGCACCATACGGAAAATGCGGTTGCGCCGCATTCGCCGCCAACAGCACGAATCACATCGATTTGCGCGGCCAGCCCGAGGCCGTTGCCGCCTTCTGCTTCCGTGCCCACGCAGGCAAAACCGCCGATGCCGCCGAGCTTGTGCATAAAATCTTGCGGATACAGGCCCTTGCGGTCGATATCGTTAACCAGCGGGCGTAAATCAGCTTTGACGAGATTGCGTACAGATTCAATCAGTTCGGCGCGTGAGGTCATGGAAAGTCCTTTTTGATCATGCTTGTTTTCAGACGGCCTTAATGCAGGTAAAGGCCGTCTGAACAAAGCAAAAAGATTAAGCGTAGGCTTGCAGTTCGGGGTTGATTTCGTTGTGCGCCAGATTGTTGGCATAGTTGCACAACGTAGCCAAGGCCACGCCCAGCACCACTTCCAGCGCTTGCTGCTGGTTGTAGCCGGCATCGAAAAAGGCTTGCAATTCATCATCGCCCACGTTGCCTTTGTTGGCCATCACCGATTGGGTAAACAAAGCCAATCGGTTCAATTTGGGGTCGTCGATGGCATCAGTGTTGCGCAGCGCTTCGATGGCTTGCGGTTCCAGCAGTTTTTTCTTGGTGCTCAGCGCCGTGTGGCCGGCTTTGCAGAAGCCGCATTGGTTGATAACGGCAGCAGTAATCTGCACCACTTCGCGCTCACCGGGCGTGAGGCTGGTGCCGGCATTGATGGCGCCTACATCTTGATACATCGCCAGTGCAGCGGGCGAGTTGGCCAATACGCCGATTAGGTTGGGCAGAAAGCCGTTGTTTTTCTGCGCGGTTTCCACGCGGGCGCGGGCGGCTTCGGGGGCGGTGTCAACAGTGTGTACGGTTAAACGGGCCATGTTTTATTATCCTTTATATTATGTATGAATATGCTGAGGCAGATTAGCAGTGTATTTTACGGAGGCCGTCTGAAAAAAGGAAAGAACGGGAATGTATGAGTTTAGAACCAAAAGTTATATGGTTTGATGCCGTCTGAAAAAACCACTCGGCAGCCTTCAGCCGGTTTGCTTTTTCAGGGTATTCAGACGGCCTGAAACTTGCATTTTATGCTACACTCAACGCCTGTTTTTATTTGGCAGAGCAATCAATCATGGCAGGCAATACATTCGGACAACTCTTTACTGTCACCACATTCGGCGAAAGCCACGGCCCGGCGCTGGGCTGCATTATCGACGGCTGCCCGCCGGGGCTGGCCTTGGATGAAGCGGATATCCAAACCGACCTCGACCGCCGCCGCCCCGGCACCAGCCGCCACGTTACCCAGCGGCGCGAGGCCGATGAAGTGGAAATTCTCTCCGGCGTATTCGAAGGCAAAACCACCGGCACACCGATTGCGCTGCTTATCCGCAACACCGACCAGCGCAGTAAAGATTACGGCAACATCGCCCGCCAATTCCGCCCCGGCCATGCCGACTACACCTATTGGCACAAATACGGCACCCGCGATTACCGCGGCGGCGGCCGTTCATCTGCCCGCGAAACCGCCGCGCGCGTGGCTGCCGGCGCCATTGCCAAAAAATGGCTGCAACAAACATTCGGCACCGAAATCGTGGCCTACGTTACCCAAGTGGGTGAGCAGGAAATCGCTTTCGAAAGCTATGAACACATCGGCCGAAATCCGTTTTTCGCTGCCAACGAAAGCCAGATTGCCGAGCTGGAAAACTATATGGACAGCATCCGCAAATCGCTGGATTCGGTGGGCGCAAAATTGCGTGTCGAAGCGCGTAACGTGCCCGTGGGCTTGGGCGAGCCGGTGTTCGACCGCCTCGATGCCGATATCGCTTACGCACTGATGAGCATCAATGCCGTTAAAGGCGTGGAAATCGGTGCAGGCTTTAATAGCGTGACACAGCGCGGCAGCGAGCACGGCGACGAGCTGACACCCACCGGGTTTGCCGGCAATCATGCCGGCGGTATTCTCGGCGGCATTTCCACCGGCCAAACCATCACTGCCAACTTTGCTATCAAGCCCACCAGCAGCATTGCCACCCCGCGCCGATCCATCGATATCGACGGCAAACCGGTAGAAATCGCCACCCACGGCCGCCACGACCCCTGCGTCGGCCTGCGCGCCGCACCGATTGCCGAAGCCATGCTGGCGCTGGTCTTAATCGACCATGCTTTGCGCCAGCGCGCGCAAAATGCCGATGTGGCCGTGAACACGCCGGATATTGCGCGCCGCTGAAGCGGGAACACCATCTGCGCTCGGGCATGCCGTTTAACATACACTTTACAAAATAAAAAGCTTAGCCAAAACATTCAGTTTATACTACAATGCCGCCTGAATTTGCAGGCGCACCTGGCTTGTAAGAAGTAGCTACCACAGGAAACCAGAAATGACACAAGAAACCGCTTTGGGCGCGGCCCTGAAATCTGCCGTTCAAACCATGAGCAAAAAAAAGCAAACGGACATGATTGCGGATCATATCTATAATAAATACGATGTGTTCAAGCGCTTCAAGCCGTTGGCGCTCGGTATCGACCAAGACTTGGTGGCTGCCCTGCCGCAGTTTGATGCCACGCTGATTGCGCGCGTGTTGGCCAACCATTGCCGCCGGCCGCGTTATCTGAAAGCCTTGGCGCGCGGCGGCAAGCGTTTTGATTTGAACAACCGCTTTAAAGGCGAAGTGACGGCCGAAGAGCAGGCCATCGCCCAGCAGCATCCGGCTGTGCAACAGGCCGCTGCCGCACAAGCAGAGCGCAAGGCCGCCGAAGCAGCCAAAGCTGCCGAAACGGCGGTTGAAGAAGCAAAACCGCAAGACACGGCAGACACGGCAGCTGATGAAGTGCCGGAAAACAAAGCCGCAGAGTAAAGCTTGCCGGTATCTGAAAATAAACGACAACCCGCTACTGTAGAGCGGGTTGTCGTTTATTTTCAGACGGCCTTTGCATACACAGGGTTTTGTGGGCAGAACCCACATACACCCTGTAGTCGGATTCTTGAATCCGACATGTTTCAGACGGCCAAAATCATTGAGCATCACAAGAATATCGAACCATTTGTCGGATACAAGTATCTGACCTTGCTTGCTAACGGCGTTGGCTTGCCTTGTTCGCTTGCTTTTGTGAATGGGTGTTATCCTGAATATAAGCAAAGGCCGTCTGAAGGTATTTTTTTTCAGGCGGCCTTTGCATGCACAGGGTTTCGTGAGCAGCACCCACGCGCTACACCCTGTGGGTCGGGTTCTCGAATCCGACGTTTTTCAGATTGTAGATGATTGAGCCCGTCGAAGCTCTGCATCAACCGACAGAACGGTTCAAACAAGCTCCACCCGGCAAGCTCCACCCACCCAGGTTTCGGGATATTTTTAAGATATGCGGCTTGCGGGCGGAATACGGCAAATCCTATTCTGTTGCAATCTTCGCCGCCAACATGTCTTTGACCCTGCTGCGCCATTCGTGCTGCAAAATGCTGAGCACGGCGGTGTTGCGGCGTTTGCCGTTGGCCAGCACGATATCGTTGCGCAACACCCCCTCAAGTGTGCAGCCGATGTTGAGCAGGGCGCTGATGCTGGTGGTGTTGTTAACATCTGCGGTAAAGTTTACGCGGCACATGTCCCATTTTTCAAACGCATGCTGCAACAATAAAAATTTGGCGCGCCGGTTTACCCCTTTGCCGCGCATTTTGGTATGCAGCCAGCTGTAGCCGATGCTGACGGTTTTATGGCGTTCGTTAATATCATAAAAACGGGTGCTGCCCACGATTTCGCCGCTTTGTTTCAATAAAACCGTAAACGGCAAGTGGCTGCCGGCCGCACGTTGCACCAGCGCCCTTTGAATATAGCTGTGCATGTTTTCGGCGCCGAGAGCGGTGTTGGGCGTGTATTGCCAGGTGTCGGGGCATTCGTCGGCAATTTTCAGGAGCGCATCGAAATGTTCGATTGCAAGCGGCATCAGGCAAACGGTTGAGTCTTGCAAGGTCAGCATGTTGGTCTCCTTGTCGGTTTTTTTTATTGAAGGCGGCAGGGGCGGTTTCATCAGCGCCGCGTGGTAGCTTGCCGCCTTACTTTATTTATGTTTGTGATGGGTTTTTAATAAAAAATATGAAATTTCAAATACTTGAAAACATCTTTTCAGACGGCCTGATGTTCCCGTAGGGTATGCGGCACGATGGTCAGCGGGCAGCCCGACTGATGCGGTTGAGCGGCGTTTGCCCCTTTTTGAATCGGCATGATGCAACCATACGGTGCGAATGTGACAAAGCATACAGCAGCCGTTATAACCCGAAAATCAATTGTTCGGTAAATTTTTTGCGCGCGGCAGGCAGGCTGTCGAGCAGGCTCATCACGCCGCCGCGGCCGAGTTTGAGCACGGCATCGGGATGGTCGAACAAGGTTACCAGGCTGTGGGTAAAGCCGACAATGGCTTGCGCATCGAGCCGGCGGCAGGCGGCGTATTGCCGGGCCAAGTGATGATTGTGCAGGCTGTGCGGCGCATCAAAACAGCGTGCCAGCGCCAGCGCATCGCGCACCCCCAAATTCAGCCCTTGTGCCGCCACAGGATGCATGGTTTGAGCGGCATTGCCGATGCAGATTACGCGGCCGCTGTATACTTTGTTCAGCTGCTTGAGCTGTAGTGGAAATACTGCCGCTTCACCGCGTGTTTTCAGACGGCCCAAACGGTTGCCGAACGCCTGTTCGAAAGCTTGGGCGAAATCTGCAAACGGCATCTCTTTCAGCGCTTGGGCATCGGCGGGCGAGCGAGTCCACACCAGGCGGTAGGCATTGTGATAGGGTAGCAGCGCAAACGGGCCGCTGTCGGCAAAACGCTCGTAAGCAGTGCCATCATTGCCGTGCTCAAATTCGAGCGTGGTCACCAGCGCCGATTGCCGGTAATCATAACTGTGGCGGCTGAGGCCGGGCAGATTGTCGGTTAGGCGGCCGCCTTCGGCCAGCACCACCCAATCGGCAGTCAGGCTGTGCGGTTTGCCGTTGCACACAATATCCAGCTCGGCAAAGCGGCTGAGCGTACGCACGTTTTGCACCTGTGTCTGCCACAATACCGGTGTTTGCTGCACATCAAGCGCCGCCTCGCATTGGCGCATCAGCAGCGCATAATCCACCGTGCGCCCCAGCGCGGCTACGCCCATATCGGCGGCGAGCAATAAGGTGCGGCCGAACACGCCCTGCTGCGAAATGTGCACATTCTCAATTGCAGTAGTGGCTTCAGGGCGGCAAGTCTACGCCCGCCTGCTCAAAGGCACGCACGCTGTTAAACGATAAAGCCAGCGTGCGCCGGTCGCGGATGTCGGCATGTTGCGGCCGCGCTTCAATCAGCAATACCTGCTTGCCCTGGCGCTGCAAAGCCAGAGCCGCCAATACACCGACAGGGCCTGCGCCGATAACGGCAATTTGGGTGTGGATGGGGATGCTTGGCATGATATCGGCCTCAGGTTTCAGATGGCCTGTATTGTAGCGGATTTACGGTGGGGGTTGAATAAAAGGCCGTCTGAAATAATTGAACTGCTCCTCAAAAGTTGGACATCTTAACTAACTTATTCAGGAGCAGTTCAATTTATTTCAGACGGCCTTTGATGATTCAATTCAATCGAAATCAAGCGGCGAGGCGTTTGGTCACTTTGTCCCGATTAACGATTTCCCAGAAGCTTTTCCGAGCATTAGTGGCGGCTGTTGCGAATCATATGTAGGATGGGGGTAACCTCATCAAAACCGTTGCGATAGCTGAAATGATAGGGCTGAAAATCCTGTGGGTTTCGCATGTGTGAAACAACATGCAAGGCCGTCTGAAAAAAGCGAAGATGCAAAAAGGCCGTCTGAAAATAATCTTTCAGACGGCCTTTGATGATTCAATTCAATCGGAATCAAGCGGCGAAGCGTTTGGCCACTTCTTCCCAGTTAACGATTTCCCAGAAGCCTTTCAGGTAGTTGGGGCGGCTGTTGCGGTAGTCGATGTAGTAGGCGTGTTCCCATACGTCGCAGGTCAGCAGCGGGGTGGCGTCGGTGGTTAACGGGGTGGCGGCGTTGCTGGTGGATACCAAATCCAATGAGCCGTCGCTGTTTTTCACGAGCCAAGCCCAGCCTGAGCCGAATGTGCCGGCGGCGCAGGTGTTGAAGGCTTCTTGGAAGGCTTCGAAGCTGCCCCATTTGGCATCAATGGCGGCGGCCAGTTCGCCGGCGGGTTTGCCTTGGCCTTTGGGGGTAAAGCCGAGCCAGTAGAAGGTGTGGTTCCAGGTTTGGGCTGCGTTGTTGAACATGCCGCCTGAAGATTTTTTGACAATTTCTTCTAAAGACAGATTTTCAAACTCAGTGCCTTTGATTTGGTTATTGAGGTTGGTGATGTAGGTTTGGTGGTGTTTGCCGTAGTGGTATTCCAGGGTTTCTTTGGAAAGGTGAGGCTCCAGTGCATCCAGTGCGTAGGGCAGCTCGGGCAGTTTGTGTTCCATTATCCAGCTCCTGTTTGTGGTTGGTGTGGTTGTTCGGTTATGTTATGGCGTAGTCGGTATTTTTGGATACAGATACGGGTTAAATTCTACCCGCTTCGGGCTTAAAAGACCAATAAAAATTATTGCTGATTTGAGCGTACTCTTGCAGAGGCAGAGCCGTTATAATGCCGCTTTAACAACGATGAGGATGAGTGTCATGAATGATTATGTGGATACGATGCCGTCTGAAGACCGCGAAGTCAGTGCGTTGTCACTGCCGCCTCATTCGATGGAAGCGGAGCAGTCGGTGATCGGCGGGCTGCTGCTGGAAAATTCAGCGTGGGACCGCATTGCCGATGTGGTGATGGGGGAAGATTTCTACCGTCACGAGCACCGGGTGATTTTCCGCACCATTGCCAATCTGATTAACGAAAGCCGCCCGGCAGATGTGATTACGGTGCAGGAGGCGCTGGAGCGCAATGACGAGCTGGAAGCGGCCGGCGGTTTCAACTATCTGATTACGCTGGCGCAAAATACGCCTTCGGCGGCCAATATCCGCCGCTATGCCGAGATTGTGCGCGAGCGCTCGATTATGCGCCAGCTGGCCGAAGTGGGCACGGAAATCGCCCGCAGTGCTTATAATCCGCAAGGCCGTGATGCGGCAAAATTACTGGATGAGGCAGAAAACAAGGTGTTTCAGATTGCTGAGAGCACGGCCAAATCGAAGCAGGGCTTTTTGGAAATGCCGGCGCTGCTCAAAGAGGTGGTGGAGCGCATCGATATGCTTTATTCGCGCGATAATCCGGACGAGGTTACCGGTGTGGCGACCGGTTTTATCGATTTGGATAAAAAAACATCGGGCTTGCAGCCGGGCGATTTGGTGATTGTAGCGGGACGGCCTTCGATGGGTAAAACCGCATTTTCGATCAATATCGCCGAACATGTGGCGGTGGAATCCAAATTGCCGGTGGCGGTGTTTTCAATGGAGATGGGCGGTGCGCAGTTGGTGATGCGTATGCTCGGCTCGGTGGGGCGGCTCGATCAGCATGTGTTGAAAACCGGTGCTTTGCAGGATGAGCATTGGGGCCGTCTGAACGATGCGGTGGTGAAATTGTCGGATGCGCCGATGTTTATCGATGAAACCCCCGGCCTGACCGCGCTCGAATTGCGCGCCCGCGCCCGCCGGTTGGCGCGTCAGTTTGGCGGCAAGCTGGGCTTGATTGTGATTGACTATTTGCAGCTGATGCAGGGCTCTTCCGGCCGCGCCGAAAACCGCACCGCCGAGTTGGGCGAGATTTCGCGCTCGCTCAAGGCTTTGGCTAAAGAATTGCAGGTGCCGGTGATTGCGCTTTCGCAGTTGAGCCGCGCAGTAGAATCGCGCACCGACAAGCGTCCGATGATGAGCGATTTGCGTGAATCGGGCGCCATTGAGCAAGATGCCGATTTGATTATGTTTATGTATCGCGACGAATATTATAATGCCGAAACCCAGCTTAAGGGTTTGGCCGAATGCATTATCGGCAAACACCGTAACGGCCCTACCGGCAAGGTGTTTCTCACCTTTATGGGGCAGTTTACCAAGTTTGATAATGCTGCCTTCGTGCCGGAGGCAGCGATGATGGAAGATTGATACAGGTTTGGCCTTGCTAATAGGCGGATTTCATATTTTGTTAGCCATCTCGGGGTATTTTCATTTAAAATGCCCCGATAATTTTTATAAAACACATACATTACTTGAGGGCTGTTTGCCGCCGGCATGATTTGTGGCGTTCAGGAAACCATTTCAGGCATATTACTCATGCATTTCAGACAACGGGGCTTTACCCTTATCGAGCTTTTGGTGGTCATCACCATCATTGCGATTATGGCGCTCATCGCGCTTCCCAATATGAGCCAATGGCTCGCCGCCCGCCGTGTGGCCGGACAGGCCGAGCAGGTGGCCAATCTTTTGCGCTTTGCGCGTGCCGAAGCTGTGCGGTTAAATGCGCCGGTGTATGTTTGCCCGGTGCAGATCCGTGTTGACGGCAATCCTGATAATTATTGCAATCTGGGGTTTTCAGGCCGCGGCTTGGGCGCGTGGGCAGATACCGATAAAAGCGGCTTTTATGACCGCAATGCCGATGTGGCTTTGCGCGCCGTGGTGTTGAATGATGCAGGCAGCAACCAAACAGATTATGTTGCCGAAACCTATAATTTTGCCGGCACCCGCACCGGCGCCGATTCAGTGTGGGGCTTTTTGCCCAACGGCTCTTTCGGCCATATGCCCTCGGCCGGCGGCGCCTTGAGTGTGGCCGACGGCTATATCAAAATTGCGCTGACCGATGCCCGCGCAGTCGATAATGCCGCCCGCACCAACCGTGCCAGCGTGGTTTTGGTCGACAGCAGCGGCCGTGCCGAAGTATGCGCCAAACGGGATGCGCGCGCGCTGTGCCGATTTGCAGCCGCAGCAAGCAGTGATTGAGGGGCCACCATGAAAATAACCGCAACCGAAACAATCATCTTAAAAAACCAATCCGCCTTTTATGCAAGAGGCCGTCTGAAAACCGCCCAAAGCGGCATGACGCTGCTGGAAGTGGTTGTTGCCATGTTTGTGTTGGCCATCGGTGTGTTGGCGCTGTTGGCGACGCAGCTGAAAACCGTGGCCGGCGTGCGTGAGGCGGAAAGCCAAACCATCGTGGCGCAGGCTGTGCAAAACTTGATTGAAGGCATGCTGGTGAACCCCACCTTATCGGCGGCTGCCGATAATAGCGGAGAAGCTACGGGGTGGGCACTTAAATCTTATGATGCTTATCTGACCGGCGGCACACAAATCCAAAGCAGTGGAGGGGCGGTGCGCTATGACGGCGCAGGGCAAATCAGCAAACTTGCGCTGAGCCGGATGCAGATCAGCCAATTTCAACAGGAATTATTCAGCGCGCTGGGCGGACAGGTTTTTTACGCCATCTGCCTCGACAGCTCCGGTCGCGCGCCCACCGTCAGCAACGGCAATATGGCGGCCAATTGCACGGCAGCTGCCGATGCGCCGACGGTTGTTAAAGTGGCCTGGCTGATGGATAACGAAGAAAACCGTGATGGTACCCCCGGGCTCAATACCGACGGCGATTATTTTGTATACACCTATCAGGCTAGGGTAACACAATGATAAACCATAAAAAAATATACTCCGCCCGCCCGGCTGCCGCCGCGAAACAGGCGGGCTTCAGCCTGATTGAATTTTTAGTGGCCAGCGCTTTGAGCATGATTGTATTGATTGCCGTCGGATCGGGCTATTTTGCTTCACGCCAGCTCAGTGATACGGCTTTGGCGCGCCTGAATGTGCAGCAGGATTTGCGTAATACGGCCAATCTGATTGTGCGCGATGCCCGTATGGCAGGCAGTTTCGGCTGCTTCAATATGGCTGCCTACCGGCCGGATGCGGTCAGTGAGGCAGCAGATTCCGAGGCGGCTTTGCGCTTGAGCGTGCCGGGGCAGAATTCATTGGTGCCGGTGAAAGCCTTGGCGGCAGCCGAGTTCAGCCCGGCGGGCTTTGCAGCGGAATCCGAGGCGCTGGTGTTTCAATATGGGGTTGGTTCGGCTTCGATTATCAACCTAACCGCCAACGGTGCCGAGTTGCAGATACCGGCCGGTGATCCGCTGCAAACCGCCGTCAACGGCACGCCTTTGGTCTTCAGCAGCTGTGCCGTGCTCGACCGGCCGGCTGTCTATACCGTCAGCCGCAGCAATAACCGCTTGAACATCGGCAATATCGCGCCGGCTTTGAGTGCCGCGCAGGTGGCCAACGAGTTTGCCGTATTGCGGTATACGGTTAATGCTTATGTGTTGGGCACGGCAGGGGAGCAGCAAGGTTTATTCCGTTTCCAATTGGCGGATAACGGCGGTTGGAGCAATCCGCAATTGCTGATGCCGGGCATTGAGGCCATGGACATCCAATACGGTTATGTCAATAACTGCCCCGTTATCGGTGCGGCTTCAGAAGCGGCGGCGGAAGAAACATTTGAATTTACCGATACATTAAAAACCGGCAACGATGCAGAAGGAGAGGGCGTGGCTGCGCCGGCAATTATCCGCATCACGCTCAACGGCGGCAATGATGTGGCCGCGCAAACAGCGGTCGGCGACGCTGCCGGCGGTGTTCATGTTTACAATATCGATGCAACCGTTCGCGGGGGAAACATATGCGCAGACCGTGCCATTTAAACCATGCCAAAGCGCCGCAACAGGGTTTCGCCTTGTTTATCGTGTTGATGATGATGATCGTGATCGCTTTTTTGGTGGTGGCGGTGACGCAGTCGTATAACACGGAAATGCGCATCGGCAGCAATGATGCCGATCGGAAAATGGCGATGTCGCTGGCTGAAGCGGCTTTGCGCCGAGGCGAGGGAGATATTGCCGATTTGGGTAATCCTGCGTTTACGCAAAACTGCACCGGCGGCTTGTGTACGCTTGCCGGGGCGCAGGCCGCTACGCAGGGCAGTGTAACAATCGGCGCCGACAGCTCCAATGTAGCGGCTTGGGAGCGGCAATGCGGTAACAGCGGCTGCCTGGAAAGCAACGGCCGGGTTTATGCTGCCGGCTCCGAAGTCAGCAGGCCGCCGCGTTACATTATCGAATTTATCGATGCCAAAACCGACGACCGCATGATTTACCGGGTAACTGCCCGTGCGTGGGGGCGCAATGCCAACACGGTGGTAACGGTGCAGTCTTATGTGGAAGTGGCCTCTTAATGGAGTATATGATGGAGAAACCGCCGGGCCAACGTGGGTTTACGTTGATGGAAATGATGATTGTGGTGGCGGTGTTGGGCATTTTGGCCAGCATTGCCATGCCTTCTTATGCCCGCTATATGGAGCGCGGCCATTTGGCCAACGCCCATGCAGAGTTGGTCAATATCCATCATGCCATCAAGCGTTTCCGGGTTGCCAATCCGAGCGGGGCGGGCAGCGATACCGGCGGCAATGCGGCAGATACCGCCACCGAAGCGGGCTTGCAGCAGTTTGTGGCGAATCTTCGTCTGGAAAACACCGTGGAAGATAAATACCGGATTTCTGCAACCATGCCCAATGCCGCCGCCAACCGCCGTTACAACCTGTTGGCGATACCCCGGGAGCATACGGGTTATACCCTGGCCATATGGATGAGCAGCGCCGGCGAGGCTTACCGCTGCCGCAGCATAAGCGCGGCTCAAGCCTATCAAACCACGGGCAATTGCGAAATCATTCAGTAACGTGAGTTTGGGATAAGGTAATCCATGAGAGATAGTCAAACTCAAATAAATGCATCACGGGGATAAACTGAAGAGGGTGCGCAAGTGCAGTTTATCGGCTTGATAAGGCGGTGCTTTTTTATAGCCAAGACTCACCGAAATCAGGTGATTTTTGTGAATGGGTGTAAGCCATATGCCTTATCAAAAGGCCGTCTGAATAGATTTTCAGACGGCCTGTTGCTTGTATGGCGGCAAGTTACGGAATATTGGAAACCGGCTGCTTGCGCATAAACTTCCATTTCACGGCGTAGCCGAATAAAGCGGGAATCACGGCGATGATAATTTTGAAAGTCCAAGTGGCATACCACGGTTTGGTGATAACGATGGTATCGCTCGAGGCGCCCGGCATCAAGATATCGCTGACGGCATACCAATCGAGATAAGGCCACCAGCAGGCCACCAGCAGGCCGAGGAAAATCGGCCAAATCATGCGGCTGGCATTGCGTTGCCAGATGATAAAAAACACCACTGCCCAAATCAGGGTGAGCGCGGTAATCAGCAGCGCGGTGTGGGTGGGGGCGCCGAAATAGTCGGCAGCAAAATAAGTAAGCACCACCCACAGTGCGGCCAATATGGCCATAATGAATTCTTCGGGGCGTTTGAGCATGATTCGGGTTCCTTCAATGTCGTAAAAAGGCCGTCTGAAAGCGGCAGAATGGTTTGCTTGAATATTACCGTAATTTTGGCTGTTTGGGTATTTACAAGCGAAAAGCCGCCTTTTTAGGCACATGATTGGGTATGCCATGAAAGATAAGGCCGTCTGAAAGCTTAAACGTGCGGTTCATGTTTTCAGACGGCCTAATGGTAGCCGGGCAATATGGTTTGAGCCGATATCGCTGAATTCATCAGCTTGTAGAAGGCGGAACGGGGGGCTTGGTGCGCTGAATGAAAGACTCAAAATTCCCTCATAAACGAATGGTCAGGATGCCCTAGGGTGTCCTGACCATTCATATATCATCATCTTTTTTGCGCTAAAAGCACATCTGCTGCGTTAAAAAGCCTCGCAAGATGCCCAATCTTGCTACGTTTTTTGCCTTGCATCTGTACTTTTATCACAAAAAATCTGAGTCATTCTGAATGGTCAGGATACCCTAGGCGCAAGCTGTCTGCCCCACATTCAGGCTGAGATTATGGAACGCGGCCAGTGTGTTGCGGTGGCCGATGCTGATAATCATGCTGTCGGGCAGGCGGGTTTTGATTAAGGCATATAAGGCGGCTTCGGTTGGCTCGTCGAGCGCGGAAGTGGATTCGTCCAGCAGCACCACCTGCGGTTGCACCAACAAAATGCGGACAAAGGCGATGCGCTGCAATTCGCCGGGCGAAAGGCGGTGTTGCCAGTCGCTGAGTTCATCAAGTTTGCCGGTTAAGTGGCCGAGCCGGCAATCGTGCAGGGTGGCCGCCAGTAAGGGGTGGTGCGGATTGATATCGGGATAACAGATGGCTTCGCGCAAGCTGCCCTGCGGCGTGTAAGGGCGTTGCGGCACAAATAATATCTGCCGCAGCGCCGGGTGGCGGATGGTGCCGCTGCTGCCGAACGGCCACAATCCTGCCAATGCCCGCAGCAGTGAGGTTTTGCCGCAGCCGCTGGGGCCTTGTATCAGCAGCGAATCGCCGCGCCGCACGTGAATGTTGACGCCATCGAGCAACACCTCGCCGTTATTGCGGTAGAGCGCCACATTTTGCAGCTCGAGGCCGTCTGAAATTTCTTCCGTTGCTGCCCGGCGGCTGTGCGCCGGTTGTTCGAGGCTGCTTAAAAAACCGCTCAGGCGCTCCAGCCGTGCACGGTAGACAGTGAATTGGCCGTAAAAATTGCGGAAAAACGACATCGCTTTTTGCAGGCGCGCAAAGGCTTGCACCGTTTGCTGCATATCGCCGATTTTGATCTGCCCGGCAAAAAAACGCGGCGCTTGCAGCATCAGCGGCAGCAGCTGCATCACTTGTGAAAAAATATCATTAAATCCGCTGAGCGACACGCTTTGGCGGGCAATGCGCCAGCGGTTGCGGATAATGGCGGCAAAGCGGCCGGCGAGCTGCTGTTGCTCCTGCCATTCGCCGTTATAAAAAGCAATGCTTTCGGCATGGTCGCGGATGCGGATAAGCGCATAACGGTAATTGCCGTTCAGCTTTTCATTGTCATAATTGGCGCGGATCAGCGGGCGGCCGATCCACATGGCAACGGCGGTGGCCAGCAAAATGGCGATATACACAAAAAACACGATGCCGCGCGGAATTTCAATGCCGAACACCGGCAACACCCCGGCCAGGCCCCACAGCACAATGGTAAATTCAATGGTAGACAATACCGAATTGAGCATGCCGCGTACAAATTCGATGGTCGACACAATAAAATCCTGTGCATCTTGTTGAATACGCTGATCGATATTATCAGGCGCATGGCGCAGCATTTGCAGGCTGTAATAATTTTTATCGGCCAGCCAGCGCGAGGTTAAGATGCCGTTGAGCTTTTCCGACCATTTAATCGCCAGCGCCTGATCCAAAAAATCATTGAAAATACCGTTGACCGCGCGAATCAGCATCACTGCGGCATTAATCAGCACCGCCGTCCAAAATACGGCCGCGAGCTTGTCTTGCAAGGCGCTGTAGGCGCTGTTGTAGAGAAAAGTGTTTAACACAAACAGGCGGATTTCAGTGAGCAGCAGCAACACCATCACGCCCAGCAGCAAGATGATTTTGCCGCGGCTGCGCTTATTGAGGCAGGGCTTGAGAATTTGCCAAAACTGCTTGCCGAAGCGGGTTTTGCCCAGCAGAAACACCGCCAGCGCGAGCACCAGCACCACACCGCAGAATGTTTGCAACAGCCACAGCGGTGTGGCCTGTAGCTCGATTTGCCATTTTTGCATGAGAAACTTTGTATGAGGCCGTCTGAAATCATTTTCAGACGGCTATATCAATAGGATGAGTGATTTTAAATCTGAATATCTGCACAAGATAAGACTTGTGAAATTTTATTACTTTTTGTGCGGCAAAATCTACTGCCATCATCAAGCAGCATGCGCGGGTGTTATGAAAACGCAACATAATGGTTTTAAATAGCCGTTTTGCAATATTTTTGATGAAAGCATGCCGATAAAAAGAATATAATAACGAAAATTAAGCTGATTGAATACAATTCTCAAGCGCAAAGTATTTTTATTTCTTTTTGATGCGAGTATACACAATGACACACAAACTGGCTTTAATTCCGCTGCTGCTTGCCAATATGCTGGCTCATGGTGCAGAAGCAGCGGCCGATGATGCAGAAGCAGAAGCGCAGGCGCAGCTGCCAACCGTGCGGGTGAGCGGCAAAGCCACCCGTTCGTTTTCGATTGCCAGCGACGGCGACCTGCGCGACCGCGTAAACTTGGGCTTGCTCGGCAAAGCCAATGCATTTACCGCGCCGATTACGGTGGTGAGCTATGATGAAAAAGTGATTAACAACACCGAAGCGCGCACGCTGGTGGATGTGGTGGCAAAAAACGATGCTTCTACATGGTCGTTCGGCGGTGAAACCAACACACTGACCGGCCTCTATTTTCGCGGCTATCAGCTTGATTCGCGCCAGTTTAGCGTCAACGGTTTGGCAGGTATGTACGGCACGCAGGGCACATCCAGCGTGCAGGTGGCTTCGGCACAGCTGATTAAAGGCGCCAGCACGGCGGTAACGGGTATGGATCCTGAAGGTGCGGTGTCGGGCGCAGTGAATATCGAAACCAAAAAAGCGGCCGATGGGGGCAACCGAAAAATCGGCATCGGCTATTTCAGCGACAGCCGTGCACAAGGCACGTTTGATTTGGGGCAGCGGTTCGGCGCCGCTAAAGAATGGGGCGTGCGGGTTAACGGCAAGCTGCGCCACGGCGATACGCCACGGCAAGGTTATTCTGAAGACAATAAAGAATTTGCCTTAAATGCTGATTATCGCGGCGAAAAACTGCGTATGGCATTTGATTCTATTTATTCCAAACGCAAAACCAACGGCGGCCGAGCCCGCATCCAAGATATTCAAAATGCCGAAGGCCGCCTGTTTGATGCCTTAGACGGCGATATTAATCTGGTGCCGGGCTGGCAGTATCAAAATACGCGCGGCCAAACCAATATGTTTACCTTTGAATACGACACCGATTATGATTTTCAGGTAAGCGGCGGTATCGGCTATAACGATGCACGTTATTCCGGCATTTTGGCTTCGCCGCTTGCAGGTGCAACCGGCCAAAACTACCGCACCGGCACTTCTCGGTTGACCGACCAGCGCTTTAAAACCTTGAGCATGAATTTATCGGCGCGCGGCGAATTTGAAACCGGCAGCGTCAGCCATAATTGGAGCACCGCGCTTGACCGCGTCAACCGCAAGCGCCTCACTTATCGCGGCGCTTCGGCCAGCAGCAATAATCTGACCATTGATCCGAGCAGAAATATTGCGGACCAATTGGCTGCTTTGAATGCCGATTACAGCACCGCATGGGATCCGAATCCGACAGTTAATTCAAAGGTTAAAGTAACCAGCCTGGCCTTGTCCGACACCCTGGGCTTTGCCGGCAACAAATACCGCCTCACTTTGGGCGGCCGCTTCCAGATGGTGGATCAGAAAAACAAAGTGGCCGGCACCGATGCCGATGCAAGCCGCTTCAGCCCGATGGTGATGGCTGCATGGGTGCCCACGCCTGATTGGGTGGTATATGGCAATTACATGGAAGATTTGGAGCCGGGTGCCGTCAGCACCGACAGCATCACCGATGAGACTACCATGGCCGATCCGCGTGTGAGCCGCCAATTTGAAATCGGTGTGCGCAAAAACTGGGGCAATTTTGTGACCACGCTGAACGCCTTTCAGATTACCCGCCCCGGCTACTGGCGCGGCAATACCGCATCGGGCACAGATTTTGCCGCAAGACGTGCGGCCGGCTCTGCTTACGCCGGTTCGGAGCAGGGTAAAGAGCGCAACCGCGGGGTGGAATTCAATATTTATGCCAATCTGTTTGATAAAACCCTGCGCCCGAGTTTTGGCTTGATGTATTTGAAATCTGATTTGATTGATTATCCCAATTATCAAGACAACTTGGTAAACGGCACTCAGGTAGCCAACCCGAAGGTAGTGGCCAAAGCCGGTGTAGAATGGGATACCCCGTTTGTAAAAGGCCTGACCTTAAACGGCCATGTGCAGCATTACGGCAAATCGTATCAAGACACCGCAAAAAGATACAGTTTCCCGTCGTATACCGTTGTTGATGTGGGCGCGCGCTACAGCACCAAGCTGAGCAGCAAAAATCAGCTGACCGTCAGCGGCTCGGTGGAAAACCTGTTCAACAAAAATTACTGGCAGGTGCAGCGCGGCCAATACGACCGCAGCTTCGCCGTGCTCGGCATGCCGCGCACCTTATGGTTGAAAGCGGAATTGGCCTTTTAAGCGCCCTGAATACGAAAGCAGCAGTGGAGCTTGAAAGTTAAAATCAAGCACGGCAGCCGGGCTGAGACGGAACATACCCACATTGATGGGTATGTTTTTTATGATGTTGAAAAAATCCTGAAGTTTGACTCGGGTTTGATACCCATTCACCAAAATAACCTAACCGCGCTGAAGCGCCAAGCCAACCGGCCCCATACTGGCTGTACTGCCTTCGGCCCGCTGCCTTGTTGGTTTATTGTTGTGAATGGGGATAAGTCTTTATGCTGCATCAAAAATCAGCGGGCAGGGCGGCAGGCTGAAGGCCATACTGTTGCAAAAACCGCTTTATTGCCGCTGGATTGCCGGGATTTCGCTCTGGGCGCCAGATGATGGATTGGCCGGAATCAAATGTTTCAGACGGCCTGTTATCGGATGATTCTTAGCGTGATGATGGTGTATTTATAACGGTTGCGGTAAACAAATGTTGCAAAGGCCGGATTATCGAATCGCCGAACAGTTGTGCTTATGAGCATGCAGTAAAGGTGGCGATGATTGATTTTATTGAATATTTTGAAATGATTCTTGTGTGGGTCGTGCTATAGTAAAGATTGAATGCTTTCTGAGAAACTGCCGGCGAAACCGAGCCAATCAACCTTGGCGGGCAGGGAGTTTGGAGAAGGCAACAGCTGCGTTTGCATGGCTGAAAAAAGGCCGACAACATTCGATGCGGCGGCGCGCGCTGCGTTTACACGACGGAATGTTTATTTAATTGCGTTTGAATGGTTTCAGACGGCCTGATGTTTGCCGTTGCGTTTAGGCAGCTGCTGTTGAAATAATCCATTTTGCCAAATTTATTGACCGCCGGTTTGGGCTTTATATTTTATCAGGGCGGATGTTGAAGCTGTGTTTGTGTGCCGAATCTGCCGTTTATTTGCAGAGGCCGTCTGAAAAATTCAGGCTGCTTTTTGTTGTGTTGAAAAATGGAGCTTGCGATACCGGTAAAATCTTGTTGCCGGTATTGCCGGAAAGCTGTTTTATCGTTGTGCCGGCTGGTCAGGCAGGCGGTTAAGCTGGTATGCTTGCGCCAATTTCAAAAGGAATCGGGTATGTATCAAAAGAAAGTGCGCGGTATCAGGCCGTGGATGTTTGGCGTGGCGGTGCTGGCGGTGGTGGTGTGGCTGTTTTATGCGCTGGGCAATATTCTGACACCGTTTATTGTGGCGGCGGTATTGGCTTATATTCTGAACCCGTTGGTGGAAAAGCTGCGCGATAAAGGAATGAAGCGCGGCTTGGCTTCGATGCTGGTGATGATATTCTCACTGATTGTTTTGTTGGCGTTGGTGCTGATTATTGTGCCGATGCTGATTAATCAGTTTAATAATATGGTAACGCGCCTGCCGCAAATGATTAATTTTGTGCAGCATGTGCTGTTGCCTTGGGTGAATCAGTTTACCAATGAGCGGGTGGCGCTGGATACGGGCTCTATCATGGCATGGCTGCAATCGCATGCCGGCTCGCTGAATGCAGCGGTGCAGAAATTCGCGCCTACGCTGATGCGGCAAAGCAGCACTTTGGTGATCGGGGTGACGAATTTTCTGCTGCTGCCGTTTCTGCTGTATTATTTTTTGCTGGATTGGCAGCGTTGGTCGCACGGCATCCGTGCGCTGGTGCCGCGCCGTTATATCGATACCTACACCCGCATCAGTGGCAATATGGATAAGGTGTTGGGCGAATTTTTGCGCGGGCAGCTCACGGTGATGCTGGTGATGGGGCTGATTTACGGCGTGGGGCTGATGCTGACCGGGCTGGATTCGGGTTTTGCCATCGGTATGATTGCGGGAATTTTGGTGTTTGTGCCTTATCTGGGGGCGTTTACCGGCTTGTTGCTGGCTACATTGGCGGCTTTGCTGCAATTCGGCTCGTGGCAGGGTTTGCTGATGGTGTGGGGAGTGTTTGCCGTCGGCCAGTTTATCGAAAGCTTTTTTATCACGCCGCAAATTGTGGGAGACCGGATTGGTTTGTCGCCGTTTTGGGTGATTTTTTCGTTGTTGGCGTTTGGCCAGCTGATGGGCTTTGTGGGCATGCTGATCGGCTTGCCTTTGGCGGCGGTAACGCTGGTGTTGTTGCGTGAAGGGGCGGATGTTTATTTTAAAAGCCGTTTTTACCGGCATCAATAAACGCTGCAATCTTCAATGGCAGTAGTATCGGAATATGTTGTTTATCAGGCCGTCTGAAAATATTTTCAGACGGCCTTTGTTGATTGCATTATATCTATTCATAAAAGTAAGCGAGCAAGGCGGCGAGCGGAAGACAGTAAAACAGTACGATGAGGCAGGTCGACGCCGTGAGATTATTTTTGTGAATGGGTATGACGCAAAACAATAAATTTCAAATCGTGCGAGGCTGTGCCGCATACCTTACATCAACGTGTATTATTTTTATATATTTGAACAGCATGCGGCGGAAAGCAGGGTAGCGCCCCGTAAGGTTGTTTGCCGAGCAGCGATTGAAAAACTGATCAAAGATGAGCCGCCGTTATTTTTCGACCGGCAGCCCGAAATGCCGATAGCTGCGTTCGGTAGCCATGCGGCCGCGCGGGGTGCGTTGCAGAAAACCTTGCTGAATCAGATAAGGTTCGATAACGTCTTCGATGGTGTCGGTGGATTCGCCGATGGCTGCGGCCACGTTTTCCAGGCCGACGGGGCCGCCGCTGAATTTGTATAAAATCGCTTCCAGAAACTTGCGGTCCATCACATCCAGCCCGGCTGCATCCACATCCAGCATCGAAAGGGCAGCATCGGCGGTTTCAGCGTTAATCACGCCGCTGTGTTTCACTTCGGCGTAATCGCGCACGCGGCGCAGCAGGCGGTTGGCAATGCGGGGGGTGCCGCGGCTGCGTTTGGCTACTTCCATTGCGCCTTCGCCGCCCATATTCAGTTGCAGCAGTTGTGCCGAACGGGTGACGATGGTGGCCAGATCGGCATGTTCGTAAAATTCCAGCCGCGAAACTATGCCGAAGCGGTCGCGCAGCGGATTGGTAAGCATGCCGGCGCGGGTGGTGGCGCCTACGAGGGTAAACGGCGGCAGGTCGATTTTGACCGAACGGGCGGCGGGGCCTTCGCCGATCATGATGTCGAGCTGGTAGTCTTCCAGCGCGGGATAGAGAATTTCTTCTACCACGGGGCTGAGGCGGTGGATTTCGTCGATAAACAACACATCGTGCGGTTCGAGATTGGTCAGCAGGGCGGCCAGGTCGCCGGCGCGTTCGAGCACGGGGCCGCTGGTTTGGCGCAGGTTAACGCCCAATTCTTTGGCGATGATGTGCGCCAGTGTGGTTTTGCCCAAACCGGGCGGGCCGAACAGCAGCGTGTGGTCGAGCGCTTCGCCGCGCTTTTTGGCCGCTTCGATAAAAATGGCCAATTGCTCTTTGGCTTTGGCCTGGCCGATATAGTCGGCCAGCGTTTTCGGGCGCAGGGCGCGCTCAAGCAGCTCTTCTTGCGAAGAGATGTTTTGGGCGCTGATGATGCGTTGTGGTGCGGCGGCGGTAAGGTTGTCGGTTTGCAGCATGGGTGTCGGCTTGAGGAAAAGGGCAGTAAGAATGATACCTGAAATTGCCCGGCTTGGCTTGTGATACCCGTCCACAAAAATAAGCCATAGGGGGATGAAGAAAACACCCTAAGGGCAAGTGGATAAGGTAAATTAATTTGGTCGGGTTGTTTTTCGAATAAGTTGTAGTAGCCGTTTTTTAAACGGGCTATCAAACCCTCAGGCCGTCTGAAAACAGAAAACGGTTTCAGACGGCCTAGGGTGTCATGACAATTCATATATCATCATCTTTTTTGCGCTAAAAGCACATCTGCTGTGTTAAAAATCCTCGCAAGATGTCCATCTTGCTGCGTTTTTTGCCTTGTATCTGTACTTTTATCACAAAAAATCTGAATCATTCTGAATGGTTAGGACACCCTAGACTTTCCGGCAGTTTCCCGGAATCATCGGGCACGCATCTGCCGCCACATTTGGTAATCGCGCAGCGGCGGCACGGGCGGGTTGAGGCAGTGCGGGCATACGCCGGTAATGTCTTCATCATCTTCTTCGATGTGCAGCGCGTTGGGGTCGAATTTGGCTTGCTGCATCACGGCCTGTGTCAGTGCTTGCGCCTGCACGACGTCGAATTCGAAAGTAGCGAGAATTTCGGCCAGCAAATCGTGTTCGGCGCGGCTGAATTGCCGGCTGTGGGTTTCAATCATGCGGATATAGTCGGCATTGCGGATTTTAAGCGTGAGCAGCTGGGCGTGCATGGAAGTGGCCGTCTGAAAAAACTGGTGTGATTATAGCGTAAAACAGGCGGATTCGGGGCGGTAGCGGCGGTTGTTCCAATTTGTGAAGGCAAAAAAAAGGTGTGGTACGAAACCACACCCAAACACACACACATCAAGAGGAAAGAGATAACGGTAAATCAATTTTTCGGGCTGCTGTCTGCTTGCTTTTTTACCCAAAAAAATAAAAAGGTTGCAATCACCATCACAAATAAAATAGTAATCATTGATAAGATGCCTACCGGCGATTTAAATAATTCGTTCAGCAGTTCCATGTTGTGTTCCCTTTGTTTGCTGTTGATTTCATTATTTGCTGGGTGTGATTATAGATAAAAACCATTATCAGGTTTTGATGCAAGTCAATGTTGGCACCATTGCGTGGGAAATATTGAAAATAAACTGTTTTTTCGGGGCGGATGGCTTGTTTGGCAGCCGGCCTGAAATCAAAAAAACCGCCCGGGCGGGGCGGTTTGGCCGGTTGTTGTTCAGACGGCGGGTGAAAAAGCATCGGAAAAAAAGGCTTCGGGCGGTAGGCCGCGCTCGTTTTCGAGGTGTTTTTGTGCGCCTTCAATCATGTCGGTCGAGCCGCAGGCATACACTTCATAACCCGATAAATCGGCATAATCGGCCGCCACATGTGCCTGAATATAGCCGCGGGCGCCGTTCCAGCCTTCATCAGGGCGGGAGAGCACCGGAGTGAATTTTGCATCGGGTAATTGCGCCAGCAGGGCTTCGGCGGCGGGCAGGGCGTATAAATCGGCTGCTTTGCGGGCGCCCCAATAAAGATGCACCGGGCGGCGGCTGCCGGTGTCTATCATATGTTGCAACAGGCTTTGAATGGGGGCAAAACCTGTGCCGGTGGCCAGCATCACCATCGGTTTGTCGCTCTCTTGCAGGGTAAACGTGCCCAATGGGCCGCGGATGCGCATAATGGCTTTTTCTTTGACGGCCGCTTCTTCGCCAAACAGCATGCCGGAAAACAAACCGCCCTCGCGCTTGCGGATATGCAGCTCCAGCATATCGGTCTGAGCGGGGCTGTTGGCTATCGAATAGCTGCGGGTGTGGTTGTCTTTCAAGAGTAAGTCGATATATTGGCCGGCCCAAAATACAAACGGCGGCGCTTTGGGCAGCGAGAGCTTGACGATGGCCATGTCGTGGCGGATGTCAACACTGCAAACGCGCACGGGCAGGGTTTTGACCGGCGGTGCGTCGGCGCCGTTATAACCGGGCACTTTCAACTGCACGTCGCTTTTGGCGGTGCAGCAACACATTAAAATCTTGCCCTTGGCCGCTTCTTCGCTGCTCAGTGCCAGCTCGGCATGCGGGCCTTGTTCGACTTCGCCGCTGATTAAATCGGCTTTGCATTGGCCGCAAATACCGTTTTGGCAAGAATGGGGCAGGTTGAGGTTTTGGCGTTTGGCCGCCGCTAAAATCGGTTCGCCGCTGTTAACGGTGAAAGCGGTTTGATCGGGAGCAAGGGTAACGGTGTAAGACATGGTAAAGGGCGCAGCCGCAGGTAAAAATAAGATTATAGCGAATTTCCCCCACTATTGCTGGCATAGCCCGATTTTCTATCGTAGTATGAAATTCCTATAAACATGATAAATAAAGGGGCAGGAGATGAGAACAACATTATTGGCTGCGGCATTGGCAGCATTGGGTTTGAGCGGTTGCAACAGCTTGAGCGGTAAAACGCCGCAGGAAATGATGCAGATTTCGATGGCACGCAGTTTGAAGCAGGATTACAGCTATAATTTCAGTGGCGAATCAAGGATATATTTAAGCAAGCAGGAAGACGGTGTTGCGCCTGAAGTGGCCGGGTGGGGGCGCGAGCGTACCGGGCAGGCCGACGGCCAAACCGATGGTGAGGCAGCAGGTGCTGAGGGTGCTGAAGCAGATCAGGATGCCCTGATGTCTGCAACCGGCCGGGATTTGATGCAGGCCTTGACATCGGGCGGTGCGGGTCGTGGTTTGGGCAATAAAATGGCTGATGCTTTGCAGAAATATCCGGGGCTGGCAAACTATCTTGCCAATGGCCGCATCAACTTTGATGGTGCGGTGGATTTGCGCCAAGAATTGATGGAGATTGTGCCAGAGCTGGTTTTAAACGGGCGCAACGAGCAGATTGCCGTCAAAATGCCGATATTGCTTGACGGTAAAAACATGAGCATCACGGCCGATTTGCCCGACAGCGTGCAGATGGCTTTGAATTTTAAGGTTGGCGAACCGATGCGCAAACGGTTGGGGCATGAGCCGATACGCATTACCATGAAAGATGAAAACAAAAAAGGCATTCCGGTGCGCAATGCCGTGAAAGCTGCGGTTTACGCCAGTTATAAAGCTTATGGCGAACTGCCGCCGCAGTCGTTCAAGCTGAGGGAAATGGATGATTTCGGCAGGCAGATCGGCGGCCGCTACCGGCTGGAGTTGGTGATGGATGATGAAACCAACAAAGCTTATTATGAGGCGGCCGTGCGTGAATTTTCAGCCAAGCTCGACGAATTGGCGCAATCCTCGCCCGAAGCCGGCGCCACGCCGGAAGGATATGAAAAAGTGCGCAATATGGCTAAAGGGTTGATGCGTTTGGTGAATGGTTCTGTGAGCTTCACCAGGCTTTACGGCGGCCCGGCATTTGTCAGCTTTTATCTCGACGGCAAGGGGCGGATGCTGGGTATGCGCCAATATATGCAGTTTAACGGCAGCAGCGGTCAGGCATTGAATATCGACAGCAACCTCAAGCTGTATCATTTTGGCAAACCGGTGTTTACTTTCAAACCGCAAAATGTCAAAACCATTGGCTTAGACGAGTTGATGATGTCTATGCAACAGAAAAATCAGGCAAAATATGATGCGCGTCATGGGCGTTCTTCATCTGGTCGGGCGGATGCGGTTGCAGAGATTGCGTTGCCGTTTCAGCCGCATGTGGTTGAAGAAAAAGTGCTGGCCGAGTAATGGTTTGTTGGCGGCGGCATGATATGAAAGGCCGTCTGAAACAACTTATCACACAGGTTGTTTCAGACGGCCTTTGTTTTTTGGCTGAGGCGGTTACTTTTGGGCTTCGCCTACTTTTAACAATTTGATATCAAACACTAATGTGCTGTTGGGGCCAATTTTATCGCCCATTGCGCGGTCGTCATAAGCCAGTTTGGCCGGCACGAAGAAGGTGTATTCGCCGCCTTCTTTCATCAGCTGCAAGCCTTCGGTCCAGCCGGGAATGACTTGGTTGAGCGGGAAGACAACCGGTTCGTTGCCGTGTTGTTTGCTGCTGTCAAACACGGTGCCGTCGATCAGGCGGCCTTCGTATTCTACGGTTACGACATCGGTGGCTTTGGGTTGTGCGCCGGTGCCTTCGGTTTTCACTTGGTATTGCAGGCCGGAAGCGGTGGTTTTCACGCCTTCTTTAGCGGCGTTTTCTTTCAGGAAGGCTTCGCCTTTTTCCAGATTGGTTTTAGCGTCTTCCACCATTTTGGTTTGTGCTTTTTGCTGTTGTTCCGCTAAAAACGTCATCATCACTTCTTGCGCCTGTTGCTCGCTCAATTTGGCTTCTTTGCCGTCGAGCATGGTTTCCAGGCCTTCATTGAAGCGCTTGATGTCGATGTCGGTGCCTTGGTCTTTCATCTGCTTGAGTGTGCGGCCGATGTCCATACCCATGGCGTAGCTGGCTTGCTGGGTGGGGTTGCCCAAATCGGCTGCTGCGGCCGAAGCGGCTTGCGTGCCTGAGGCGGCATCGGTGTTTTTCACTTCTTGTTTGCAGGCGGCCAAAGCCAGCGTTGAGGCCAGCGCCAAGGCGCCGAGCTTAAAGGTTTTGTTCATAAGAAATCCTAGATGGAAAATGAAAAAAACATTATAACCAAGTTTACGTTAAGTTGATGGGCAGAATGTAATAATCAGGCCGTCTGAACATAAATTTGTTTCAGACGGCCTTTGTCAAAACACGGTTTTATTTCACCACATAAGCCAGTGCGTATTTGCGGCCTTGCTCGTCGCGTTCCCAATACACGCCTTGGATTTCCGGCTCGAAGCCGGGCAGTTCGTTAACGCCTTCTTCTAGAGCGCGGAAGTATTGCAGCGCTGCGCCGCCCCACACTTCGCCGGGCACGATACACAATACGCCGGGCGGATAGGGCAGCGCACCCTCGGCGGCAATGCGGCCTTCGATTTGGCTCAGCGGCACGAGCTCAATGCGGTTGCGGATGTAGGCATCGTGGGTTTCAGACGGCATCTGTTTGAGCTTCGGCCATTTGTCGCGCTGAAACATGTCTTGCAGTAATTGGTTGAGATAGTGTTTGCGGTAGAAATCGTGCATTTTTTGGCACAAATCCTGAATGCGCATATTTTGGTAAACAGGTTGCGCAGCCACCAGGCTCGGCAGCATTTCACGCACGAATACGTTGGCTTCGTAAAGCTCTTCAAAGCGGGCGATGGTGGCGACCAAATGCTGGAATTTGGCCATGTTTTCCGCCGGTGTGAGCAGAAACAGAATCGAATTAAGGTCGGCTTTTTCGGGAATCAGCGAGCGTTCGCGCAGATAGTGCGCCAACACCGAAGCGGGAATGCCGTGCTCTTCATATTCGCCGGTTTCGCGGTTGATGCCGGGGGTGGTCAACAGCAGCTTGCAGGGGTCGATAAAATATTGGTTTTCGGCATAGCCGTCGAAATCGTGCCACGCGGCATCTTTGGCAAAACGGAAATAGCGGATGTCGTCGACCATTGCTTCGGTTTCGTGTGCCTGCCAGGGTTTGCCGTCGATTTCGGGCGGCACAAACGGTTTAATCAGCTTGCAGGTTTGCAGCAGCATTTTGCGCGCATCGATGCCGCCGATCACGCATTCGCGCCACATGCGCTGACCGGCCTTGCCTTTGTGCATTTTGGCGTTGACATCGAGCGAGGCAAACAGCGGGTAAAACGGGCTGGTAGAGGCGTGCATCATAAAGGCATTGTTGAAACGCTTGTGGTTGCAATAGCGCGCTTGGGTGCTGATGTGGTTGTCTTTTTTATGGATTTGCGAAGTTTGCGAAAAGCCCGCCTGCTGTTTGTGCACCGATTGGGTGACCAAAATGCCGGGGTCGTTTTCATTTAATTCGAGCAGCAGCGGCGAGCAGTCGCGCATCATCGGGATAAATTGCTCGTAGCCCACCCAGGCCGAGTCAAACAGAATGTAGTCACACAAATGGCCGATGCGGTCGAGCACTTGGCGGGCGTTGTAAATCGTGCCGTCGTAAGTGCCGAGCTGGATAACGGCCAGCCGGAACGGCCGCGCATCATCGGCGCGTTCGGGGGCTGTTTCGCGGATGCGCGCGCGGATGCTTTGTTCGTCGAAATCGGCAGCGGGAATGCCGCCGATTAAGCCGTAGGCATTGCGGGCGGTTTGCATATACACGGGAATGCCGCCGCTCATGGTAAGCGCGCCCTGATGCACCGATTTGTGGTTGTTGCGGTCAAACAAAACCAAATCGCCTTTGGCCACCAGTGCGTTGATGCAGACTTTGTTGGCGGCAGATGTGCCGTTGAGCACAAAATAGGTTTTGTCGGCGTTATACACTTTGGCCGCGTGCGCCTGTGCGGCGTAGGCCGGGCCTTCGTGAATCAGCAAATCGCCCAGGCGCACATCGGCGTTGCACGAATCGGCGCGAAACAGGGTTTCGCCGAAATAAAGAAAGAAACGGCGGCCGGAGGGGTGTTTGCGGAAAAACTGGCCGCCTTGATGGCCGGGGCAGTCGAAAGCGGCGTTGCCGTAGTCGGTGTAGTCTTTCAGCGCTTGGAAAAACGGCGGGTCGAGCGAGTCGATATAATCGGCGGCCGCGGCGTTAATCAATTGGCCGTTGTAGTATTTTTGGTCGAGTGACAATTCAATCACGCCATACACTTCGGGCAGCCATTCGGCAGGCACACTCTGGCCGTATTCCACCGCGGCAAAAATCGGCACGGGAAAACCGATGCGCTCCAGCTCTTCCCACACCATGGGCAAATCGGCTACCGTGGCCACCACCGCGCAAACATTGGTGAAATCGGTCATGTCGATGTCCATTGTTTTGTAGTCGCACTCGAATGCAAATTCCGTGTCTTTGCTGGCCGCGATTTTCATGGGCTTATCCTTTGTATGTATGCGGTTTGTAGGCTTTTTCTCGGGTAAAAGAATAGGGCAAACAGGTAGGGGTGTCTATATTTTTTAAAAGGCCGTCTGAAAATATTTTTCAGACGGCCTCAGGTAGGTGTATGCGGTGCAGACAGGTTATTTTTGTGAATGGGTATTAAAACGAAGTGCCGACCAAATACGCCGTATAAGCAACATAAGCCGCCAGCAGCACACCGCCTTCGGTGCGGGTGATACGGCCGCGGCGGCCCCAGGCAAAAGCCAGCAGCAGCACGGTGAGCAGCGCCATCACCAGCACATCGCGGTTTAATACTTCGGCCGCCACCGGCATGGGGTGGATAAGCGCAGCCAAACCCACTACCGCCAGCGTATTGAAAAGGTTGGAGCCGATCACGTTGCCCAGCGCGATATCATGCTCGCCTTTGCGTGCGGCGGCCACCGAAGAAGCCAATTCGGGCAGAGATGTGCCCACCGCTACCACGGTGAGGCCGATAATCAAATCGCTCACACCCATGCTTTGCGCAATGCTGACGGCACCCCACACCAACAGGCGCGAGCTGAGCACCAACACCACCAAGCCTAATATCAACAGCATTAAAGCGCGGCTCAAAGGCATTTTGGCGGCGGGATTGGCAAACTCATCGGCAATATCGCCGACGATATTGTCTTTGCCTTTCATGTTTTTCAGCACCGTGTAGCCCATAATCAGCGCCAGCGCCAAGAGCAGCACCATGCCGTCGGCTAGCGATAATTCGCCGTCAAACAGTTGCGCAGCCGCCAGCGCCGTAACCGCCAGCAGAATCGGCAGCTCGCGGCGGACAATCTGCGGGCGCACCGCAATCGGGCTGATTAAGGCGGTGATGCCCAAAATCAGCGCAATATTGGTAATGTTGGAGCCGTAAGCATTGCCCAAAGCAATGCCCGGGCTGCCCTGCATGGCCGAGAGCACCGACACCACGATTTCGGGTGCGGATGTGCCGAAGCCCACAATCACCATGCCGATTAAAAGCGGCGACATGCCGAAATGTCCGGCAGTGGCGGCGGCGCCGTCCACAAAATAATCGGCACTCCATACCAACAGTATCAAACCGGCAATCACAGCCAAAACGGCCCAAATCATAGTGTTTCCTTGTGTGTGTTATCCATAAAACGGTGGCGAATATTAACAGATTTTCCCTATAAAGCCGATGTGCCGTTTTGGGGCGGTGTGCTGTAGGGTGCGCTCAAATATGATATCAAGCGCATGTTTTATTAGTATTTTTCAGACGGCCTGAAGATTGCTTTGGTTTTGCCGCCGAATGGCGCAGCCTGAAAAAACGCTTGCATCTGTATCGGAAATCATACACGATGGCCTGAAAAACAACGGGGTCGGAACAGGAGAATACCATGCAGAAACACAGTCGGGCGGTACGACCGCTCAGCAGCTATGCCGCCTATCACCGCGACAAACGCAATATTGCCAGCCATTTTATCGGCATTCCCTTGATTTGGCTGGCCATTGCCATCTTGCTGGCCCGCCCCGCATGGTTTGTTGGCGGGGTGACGGTTTCACCGTTATTGCCGGCCGCCGTTTTACTCTGCATTTATTATTTCCGCCTGCACCGCACATTGGGCTGGCTGATGCTGGCGGTGATGCTGTTCACTTATCAGATTGCCGCCTATACCGCGATGCAGAGCACCGGTGTGTGGCTGACAAGCGCATTGGCGATGTTTGCCGCCGGCTGGGTGATTCAGTTTGTCGGGCATTATTACGAGCAGAAAAAACCCGCTTTTTTCGACGATATCCGCGGCCTGATTATCGGCCCCGTGTTTATGATGGCCGAAGCCTGCTTTATGCTCGGGCGCATGAAAGATTTGCAGGCCGCCATCGAAGCGCAGGTGGGGCCGGCAGTTATCAAAACGCGCCCGAATAAGGCCGTCTGAAAAGGTTTGCCGACTGCCGGCAAACCTTTTCAGACGGCCTTTGCCAGTTTGATATTATTGCGCGAAATACTTCCGGTAAATCGTTTCATATTCGCCGCTGTCGCGCACTTTTTGCAACGAGGCGTTTAGGGTTGCCAGCAATTCTGTTTCATCCGGCCGCACGGCAATACCGTATTCTTCTACCGGAAAATCAGGCACTTCGATAACGGTAAAATGGCTGTTGCCGTTATTTTTCACATAATTGCCCACCACAGCGCTGTCGCTGATCATGGCTTGTGCACCGCCGGTTTCTAAAGCTTTGACCGTGAGCGGCAGGTTTTCGAAGCGGGCGATTTTCGGGCTGGTGGTGCCAAACAGCTTCTGCGCGGCATAATCGCCGGTGGTACCGGTGCTCACCGCGATTTTATCGAGCTTGGCCAAATCGTTAACCGATCGGATATTCTGGCCGTTTGAAACCAGCACCACTTGCTTCACTTCAAAATAAGGCTTGCTGAACGCCATGCTTTGGCGGCGTTCATCGGTAATGGTGATGGCCGAAATCAGAATATCGTTGTCTTTGCTCTTGAGCGAGGCAAATAGGCCGTCCCACGGCTGGTTTTTATATTGGATATTGAAACCGCCTGCTTTGGCCATGGCATCCATCAGATCGACATCAAAACCATGCACCCGGCCTTGGCTGTCGGTGGATTCAAACGGCGCGAAATTGGCGTTCATACCAACATTGTAAACCTTGTTGGTATGGTCGGCGGCATGGTTTCCGCTTTGGGCGGCGGGCTGGCAGGCCGCGAGCATCAACGCAGCGCTCAGGGTGGCAAGCAGGGCGGTGGGTTTGACAAACATGGCGGGCTCCTTTATCGGCATCAATGGGACGGTCGATATAGTTTAACTGATTGTTGACACAATAATCGGTTAAATTTAAGGCAGGGCCGCCTGAAACCCATTTACAAAAGTAAGCCAACAGTGCTGGCTCATCTTGTTCGCTTACTTTTGTAAATGGGTTTCAGACGGCCTCTGTTTATAAATTGTTATTTCCCCTGTAATTTCTTCAATACCGCTTTGGCCGTCTGAATCCGTGTGTCTACATCTTCCATCACCGCATGCACTCTTAATTTGTTCTGTCCGGCCAGGCGGTAGTTTTTGTTGTTTTGAATCAAGAGAATGATTTCGGCAGGGTCGATGCTGTGGTTTTTGCCGAAGGTCAGGGTAACGGCTTCGGAGGTGGCGTCGATGGCATCGATGCCCAGTGCTTTGGCGGCCAGACGCAGGCGGTGGCTTTCGAGCAGGGTTTTGACGGGTTGTTCGGGCAGGCCGAAGCGGTCGACCAGCTCTTCGTGCACGGCGTTGATTTGCTGCTCGGTTTCGCAGGTGGCGAGGCGTTTGTAGAGCACCAGCCGTTCGTGGATGTCGGGGCAGTAGCTTTCGGGCAGCAGCGCAGGGCTGTGCAGCTTGATATCGGTGGTGACACCCAGCGGGGCATCGAGGTCGGGCACGCGGCCTTTTTTGAGATCGCGCACGGCTTGTTTGAGCATTTCGGTGTAGAGCGAAAAGCCGACCTGTATCATTTCGCCGCTTTGGCCTTCGCCGAGGATTTCGCCGGCGCCGCGGATTTCAAGGTCTTGCATGGCCAAGGTGAAGCCTGCGCCCAAATCATCGGCGGCGGCGATGGCGTCGAGGCGTTTTTCGGCGTCTTTGGTGATGTATTCGGGAGTGAGCAGGTAGGCGTAGGCTTGGTGGTGGCTGCGGCCGACGCGCCCGCGCAGCTGGTGCAGTTGCGCCAACCCGAATTTATCGGCGCGGTTGATGATGATGGTGTTGGCGTTGGGAATGTCGATGCCGGTTTCGATGATGGTGGAACAGAGCAAAACGTTGAACCGTTGTTGCAGAAAGTCGCGCATCACTTGCTCGAGCTCGCGTTCGCGCAATTGGCCGTGGGCTACGCCGATACGGGCTTCGGGCAGGAGCTCGGCCAGCCGCTCGTGCATGTTTTCGATGGTTTCGACTTCGTTGTGCAGAAAAAACACTTGGCCGCCGCGTTTGAGCTCGCGCAACACGGCTTCGCGGATGCTGGCTTCGCTGAAGGGTTTGACGAAGGTTTTGACGGCCAGCCGGCGGTTGGGGGCGGTGGTGATGAGCGAGAAATCGCGCAGGCCTTCGAGCGCCATGCTCAGCGTGCGCGGAATCGGCGTGGCGGTGAGGGTGAGGATGTCGACATTGGCGCGCAGGCGTTTGAGCTGCTCTTTTTGGCGCACGCCGAAGCGGTGTTCTTCATCAATAATCACGAGGCCGAGGTTTTTGAATTCGATATCGGGCTGCACCAGTTTGTGGGTGCCGATAACGATATCGACTGTGCCGTCTTTCATGCCGGCCAAGGCTTGTTGGGTGGCTTTGCCGCTGTTGAAGCGCGACAATTGGGCCACTTTGACGGGAAAATCGGCGAAGCGGTCGGCAAAGTTTTGCGCGTGTTGCTCAACCAGCAAAGTGGTGGGGGCAAGTACGCACACTTGTTTGCCGCCCATCACGGCTACAAAGGCGGCGCGCAGGGCAACTTCGGTTTTGCCGAAGCCGACGTCGCCGCACACCAGGCGGTCCATCGGTTTGCCTTGGGTGAGGTCTTTCAACACTGCGCCGATGGCGGCGGCCTGGTCTTCGGTTTCTTCATAGCCGAAGCCGTCGGCAAAGGCTTGGTAGTCTTGCTCGTTTAATTCGAATTTGTGGCCTTGCTGGGCGGCGCGTTGGGCGTATAAATTCAGCAGCTCGGCGGCGGTGTCGCGCGCCTTTTCGGCGGCACGGCGTTTGGCTTTGCTCCATGCGCCGCTGCCGAGTTTGTGCAGATGCACGTTGTCGTGGGCGGCGCCGGAGTAGCGGCTGATGAGGTGCAGTTGCGACACGGGCACATACACGAGCGCTTCTTCGGCGTATTCGAGCAGCATCATTTCGCCGCTGCCTTCGCCCAAATCCATGTTGACCAGCCCCATGTAGCGGCCGATGCCGTGTTCTTCGTGCACCACCGGGTCGCCGATGTTGATTTCGGCCAAATCGCGCAACAGGCCGTCTGAAACGGCGTTGTGTTTGCGGCGGGTTTTGCTGCGGCTGCGGGCCACGTATTGATAAAGGTCGGATTCGGTGATGACGGCGATACTTTCAGACGGCAATTGAAAGCCGTAAGCCAGCGGGGTAACGGTAAGGCACAGCGGTGCATCGCTGTGCAAAAAGGCCTGCCAGTTGTCGACTGTTTGCGGCTTGATGCCGTGTTGCTGCATAAAACCGAGCATGGTTTCGCGGCGGCCGAGGCTTTCGGCACACAGCAGGATTTTGCCCGCAAAGGCCGTCTGAAAATCTTGCAGCGCCTGCAAAGGCTGTTCGGCCTGGCGGTTGACGGCTACATCGGGCAATGTGTGCGCGGGGCTGTCGAATTCGGGCAGGATTTGCGGATAGGGTTTCAGACGGCCTGAAAATTCGCTGTCGCTGAGATACAAATGCCGTGGATGTAAAGGCGGGTAGGTTTCATCGCCTTGCGCCATGGCAAAACGGGTTTTGACATCGGCCCAATAGCGCGCCGCCTCGGCATGGGCGTCGCCGATGCAGACGGCCACGGCATCTTCGCCGATATAGTCGAACAGCGTGGCGCAGTCGTCTTCAAAAAACAGCGGCAGGTAATATTCGACGCCGGCGCCGAAATGGCCTTTGCTCACGGCTTGATACACGGCGGCATGGGCGGGGTTGGCTTCGATTTCTTCGCGGAAGCGGGCGCGGAAGATTTTTTGCGCATCGGTATCGGTGGGAAATTCGTGTGCCGGCAGCAGGCGGATTTCGCTCACCGGTGCGAGGGTGCGCTGGCTGTCGGGGTCGAAAGTTTTGATGCTGTCGATTTCATCGTCAAACATATCCAGCCGGTAAGGCGCTTCGCTGCCCATCGGGAAAATATCCAGAATGCCGCCGCGCACGGCGAATTCGCCCGTGGCCACGACATTGGTCACGCTGCTGTAGCCCGCTTCCACCAGGCTTTCGCGCAAAGCATCGATGTTTAGCGTTTGCCCCGCCTTCAGCCAAAATGTGCGTCCCGCCATAAACGACACCGGCGCGAGCTTTTGCATTGCCGTGGCAACGGGCACAAACAGCACGTCGGCCTGTTTGTTTTTCAATTGCCACAAAGCCGACAAACGCTCTGATACTAAATCCTGGTGTGGCGAAAAGCGCTCGTAAGGCAGCGTTTCCCAGTCGGGCAGAAAGACGGTGGTGTCTTGCGGCCGGAAAAACTGCCACGCAGCCTGAAGGCGCAGGGCTTGTTCCACATCTTGGGTAAACACGGCTTTGAGTGTTTTTTCGGGCAGGTTTTCGGCGAGAAACAGCGGCAGGCTGCCGCGCGAGAGGCCGGGCCAGACGGTTTTTTGAGCAGGGGCGGGAAGGGTTTGGTTCATAAACGGCACGCAGGTATGGCCGTCTGAACGCCATCTGTAAAAGCAAGCCGGCCGGGCGGGTGTGCACAGTCAGGTTGTTTATCAATGGGCATGAAAAGGTTCAGACGGCCTGAGGGTGTGCAGGCCGCCGTTTGCAGGCGAATGGCGGCGGGCGCAACCCAAGTTGGCAGAAAAAAGCTTATTTTAACAGCTTTCAGGCCGTCTGAAAGCCTGTTGCCGGGTTTACAGGCGAAACAGCCTGCCGGTTGCGATGGCGGTAGAGCCGCCGAGTAGGGTTGCCAAGAGGCGGTGTTCGGTGGTGGCGAGCGGGTCGCCGTGGCCGATGGCAATCAGAAAGACGATGGTGGCGGAAACCATGGCGGTAAACAGGCCGTAATGCGCCCGCTGCATCGAAAACGCGGCGGCTGAAGTGATGGTGAGGCAGGCTGTCAGCCATAAGTGTGCATCGTGAAAAGCATACACCGCCAGTGTGGCGGCGGCACAGCCGGTGAGTGTGCCGATAAAGCGGTTGACGCCGCGGGTGAGCGTGTCTGCCGAGGCGGGGCGCAACACCAACAGTGCCGTCATCGCCGCCCAATAATTGTTTTTCAGGCCGGCGCTTTCGGCAGCATAAAGCGCCAAACCCACGGCCAAACCGGTGCCGGCGGCAAAGCGCAGCAGCCTTTGGCTGGGCAGCGGCGTGGCGGGCGGGGGCGGCAGCGGGGCGGCGCTGGCCGGGGTGATGCGTGCCAGCAGCATGGTAAACGCCATTTGCAAGCCGCCGCCGGTGAGTATGCATAAGCTGCGCAGGGCGGCTGCTTCGGGTGTGCCCGGATAATAAGCCGCCACCAAAAAGGCAATCACGATTTGCAGCATAATCCACCACCAATTATTGTTGTAGCTGCTCAATGCGGCGCAGACAGCGGCTAACAACGCCGCAGCGGCGAGCGCCACGGCCGGCTCACTTCCTGCCAGCGAACCGGCAAACGCGGCCAGCGCCATGCCCAATGTGGCTTGCCCCATGACCCGCCAGCGGTGTTTTCCGATACTGCGTGCCGCTCCGAAGCCGGCAGAAAAAGCAGCGCCCACAACCACCACGGCCATTACCGGGTTCAGTTTCATACTCAGCGCCATCACAATCAAAATGGCCGGCGCGCTCAAGACGGCCTGGCGCCAATAAATCGTGCCGCAGCTTTTTTTCAGGCGGGTTAACAGGTTTTGTAGGTTGGAGCAGGGTAAAGTGGGCATGGTCGGAAGTATTCGCGGTTTGGGAGGCCGTCTGAAAGAAGGGTTTTCAGGCGGCCTGTCGGTTTGGTATACGGAGCTGTGGCGGGCTGGGCACTCTAGGATGTCCTGACAATTCATATATCATCATCTTTTTTGCGCTAAAAGCACATCTGCTGCGTTAAAAAGCCTCGCAAGATGTCCAATCTTGCTGCGTTTTTTGCCTTGCATCTGTACTTTTATCACAAAAAATCTGAGTAATTCTGAATTGTCAGGACCCCCTAGGGCACTTTAAGCAATGGTCGGGCAGTTAAAACAGTTGCAGCAACATATCCGCCACCGGCACCACAATCATAAACAGCAGCGTGCTGGCGGTCACCACATTGGTGGCAAATTGCACATCGCCCTTGGCTTCGTGCGCCAGAATCGGCAACACCGCCAGCGCGGAAACCGACGATTGCATGATCAGGGTTTTGGCTTCGATATCGGGCAGCGGCATGATGCTATGACCCGCCAGAACCAGTATCACCATAATGGCGGGCGCCAGCACAAATTTGCCTGCCAGCGCGGCGATGGTGTCTTTATCGAAGCGGATGCTTTTCAAGCCTGCATCGGCCAGGGTGATGCCGATGTAAACCAGCGACAGCGGCGTTACGGTGTTGCCCACATAGCCGAGCGTGCTGTGGATAAACGAAGGCACGGGAATATCAGCCAGCAAAAATACCAGCGCCACCAAAAAGCCGAGCAGGGGTGCGGGAAGCAGCTTTTTCCAGTTGAATGCCTGCTTGTGCGCCGCTTGCGGCTCGGTGCTGTCGCCGGCAATCAGGAAGGCGCCGAAAGCCCAGGTGGATAAGGTGTTGAGCACGTAATACACCAAAAAGTAAGGCATGCTGGCCTCGCCGAACAGCGCCACATTCAGCGGCAGGCCGATAAAGATGGTGTTGGCGTTGACGATGGTGTTGATAAACACGCCGCGCCGCCCGCGCCGCACCTTCAGTATTTTGACCATCAGCCAGGCGGCCAGATAGCCGATTGCCATAGAGAGTGCACCGTAAATCAGGCCGTCTGAAAGCGCCATCAGTTTGTCGCGGCTCAGATAGGTTAATACCGAAACAAAAATAGAGGCGGGCAGGGCGATATTCATAATCAGCTTGGAAATATTGCCGGCAAAGCTGTCGGCAAACCAGCCTTTGTTGCGCAGATAAAACCCCAGCGCGATGATGAATATGATGGGAAGCACGCTTTCCACAGCGGTGAGGAAAATCATGATGCTTGTCCTTAAACGGTAAAATATTTGGAAACACAATGTGATACAGGCCGTCTGAAAGGTTTGGCAAACCCGGTTTGCCTTTCAGACGGCCTGTTGTTTTTATATTTTGCTTACCTTGGTTAATCGCGGTAAACCGGCTGCCACATGGCGTCTTGCACTGCCTGCACCAGATTGTCGTGCTGTTTGGTGGCCACGCCGTCGGCGATTGCCTGTTTGGCCACGGCCAGCGCCACGGTGGCGGAGCTGGCGCGCAGGTTGTCGACCGGCGGCAGCAGTGCCGCGCCGGGTGACGACACGTCTACCTGTCCGGCCACGGCTTCGGCGGCAGCCAGCAGCATGCCGTCGGTGACGTGTTTGGCGCCCGACACAATCACGCCCAGCCCCAAGCCCGGGTACAGCAGCGCATTGTTGCCCTGGCCGATGTGGTAATCCACGCCTTGGTACGATACGGGGGCGACCGGAATGCCGGTGGCGATCAGCGCTTTGCCTTTGCTCCACGGAATAATATCGGCAGGCATGGCTTCGATGCGTTCGGTCGGGTTGGAAAGCGGCAGAATAATCGGGCGCTCAGTGCCGGCGGCCATCGCTTCAATCACTGCCTGCGTAAACGCACCGTGATTGGTCGAGGTGCCGATTAAGATGGTCGGTTTGACTTGCTGCACCACGGTCAGCAGGTTGATTTTGCCGTCTGCGCGCGCCCAGGTTTGGACTTCGGCGGCACTGCGGGCATAGGCTTGCTGGTAATCGGGCGCATCTTGCATATCGTCGGTGACCAGGCCGTTGATGTCGACCAGCCACACGCGCTGTTTGGCTTCTTCGGCACTCAGGCCGCTGCGCACCATGGCGGCGTGAATCTGATCGGCCATACCGGTGCCTGCGGTGCCGGCGCCGTAAACCAGCAGGCGTTGTTCGGCAAAGCTTTGTTGGGTAACTTTCAGCCCGGAGAACACGGCAGCCATCACAATCGCGCCGGTGCCTTGCATATCGTCGTTGAAAATGCGGTATTGTTCGGCATGGTTGACCAGAATGCGGCGGGCATTGCCGGGGCCGAAATCTTCAAAGTGCAGCAGGGCGTTGGGGTAGAGCTCGCTGACGGTTTTCAGATACAGCTCGATAAAATCATCGTAAGCTTGGCCGCTGATGCGGGCGTGGCGGTTGCCCAGATAGGCGGGGTCGTTGAGCAGGGCTTCGTTGTCGGTGCCCACATCGAGGTTGACGGCAATCACGCGGGCGGGGTCGATGCCGGCGGCGGCGGTGTAAACCGCCAGTTTGCCCACCGAAATATCGGTGCCGTTGACGCCCCAGTCGCCGATGCCGAGGATTTCCTGTGCATCAGATACCACCAGCAGATCGATATCGTCGGGGCCGTAGCCGAGGTTTTCAAACGATGCGCGCACGTCTTCGGGGCGGTCGATCGAGAGATACACCGCGCGCGACTGGCGGTAGTCGCCGCTCCATTTTTTAATCGCTTCGCCGATGGTGGGGTCGTATACAATCGGCAGCATTTCGGCCAGGTGGTCGGTGATGACGGTAATACAGCACTTCGTTGCGGTTGTGAAGCTGGTCGAGATAAATATATTTTTCCAAATCGGTTTCATAAACACTGAGCTGCCGATAGGCGCGCGCGGCTTGCTGGTCGAGTGTTTCCACTGCGGCGGGCAGGCGGCCGGTGAGGCCGAGTTTGGCGCGCTCTTCATGAGTGAAGGCGGTTTCGCGGTTGGTGAGCGGGTTGCTGAGGATGGCGGGCTTTTGAGACATGATGGGGCTCCTTAAGGTCGGGAAGGAAAAAACGATGCCGGGCTTTGCGGCGGCAAGCTCTTTTAAAACAATAGAATATCAAAAATACTCATGAATATTAATCTGAATGAGTGTACTCTGTGTTTCACAGCCGAGTGTTTTCTGTTTGTGTCAAAAAATAATTTAATATAAATAAAAAAGCTTGGGTTTTGTTGCTGATTTTGGTCAAAAAATTTATCTTTGAGTAAAGCATATTGTACATTTTATTCTTACTTATCAGAATAAAATTCTCTTTTTTTTACAGTTTGAATGTCTGATAGTGAGTATTTTATAGGGCAAGACCATTAGCTGTGAAAAACCATACCATACACAAAATCGGGGCCATGATTGCCAAATACCGCAAAGCCGCCGGCATCACGCAGGCTGAGTTGGCCGAGAAGTTGGAATTGAGCAACGATGCCATTTCACGCTTGGAGCGCGGCCATATTTCACTGACGGTATCGCGCCTGTTTGAGCTGGCTGAAATTTTCGAATGCGATGCGGCAGATTTGCTCAATGCCAGCAGCCACCGTATCCAAGATCACGAGCGCCGGCTGATGGCGATGCTCAATAAGCTGGAAGCGAGAGAAAGAGTGATGCTGCTCGGCCTGATTGAGCAGTTGATTCATTGGAAACTCAATGCCATGGAAGAAGAGCTTGAATGAGCGCTGTCAGGCGCAGGCGGCAAATTATATTTATTCACAAAAGTAGGCCAACGCCGTTAGGGTGTCCTGATGTGTCATATTTTTTGCGCTAAAAGCACATCTGCTGCGTTAAAAAGCCTCGCAAGATGCCCAATCTTGCTACGTTTTTTGCCTGGCATCTGCACTTTTATGGCAAAAAATCTGAATAATTCTGAATGGTCAGGATACCCTAGGGTGTCCTGACAATTCATATATCATCATCTTTTTTGTGCTAAAAGCACATCTGCTGCGTTAAAAAGCCTCGCAAGATGCCCAATCTTGCTACGTTTTTTGCCTGGCATCTGCACTTTTATCACAAAAAATCTGAGTCATTCTGAATGGTCAGGACACCCTAGGTTGTTTTGTGAATCGGTATGATTGGTTGGCGGCGGTTTGAATACTTTTCAGACGGCCTGTTTCTTGCGATATGCCGGCGTTGCCCGGCCGCTTTTATTTCAACTTGGTATAAAATGCAGACTTTGATAAACCGTTTCGGGTAAGGGCAGGCAAATGAATGTGGTTAAGATAAAAAATATCACCATCGGCGAAGGCGCGCCCAAAATCTGTGTGCCGTTGGTGGCGGCGGATTTGGCGGCATTGCGGGCGCAGATTGAAGCTTTGGCGGGGCTGGAATTCGATTTGGTGGAGTTTCGTGCCGATTTTCTGAAAGAAGTGGAAGATGCGGATTATGTGATGGGCTGCTTGGCCGAAATCCGCCGCATGCTGCCCGATACGCCGCTGTTGTTTACATTCCGCACCGCTGTCGAGGGCGGCGAACATGCGGTAGCGGCGGAATATTATTTTGCGCTGCTGCATGCGGCCATCGGCTCGGGCCATATCGATTTGGCCGATATCGAACTGTTTGCCGGCGAAGAGCAGGTAAAGGCAGCGGTGGCGCTGGCCAAAGCGAAAGGCGTGGCGGCGGTGTTGTGCAATCATGATTTTGACAAAACGCCGTCGAAAGCTGAAATCATCAGCCGTTTGCGCTGTATGCAGGATTGGGGCGCCGATATTTGCAAAATCGCGGTGATGCCGCAATCGGATGCCGATGTGCTGGTGTTGCTGGATGCCACGGAAACCATGTACCGTGAGCATGCGGTGCAGCCGTTGATTACGATGGCGATGGGGCAGAGGGGCATCATCAGCCGCTTGGCGGGTGCGGTGTCCGGCTCGGCAGTAACCTTTGGGGCGGCCGGAAAAGCTTCGGCGCCGGGGCAGATTGCGGCCAATGATTTACGCTTTATTTTGAATGTGTTGACGCAAAAAGTTTAAGCAAATTGCGGCATCGGGCAGAGGCTGCCGCGTGCAGACAGGCCGTCTGAAATCAAGTTTCAGACGGCCTGAAATCGTTGCCATGCTTGATTTGAACAATGATGCATTTATACCTGTTTACAAAAGTCAGCCAACAAAGACGAATGGTCAGGGTGCCTTATCATCAATAAAACCATTTTGCCATACTGCTTTGGTAGTAGATAAAAGGCAGGGTAATGATTGTTGGCCGGCCATGATAAAACGGCGCTTTATTGTGTTGACGGGGCATATCATGCGTTTTTATCCAGCGGTTTGCGCGGCGGTGCTGCTGATGTGGGGGCAGGCGGTGTCGGCTGCCGAAATCACGGTATCGGCGGCGGCGAGCTTGAGCAATGCGTTTAAGGAAATTGCCGGGCAATACGAAAAGCAGTATCCGCAGGCGAAAATCAGGCTCAACACCGCCGGTTCGGGCGCTTTGCTGCAACAGGCGCTCAAAGGCGCGCCGGTGGATGTGTTGGCTTTTGCCGATGAAACCACGATGGATCGGGCGCAGCAGCAAGGTTTGATTCGCCCGGAAAGCCGCCGTGTGTTTGCGCGCAATTCGCTGGTGGTGGCAGCACCGGCCGGCAGCCGGCTGCGGGTGGGCAGCCTGGCCGATTTGAATACGCCGGCGTTCAAGCGCATTGCCTTGAGCAATCCGGCCAGCGTGCCGGTAGGGCGCTACAGTAAAGCGGTGCTGGAACGGGCAGGATTATGGGAAAAGCTGCAACCGAAAATCATCCAAACCCAGCATGTGCGCCAATCGCTGGATTATGTGGCGCGCGGTGAGGTGGATGCGGGTTTTGTATACCGCACCGATGCGGCATTGATGCGCGATAAGGTGAAGGTGTTGGCCAGTGTGCCCACGGCAACGCCGGTGTCTTACCCGCTGGCGGTAGTTACACAAAGCCGCCAACCGGCTGAAGCGCAGCGCTTTGCGCGTTATGTGCGCACACCGGCAGCGCAGGCGGTGTTAAAGAAATATGGTTTTGAAGCTTATTGATATTGAGGCCGTCTGAAAAATCCGCCCTGCGGATATGTTTATATCAATAAAATGATGGCTGCAAATAATGAATACCCATTCACAAAAGTAAGCCAATAAGGCGGCGGCCGAAGACAGTACACGCATATGGGGCTGCTTCGGGCCCAGCCGCACCAACGCCGTTAGCTTATTTTTGTGAATGGGTATAATTGGTGAATGGGTATAATCGAATGAATGATACTTTTATCAATATAAACTACCCTTAATAATTTTTCTTTGCAAATCTTGGGCAGACTGTATAAATTCTTAACTTTATTTCACTGTCAAATTAAAGCACAGCATCAGGCTGTTTTTTAATACCAAAGGAGTGGGTGGTGATGAAGTCTTCGAATTTGTATATTTACGGCGGCGGCGGCCACGGGCAGGTGGTGGCGGATATCGCAAGATTGGCAGGTTACCGCAATATCTGTTTTTTAGACGATGCCCACGGGCGTAAATTCGATGCCAGCCTGCCCAAGGGTGATATTATTGTAGCCATCGGCAACAATGCGGTGCGCCAGCGCCTGTGTAAAAAAGTAACCGCGGCGGGTTTCCGCCTGATTAACTTGGTTCACCCCAGCGCCATCATATCGCCCAATGCCACATTCGGCATCGGTGTGGTGGTGATGCCGCTGGCGGTGGTTAATGCCGGCGCACGTATCGGCGACGGGGCGATTATCAACACCGCATCGGTGGTGGAGCACGACTGCATCATCGGTGTTTGCGCGCACATCTGCCCGAGGGCGGCGCTGGCGGGCAATGTAACGGTTGGCGACAGGGCGCAGATGGGCATCGGCAGTTGCGCGATTCAAGGTTTGAAAATTGGCGCGGGCAGTATTGTGGGCGCAGGCAGTGTGGTGGTAAAAAATATTGCTTCAGATGTGGTTACTTTCGGCAGCCCGGCGCAAGTGTATCGGAAGCTGGCTTAAACGGCAGATGTTGAAGCTGCACACCGCCCAACTGATATGCCGCCCAACCGGCTATGAAATCATGCCGTCTGAACTTATTGATTTCAGACGGCCTTTTTTATCGGAACACAGATGGGTGATGCGGTTATAACGGCTTTGCTGCTTTCTTTAAAAGTGGCCGGATTGGCGACTTTATTCAATATCGTGCTCGGCACGGCAACGGGCTTTGCTTTGGCGCGTCTGCGTTTTGTCGGGCGTAATGTGCTCGACACGCTGCTGACGCTGCCGATGGTGATGCCGCCCACGGTGATGGGCTATTATTTGTTGGTGCTGTTGGGGCGTAACGGGCCGCTGGGCGGCTGGCTGCAAAACACATTCGGCATTCATTTGATTTTTACTTGGCAGGGTGCGGTGATTGCTGCGATGGTGGTGACTTTTCCCTTGGTGTTCAAGCCTGCGCGGGCGGCCTTTGAGGGGGTGAATCCGCAATTGGAGCAGGCGGCACGGGTGGCGGGTTTGAATGAGCGTGCGGTGTTTTTCCGCGTGAGCCTGCCGTTGGCCTGGCGCGGCATTTTGGCCGGTGTGCTGCTGGCATTTGCGCGCGCCTTGGGCGAATTCGGCGCCACGCTGATGATTGCCGGCAGCATTCCCGGCCAAACGCAAACCTTGTCGATTGCGGTTTATGAAGCGGTGCAGGCCGGAGAAGATAGCACGGCCAATTGGCTGGTGTTGCTGATTTCACTGGTGTGCGTGGTAATTTTGCTGGCCGTCGGCCGTTTGGCGCGCGCGCGTGACGGCAGGGAGCGGATTTGATGCGGTTTGATATCGATATTTATAAAAAGTTGCCATCGTTTGAATTGAAGCTGAAACTGCAATCGCCGCATGAAAAGCTGGCGCTGCTGGGGCCTTCCGGTGCCGGCAAAAGCTTGAGCCTGAGCCTGCTGGCCGGGCTGCTGCAACCCGACGGCGGCCATATCCGCATCGGCGGGGAAACATGGTTTGATGCGCATACGGTTTTAAGCGTGCAGCAGCGGCGGGTGGGGCTGGTGTTTCAAGATTATGCGCTGTTTCCGCACTTAACCGTGGCGCAAAATATTGGTTTTGGTTTGCAGCCGGGCTGGTTCAATCCCGGCAGAAGGCCGTCTGAAAAAGTGCAGCAATGGTTGGATATTCTAGATTTGAACCGTGTGGCCGATCATTATCCGCGGCAGATTTCAGGCGGCCAAAAGCAGCGCACCGCATTGGCGCGCGCCTTAATCATGCAGCCGAAACTGCTGTTGCTCGATGAGCCGTTTGCCGCATTGGATACCGATTTGCGCCGCCATACCCGCGCAGAGCTGTTGCAGCTGCAACAGCAAACCGGCGTGCCGATGATTTTAATCACGCACGATCAGGCCGATGCCGATGAATTGGCCGATGAGGTTTGGCGTATGGCCGACGGGCAGATGGCCGTCTGAAAGCATTGATTCACAAAAATAACCTGACGGCATGTTTGCTGTTGTCTTGGGCTCGCCACCTTGTCAGCTTACTTTGATGCGTGGGTTATTCTGGAAATAAGCCAGGCCGTCTGAAAGCATTTTTTTCAGACGGCCTGTGTAGGTGCAAGGTTTTTGTGAACAGAATCCATGCGATACACGATGTGGGTCGGATGCTTGAATCCGACATTTTTCAGACGGCCAAAATCATTGGGCATCACAAAAATATCGAATAATTTGTCGGATACCAGTATCTGATGTCAGCTTACTTTTGTGAATGGGTTATTCTGCAAACAAGCAAAGGCCGTCTGAAAGCATTTTTTCAGACGGCCTTGTGAATCAATTATATTTATGCACGTTTGGGGTCGTTCGGGCGTTGTTGTACGGCCAGTTTGTCGAGAATGCCGTTGACAAATTTGTGGCCGTCGGTGGCGCCGAAGGTTTTGGTCACTTCGATGGCTTCGTTGATAATCACCGGATATGGGGTTTCGGGCATGGCGTTCAGCTCGTGGGCGGCCATCAGTAAGACAGCGCGTTCGATGGGGCTGAGGTCGTTTTCATCGCGGTCGAGCAGGGGGCGGATCTGCTGCATGTAGTCGCGCTGGTTGCTGTGTGCGCCGAAAAAGAGTTTGGTAAACAATTCTTCATCGGCTTTTTTAAAGTCGCTGCTTTCGCGGATGTTTTTGGCAACTTCGGGTGCGGCGGTTTGGTTGAGCGCGGCTTGGTAGAGTGCCTGCACGGCAAATTCGCGGGCGCGGCGGCGGGGTGTTTTCATGGGTGTTTTCATGGGTGTTTCCTATATTGGCTGTGTTCAGACGGCCTCAAACAATATCCGTTTGTGCAAATCATCTGACTGCATCGGCTTGTTTCGCCGTATTGTTTGCGGCCGGCCGTTTGGTCAGCTTGTTTTGATGAACGGATATTGTTTGAGGCCGTCTGAAACCGAATTAATCTTTGGCGCCGATTAATGTGTTGATCAGATTGGCGCATTCTACGGCCACAATGGCGGCATCGGCGGCTTTTTCTTCGATGCGGGCGTGTGCCTGTTCGTCGTTTTCGGTGGTGAGGATGGCGTTGGCAATCGGAATGTTGAAATCAAGGCCGACACGGGTAACGGCGGCGCCCGATTCGTTGGCCACCAGCTCGAAATGATAGGTTTCGCCGCGGATGATGGCGCCGATGGCCACCAGGGCGTCATATTTGCCGGTGGCGGCCATGTTTTGCAACACCAACGGCACTTCCAGCGCTCCCGGCACGGTGGCTACGGTGATGTGTTTGGCTTTTACGCCCATTTCTTGCAGTTTGGCGGTGCAGATGTCGAGCATGGCGCTGCCGACTTCGTTGGTGAAGCGGGCTTGCACGATGCCGATGCGCAGGCCTTTGCCGTTGAGGTTGGGTTGGATGGTGTTCATTGCGGATACTCCCTTATAGGGTTGGAATGAGTCGGGCGGGTGGTTTGATACCCATTCACAAAAATAATCTAACGGCGTTGGCTCGCCTGGGCATGAAGCGGGCGATTGCTGCCGTTTGGTCGGTTTGCTTGTTTAAACAGCGATGGTATGCGGCGGCCCGGTTTAATCTTTGGGCTGCCAGTCGGCCACGGCTTGGAAGCCGCCGTTGTCGTTCAGCTCCCAGGCGCTGCCTTCGGGTTGGTTGATGAATTCGCTGACGGCGGGGTTGCTGCGGGTAATGTCGCCAACGCTGTATACCGTAAAATTATCGGGGTTGTCGGTATATTCGTCGCTTTCTTCGCCGCTGAAAAAGCGCCAGCCGCTGTCGTTTTCAAACACCGGTGCTTCGCGATACATAAAGCCTACCGGCTCGCCTTGTTCGCTCACGGTTTTGGTGGCGATGCAGCGGCCGAGGGCGGTGGAGAGTGCGGAGGCGAATTTATTCATGGTTTTCAGACGGCCTAAACATTTTAAAAGCAGATTCTACACGATTCGGCGCTGTTTCGCACCGTTAAGCATGTTTGCTTTTCAGCGAGCCGAGGTAAATTGCCAACAGCGTTAATGCGGCGCCCGTCCATTGCAGGCCGTTAATCGGTTTGTGCAGCCAGAAATAATCAATCAGCAGCGCCGCTACCGGCTCGCTCAGCAGCAGCAGGCCGGTCAGCGTGAGCGATAGCAGCGGTACGGCGTAGGCAATCAAGCCCCAGGCCAGGCATTGCATAATGGCGCCGTACACCAAAATCAGGCCGACGTCGCGCAGTGTGGTCGGGTAGAGGCTGTCGGCATTGAAAATCAGCGAGGGCAGCACCAGCGCGGCCATGCCGCCGAGGCTGACCAGCAACATCATGGGAAAGAGCTGCACTTTTTCTATTTTGTGTGTTTCGCGGATAAAAATCATCGACAAAGCCAACATGGCGCCGGAAATAATGCCGCTGGCAAAGCCCCAAACTGCATTGCCGTTGTGGCTGAATTCGGGGCTGCCGATCAGCGCCACGCCGCTGATGGCGATAAACAGGCTCAATATTTGCAGGCGGGTTTGGCGTTCGCCGAAAAAGAAAAAACCGATGGCGGAAAGAAAAAAGATTTGCAGGCTGTTGAGCAGGGTGGAGATGCCGGGGCCGACGGCATAAATGCTTTCGTGCCACAGCGCCAAATCGAAGCCGAGAAACACGCCGGAGAGCAGTGCCAATTTGAGCGCGCGTTTGTTTTTGGGCATCTGCTGGCCGAAAAAGCGCGCCAGCAGCCAGAAAATCACAGCCGCCACTGCCAGCCGCCAAAAGGCAATCGCATAAGCGCCCACGGGCACAAATTTAACAATCAGACTGCCGAGGCCGAATACCACGCAGCCGATAACCAGAAGCGGCGCGGCATGGCGGTTGGTTTGCGAGGTGGGCATAGCTTTCTTTCACATATTATTTTTCAGACGGCCTTGTATGTTATAGGCCGTCTGAAAGTTTGGCAAGCGGGTTTTGAGCGAAATTTTTTTTGGCTGTCTGCCCGGTGTGGTTTCAGACATTAACATGCTGTACGGGCTCGCTTGTGTATTCACATGCCTGCCGGTTTTCAGACGGCCTTTGTGGTGTTGCGCCATGAATTTATTTATCGTGCGTTCGGGATAAGATAGTCCATAAGATATAAAATTCTGCACGGTTTTGCTCCCGCCCTAGGGTATCCTGATGTGTCGATTTATGGGTGTATTTTGCCCCTGAAAACGCATCTGCTGCGTTAAAAAGCCTCGCAAGATGTCCAATCTTGCTGCGTTTTTGGCCTGGCATCTGCATTTCCAGGAACAAAAATCCCCTCATAAACGACACATCAGGATACCCTAGCTGCACTGTCTGCACTGTCTGCCGATTGCTGCCTTGTATCACTTTTCTTCATTCCACTATATTACATGGCGCCTTCGGGTGTTTCAAAGCCGACCACTTCCAAACCAAAGCCGGTAAGGCCGTTCATGGCTGAGGGTTTGCCCATCACGCGCATTTTTTTGATGTTGAGGCCGGCGAGGATTTGCGCGCCGATGCCGTAGGTTTTGCGATCCCATTTTTTTACTTGGAAAGCGTTTTTCGGCAGGGTGCGTTCCAGCAGGGCGCTGCCGTCTTCGGTGCGGTGCAGCAAAATCACCACGCCCGCTTCGGCATTTTGGATGCGTTCGAGCGCTTTGGGCAGCGGCCAGCTGTGGTTGGGGTCGACTTGCAGAAAATCCATCACGCTGAACGGTTCGTGCACGCGCACCAGCGTTTCGGCGGCGGTGTCGGGATGGCCTTTGACCAGCGCCAGGTGGGTTTCGCCGGAAAGTTTGTCGACATACACATGTTGTTGGAATTCTCCCCACGGGGTATGCACGGTGGTGTCGCCCATTTCTTCGAGCAGGCTTTCGTTGCGGCTGCGGTATTCGATTAAGTCGGCGATGGTGCCGATTTTGATGTCGTGCTCTTGGGCAAAGGCCATCAGCTCGGGCATGCGTGCCATGGTGCCGTCGTCGTTGAGAATTTCACAAATCACGCCGGCGGGGATGAGGCCGTTCATTTGCGCCAAATCCACGGCGGCTTCGGTGTGGCCGGCACGCACCAATACGCCGCCTTTTTGCGCGCGCAGCGGGAAGATGTGGCCGGGTTGTACGATGTCTTCGGCTTTGACGCCGGGTGAGACGGCGGTGAGGATGGTGTGGGCGCGGTCGGCGGCGGAGATGCCGGTGGAAATGCCTTCGGCCGCTTCGATCGATACGGTGAAGTTGGTGCCGTATTGGGCGCCGTTTTTCTGAGTCATCTGCGGCAGATGCAGGCGGTCGACCAGATCATCGTTCATGGGCAGGCACACTAATCCGCGTGCGTGTTTGATCATAAAGTTGATGGCCTGGGGGGTGACGAATTGGGCGGCCATTACCAGATCGCCTTCGTTTTCGCGGTCTTCGGCATCGGTGATGATGACCATTTTGCCGGCTTTGATGTCGGCCAGAATGTCGGAAGTGGGGGAAATTTTGTTCATGTTCGGGTTCGCTTGTCGGGGAATAGGGTGGGCATGGGTTATGGATGCGCCGCTGTGGTCGGTGTCGAGCCACATCACGGGCATACCGACGGAAGCTTCGATTTTGCGGGCTTTTTTCTCGCCGAAGGATTTATTTTTCAACAACGAAGAAAGCTCGCCCTGATTGATGGCGGCGGCTTCTGCAAAGGCTGACTGCTGGCCGCCGTGCAGGCGGTTGATCCATTGGCGCAGATTGTGGCGGCGCAGGGCTGTGGTGTCCATAATAGGCTTAATCGGGTTGGGTATCGGTTTGATTGTAGGCTGATGTTTACTGAAAGGCAAATATTTTTATGATTGGTTGATAATTACTTTTTAGTAAATAGCAGGCCGTCTGAAAGATTGATTCAGACGGCCTGCATATAGTCAAATTCAAAGAAATGTCGCACAAAGGATAAGCTGAAGTGGGCGGTAAGTGCAGTCTACCGGCTTGATAATATGGGCGTTTGTGTGGCCAAGGGCTGCTGCAATCCGCTTACTTTGTAATGTATAAAAATCCTTTACCGCTTTGCCCCTACTCTGATTCTCTTTTGTTGAGACGGAGGAGGGAGCGGAGTGCCGCCATATCAACCGAATGCTGCAACATCAAGCGAATGCGGCCGGGCAAAATTTGATGTCTGCCGGCCCGGTGATTATCCGGCCTGTATAAAAACGCTGCGCCGTGATGCCTGCTGTGTGCATGAATGATTTTTGCCCGGCTTTCTATAATAAATTGATTTGAATATATATATTATATCCGCCCTCAGACCTGTTGCGCCAATATGCGGGCGACGGTGTCGACGATGGCTTGTGTTTGCGGGTCGATTTCGATATTGATGATGTCGCCCGTTTTGCGGCTGCCGAACAGGGTGCGCTCTAATGTTTCGGGAATCAGGTGCACGTTGAATTCGCTGTCGGTTACCTCGCCGATGGTGAGGCTGCAACCGTCCAGCCCGATAAAGCCTTTGGTGAGGATGTAGGGTTTGAGTTCGGGCGGCAGGGCAAACCAAACGGTGCGGTTGTGTTCGTTTTCATCGATGCGGGTAATGGCGGTGGTGGCGATGATGTGGCCGCTCATCACGTGGCCGCCGATTTCGTCGCCGAAACGGGCGGCGCGTTCGAGGTTGACGGCGTCGCCGACTTGGAGCGCGCCGAGATTGGTTTTGGCCAGCGTTTCGGCCATCAAATCGAAGCTGACCCGGTTGCCTTCGATGCGGGTAATGGTGAGGCAGCAGCCGTTGTGGGCGACAGATGCGCCGGCTTGCAGCTGCTGTGTCATGTGTTCGGGCAGCTCGACGGTGTGGGTGCGGAAATCGGAAGCGGGGGCGTGGATGGCGCTGATGCGGCCGGTGCCTTGTACGATGCCGGTAAACATGGTGGTTCCTTTGAGATTGGCGTTTCAGACGGCCTGATTTAAGCGCAGGCCGTCTGAAAAAAATGTTAACGTGCCCTCTAGGGTGTCCTGACAATTCGATTTACGGGTGTATTTTGCCCCTGAAAACGCATCTGCTGCGTTAAAAAGCCTCGCAAGATGCCCAATCTTGCTGCGTTTTTTGCCTGGCATCTGCACTTTCAGGAACAAAAATCCCCTCATAAATAAATTGTCCGGACACCCTAGTGAGAGGTGTTTTAATCGGGATTGCAGGGGCTGTTGTGGTTGGTTTGCAGGCTTAAAGCTTTGCGTTTTGCGGCGGCTTTAAAGCGGCAGCGCTGTAATTCGGTGGCGAGCGGCAACGGCGGCACGGGCACGGGTTTGCCTTCGTGCATGGCCACCATGGTGAAATAGCAGCTGTTGGTATGGCGCACGCTGCGGGCGCGGATGTCTTGCGCTTCGACGCGGATGCCGACTTCCATCGAGGTGCGGCCGGTGTAGTTGACGCTGGCGAGAAAGGTAACCAGCTCGCCCACGTGTATCGGCTCTTTGAAGGTGACTTTGTCGACTGAAAGGGTCACGCAATAGTGGCCGCTGTAACGGCTGGCGCAGGCATAGGCCACTTGGTCGAGCAGCTTGAGCAGATCGCCGCCGTGCACGTTGCCGCTGAAGTTGGCCATATCGGGCGTCATTAATACCGACATTTGCAGCTCGTATTGCGGCAGGGTATCGGTGAGTGTGGTGTTGTTGAGATTGTTCATTATACTTTGCTTTTTATTGTTCAGACGGCCTTGCTATCAATCAGGAAATAAGGCCGTCTGAAAGATTTTACAACCATTTGCGCCGATGAAACACTGCCAGCAGGCTGATGATAATCAGTGCCATCAGGCCGAGCACCATAAAATAGCCGTAATGCCAGTGCAGCTCGGGCATATTGTCGAAATTCATGCCGTAGATGCCGGTGATGACGGTGAGCGGCATAAACAAAATGGTGATCACGGTCAGCACGCGCATTTGCTGGTTGAGGCGGTTGGATTGGAACGACAAATGAATATCCATCATGCTCACCACCATATCGCGTGAGGCATCCAGCGATTCGAGCAGCTGCATGGTGTGGTCGTAGGCATCGCGCAGGTAGAGGTGCGATTTGCCGTGAAAGGCGGTAAATTCGCCGTGCACCAGTTGCGCCAATACATCGCGCAGCGGTTGCAGCGTGCGGCGCAGGCGTACGGCGTCGCGTTTGAGGCGGTGGATGCGGGTGAGCAGGCCGCTGTTGTCGGCGGTGTCGGCAAACAGGGTTTTGTCGATGGCTTCGACGCGGTTGTTGAATTGATCGAGGGTGAGAAAATAATCGTCTATCAGGCGGTCGATGATGCGGTAGGCGAGAAAGGCGGCATCTTGGTTGCGGATGTCGTAGCGCGGGTCACTCATGTGTTGGCGGATGCTGCTGAACAAGCCCAGCGGGCGTTGTTGAAACGTGAGCACAAAATCGCTGCCCACAATCAGATAGACCTGATCCGATTGCAGCTTGCCGCCGCTGTATTGATAAACCCGTGCGGCAATAAAAAGATAGCTGCCATAGTCTTCGATTTTGGGGCGCTGCTTCTGGCTGAGAATGTCTTCCAACACCAATTCGTGAATGTTGTAGGGCGCCAGTGCGGCTTTGAGCAGCGCGGCGTTGTTGAGGCCGACAAAGTGCAGCCAGTTAACCTCATTACCGTCGGCGCGGTGTAGATCGGCAGGCGCAACCACGCTGCCGGTTGTGGTGCTGAGCATGCCGTTGTCGGCGGGCAGGTAGTCGGCAAGGGTGCAGTGTTCGGCCGTGTAGCGGGTTTGATGCACGGCATGTTCGGGCGCTGTGCTGATGTCGCTGCGCGGCACGGTGTAGTCGCTGCTGTGCACAGGCTCGAGGGCGGGAGTGTCGTGGTCGTTCGTCATATAATCTAAGGAAAACCGGGAAAACGGGTTTGCAGCATCAAGAGGCCGTCTGAAACTCATTCACAAAAGTAGGCCGGCAAAACGGGCTAACGCGGTGGGGTTGCTTTTGTGAATGGGGATAAAACCGAATTTCAGACGGCCTGCCGATTTATTGCGGCTGCACGGTAAACGGCATATTGATTTTTTGCCACTGCTCGCTTTCGTATTCGAGCGCGCCGGCCACCAGCGGATGCTCATCGAGCCAGCTTTGGCTGATGCGCAGCATAAAGCCTTTGCCGTGTTCGTCGAGGCGCAATTGGGTAAAAGGCGGTAATTCCAGCGGCAGGCGGGCGCGGCAGAACAGTGCGGCCAGGCGCAGCGAAAGTATGGCAAACCACATCATTTGGTTGCCGTTGATCGGTTCGGCCATTTTGCGCACATCGCCGCGGTGGCCGAGCACCAGCAGCGATAAAATGCTTTGCTCTTGGCGTGAAAAGCCCGGCATGTCGGCGTGTTCCAGAATATAGGCGGAATGCTTGTGGTAGCCGGTGTGGGCGATATCGATGCCGATTTCGTGCAGCAGTGCCGCCCAGCGCACATATTGCTGCCAATGAGCCAGCTCCTGCACCGGCGTGTTGTAGGCGTGGCAGATGCTTTCCATAAAATGCTGCGCTGTTTCGGCCACGCGGGCGGCTTGGTTGAGGCTGACGTGGTAACGCTGCTGAAATTCGGCGGTGGTTTGGTTGCGCATGTCTTCATTGAGCTGGCGGCCGATAAAATCGTAAAACACGCCGTCGCGCAGTGCCGCTTCGGTTACCATCATTTTTTGAATGTCCAGCTCTTCAAAAGCCGCCATCATTACCGCCAGGCCGCCGGCAAATACTTCTAGCCGGTCGGGTTTCAAGCCTTCCAGGCGGGCTTTTTTGGTGCTGCCCGCATCGATAATGCGTGCGGCAATTTTCTGCATACCTGCATAAGTGATGTCGGCTTCTTGCGGGTTTTCGGCAAACATTACATCGCGGATCGATTTGGCCGATCCGGATGTGCCGACGGCAAAATCCCAGCCTGTGCGTTTCAATAATTTGCTGATGCGTTGGATTTCGTTGCGCGCGGCAGTAATGGCGGCTTGAAAGTCTTTTTGGCCGATTTTGCCCTGAAAAAAGCGCATGCTGTAGGTTACGCAGCCCAAAGGCAGGCTTTCGGTGTTGGTGGGTTGCAAATCCGAACCGATCACAAATTCGGTGGAGCCGCCGCCGATATCGACCACCAGCATTTTGTCGCCGTTGGGCGGCAGCGTGTGCACCACGCCGGTGTAAATCAAGCGCGCTTCTTCACGCCCGGCAATCACTTCAATCGGAAAGCCCAGCGCTTGTTCGGCTTTGGGGATGAACTGGCCGATATTTTTGGCCACGCGGAAAGTGTTGGTGGCCACCACGCGCACTTGTTCGGGGCGGAATGCACGCAAGCGTTCGCCGAATTTCGACAGGCAGCTCAAAGCACGCTCCTGTGCCTCTTCGCTGAGGTTTTTCTGCTCATCCAAACCGGCGGCAAAACGCACCATTTGTTTGAATGAATCAATCACTTTCAGTTGGCCGTTGTGGTTTTCGCAAACTTGCAGGCGGAAGCTGTTGGAGCCTAAATCGACAGAGGCGATGACGTTGGAAGCGGGTGCGGTCATGGTGGCGGGCAGAAATGAATATTGAAACGGAGATGTTACCGTGTGGCGGCGGCGCTGTCATCTGTAATCATGCGGGCTGTTGTAAATCGGGCATAAACGGCGTCTGCTTTTACCTCTGCACGGCTGATATTCGGCAGAGTGGCCGATTTCGTGTATCAACCCCGTTGAGAATCAGAATCCGAACCGGGCGGCAAATGGCGGTGCGCTGGCGAAACAACCCAACTTTTATTCACAAGAAGCTTGATAATACGGCATAGGCCGTCTGAAAATATTAGATTGTGGCCAGAGTGGTTGTTTTACACGAGCGTTATAGAATGCGGCCGGATGCAGAGGCCGTCTGAAAGAGTATACGGCGGAATATGAAAATGATGAAATCAATCTCATGGGCAGCCATCCTGCTGCTGGGCGGCTGCGTGTATGCAGAAATGCCTTACGGATGTGTGGCGGCGGTAGATCTGCCGCAGCTTTTGGCGGCAGCATCGGCGCCTACGGCACTTATAACCTGTTCGATTTACTGCGCTGGACAGATTGTGCCTTGTTGGTTACACACGGAGACGACGGCGGCAAATAAACAGGCCGTCTGAAAATTCAGACGGCCTGTTTGAGTATAGGTAGATTACAGCGCGGCGAATAAAATAAAGCCGAAAAAGGCTGCCGGCATCAACATGCATCAGCCTAGAACCACGGTCAGATGAATTAAAACATTCATTGCATACCCCTTTCTAAAAAAATGAAGGCAGGCGCCGAGATGGCAAAAGACCTAGGGTGTCCGGACAATTTGTTTATGAGGAGATTTTTGCCCCTGAAAATGCAGATGCAAGGCAAAAAACGCAGCAAGATTGGACATCTTGCGAGGCTTTTTAACGCAGCAGATGCGTTTTCAGGGGCAAAATACACCCGTAAATCGAATTGTCCGGACACCCTAGTATTAAATATTATTATGAAAGCCGGCTCGGGCTGATTACCAAAGCGTTTGTAATACCAAGAAAACCGCATAAAGCAGGGCAGCTGCCGCCAGCAGAAAAAAGGCAGTGTAAAGGATAGCCAGCCATTTCAGGCTGGAATATAAGCCATCGGCCAGAGCGGTAACCACATGATTTTTATCCAGCATGACTTGCCCCTGATGATTGAGACGAAAAATGGCAAAAGACCTTGTATTAAATATTATTATGAAAGCCAGCGATAAAGCAAGCGCTGCGTTTCAACGGCTCAAGCAGAGCAGCAGCAGTTTGGGTGGCGAACTGGTTAAAAACCAAACCGAATTGAGCAAATTGGAGAAAGCAAAAGCGGCTTTGGGCAAGCATACGGCCGCCATCAATAATTTGAAGCAGTTAAGTGAACAGTTGTTTTGCTGATGCTGCATCAAACCACCCTGCATAAAACAATAACCATTTATGCTCCGCCGTGTACCACCGTGTTTTACCAAGATGCTGTGCCGGCAGATTATCCGCAGTATTTGCATTATCGTTATTGATGGTTGGGGCGTAAACCCGTTTTGAAAAAATATAGACAGAGAATCTGAGCATTTTTAATGCCTTTAATGCCGATTTACTTTGTGAATAGGGATGAAAATTAAAAAAACCTGCCGTTTCGGCAGGTTTCTGTTACGCGGTATGATCAGGCTTTATCAATCCAGTCGTCCAATTCTTTTTCGGCTTGTTCTTTAGTATAGCCGTAGCGCTCTTGAATTTTACCGGCGAGCTGGTCGCGTTTGCCTTCGGCGACTTTCCAATCATCATCGGTCAGCTTGCCCCATTTTTCTTTGGCTTTGCCTTTCAATTGATCCCATTTACCTTCTACTTGATCCCAATTCATCATTGTATCCTTTCTGGTTGGTGGCGGGAGGCGCTTGTTTCGTTGCGCTTGATTTCACTATAGGGGCAGGGCGGTTGTTTGACAAGGCGGGTCGGTATCGGGTGGGTTTTGTAAAGGCGGGAGTGGTTGATTGTAAGGAAAATATTTCTACGGCATTTATTTGTTTTTACTTGAATGGTTAAAAAAATAAAAAAATTAATCACTTGGATGCAGCTTAGGGTGTCCTGATGTGTCGATTTACGGGTGTATTTTGCCCCTGAAAACGCATCTGTTGCGTTAAAAAGCCTCGCAAGATGTTTAATCTTGCTGCGTTTTTTTGCCTGGCATCTGCATTTTCAGGGGCAAAAATCTCCTCATAAACAAATTGTCCGGACACCCTGGGCCGAAATGATGTGGCTGGAAAATAAGGCCGTCTGAAAAATATTTCAGACGGCCTCATGATTTCATCATATATTCTCAAGATTCTTAAGGCAGCTGCTTGATGGATTCGGCCAATTCGTGAAACATTTTATTGGCATTGACTTCGGTTACCCAGTGCGCATTGGCCGGTTTGCCGGTGGTGCCCCACCAATCGACCACGCAGGCGCCCATGGTCAGCTCGCTTTGGGTTTCTACCGCCACATGACAGTCGCGGCCGCTGAAAAATTCAGGGAACACGGCACAGGCGATTGCACAGGGGTCGTGCAGCGGCCCGCCTTCGAGGCCGAATTTTTGGGTGTCGAAACGCTCGTAGCTTTGCAGAATGCCGGCCAGGCGGCTGCCGTTGGCATTGGCCTGTTTGCGCAAAACATCCATGCGCGGGGTGGTGATGGTGGCTTTGTGGGTGACGTCCAGCGGCAAAACAGTAATCGGCACACCGCTTTGCAGCACGATTTGCGCGGCATGGGGGTCGACATAAAAATTAAATTCCGCAGCCGGAGTGATGTTGCCGGCTTCAAAATAATTGCCGCCCATCAACACAATGTTTTTAATGGCACGGCCGATATCAGGCGCCAGGCTCAGCGCTTGGGCAATATTGGTCAGCGGGCCGATGGGGCAGATGGTAATACTGGCATCATCGGCTTTGCGCAAGGTGTCGATTAAATAGGGCACGGCGTGCACCGGTTGCAGCGGGCAGACGGGCTCGTGCAGCGCAACGCCGTCGAGGCCGGTTTTGCCGTGCACTTCTTCGGCGGTAATCAGCTCGCGCAGCAAGGGTTTTCCCGCACCGGCATATACGGGGAAATCTGTTTGGCCGGCCCAGTCGCAGATGATGCGGGCATTGTTGGCGGTATGGTGCAGGCCGACATTGCCGGCAACCACAGTGAGCGCCATAAAATCAATCAGGCCGCGTTTGGCGAGGCCGTGTGCCATCAAAATGGCGGCGGCATCATCCTGGCCGGGGTCGGTGTCGATAATCAGGCGGATTTTGTCAGACATGTACGGGTGTTCCTAAGGCATGGGTTTATCTGTGAAGCAAATACCGTGGTTGTAAACACCGCCATTATCGAGGCAGGCGTCTTGTGCCAAAAAGCGTTCGGCAGCAATGCCGGCCATAAAGGCGGCGCACAAGCCGATAATTGTGAGAGCGGTTTTCATAAACGGGCGTCGGTTCAAACAAAATAGCAGTGTAACCCAGCCGATTGAACGGTACAATACGGCTTTGTTTTCAGACGGCCTCAGGCTTTATCCGATTATGCAGCTACTTTTGGCGCCCATGCAGGGGCTAACAGATGATGTGATGCGTGATTTGCTGACCCGCATCGGCGGTTTCGACGAATGTGTGAGCGAATTTGTGCGCATTACCCATACGGTGCATTCGCGCCAGACTTGGTTGAAATATGTGCCGGAAATCGGCAACGGCAACCGCACGTTTGCGGGTGTGCCGTGCACGGTGCAGCTGTTGGGCAGCGATGCGGAAAATATGGCTGTTAATGCGTTGGAAGCGGTGCGTTTCGGTGCGGCCAAGATTGATCTGAATTTCGGCTGCCCCGCGCCCACGGTCAATAAACATCAGGGTGGGGCGGTGTTGCTGAAAGAGCCGCAACGGGTGTATCACATTGTTAAAACGCTGCGTGCCGCCCTGCCAGCGCACATTCCGCTCACGGGCAAAATGCGCCTGGGGTTTGAAGATAAATCGCTGGCCTTGGAAAACGCTTGTGCCATTGCCGAAGGCGGTGCGTGTGCGCTGACTGTGCATGCGCGCACCAAAGTGGAAGGCTACGAACCGCCGGCGCATTGGATTTGGGTGCGCAAAATCCGCGAGGCGGTGGCGGTGCCGGTGACAGCCAACGGCGATGTGTTTACCTTGCAGGATTATCTCGGCATCAAGCAGGAAAGCGGCTGTGAGAGTGTGATGCTCGGGCGCGGGGCGGTGATGCGGCCGGATCTGGCGCGCCAAATCAAGCAATATGAGCGCGGTGAGGCGGTGATGGCGGCTGATTTTGCTGAAATTATGGCTTGGATACGCTTGTTTTTTGATTTGTGTCTGGCTAAAGAGGCCAACAATAAATACCCGGTTGCCCGCCTGAAACAATGGTTGGGTATGATGAAGCGGGTGTATCCTGAAGCGCAAGGCGTTTTCGATGCCGTGCGCACGTTGGAAGAGGCGGGCGATGTGCAAAAGGCGCTAGAGCATCTTAACCATTCGATTTACGGATGATTTTTGCCTCTAAAAATGCATTTGCCGGGTTAAAAAGCCTCGCAAGATGTCCACAATTTTGCTGCGTTTTTGCCTGGCATTTGTGTTTTTATCACAAAAAATCTGAATCATTCTGAATGGTCAGGGCACTCTGGCCGGCCGTGTCGGCGGGCCGGGCGGTGAAAGCCTGCTTGTTTCAGACGGCCTTTGGTCAGTCGGCGTTAATCCTGCGTCCGCCCAAGGCGGTGAAAGCCTGCTTGTTTCAGACGGCCTTTGGTATTAACATAGGCCGTCTGAATAAATGTTAACAATATAAAGGGCCGGATAATGAGCGAAACTGAAAAAACCGAACAAATTTCCCCCAGCGTGAAAGCCAGTATTCTTTCTGAAGCGCTGCCGTATATCCGCCGTTTTTCCGGCTGCACCATCGTCATCAAATACGGCGGCAATGCCATGACCGAGCCGCACTTGAAAGAGGGTTTTGCCAAAGATGTGGTGCTGCTCAAGCTGGTGGGCATCAACCCCGTTATCGTGCACGGCGGCGGCCCGCAGATTAACGATATGCTCAATAAAGTGGGCAAAGAAGGCACGTTTGTGCAAGGCATGCGCGTGACCGACGGCGAAACCATGGATATTGTCGAAATGGTGCTCGGCGGCCATGTTAACAAAGAAATCGTGTCGCTGCTCAATCAGCACGGCGGCAAAGCCGTCGGCATTACCGGGCGCGACAGCCACTTTATCAAAGCCAAAAAACTGTTTATCAACACCCCCGAGCGCAACGGCGTGGATATCGGCCAGGTGGGGGTGGTGGAAAGCATCGACAGCTCGCTGATTAAAGGTATGGTCGAGCGCGGCTATATTCCCGTGGTCGCCCCGATCGGTGTCGGTCGCCAAGGCGAGGCGTTCAACATCAACGCTGATTTGGTGGCGGGCAAGCTGGCTGAAGAATTGAATGCCGAAAAGCTGGTGATGATGACCAACATCACCGGCGTGATGGACAAGCAGGGCAATCTGCTCACCAATCTGACCCCCAAACACATTGATGATTTGGTGGCCGACGGCACGCTTTACGGCGGTATGCTGCCGAAAATCAGCTCCGCCATCGAAGCGGCCACCAACGGCGTGAAAGCGGTGCATATCATCGACGGGCGGGTGCTGAATGCCTTGCTGCTGGAAATCTTTACCGATAAAGGCGTCGGCTCGATGATTTTAGGCAAAGACAACGCTTGAGCAACGGTTTGATTGAATCAGGCCGTCTGAAAACCATTGAGAAAAATAAAGCAGGCAATATTATTTCTCCTTGCCGTTTGCGTAGGCTGCTTGCGGCCTGATTATGGCGGAGGCTTTCAGACGGCCTCAGTATTTTGTATGCTTGGTTTGCTGCCTTGTCTGATGATTAAATGAAATGGTTGCAGACAGATATGAGGCCGTCTGAAAAATGATTACCCGTGTTGGATGTTTAATATCTGATTGCCGCAAGCGATAGAAAATTTTCAGACGGCCTGAGTATTTTTCATCAAACAAACGCAACCGCCGGCAAACTTTAGGGTGTCCTGATATTTGAAACAAGCCGCCCATATTGAAAGGAAAAGCTGATGCAAAACTACCTTACCCCCAATTTCTCGTTTGCGCCGATGATACCCGAACGCGCACAAGGCAGCCGCGTGTGGGACAGCGAAGGGCGCGAATACATCGATTTGGCGGGCGGAATTGCGGTTAATGCACTCGGCCACAGCCATCCGGCACTGATTGAAGCGCTGACCGAGCAGGCGCAGAAGCTGTGGCATGTTTCCAATATCTACACCACAACCCCCGCACAGGCGCTGGCCAAGAAACTGACGGAAGCCACGTTTGCCGACAAAGTGTTTTTTTGCAACTCCGGCGCCGAAGCCAACGAAGCGGCTTTGAAACTGGCGCGCAAATATGCACACGATCATTTTGACGACAGCAAGAGCGAAATCATCGCTTGCATCAACGGTTTTCACGGCCGCACGCTGTTTACCGTATCGGTGGGCGGGCAGCCGAAATACAGCCGCGATTTTGCCCCCTTGCCGCCGGCCATCACCCACGTGCCCTATAACAACACCGCCGCGCTCGAAGCCGCCGTAGGGCCGCAAACCTGCGCCGTGATTATCGAGCCGGTGCAGGGTGAAAGCGGGGTGCTGCCGGCAGAGCAGGCTTTTCTCGAAGCCGCCCGCCGCGCTTGCGATGCCCATCATGCGCTGCTGATATTTGATGAAGTGCAAACCGGCATGGGGCGCACCGGCAAACTGTTTGCCTATCAACATTACGGCGTGGTGCCCGACATTCTGACCAGCGCCAAAGCATTGGGCAGCGGTTTTCCCATCGGCGCCATGCTTACCACCGATAAAGCCGCCGCCAGCTTCGGCCCCGGCACCCACGGCTCGACATTCGGCGGCAACCCGCTGGCCTGCGCCGTGGCCGGTCGGGCGTTTGATCTGATTAACCGCCCGAATACCCTGCAACATGCCGAAGAACAAGGCAGCAAGCTGCAACAGGCTTTAACAACTTTAGGCCGCGAAACCGGCGTGTTTCAAGAAGTTCGCGGCATGGGCATGTTGATCGGCTGTGTGTTATCCGCACAATATGCCGGGCGTGCCGGCGAATTGGTGCAACTGGCTTTGCAGCAAGGCCTGATGATTCTGATGGCCGGTGCCGATGTGGTGCGTTTGGCGCCCAGCCTGTTATTGAGTGATGAAGACATGCAGGAAGGCTTGGCACGCCTCAACAAAGCACTGCAAAACTGGCAGTAAATCAAAACAGGCTGCGGCCTGTTTTTTTGCCGTTGCGGGCGGCACTATAAGGTTGAGGCCGTCTGAACAAAAAAGGAGCCATATGAAAAAATGTGTGATTCTGACCGGAGCCGGTATCAGCGCCGACAGCGGTCTGCAAACCTTTCGTGATGCCGGCGGCTTGTGGGAAGGCCATAAAATAGAAGATGTGGCCACGCCCGAAGCCTTTGCGCGCAACCCGCAACAGGTGCTGGATTTTTACAACCAGCGCCGCCGCCAGGCTGCCGCAGCCGAGCCAAATGCCGCACATCGGGCTTTGGTGCGGCTGGAAGCATATTACCGGGTGCAGATTATCACGCAAAACGTCGATAACCTGCACGAACGCGCCGGCAGCAGCCGGGTGCTGCATTTGCACGGCGAATTAAACAAAGTGCGCAGCAGTATGGATGAAAACGATATTATCGATTGGGAAGGTGATCAGACTTGTGCCGATGTCGATAAAAACGGCTACCCGATGCGCCCGCATATTGTCTGGTTCGGCGAAAGCGTGCCGCTGTTTGAGCAGGCGGCGGCATATGTGGGCGATGCAGATGTGGTGATGGTGGTCGGCACGTCGCTGCAAGTGTATCCGGCCGCTTCGCTGTTGCAATTTGCGCCGCCGCATGCCGATAAGTATCTGGTCGACCCTTATCCGGGCGCGATGGCGGCCGATGTCATGGTGGTGGCCAAAAAAGCCAAAGAAGGCGTGCCTTCGCTGGTGGAAGATTTAATCGGCTTGGCCGGTTGAGTTTTGGCAAGGTGGATAACGAAACAAATACAGCAGGCGCCCTAGGGTGTCCGGACACCCTAGTCTTGTGCTTGTTTTTAAATGGATATGGCGTGGTGTTGCAGGCTTTTGCCTGCTTGCGAATGATGGAAAAACATTTGATTTGCAAATACTCAGGCCGTCTGAAATTCAGCGCCATTCGCAGGGAAAGCCTACGCTAAAGTCTGAATGCCGGGTTGTTACCGCAATCTTATCAAAGCAAGGCCGTCTGAAACGAAACGGGCTTTTCAGACGGCCTGTAAGACAATTCGACAAAGCATTCGATATTTTTGTGATGCCCAATGATTTTAGCCGTCTGAAAAATGTCGGATTCGAGAATCCAACCTACAGGACGTATCGTGTGGGTGTTGCTCACAAAACCCTGTGTGCAAAGGCCGTCTGAAAAACGCTTTCAGACGGCCTTGCTCGGTTTCAGAATAATGCCATTCACAACAGTGGGCTGGTCATGGTAAGCCGAACACCGTATGGCGCGGGTTGACTTGGCGCTTCAGCGTTTTAACGAAACCAGATTCTCTTCGAGCTCAGGCGAGGCCAACGCGGTTAGGTTTAACGGGTATTACAGCGGTTTGCAGGCCACCATGTAGTTGACATCGGTGTTGTCGCTCAGCTGGTATATTTGGGTGAACGGGTTATAGCTCAGGCCTTTGGTGGCGGTGACGGCAAGCCCTGCTTGGCGGCACATCCGCGCCAATTCGGCCGGGGCGATGAATTTCTGCCAGTCGTGGGTGCCGCGCGGCACCAGGCCGAGCAGGTATTCGGCGCCGAGAATGGCGTGCAGATAAGATTTGGGGTTGCGGTTGATGGTGGAAAAAAACACCGTGCCGTCGGGCTTGACCAGTTTGGCGCAGGCGGCCACGATGGCGGCGGGGTCGGGCACGTGTTCCATCATTTCCATACAGGTAACCACATCGAAACTTGCAGGCGCTTCGACAGCCAAATCTTCTACGCGGATGCAGCGGTAGTTAATGTTTGGTACATTTTGCTCAAGTGCATGCAGTTTGGCGATTTTCAGCGATTTTTCGGCCATATCGATGCCGGTGGCGTGTGCGGCGCCGAGTTTGGCCATGCTCTCGGTGAGAATGCCGCCGCCGCAGCCGACATCAAGCACGGTTTTGCCGCTGATGCGGCCGTGCGCATCAATATAGGCCAGCCGCAGCGGGTTGATGTCGTGCAGGGGTTTGAATTCGCCGCTTTCATCCCACCATTTGTGGGCGAGCTGGCTGAATTTGTCGATTTCGCCTGCGTCTACATTGTGCAGGTTTGGGGTGTGTTCGCTCATGGCTTTTTCCGTGTCGGTTTTGGGCGTATTTTACGCTATTTTTCAGGCCGTCTGAAAGATTTGCTGCGGGTTTTCATACCCATTCACAAAGGTAAGCCAACAAGGCTGGGGCGCCGAATACCGCGCAGCCTGAGGCGGGCAATGTAATTGGTTTTTTTGCGAATGGATATCAGCTGGCTTTTTTCCATAAGGCAAAGCCTTCGGTTTTATTGCGCGGCCGTGCGCCCTGCCATACGGTTTGCCAGCCTTGCGGGGCGGTGCTGTGCAGAGGTGTTTGCACCAGGCGGTAGCGGCAGTTGTGGCCGGTGTTCAAATCGAGCGGGCTGTATTGCGCCCATGCCAGGCGGGCGGCGTGGGCATCGGCATCGATGTTGATGCAGTGGCCGCCGTTGCGGATATCGTCGGGCAGGGCGGCGGCCATTTGGGCGACAACGGGGCGGTAGCTTTTGGCGGCATCAAGCCAGGGCAGAAACAGCGTCATCATCAGCGCCCACACCAATGTGGTGCCGGCGGCCCAGTTGGTAACGGCTTGGCGGCCTTTGATGTGCTTGCGGGTAATCGCCCACAGCCATACGGGGGTGAACGAAAGCGCCACCACCATCGGCATAATGTTGATGTCGGGCGTGTAATAAGGGCTGAAATAAGCGCTGCGTTCGGCCAGTTTGGCCGGCCAGCCATAGTTCATGGCGAAAAAGCCCAGCCATAAAAATGCCGCCAACAGGCCGAATGCCATGATGCCGAACCAGTTGATAAAAGCCGCTGCACCACGCCTCAGACCATCGAGCCGCGCGGCGCCCAACAAGGCCAGCGGCGGCAGCAGCCACAGCAAATGATTTTGATAGCGGCCGGGGCTGGCGGCTAACAGCAGGCCGATGAACAGCAACCAGGCCAGTGCCAAAACCCCCCAGCGCTCCTGCCAAAGTTTCAGACGGCTTGCGGTCCAGATGGCCAGCGGCCAGGCGGGAAAGGCAAACCAAAGCAGGTTTTTCAGGTAATAGGGCAGGGAAAAGGCCGTCTGAAAAGTGGTGCTGCCGCCAAAGATGCCCCATAAGTATTGCTGCCGCCATTGTGTCAATGCGGCGGCATCGGTGTGGTAAAGGGCGAAAGGATAAGCCGATATCAGCGGCAGCGCCACGGCCAGTGCGCCGATCAGGGTGATGTAATAACGTTTGACGCGCCACAGCGGGCTGACGGGCAAGGTCAGCGCCATCAGCATCAGCGCGGCAGCAACCGGCCAGCCTGCCGATAACGACAGCAAAGCCCAGCCGCTGCCGAGCAGCAGCGAAGCCATAATTACGCGGGTTTGCGCCAGCGAAAAGCCATACAGGCACAAGCCCAATGCGGCAAATTCCACCGATATGCCGCTGAGAAAGTGGCCGTTTGCCACCATACCGGCGCAGCCGATAAGAATCAGCACCACGCTGCGCCCCTGATGGCGGCCTAAAAAGCGGTAGCCGGCCATGCCGCAGGCAGCCAAACCCAAAGCCGTAAACAGCACAGTGGCGAAACGGGAAGCAGAATAAGCATCGGCAGCCCAAGGGGATAGGGCGGTTTGAAAGCCTGCCGCCGCCCAAACATACACCGGCGACACTTTGAAATAAGGCGCTCCTAATACTTCGGGCACCCACGCGCGGCCGCCGTCGAGAAAATGTGCCACCGCCGCATAAACCTGCGGCTCTGCAGGGTTCCACAAATCGTGTGAAAACACACCCGGCCACAGCCAGGCGAATACCAGCAATAGCAGCAGCCACGGTTTTTCATGGGTTTTTTCAAGGGCGCGGGATTCGGGCGGGGTATAAGTCAGCATGAGGTGGTTTTTGAATAATGAATGTTCAGTTTAACAAATTCAGGCGGGCGGCGGCGGATTTTCAGACGGCCTGTTTGGAGGCCGTCTGAAAGCTGCTGGGTATTAGGCAGTAAAATCAGAAACTTCGCCTTTGCCGGTGTTTGGAGGCCGTCTGAAAGCTGCTGGGTATTAGGGTGTTCGGACAATTCGATTTACGGGTGTATTTTGCCTCTGAAAACGCATCTGCTGCGTTAAAAAACCTCGCAAGATGTCGAATCTTGCTGCGTTTTTTGCCTGGCATCTGTACTTTTATCACAAAAAATCTGAGTCATTCTGAATGGTCATGATGCCTTAGGGTGTCCTGACAATTCGATTTATGGGTGCTTTTTGCCCCTGAAAACGCATCTGCTGCGTTAAAAAGCCTCGCAAGATGTCGAATCTTACTGCGTTTTTTGCCTGGCATCTGCATTTTCAGGAACAAAAATCCCCTCATAAACAAATTGTCCGGACACCCTAGAGCCATTCAGCCAAATCGGCGGTATCAATGTTCCACGCCCATACGCCGTTGCCGCGGCCGTCGAGCCCGCGCAGGAAAAGGTAGCGCACGGCAATAACCGGCAGCGCTCGGTTGCGGAGCTTGAAATAACGGGCAACGGCAATGGCGTAAATCAGCGCTTGCAGGTAATAGTGGTGTTCGGCCATCGCTTCATTCATGGCTTGGGGCGTGTAGTCGGCGCTGCCCATGCCCAAGTGGTTGGATTTGTAGTCGATAATACACACTTGGCCGTCTGAATCTTGATACACCATATCGATAAAGCCGTTGAGATAGCCCTCTACATCGGCAAAATCAAGCCATTGTGCGGCGGCGGCGCATTCGGGCGGCAGGCTGCTGCGGGCAAACCATTCGCGCAAACGGCTGAGTTTGAAATCGTGCATGTGCAGCGTAAAGGCCATTTCGGGCAGACGGCGGGCGGCGGGTTGGTCGGCCAGGGCGTGGCTGCCGGTGAGCGGTGTCAGACGGGTGTGATTGAGCATGGCGGTAACGGCATTTAGCCATTCTGCTTCGAAGCCGTAACGGGCCAGCGTGGTGCAAACCGCTTCGCTGCGGCTGTCGGCGGCGGTGTTGAAGTCAAAATTTTCCAGCAATTCGTGCAGGCAGATGCCGGCCTGGGCGCCGCGCGGAAAGTGGTGGATGTCGCCGGGCGAGCCTGTTGTTGTGTGTTCGGGCGGGTTTTCTGCGGCGGCGGCCTCGGCGGGGTCGATGGCCGGCTGCAATTCGTCGCGTTCGTGGTCGCGTGTTTGGGTGTGGCGGCTTAAGCCGGTAAAGCTGGTGTGGCGGATAAAGTCAAACGGCCGCGGCGGGAAGGCAACGGCCTGATAATGGCCGTCTGAAAGGCGGGCGGCAGGGCCTGTGGCCGGCTCGGGTGCGGTTTCGACAAATGCAAATTCAGTGTCTGCCGGGGCTTGGTCGATAAAGCGCTGCCAGTTGTTGTAGAGCATGGCTTTTTCGCCTGCGGCATCGTTGATTTTTTTTTCGGCGAGATAGGCGGCCTGTGTGTCGCTGCGGTTGCTGTGGCGGCCGCCTTCGAGCAGATAGGCGAAGGTGTTGACGGCGGTGTGGTTGCAATGGGCGGCGTAAATCACCAGCTGTTCTTCGGCGCGGGTCAGTGCTACGTAAAGCAGGCGCAGGCGTTCGCTGGCTTCTTCGTCGGCCAGCTGGATTTGGTCGGCTTCGTCAAGCTGGGTGTCGGCGAGCAGCTCGCTGCCGTTGCTGCGGTGCAGAATCTGCCAGGCTGCCGGTTTGTTGTCGGGGGCGTCCCACACAAAAGGGCAGAAAACCAGCGGATATTGCAAGCCTTTTGAGGCATGCATGGTAACAATTTTAACCAGCGCTTCATCACTTTCCAGCCGCAGCAGGTGGCTGTCGCTGCGCTGCCCTTGTCCGGCGGCCTGAATTTGCGCCAGCAGCCATTGGTGCAGCGATGAGGGGCTGTGGCTTTGTTCGTCTTCTTCGGCCAGTTTTTCTAAAATTTGATGGTAGTTGGTGAGGCTGCGTTCGTCGTCGGCGGCCAGCAGGCGGGTTTCGATGCCGTGGCGGGCGGTGAATTGCTGCATGGCGGCGTAAAAGCCGTGCCGCTGCCACTGTGCGGCTGCGGTTTCGGCAGAAGTAATCCAATCGAGCAGCGCTGCTTCGTTTTGGTTGAGTGCGTAAAGCTCGTCGGCCGTTTGCCGGAACAGCACGCTGCCCAACACAAAGCGCAGCGGCTCGGTGCGCTGCGGTTGCAGCCAAAAGCCGATCAGGGCGGCAATGGCAGCGGCTTCGGCGGTGGCAAACACCGATTCGCGCTGCAAAAGCACGCTTTGTACGTTGCGTGCTTTCAGCGCCCGGCTGATCAGGCCGCCTTCGTTGTGGGTGCGCACCAAAACGGCAATATCGCCCGATTGCAGCGGCGCGCCGTTTAAATTCAGACGGCCTTGCGCGGCCTGATTGAGCACGGCGGCGATTTCGTCGGCGCAATATTCGGCGGCACGGCTGCGCAGGATTTCTTTGGTTATGATTTGCTGGTTGTCGTCTATCCAGCGCACTTGCACGGCGCTGCGCGGCGGTGTCAGGTTGCTGTGCGCGCGGGCGGCGTCGACATCGGTGTAATCGATGTGCGGCAACACAAACGGGTGTTGTTTTTGTTGGAACAGCGCGCCAATGCTTTTAATCAGTTTGCGGTGGCTGCGGCGGTTGGTGGCGAGGGTGTAGCGGTGGTCGGCATCGCGCGCCGCTTGCAGATAGGCGTAGATATCGGCGCCGCGAAAGCTGTAGATGGCTTGCTTGGGGTCGCCCACAAGAAACAGCGGGTTGCCGTGGGCGGTAAAGATGCGGTTGAAAATTTCGTATTGCAGCGGGTCGGTATCTTGAAATTCGTCAATCAGAGCCACTCGCCAGTTGGCGGCTGCGGCGGCGGCCAGCTCGGCGCGGTGCGGGTTGCAGGTGAGGGCTTGGTGGGTGTCGATCAGCAAGTCGTCAAAGCTGCGGTCGCGTTGGGATTTTTTTTGCTCGGCTAGGGCGTGGTTGATGTAGGCGAGCATGTCTAGGGGCAGCGCAATCAGCGCTTCGGTTTCGACTTGGCTTTGTGCAGCCAGATCGCGGCCGAGATCGGCCAGCACTTGCAGGCGGGCAAAGGCAGCTGTATCGGGGCGGGCGGTTTTTTTGGTTTTGCTTTGCAGGGTGTCGGCCGCCAGCATGGGCAGCTTTTCTTCGGGTTTAGGCAGGCAGCCGTTGTCGGCGGCGGCCTGCAATCGGGCAAACAGTGGCTCGAAAGTGGTTTTGCGGTAGTTGTTGCCATTGAGTTGCGGGTGAACCTGCCAAAAGGTTTGTGCCAGCTCGGGCAGGATGGGAACAATGCGCTGCCATGTTTGCTGCACCTTGTGTTCAGCTTGCGCCAAATCGGCTTCAGGCCGTCTGAAACTCAAATAGGGGCGGTTGAGAAACGGTTGGATTTCGGCCAGCATGCGCTCGGGCGTGTATTTGTATTGGAAGGCCAAACGTGCTTGGTGGTTATCGGCGGCCACTTGTGTGCGCCAGAAATCTTGGGCGGGCGTGAGCAGGCGCGTGCGGCTGTGTTCGGCCAGCTCGGTATCGAAAGGGGCTTGGCACAGAAAGGCGTAATCGCGCAGCAGCCGCTGGCAGAAACCGTGTATGGTGTAGATGGCGGCGTTGTCGAATTGGCCGATGGCGGCTTTGAGGCGCACTGTCAGGCGCTCGTGTGATTCTTGCGCCAGCGCGCGGGTGAGTAGGGCGGAAATAAATTCGTCGGCACAATAGGGTTGCAGGCCTTCTGCATCGGTGATGCCGGCGCAGCTGCCGTCTTCCAGCGCTTGCAGGGCTTCATCCAAGCGTTTGCGCAAGCGGGTTTTCAATTCGGCGGTGGCTGCTTTGGTGAAGGTAACCACCAATATGTTTTCTACCGGCAGGTGTTCCAGCAGAATCATGCGGGTAAACAAGGCCGCAATGCCCCAAGTTTTGCCGGTGCCGGCTGAAGCTTCGATAAGGTTGGTGCCGGCAATGGGCACCTCAAGCGGGTCGAACGGGGTGGCTGGGGTCATGATGCAGATGCGGTTGGAGGAATAGGCAGATTATAGCAAAGGCCGTCTGAAAAGAAAGCGCTTGCCTTTTCAGACGGCCTTTTATATAAGTATGGGCATTATTGTGGGATAGAGAGCGTAAAGCATGCAAACGCCGATGCAGAATACGCAAAACTTGTGGCTGATTGTGCTGGCAGCGGTGGCGGCGGTGTTGAATCTGCCGATACGTGAAGCAAAAGTGGTGCGGCCGGGCCGTGGGGCAAAGGCGGCATAACCTATGCACAAAATAAAACTAACAAGGCGAGCCAACACCGTTAGGTTATTTTTGTGAGTGGGTATCAGGCCGTCTGAAAAATGTTTTCGTCAAATATTCAGACGGCCTCATGCGGCATTCAGATCAGCTCAAGCAGTGTTGCAGTGCTTTCTACCCGGCAATAGCCGAATTGCAGCGCGGCCATGAAGGCGGCGTGTACTTGTTCGGCGGGCACTTTAACGCCGTTGAATTCCATATCCAGCGTGGCGCAGGCATCATGGGCAAGCAGGCATTCGTAGCCGAAATCAACCGCCGCGCGGGTAACGGCATCAATACACATATGGCTCATGGCGCCTACGATAAACAGGCGCTCGATGCCGGCTTGTTGCAATTGTTGCTGTAGGTCGGTATCGCGAAAGCTGTTGATCTGTTGTTTGACAATCACTGCTTCGCCTTCTTGCGGCGCCATGCCGGTATGAATCTGCGCGCCTTCAGAGCCGGGTTGGAAAAAAGGGGCATCGGCGTTTGGAAATTCATGGCGCACGTGAAATACCGGCAGACCCTGTTTGCGGAATCCGGCCAACAGTTTGCTGCCGTTTGCGGCGGCGGCTTCGGTATGGTGCAGCGGCCATTTTGCGCCGGGAAACGTGGGGAAGTAATCGTTTTGGAAATCGATAATCAATAAAGCGGTTTTGCTCATGTCGGGCTCCTTTCAAAGAGTGGCTTGCAGGGTAAACCTAGGGTGTTCTGACCATTCGATTTACGGGTGTATTTTGCCCCTGAAAACGCATCTGCTGCGTTTGTTGCCCGGCATCTGCATTTTCAGGAACAAAAATCCTCATAAACAAATTGTCCGGGCACCCTAAGGTATCCTGATAATTCGATTTATGGGTGCTTTTTGCCCCTGCAAACGCATCTGCTGCGTTAAAAAGCCTCGCAAGATGTCCAATCTTGCTGCGTTTTTTGCCTTGCATCTGCATTTCCAGGAACAAAAATCCCCTCATAAACAAATTGTCCGGACACCCTGGTTATACCCATCCGTAAAAAAAGCGGCGTACCGAAGACAGTGCACGCATACGGCAAGGCAAGCCAATGAAATAGGTGATTAAAAGCAGGTGATTAAGTTGCACGCTTAATGTTGTTTACAGCGCAATCATCACATGCTTGGTAATCAGGTAATCGCCCACGGCTTCGGCCGATAAATCTTTGCCGAAACCCGATTGCTTAAAGCCGCCGTGCGGGGTTTCGGAGGTGAGCGGCAGGTGATCGTTTACCCACACGGTGCCGAAGCGCAAATCGGCGCTGAAGCGCATGGCGCGGGCAACATCGGTGGTAAACACGGATGAGGCCAGCCCGAAGCGTACATCGTTGGCCAGGGTCAGCGCTTCTTCATCGCTGCCGAATGTTTGGATGGTCATCACCGGGCCGAATACTTCGTTTTGCACGATTTCGGCTTTTTGGTCGACGTTGGTCAGCAGCGTGGGGCTGTAGTAATGGCCGCCGCCGAAATCGAGCGTGTGGCCGCCGAACAGCGTTTGTGCACCTGCTGCTTTGGCGCGTTCGACAAAACCGCTCACGCGTTCGAGCTGTTGGGCGGAAATCAGCGGCCCCATCATCACGCCTTCGTCAAACGGCAGGCCGACCTTGAAGTTTTGCGCCTGCACCAGCAAGGCTTCGGTAAATTTTTCTTTTACCGATTCGTGCACCAGAATGCGGGTGGCGGCGGTGCAGTCGTGGCCGGAATTGATAAAACCGCCAAACGCGGCTTTTTCGGCAGCCAGCTCGATATCGGCATCGGCAAACACTACCAGCGGTGCTTTGCCGCCCAATTCGAGATGCACGCGCTTGAGGGTGTCGGCGGCGCTTTTCATGATAAATTTGCCCGTGTCGCTCGAGCCGGTGAGGCTCACCATCTGGATATCGGGGTGCGCCACGATGGCTTTGCCGGTGTCGCCGGTGCCGGTGATGATGTTTAATACGCCGTCGGGCAGGCCGGCTTCTTGGGCGATTTCGCCGAGCAGCAGGGTGGTGCGCGGGGTCATTTCCGAGGGCTTGATGATGGAGGTGCAGCCGGCGGCCAGTGCGGGGCCGATTTTCCAAGCGGCCATCAAAAGCGGGTAGTTCCAAGGGGCAATGCCGGCGGTTACGCCGCAGGGTTCGCGGCGCAGCATCGAGGTATAGGCGCTGTTGTATTCGCCGGCGCGGCTGCCGCCGGTGTCGCGGGCGGCGGCGGCAAAAAAGCGCAGGTTGTCGACCACAAACGGCAAATCGCCGCCTTTGCTGATAAATTCATAAGGTTTGCCGGTGTCTTCGGTTTCGATTTTGGCCAGCTCGTCGGTGCGCGCTTCGATGATGTCGGCCATTTTCGACAACACGGTGGCGCGCTCGCCGGGTGTGGCTTTCGACCAGCGCCCGTCGTCGAATGCGGTTTTGGCGGCGGCCACGGCGGCGTTGACTTCTTTTTCGCCTGCTGTTGCCGCTTGCGCCACGGTTTCGCCGGTGGCGGGGTTTTCTATATCAATCATGCCGGCGCCGCTTTGCCAGGCGCCGTTAATCCATAATCCGTATTCCATCGGTTTGCTCCTTTGGTGATTCAGCGTTGATTTCAGTAACAGCAGTGGGTGGCTTTGAGGCCGTCTGAAAAGCAGGTTGGCTTTCAGACGGCCATTGTGTTTTCAGATGGCATGGCTGACGTTTTGCAAGGTGTCTTCCAAACGCGCCAGCACTTCGTCAAGCAGCTCGTAGGGAATATTCAGCGCCGGCTCCAAGCGCACAACCGATGAGTTGTTGAGCGTGCCGGCAGTCAGCACTTTCCGTTTGAACAGGCCGGAAACCACTTTGTAGCCGAGCTCGTCGTTTTCAAACACCATGGCCAGCAGCAGGCCTTTGCCGCGGATGTCTTTTAAAATATGCGGATATTGCTCTTTCAGACGGCCTAATTTTTGCAGCAGGTAGCGCCCTTTTTCAGCTGCCTGCCCGGGCAGGTTTTCTTCCAGCATCACGCCGATGCCGGCCAGGGCGGCGGCGCAGGCAAGCGGGTTGCCGCCGGTGGTGGTGGTGTGCATAAACGGGTTGGGCTCGAGGCACGACCAGATTTCGGCGGTGGAGAAAAAGCCCGACATCGGCACCACGCCGCCGCCGAGCGCTTTGCCGAAGCAGATGATGTCGGGGGCGACATCCCAATGGTCGACACCGAAAATTTTGCCGGTGCGGCCGAAACCGGTTTGCACTTCATCGGCAATCAGCAATACGCCGTAGCGGCTGCATATTTCGCGCAGGCGCGGCCAATAATCGTCGGGCGGCACCACAGCGCCGGCTTCGCCCTGTATCGGTTCGGCCACCACGGCGGCCACATCCATGCTGCCGACTGAGTCGGCGATTTTCAGCAGCTGTTCTACCGCATCGGCATCACCGTAGGGCACATGGCGCACGCCGCCCAAAAGCGGCAGCAGCGGTTCGCGGTAAACCGATTTGCCCAAGAGCGATAAGGCGCCCAGCGATTTGCCGTGAAAACCGCCGGTGGTGGAAATAAAGCCGCGCCGGCCGGTGTAGAGTTTGGCCAGCTTCATGGCGCCGTCTACCGCTTCGGTGCCGCTGTTGGCAAAAAAGCCGTATTGCAAATCGCCGGGGGTAAGCTTGGCCAGCACTTTGGCCAATTGGCCGCGCAATGGATCGAGCATTTCTTGGCTGTATTGCGGGCTGCGGTCGAGCTGGGCTTTGGCGGCGGCCACAATTTTGGGATGGCGGATGCCGGGGCTGTAGAGGCCGAATCCGCCGAGCATGTCGATGTATTCGCGCCCCATGATGTCGCGCAGAATCGAGCCTTGACCATACCAATCGGTTAAGGCGAAATCGTCGGTTTCGGTAACGGATTTGCGGTAATCGAGAAAGCCGCGGTTAACGTGGTTGGCGAAATTGTCGGCCACGTTGGAAGACACCCATTTGCGCTGCTCGTCGCTCAGCGCCGCTTCGGGCGTGTTGATGATGTCGAGTATTTTATTTGCTTCGCTGAAAGCCAGCTCAATGTCTCGGCCGGCCGGGGTAGGGGTGTGTTTCGACATAAATTCTCCTTGTGTGCTGCTTCGGGCAGGCGGCAGAATTTTATCGGTGGAAATGAAATGCTGAATCAATAAAATAATGCCGTCTGAAACGGAATATGTTGCATGGTTGTTGCTTTGCTATGATGTTGGCAGGTTGGAAAAAAATGATTCTGTTGTCAATCTACTACTTTTGTTGAAAGCCAGTCAAGGGGCATGATGAGGCCGTCTGAAATATTTCAGACGGCCTCATCTTCATCCACAAAAATAATCTAACGGCGTTGGCTCGCTTTGTCGTATGTGCGTACTGTTTTCGGCACGCCGCCTTGTGAGCTTGCTTTTGTGAATGAGTGTTATACCGGCTTGACGGCTTGCCTGATGCCGTCTGAAGCCGTTTGGAGAGGGTTGCGGCCAAGATGGGGCAAGGCGGGGGTGGCTTTTTTGAATGGGCATCAGGCAGGCGGGCGCTCTGGAAACAAGGGCATGATGCCGGTTTGCGGCGGAGTCAGGCAGGCGTGCAAATCGGTGAGTTGGCGGCTGATGCGTTGGCTGACGGCTTCGGCGGCAGCCAGATCGGCGGCGCTGATGCGGGGGGCGGTTTGGGCAAACAAGGCGGCATCCAGCAGGCGTTCGGCGTGCATGCCGGGGCGGTAATAATGCAATACGGCGGGTTCGTTGGCACCGAAAAGCGTGCCGACAATGCTGCTGCGGGTCAGGGCAATGCCCAGCGCGGCATCTTCGCCGCCGAAGCGTTTGAATAATTCGTCTGCTGGAAACCCGCCGCAGGCCAGCAGCAGGCTGCGGCGGAAGACGGTGTTGCCGCCTACGGTCATTTCTAAGCGCTGCCAGGCTTCGGGCAGCTTGGGGTGGCCGGCATAGCGGGCGGGCAGGCCGACTGCTTTTAATTTCAGGCGCACGAGGCCTAATTGGGGGTGCTGCGCCAAGGCGACGGTGGCAGCGGCCAGCGCGCCGGTTTCGTAGGCATCATCGGCATCGAGAAAGGCGATATAGTCAGCATTGCTTTGCAACAGCCCCCAGTTGCGCGCACGGGAAACGCCGCCGTTGTCGGGCAGGCGGGCGCTGAAGATGCGGTTGGAGGCAGTGGTCAGGCGGCTGATGATTTGCGGGCTGTGGTCGGTAGAGGCATCGTCTATCAGCCAAACATGCCGCACCTGTGCTTGGGCGAGCGCGCTTTCGGCTGCGCGGGTGAGGGTGGCGGCGGCGTTGTAGCAGGGAATGACCACATCTAAAGCAACAGGCATGGCGAAACCTCCGAAATAAGGTGGATGGGGCGAATATCCGGCACGCCGGGTGGGTTTGCAGGGCGTGTTTCATGATGCCGGTTTATGAAAATAACCTGACCGCGTTACTCCGCCCTATCTTGAAGAGGGCAGTGTTTGCCAAGCCAAGCGGCGTGGTGTATGCATGGTTTTCAGCCTGCTTGCTTTGTCTGCCTGCTTCTGCACATGGGTTTTACTGCTGTTGCAGAAACCGGGCCAGTTCGGCGGCGGTAGGCATGCCGCCTTGGGCGCCGAGTTTGGTAACCGATAAAGCGGCGGCGGCGCAGGCTTGTTTGACGGCTTCGGCCATGCCTTGCTGCCAGAATACCGCCAACGCGCCGTTAAAGGTGTCGCCGGCGCCGGTGGTGTCGGCGGGAGTAACTTTAAAGCTGGGCTGGTGTTGCACATGGCGCTGTTCATCATGATAGAGCGCGCCTTCTGCGCCGCGGGTCATCAGCACCGGGCAGGGGGATTGCTGCATCAGGGTTTCTGCGGGGGTGTCTTCGGGCAGGCCGAGGCTGATGGCCAGTTCGTAGGCGTTGGGGGTAAGCAGGGTGATGTTTGGCAGCAGCTCGGCGGGCAGGGGCTGCGCCGGAGCCGGGTTGAGAATAAAGGGCTTGCGGTGTTTTTTAGCCAGTTTGGCGGCGGTAATCACGCATTCCATCGGGATTTCGAGCTGGCACAAGATAATGTCGGCTGCGGCGATGGCGGGCGCTTGTGCTTCGATGTCGGCCGGGGTGATGCTGAAATTGGCGCCGGGGACGATGATGATGTGGTTGTCGTTTTCGGCCACGGTAATGTTGGCCATGCCGGTGGCTTGGCCGCTGGCAGTATGAATATTGTCGGTGTTGACGCCTTCGCGTTTGAGGTTGGCGCACAGCTCTCGGCCGAAGCTGTCGTCGCCGACTGCGCCGATCATGGTCACTTCGGCACCGAGGCGGGCGGCGGCCACGGCCTGATTGGCGCCTTTGCCGCCCATAAAGCGGTGGAAACCGCTGCCGATGAGGGTTTCGCCCACTTTGGGGAAACGCGGCGATTGGGTAACCAAATCCATATTGATGCTGCCGATAATGGTGATTTTGGGTGCGCTCATGAAAAATGCTTTCGTATTTGGAAAAGGCCGTCTGAAGGCTCTGAGATGTTTTCAGACGGCCTGACGGTTATGGGTTTGGAGACCGGTTTATCGTTTGTTGCTGCGCTGTAAAATAATGTCGGCATAGCCGCAGGAGGCTTGCAGGCGGATATGCTGCTTTTCGGCTTCGGCAATGGCGGCTTCAACCAGCAGGCGGGCAAGGCCGCGGCCGCGTAACGGCGGCCGGATAACGGTATGGTTGATGTCCCACCGCCCGTTGCTGATGATGCGGTAAGTGAGATAACCGGCCTGTTCGTCGCCGTTGTGGGTTAATGTGAAGCGCTGTGTGTCAGGATGGTGGGTAATTTGATTCATATTTTTTCCTTTTTTCGGGCTGCTATCCATTCACAAAAGTCAGCCCACGCCGTTAGGGTATCCTGACAATTCGATTTACGGGTGTATTTTGCCCCTGAAAACGCATCTGCTGCGTTAAAAAGCCTCGCAAGATGTCCAATTTTGCTGCGTTTTTTGCCCGGCATCTGCATTTCCAGGAACAAAAATCCCCTTATAAACGAATGGTCAGAATACCCTAGGTTGTTTTTGTGAATGGATATGAAGCAGCTTGTTGTCAGGTTTACCCGCTCCAGGCCGTCTGAAAAGCAGGCCGTCTGAAAAGCAGGCGGTTTGGAAAACGAATCTGCACAGCCGTAATGCATCATCTGATTGGGTTTTAAATATCCACTTCTGCCGTGTCGCCTTCGGCTTCCATCCAGGCGCGGCGGCTGGCGGCTTCGCCTTTGCCCATCAGTTTCACAAAAATGCTTTGGGTGGTTTCGTGGGCGGTTTCGGGAATCTGCACTTGCAGCAGCCGGCGGGTATCGGGGTGCATGGTGGTATCTTTGAGCTGGTCGGGGTTCATCTCGCCCAAGCCTTTGAAACGGCTGATGGAATAGGCCGTTTCTTTCACGTTTTCTTTTTGCAGCCGCTCCAGAATGCTGTCGAGCTCTTGCTGGTCGAGTGCGTAGAGTTTGCGGGCGGGTTTGGCTTTTCCTTGTGCATTCACATCCACACGGAACAAGGGCGGTTGGGCCACGTAAATATGGCCGTTGGCAACCAGCTTGGGGAAGTGGGTATAGAAGAGAGTGAGCAGCAATACTTGGATGTGCGAACCGTCGACATCGGCGTCAGACAGAATGGCGATTTTGCCGTAGCGCAGGCCGCTTAAATCGGGGTTGTCGTGGTTGCCGTGCGGATCCACGCCGATGGCCACGGCAATATCGTGGATTTCGGCATTGCCGAAGAGCTGGTCGCGGTGGGTTTCAAAGCTGTTGAGCACTTTGCCGCGCAGGGGCAGGATGGCTTGGGTGGCTTTGTCGCGCGCCAGTTTGGCCGAGCCGCCGGCGGAATCGCCCTCTACTAAAAACAATTCGTTTTCGCGAATATCTTCGCTTTCGCAGTCGGTAAGTTTGCCCGGCAATACGGCCACGCCGCTGCCTTTTTTCTTCTCGATTTTTTTCACCGAGCGCATGCGCGCCTGTGCCTGTTTGATGGCCAATTCGGCAATTTTTTTGCCGGCTTCCACATTTTGGTTGAGCCACAGTTCGAGCGGGTCGCCCGATACGGCGGCCACCAGTTTGAGCGCGTCGCGGTTGGTGAGTTTGTCTTTGGTTTGACCTTGAAACTGCGGGTCGAGCACACGGGCGCTCAACACAAACGCTACTTTGCAAAACACATCGTCGCTTTGCACTTTAACGCCGCGCGGCAGTAAATTATGGTGGGTGATGAAGTTGTTGACCGCGTGAAACACCGCTTGTTTCAGGCCGGCTTCGTGGGTGCCGCCCAGCGGGGTGGGGATGAGGTTGACATAGCTCTCGCTGGTGCAGCTGCCTTCTTCCAGCCAGGTCAGCGCAAATGCTGCGCCTTCGCCTGTGCTGAAATCGCTGTCGTGGCCGTCTGAAATATAATTTTCTGCCGAGAAAACCGGCACGGCTTCTTGTGCTTCGCTGATCAGATTGTTGAGATAGCCTTTGAGGCCGTCGGGGTAATGCCAGGTTTGGACAAGCGGCTCGATTTGGCCTTTTTGCGGGCGCGTGAGCGATACGGTTACGCCCGGCAGCAGCACCGCTTTGGCGCGCAGCAGCCGCTCCAGATCGGGAATGCTGTATTGCGGCGATTCGAAATATTTGCCGTCGGGCCACACGCGCACTTCGGTGCCGCTGTCGCGCACGGCGCATTTGCCGATTTCGGCCAAGGGCCCGACCACATCGCCGCCGGCAAACACGATGCGGTGGATTTTGCCTTCGCGTTTGACGGTAACTTCCAGCCGGGTCGACAGCGCGTTGGTCACCGATACGCCCACGCCGTGCAGGCCGCCGGAAAAGGCATACGCGCCGCCGTCTTTTTTGTTGAACTTGCCGCCCGCGTGTAATTGGGTGAACACCAGTTCGATCACCGGCAACCCTTCCAGCGGGTGCAGCCCCACCGGAATGCCGCGGCCGTTGTCGCGTACCGACAGCGAGCCGTCGTCGTGGATTTCGACTTCGATTTTATCGGCATAACCGCCCAGCGCTTCATCGGCGGCGTTGTCGATGACCTCTTGGCAGATATGGGTGGGGTTTTCGGTGCGGGTATACATGCCCGGACGCTCTTTGACCGGTTCGAGGCCTTTGAGGACGGTAATGCTGGATTCGCTGTATGAATTGGGTGTGGTCATGGGAGATGTTGCTGTGTAAAGGTTTGGCCGGAATTCTAACATGTATTGTGAAAGAACCAAATTATCCTGCGTTGCCGCTGCGGGCGTAATAAAGTGCCGGCGGCGGCATCAGGTGATTTGCAGTTGCCGGCGGCGGTGCAGAAAAAACGCTTTCAGACGGCCGTCTGAAAGCGTTTGCAGTTATTTTTCAATCAGATTGCCGGAATAGAATTCTTCCAGCGATTCCAGCCCGCGTAAAAAACGTGACAACTCCAGCAATGCGCCTTCATACACGCCGCGTTTGAAATCAATCACTTCGTCTATCGGTGCCCAATAACGGTGCCAGCGCCAGCCGTCGAATTCGGGGTGGCTGGTGGCGCGCAAATGTACATCGCTTTCGCGGCCGACCAGGCGCAGCAGATACCAAATCTGCTTTTGGCCGCGGTAAGAGCCGCGCCATTCGCGGCGCACCCAATGTGAAGGCACATCGTAGCGCAGCCAGTCGCGTGTGCGCCCCAATATTTTCACATGGTGCGGCAGCAGCCCCACTTCTTCCAAAAGCTCGCGATACATGGCGGTTTCGGGGCTTTCGCCGGGCTTGATGCCGCCTTGCGGAAACTGCCACGAATGCTCGCGCACGCGCTTGCCCCAAAATACTTCGTTGCGCTCATTGGTTAAGATAATACCGACATTGGGGCGATATCCTTCTCTGTCCAGCATAGTGTCGCCCTGTAATAGAATTTAATGGCGTAATTTTCCCACAAATACGGGGGGTTTGACAAATGTGCGGCCGTCTGAAAAAAATAAAATCAGTTTGTGGTGTAAGCCCCGAGGTGTCCTGACCATTCGGAATAATTCAGATTTTTTGCGCTAAAAGCACAGATGTTGGGCAAAAAAACGCAGCAGATGTGCTTTTGGCGCAAAGATGTGATATGACACATCAGGATACCCTATCGGAAGATGTGTTAAAAAATGTTTATTTTTACGCGGCAAAATCTTGCATCAGCCAGGGTTTTGCCGTTTAATGGCACCATGCTGCAACATGGCGGCGACACGTGTTGCTGGCGGCATATTACCGCTGCAATTTATTGACATGTTTTTTTTAAACATAAAGGACAAAAAATGAAAAAAACTCTGTTGGTTTCTGCGCTGGTGAGCCTTTTTGCGGCTGCTTGCGGCGGTTCGAACAATACCGGCGAACAGGCCGGCAGCGGGGCGGCAAGCGCGGGGCAACAAGCGGCGGCACCTTCGGCCACGGGCAATCTGAACATCTATAACTGGTCGGATTATGTTGATCCCGATACGGTTACCGAGTTTGAAAAAGCCAATAATATCAAGGTGCGCTACGATTATTACGACAGCAACGAAACGCTGGAGGCCAAAGTGCTGACCGGCAAGTCGGGCTATGATTTGGTGGCGCCGTCGATTTCCAACGTTGGCCGGCAAATTAAGGCGGGTGCTTATCAAGAAATCGACAAGAGCCAGATTTCCAACTACAACAATATCGATCCCGAGCTGCTGACCATGATGGCGCAGGTGGATCCGGGCAATAAATACGCCGTGCCTTATTTCTGGGGCATCAACACGCTGGCCATTAATAAAGATCAAGTGGCCAAAGCGTTGGGCAGCGAGCAACTGCCTGAAAACGAATGGGATTTGGTGTTCAATCCCGAATACACCGCCAAGCTGAAATCTTGCGGCATCAGCTTTTTAGACAGCCCCACCGAGCAGCTGCCGTTGGCGCTCAACTATATCGGCAAAGATGCTAACAGCGAAAGTGCCGATGATTTGAATGCCGCGGTAGACATGATGAAAAAAGTGCGCCCCGATGTGAAGCGCTTCAGCTCCTCAGGTTATATCGACGATATGGCAGCGGGCAATCTGTGTGTGGCGGTGGGCTATGGCGGCGACCTCAATATTGCTAAAAACCGCGCCAAAGATGCGGGCAACGGTGTGAATATCGAAGTGCTCACACCGAAAACCGGCGTCGGCATTTGGATTGACTCTTTCCTGATTCCGAAAGATGCGCAAAACGTGGCCAATGCCCATAAATACATCAACTACACGCTCGATCCGGGCGTGGCTGCCAAAAACGGTGATTTCGTTACTTACGCCCCGGCCAGCCTGCCGGCACGCAAGCAGATGGATAAAGCGTATGCTGATGACAACTCCATTTTCCCGAGTAATGAAGTAAAAGCCAAAAGCTTTGTGATTCTGCCCAAATCGCCCGATGCGGTAAAACTGAGCGTGCGCCTGTGGCAGGGCTTGAAAGCCGGCCAATAAGCATGAAGCAAAGGCCGTCTGAAACCAAAGCACCGTATATGAGCGGTGCTTTTTTGTTTCAGACGGCCTTGATGTGCAGCGTGATAACAGTGAAAGCCGCCGATTGCAGTAAAATAGACAATTTTATGCCGCAGTCGGTACAATAGGCCGTCTGGTGCCCATTTGAAAAAAGTCAGCAGATTAAGTGGCAGGCTGGAAACCGTGCGGCCAATCTGTTTTTCAAATAGGTGTAAAAAGGAAGCAAATGAATATTCTGATTTGTAACGACGACGGCTATCTTGCGCCGGGTATTGCGGTTTTGGCACGGGTGGCGGCTGAGTTTGCCAATGTGCGCGTGGTGGCGCCCGAACGCGACCGCAGCGGCGTGAGCAATTCGCTCACACTCGACCGCCCCCTGCACATCCGTCAGGCCGAAAACGGCTTTTATTATGTGAGCGGCACGCCCACCGACTGCATTCACTTGGGCTTGCACGCCTTGCCTGATTTCAAACCCGATTTGGTGTTGTCCGGCATCAACAACGGCGCCAATATGGGCGACGACACCCTTTATTCGGGCACCGTGGCCGCCGCCACCGAAGCGTTTCTGCTCGGTATTCCCGCCGTGGCTTTTTCACTCAATGATTTCAGCGGCCGCTATTGGGAAACCGCCGAGCGGGCGGCGTGGATGATGATTGAGCATTTGCTGAAACAGCCGCCCAAGCAGCCGATATTGTGGAACATCAATATTCCGGCCGTCGACCCTGAAGACATACAAGGCTGCAAAATTACCCGTTTGGGGCGCCGCCATCATGAACAAAGCATCGTGCCGGCTCAAAACCCGCGCGGTGAGGCCGTGTATTGGATCGGCCCGGTCGGCGGTATTTCAGACCGCGACAACGGCACTGATTTTGCCGAATGCGAAGCCGGCTATATCACGGTAACGCCGTTGCAGATTGATTTGACCGATTACCCGGCGATGGCCGGCGTTGCCGGTTTTTGGCAGGGGGTAATGCCGTAATGCATGCGCATTGGATTGGTTTTGAAAACCGCCGCCAGCGTATGGTAGAACGGTTGGCGTATATGGGCATCGGCGCAACGGTTTTGCAGGCCATGGCCGCCGTGCCGCGGCATTTGTTTGTAGAAGAAGCGCTGCGTACACGGGCTTACGACGAATTGTCGCTGCCGCTGGGCTTGGGGCAAACCATTTCCCAGCCCTATACCGTGGCAAAAATGACGGAACTATTATTGGGCAATCCCCCACAAAGCATGCGCCGGGTGCTGGAAATCGGCACCGGCTGCGGTTATCAAACCGCCGTGCTGCTGGCTTTGGGGTTGCCGGAAATCTATTCGGTGGAGCGCCTGCGCCCGCTGCACGAGCGCGCCAAGCAGCATCTGCGCGCGGCGGGTCTGCTGGCCAAAGCGCGCACGGTATGCGGCGACGGTTATCTCGGTCTGCCCGAAGTGGCGCCTTTCGACGGTATTCTGGTCACTGCCGCACCTACCGAAATCCCGCTGGCGCTGCTGCAACAGCTGGCTGTCGGCGGCCGCATGGTGCTGCCGCTGGACGAGGGCGGTCGGCAATATTTGTGGCTGATTGAAAAAACAGCGCAAGGCTACCGTGAAACCTGTGTGCAGGAAGCCAATTTCGTGCCCTTGGTCAGCGGGCGCGACACACCGTAAAAAAACGCTAAAGACTTGAGAGCAGGGCATAGTTTGATTATGATATGCCCCAATTCCATATAAAAACCAGACAGAAGGTAAGATGAATATGTTAAAACAAACCGCATTCCGTACCGGCTCGGCAGCCCTGATTCTCATGCTGGGCGCCTGTTCGTGGTTCCAACAGCCGGCAGCCCCCGTTGTGGCAGGCACCACGACCACGGGTGCGGCAACTGCCCCGGCTGAGCAAAGCAATCCGTATGGCGCTACCCCGTATGATCCGAATGCGGCCGGTGCAGACACAGCAGTGCCGTACACACCGCCGGCAAGCAGCGGCGGCGCCTATATACCGTCTAACGCCCCTGTCGACATCAATGCCGCCACCCACACCGTGATTCGCGGCGACACCGTTTACAATATTGCCAAACGCTACAACATCACCCAAGACAACCTGCGCGCCTGGAACAATCTGGCTGATAACAATATCGGTGTCGGCCAAGTGCTGCGCGTGAAACCTGCCGGTTATGTTGCGCCTGCCGGCACCGCCGCCGCACCGGTGGTGACCACACCGGCAGCGCCGGCAGCAACCACACCCGCAACCACGCCCACCGTGTCGGGCGCCACCCGCAGCGTGGCCGGCATTACCTGGCAGCGCCCCACCGCCGGCAACGTGATTGCCAATTTCGGCGGCAGCAATAAGGGCGTGGATATTGCCGGCACCGCCGGTCAGGCCGTGGTATCCTCTGCCGACGGTAAAGTGGTGTATGCCGGCTCGGGCTTGCGCGGTTACGGCAATCTTGTGATTGTGCAACATAATTCCACTTATCTGACCGCCTACGGCCACAACCAGAGCCTGCTGGTAAAAGAAGGCCAAACCGTGAAGCGCGGCCAAACCATCGCCCGCATGGGCAGCAGCGATGCCGACCGCACCAAGCTGCATTTCGAAGTGCGCCAAAACGGCAAGCCGGTCAACCCGACTCAATACGTACCATTTTAATTTTTAAACCGCTTAAGATAACAACCGCTTTCAGACGGCCTGATAAAACATACAGGCCGTCTGAAAGCGGTTTTTGTTTGTATGAAACAATCAGCGCGGGCGCATCAAAGACACACATCAAGGATACGCATCCGGCAGACAGATGAGGCCGTCTGAAACATCAAATATTTCATACCCATTCACAAAAATAGGCTGACAAAGCGGCATACGTTTGCAGAACCGGTCGGCTTAGTGTTTCGGCGCCTTGCCGGCTTACTTTTGTGAATGGCTGTCAGCTGAACCGCTATGCCTTAAATCTTAATGATTTTTAAGGTGACTACTTGCCAACCCAAAACGCTTTAGGTATATTGGACACTTGTCCAATATGTTCAGACGGCCTGAAAATGTCAGATAGTGCCCGTGCTCAATTGATTGCCGCCGGCTTGAAGCTGTATCCGCAATACGGCTATGCCAAGCTTTCGGTGCGCTTGTTGGCGGCCGAAGCGGGGGTGAGCCCGGGTATGTTTCATCATGTGTTTGCCAGCAAAGATGCGTTTGTGGCGGAAGTGTTGGTGCATCAATATCAGCGCACTTTCGGCCGTTTGACTTTGTCCGGCGCAGATACGGAAGATGCTTTTTTGCATCTGCGCGAAATCTTGCGGCAGCAGGTGCGTTGTCTGCGCGACAATCTCGATTGGGTGCAGCGGGCGTTTGCCGACAGCGGTGAAGGTGTGGCGGTGGTGCGTGATTTTTGGCACCGCCATTTCCAGGAACGTCATGAACAGCTGATGGCGCTGCTCAACCGCTGCCGGGCATTGCCGGTTTCCGAGCAGGTGCACCGGTTGGCGTATTTGCTCGGTGCCGTCGGCGCGCCGATGGTCATCGGCACCCGCATGCGCGAAATGGATGTTTTACCCGCAGATTTGGGGGCGTATATGTCTGAAATTATCGAAGATGCCGCAATAGACCGCCGCATCGATTGGGCACTTTCCGCGCTGTTTCCCGAGGCAAAAATCCCCTCCTAAACACAGGCTCAGAACAACCTTGGAATCGTCAGCCAAACAACAGGAACAAGTATGAAAAAAATCATAGCAATTGCGGTGGTGGCCGCATTGGCCGCCGGCGGCTGGTATTACTGGCAGCAGCAAAATAAAAGCGGTTTGCCCGAAGGCTTTGTGCAGAGCAACGGCCGGCTCGAATTAAACCGTTTTGATGTGGCCAGTCTGTATGCCGGGCGGGTGAAAGCGATGCCGGTGGACGAGGGCAGTGAAGTGGCCGAAGGCGATGTGTTGGCCGAATTGTCGTCGGATACCAGCAGCAGCCAATTGGATGCCGCCAAGGCGCAGAAACAGCGTGCGCAAGAGGCGGTGGCTCGTGCCGATGCCGAAATCAAGGCTTATGAGCAGCAGCAGAAAGTGGCGCAAATGGAGCTCGGCAATGCGCAAAACCTCAAGCGCGATGAATTGGTGTCGGCCGCCGAAGTGACCAAGCGCCGCGCTGCCCGCGACAGCGCTGCCGCTTCGGTGAGCGCCGCCCGCGCCGCCCGTGCCGAAGCGCAAGCTGCCGTGGCCGCAGCACAGGCGCAAATCGACCAAGCCGCCTCGGTAAATGAAGATATGGCCATCCGCGCGCCGATTGCCGGGCGGGTGGAATACAAAATCGCCGAAGTGGGCAATGTAATCGGCGCCGGCAATAAAGTGGTGAGCCTGCTTGACCCGCGCGATGTATCGATGACGGTGTTTCTGCCCACTACCGAAATCAGCCGTTTGAAAGTGGGCGATGAAGCGCGGATTGTGCTCGACGGCATGGATGCGGTCTGGCCGGCCGGCATCACTTTTATTGCCACCGATGCCCAGTTTACGCCCAAGTCGGTAGAAACCCAAAGCGAGCGTGAAAAGCTGATGTTTAAAGTGAAGTTGAAAGTGCCCGCCGACACTGCCTTGCAATACAAAGGCCTGCTCAAAGGCGGCCTCACCGGCAACGGCTATGTGCGGCTGGATAAGCAGGCTCAATGGCCGGAAAATTTGGCGGTAAAGCTGCCGCATTGAATCAGGCCGTCTGAAAACAGGCGCTTATCCGGCGGCAGGCAAACGGTGTTTCACAATCAGGTGCAGGTTTGTTTTCAGACGGCCTGATGCAGTAATGTCATATAAAAATAATATATTCAAGCTTTACCTGCATTGTTTTGGAGAAACACATGAAAGCCAAGTTAAAAGCCTATTTGAAACAACACTACGCCGACAGCCGCGCACACGATGAGGCGCAAAACGAGCGGGCGCAATGTTGGCGCAATCTGCATCCCGACAGCGCCGCGCTGCTGGCCTTGCTGGTGCGGGCGAAACAGGCGCGCAAGGTGTTGGAGGTGGGCACCTCTAACGGCTATTCGACTTTATGGCTGGCCGATGCCGTGCGCGATACCGGCGGTTCGCTGCGCACGCTGGAAATCGACAAGGCGCGCAAAAAAGCGGCCAAACAGCATTTGCGCGAAACCAAGCTCGATGATTATGTGCGCATGGAAGTGTGCGATGCGGGCGAATTTTTACGCGCGTATCAGAAATATTACGATGTGGTTCTGCTCGATGCCGACCGCAGCCGCTATGCCGATTATTGGCCGGATTTGCAGCGCATCCTCACCAAGCCCGGCAGCCTGTTGGCGGTGGATAACGCGTTATCGCATGCTGAAGAAATGCAGGAATTTGTGGCGCTGGTGGAAGCAGATAAAAATTTCAGCAGCACCATTGTCGATATCGGTGCCGGCTTGCTGTTGGCAAGCAGTATTTGAGGCCGTCTGAACAAGCGCGGCACAATCAGGTTGATAGATGAAGCCCCGGGTTTGACAGGCGGTTGAGTTTGTCAAAATCATAGCTTTGCCGACAAAGGCCGTCTGAAAAAAGGAATGTGATGAAAGTTGTGCTTATCGGTGCCACCGGTGCTACGGGCAAGGCATTGCTGCCGTTGCTGCTGGCTGATGCAAACTTCAGCCGTGTCGATGTATTTGTGCGCCGGGCGCCCGATGTGCAGCATGAAAAACTGCATGTGCATGTGGTAGATTTTGCTGATGTGGCCGGCTGGTGCGATAAGTTGCGGGGTGATGTGCTGTTTTCCTGCTTGGGCACCACGCTGAAGGCGGCGGGCAGCCAAGAAGCGCAATGGCAGGTGGATTATCAGGCGCAATATGATGTGGCGCAGGCGGCGCAGGCAAACGGTGTGGGCACGCTGGTGTTGGTGTCGTCGGCACAGGCCGACCCGAAAGCACGTTGGTTTTATCCGCGCATGAAAGGGCAGTTGGAAGCCGATGTAGCGGCGCTGGGCTTTGCCCGCCTGCTGATTTTCCGCCCGCCGCTGCTGCTGCGCCCCAACAGCAGGCGCACGGCGGAAGTGTGGGGCGGCAAAATATTGCAAGGGCTGAACCGTGTGGGTTTGCTGCAAAGCCAGCGCCCGTTGCCCACGCCGCAATTGGCACAGGCTATGCTGCAAGCGTTTCAGACGGCCTCAAGCGGGATGAAGGTTTATGAGGCGCAGGATATTCGGGCTTTGTTGGCGCATGTGCAGGCCGTCTGAAAAATGATGGCGGCTTAAATGTTCACTTTTGTCCGAAGCATCAAGCGCCAAGCTGCTTGATGCCGTCTGAAACCCGGCGGATTGCGGCAACGGCGCTTTTTTCTGCGGCAGGGTTCGGCAGCGGGCAGCAAACCGCAGATTCCCCCCGCGTTGCTGCTGATGTTTATCCACACGGTTTGAATTTCTTATATTGCGACCGGTATTGTTAACTGAGGCCGTCTGAAAGAAGATAAAGATGCCGACAAACCCAACTCAAAACGCTGCTATAAGCGTTAGCCAACTGTTTCACCGCTACGGCAAAATCGAAGCGCTGAGCGAAGTATCGTTTACGCTGCCTGCGGGGGCGACGGTAGGCTTGATCGGCCCCGACGGTGTGGGCAAATCAACCTTGCTGTCGCTGATTGCCGGGGTGAAAATCATTCAAGAGGGCACGGTGGAAGTGCTCGGCGGCGATATGGCCGACAAGCAGGCGCGGCAGGATTTATCGCACCGCATCGCTTTTATGCCGCAGGGTTTAGGGCGCAATCTGTATCCGACTTTGTCGGTGTATGAAAACATCGATTTTCATGCGCGTTTGTTCGGCTTGAATGCCGCCGAACGCCAAGCACGGATTCAGCGGCTGCTCGATGCCACCGGCCTGGCGCCGTTCCCCGACCGCGCGGCGGGCAAACTTTCAGGCGGCATGAAGCAGAAACTGAGCCTGTGTTGCGCGTTGGTGCACAACCCCGATTTGCTGATTTTGGATGAGCCGACCACCGGTGTCGACCCCTTGTCGCGCCGCCAGTTTTGGGCGTTGGTAGAAGATTTGCGCCGCGAAATCGACGGCATGACCGTTATCGTGGCCACCGCCTATATCGAAGAAGCCGAGCGTTTCGAACATTTGCTGGCCATGGACGACGGCAGGCTGTTGGTCAACAAACCCACGCAGGAAGTGATGCAGGAATACGGTGTGAAAACGCTGGAAGAAGCCTATATCAAGATGTTGCCGTCTGAAAAGCAGCAGGGTTCGGGCGGGCTGGCGCTCACGCCGTTCAAGCCTGATCCCGATTCGCCGCCGGCCATGGAAGCGCACGGGCTGACCAAGCGTTTCGGCGATTTTACCGCTGTCGATAATGTGAGCTTCTGCATCGAAAAAGGCGAAATTTTCGGCTTTCTCGGCTCCAACGGCTGCGGCAAATCCACCACCATGAAAATGCTCACCGGCCTTTTGCCTGCCACCGAGGGCGAGGCCGAGCTGCTGGGTAAACCGATTGATGCCGGCGGCATGAGCACACGCATGCGCGTAGGCTATATGTCGCAAGCGTTTTCGCTGTATGAAGAGCTGACGGTGCGCCGCAATCTCGAGCTGCACGCCCAGCTTTACCGCATGGAAGGCGCGGCAGCCAAGCAGGCGCTGGAAGATGCGCTGGTGCAGTTTGACCTTGCCGAAGTGGCCGATACCAAACCCGCCGATCTTTCGCTCGGTATGCGCCAGCGCCTGCAACTGGCCGCCGCCTGCCTGCACAAGCCCGAAGTGCTGATTTTGGATGAACCCACTTCCGGCGTCGACCCTGCCGCACGCGATATGTTTTGGCGCCATCTGCTCAAGCTCTCGCGCGAAGATAAAATCACCCTGTTTATTTCCACCCATTTTATGAACGAGGCCGAGCGCTGCGACCGCATTTCGTTTATGCATCGCGGCCGTGTGTTGGCGGTGGGCACCCCTGCCGAGCTGACCGAAAAACAGCATGCGCCGGATTTGGAAGAAGCATTTGTGCAATATCTGTTGGAAGACGAGCAAGCAGAAAATGCCGCAGGTTCAGACGGCCGTATGAAAGTTAGGCCGTCTGAAACCGCACCGGATAACGGGCGGCAAAGCCCGCACACACCTGCTACCGAAAATGCCGAAAGCGCAGCTGCGCAAGCCGCCCGGGTGGTTCGTGCCGATCGGCAGGCCGGCGGGCCTGTCACAGGCGGGCAAACACCTGCAACCGAAAGCAACGCTGTTGCTAAACCGCCTGCCGGATTATCGGCATCCGACCGTTCAGACGGCCTGAATATATCCAACAGGCCGTCTGAAAAAAATACACAAAATCATGTGCTTGAAACAGAATCGGCCGCAGCGCATGTGGAAATAACGACATCTGAATCTGAAACATCAGTATCCGACCGTTCAGACGGCCTGAATATATCCAACAGGCCGTCTGAAAAAAATACACAAAATCATGCGCTTGAAACAGCTTCGGCCGCAGCGCATGTGGAAATAACGACATCTGAATCTGAAACATCAGTATCCGACCGTTCAGACGGCCTGAATATATCCAATAGGCCGTCTGAAAAAAATACACAAAATCATGCGCTTGAAACAGCTTCGGCCGCGGCGCATGTGGAAGCGGCGGCACCCGAATCTGAACCATCGGCATCCGACCGTTCAGACGGCCTGAATATATCCAACAGGCCGTCTGAAAAAAATATACAAAATCATGCGCTTGAAACAGTATCGGCCGCGGCGCATGTGGAAGCGGCGGCACCCGAATCTGAACCATCGGCATCCGACCGTTCAGACGGCCTGAATATATCCAACAGGCCGTCTGAAACCCCAACACAGCACACTGATTCGCTCAAATACTGGCTCGCTACCGTGTTTACCTTTGCCATGCGCGAGGGCAAGGAATTGCTGCGCGATAAAATCCGCTTGTTTTTTGCGGTGCTGGGGCCGGTGATTCTGATGGCGGCTTTGAGCTGGAGCATTTCGTTTGATGTGCAAAACCTCAGCTTTGCCGTGCTCGACCGCGACCAGAGCAGCCACAGCCGGGCGCTCACCGAATATTTTTCCGGCTCGCGCTATTTTGTCGAACAGCCGCCGTTGCAATCAGATGCCGATGTCGACCGAGTGTTGAAAAGCGCGCAAACGCAATTGGTGATTGATATTCCGCCCGGTTTCGGCCGCGATCTGCTGCGCGGCGACCAGCCGGAAGTGGGCTTTTATATCGACGGCACGGCACCGTTTAATGCTGAAAATATCAAAGCTTATGTGGGCGGCATCCTCACCCGCTACACGCAAGACCAAATCCGTGCCACCGGCCTGCCGCTTGATTTGCAGCCGGCTGCCGATATTGAGGCGCGCTTTCTCTACAATCAGGATTTCAAAAGCATGTATGCGGTGGCGCCGGGCATTATGATGCTGGTGCTGATGCTGATTCCGGCAATGATGACGGCCATCGGTGTGGTGCGCGAACGCGAAATCGGCTCGATTGCCAATCTGTATGCCTCGCCCGCCAGCGTGCCACAATATTTAATCGGCAAACAACTGCCTTATATCGCGGTGGGCATGGTGAATTTTGCCGCGCTGATGCTGATGATGCTGTTTTGGTTTCAAGTGCCGTTTAAAGGCTCGTTTTTGGCGCTGAGTGTGGGGACGCTGCTGATTGTGTGCGTATCGACCGCGTTGGGATTGCTGGTGTCGAGCTTTGTGCGCTCGCAGGTGGCGGCAATTTTTGTGACCGCCATCATCACGCTGGTGCCCACCATCAATTATTCCGGCTTTCTTTACCCGATTTCCACCATGACCGGGGCGGCCTATTGGATCGGCACGCTGTTTCCCGCTTCGTGGTATATGCGCATCAGCGTGGGCACGTTTACCAAAGGGCTGGGCCCGGCGGATTTGCAGCAGGAATTTTGGGTGCTGGCGGCGGCGTTTTGTCTGATGTTGCTGGCAGCCTGCCTGTTGCTCAAAAAGCAGGAGAAATAAAATGCGCACCCTGAAAAATATTTGGTATCTCACCTTAAAAGAATGGCGCAGCCTGTTTGGCGATCCCATGCTGGTGATTATGATTGTGTTTGTGTTTTCCGCTTCGATTTATTCGGTCGCCAAAGGGGTGAGCAGCGATGTGAAAAATGCCACCGTGGCGATTATCGACGGCGACCGCTCGATGCTTTCCCATCAGATCCGCGATGCTGTTCAGGCGCCGTATTTCAAGCCGCCGGCCGACATCAAGCGCGAGGAAATCGATAGGGCGATGGATGTGGGCGATTATATTTTTGTGCTCGATATTCCGGCCGGTTTCGAGCGCGATGTGCTGGCCGGGCGCAAACCCGAAGTGCAATTGCTGATTGATGCCACCACCATGACCCAGGCCGGTGTCGGCTCATCGTATCTGATGCAGATTTTCCAGCGCCAGATCAGTGATTTTCTGCAACAAAACAACGCGGCGGCGATGATGCCGGTGCAGCCGGTGATCAATGTGTCGTTCAACCCCAACAGCCTGAGCGAATGGTATATGCCGGTGATGGAAGTGGGCAATATGATTACCCTGCTCACGCTGGTGTTGGTGGGCGCGGCGGTAATACGCGAGCGCGAACGCGGCACCATCGAGCATTTGCTGGTGATGCCGGTGCGGGCGGTGGAAATCATGATGGCCAAAGTGTTGGCCAACGGCACCGTGATATTGGCCGCTTCACAGCTTTCGATGTGGTTTATGGTGCACAAACTCATCGGCGTGCCCATCAACGGCTCGCTGGCGCTGTATGCGCTGGGCGTGGGCGTGTTTCTGTTTTCGATTGCCGCGCTGGGCATTATGCTGGCCACCATCGCCCCCACCATGCCGCAGTTCGGCCTGCTGATGCTGCCGGTGTTTGTGGTGTTGCTGCTGTTTTCCGGCTCCGGCGCACCGCGCAGCAATATGCCCGATGCCGCGCAGGGCATCAGCGAATATTGGCCGACCACTCAATTTGCCGGCTTTGCCCAAAACGTGATTTACCGCGGCGCGGGCATGGATATTGTGTGGCCCGAATTGCTGGTAATGGGGGTGACCGGCGCCGTGTTTCTGGTGCTGGCATTGTTCCGCTTCCGCAAGATGCTGGAGCAGCAGGGTTAGGGCGTCCTGACCATTCGATTTATGGGTGTATTTTGCCCCTGAAAAACGCATACGCCGCACAAAATTTATTCCCTTCAATAGATTGTGCCTGCCCGGGCCGTCTGAAAACAACCGCATCGCGGATACGGCTGTTGTTATGCAAACTTGATACAGGCCGTCTGAAAAAGGAAAACCATGAAAACCTGTTTGAAAACCCTATCGTTCAGCTTGATTGCCGCCTTTGCCTTGGCGGCCTGCCAAAACACCACGGTGCCGCTCGACAGCCAAATCGAAGTGCCGCAGCAGTTCAGTCAAGCCGAAGCGGCGAGCGGCAGCGCCCAAATCGGCCGTTGGTGGCAACACTGGCACGATCCGGTGTTGAGCGCTTTGATTGAGCAAGGCTTGCAGCAGAGCCACGATGTGCAGATTGCCGTCAGCCGCTTGAATGAAGCGCGTGCCACCAGCCGCATGGCACGTGCCGATTTGGGGCCGCAGGCAGGTTTGAGCGGCTCGGCGGGTATCATGCGCGGTGAGCTGGAAAACCCTTTGAGTGAAAGCGCCCGCAATGTGCTCGGCCAGTTTCCGCCAACAGCCGGTATGGCCGACAGCCGTCAAGATATTAAAGGCAACAGCCTTATCGGCGGTATTTCCGCTTCGTGGGAACCGGATATTTTCGGCGCCAAACGCAGCGATGCCGATGCCGCGCGCTATGCGGCATTGGGTGCGCAAGAGCAGCTTTACGGCGCGCAGATGCTGGTGGCCGGCGATATTGCCGAAAATTATTTCAAAGCCCGCGCCGCCGCCGTGCGCCTGGAGAATGCCGGGCGCACCGTGGCCACGCTGGCGCGCATGCAGCAATATGTGCAGGGGCGCTTTCAGGCCGGCCATGTGACGGCTTATGAAGTGGGCGATGTGCAAAGCAAACTTTCGGCGGTAAAGGCCAAACAAAGCACCATCCAATCCGAATATGATGCCTATGTGCGCAGCATTGCCGTGTTGGTCGGGCAGGTGCCGCAGCGTTTTACCCTGCCTGAAAGCAGCGTAGACGTGCTTGCCCGGCCGCCTGCCGCCCCATCGGGTCAAACCCCGCAAGGCATGCTCGAGCGCCGCCCCGACATCCGCGCCCGTGCCGCGCAGGTTAACGCTTATGCGGCCAAGCTCGCCAGCGCCAAAGCCGATTTGCTGCCGCGTTTCAGCATCAATTTTTTGGGGCAGGGCGGCCGCATCGAAATCGACAGCGACGCCCCCGCGCTGAAAGGTTGGGGCAGTTTGCTCAGCCTGGGCATTCAAATGCCGATTTTCACCAACGGCCGCATCAAAGCCAATATCGCCGCCAGCGATGCCCGCCTGCAAACAGCTTTGCTGCAATACGACCAAACCGTGTTGCAAGCCTTGAGTGAGGTAGACAGCGCCTATCAGAGCCAGCATGCGCTCAGCCGTCAAAATGCGCTGATGCGGCAGGCACACCGGCAGGCAGACAAACAGGCGGCCGATGCGCAAAAACTGTTCCGCTATGGCGATAAAACACTGGATGACGCGCTGACTGCACGCTTGAATGAAGAAGAAATGGCCGATAACCTGGTGCAGTCGCAATTGGCCAATGCGCAAATGTTGCTGAATCTGTATAAGGCTTTGGGCGGCGGCTGGCAAGAGTAGCTCATTTACCAAAATAACCTAGGGTATCCTGACCATTCATATATCATCATCATCTTTTTTTGTGATAAAAGCACATCTGCTGCGTTAAAAAGCCTCGCAAGATGCCCAATCTTGCTACGTTTTTTGCCTTGCATCTGCATTTTCAGGAAAAAATCCCTCCATAAACGACACATCAGGACACCCTAGCGGCGTGGGCATGCCTGAGCTTGAAGGTGTTCAAGCGCCAAGCCAATCAGCCCCGTACTGCCTGTACCGTCTTCAGCTCGCAGCCTGAACAGCTTGCTTTTTTGAATGGGTATTCTGCAAACAAGCAAAGGCCGTCTGAAAGCATTTTCTTTCAGACGGCCTTTGCACGCGCAGGGTTTCGTGGGCGGAGTTTGCGTTATGCACTCTGTAGATCAGATGCTTGAAGCCGACAAAGCGCGTGATGTTGCTGCTGTTTCCAAGCATTACGGTCATGTTGGAAATGTCGGATTCGAGAATCCGACCCGCTCTGGCTTAACTGCAAGCGCATAACATCATCATATTGCTGTTTTTGTGGAAGTAAATATTCCCTTTCGGCATCTGCACCAGCCGTGCCGCAAGTTAAGCGGCGCGGCGGTGTTTAGTTATCCAACCCTTTTGCCTTCAGCCAACCCGCCAAATGTTCCGCTACTTCTGCATTGTTTAAATCGGAAAACGGGAAATGGGTGTTGCCTTTAATGCCGGCTTTAGGCAATTCGACCACGGTAACATCGCCGCCGTGTTTGTTGACCGCATCGGCCCATTGTTTGGCCAACTGCAACCGCACATGCCATTGCTCGCCGCCTTGTGTGCCGTCTAATTGCTCGGGGATAAAGTCGCCGAAATAAATCACAATCGGCAGGCGGGTCAGCTTGTCAAATTGCGCTTTGGGTACGCTCATTGGGGCGACATCGCCGAAGCGGCTTGTTAATGTCGGCGGCGTTTCGCCTTCGGGAAACGGGAAGTTGCCCGGCTCATAGGCGGCGATGGCGTTGACTTTGTCGCTTGCCATGGCGGTTGTCCAGCCAATCACGCCGCCGGCGGAATGGGTGATGAAAATGCCGCCGCCGGTTTTGTCAAACAGCTTCACCATGCTGTCGGTTATCACGCCGACGTCAAATGCGCCGGTGCTCGGGGTCATTTGGCGGAAGAATTGTGCTTGGGCTGCTTTGTCGCTTGGAAATGCCACGCCGGGATTCATGTTCGGATACACGCCGATGCGGAATTGGGCGTACCAAAATTGATCGTCAGGTACGGCGGCGAGTTCGGCGGCTACGGTGCTTTGCCCGGCTTGGCCGCGCCGCGGTTGGTCGACCAGATAAATCGGGTAGCCTTTGCGTAAAAACAGCGTGTCGAAGCCTTCACGACCGTCGGGTGTGGTTTGCCAGCTGCGTGCGGATTGGCCGTAGCCGTGTAAAAACACCAGCGGGTGCGCTTTGGCACGGGTCGGAATTTGGTAAAACACGCTGGCGTGATCGCCGTGCAGGGTTTGACCGCCGGCCTGCACCGAGGCGTTGTATACGTCCCAAAAGTTGTTGCTGCTTTTGCCTGCGGTTGCGGCGGGAACCGGTGTGTAAGTGCCGGGGCTGGTTTTTACTGTGCCGCCCACGGCAAAACTGCCTTGTTGTTCAATCGACAAGGGCGCGGCGAAACCGGGAGCAGGCAGGCTGCACACCGCCAGCAATAGGGTGGTAAAGATTTTGTTGCGCATACATTACTCCTTGATGGTTACGGCTGTTTGGTGAATGGGTAGCAATGGGTTTCAGACGGCCTCAATATTAGGGTATCCTAATCGTGCGGATAGTCGAACGCATGTTTCGGGCAGGTTTCAGACGGCCTCAATATTTAGGACACCCTAATCGGGTGCTTGCCCGTTATGCGCCGGCCAGCGGCATTCGGTTAAAGCGAATTCGCTGAAAACAGCCTCAAAGCTCGATTCCTCGGGGCTACAGGCATAGATGCCGAAACGGATTTCGGCTTCGGCCTTGCCCAGATGGCAAATGCGCATTTGGCTGAAGTTGATGCCGTCAAAAGAGGATTCGATACAAAAATCAGCTTCGCGCCGGCTCAGGCGGTAGTAGATGGATTTGTGGGCGCTATCGATGGCGGTTGTCGCCCAATCCGAATAGCCTTGATTGGTGACCACACTGCCCAAATGCTGGAAATCGGCATTTTCATATTCGACCGAAGCTTTCAGCCAGTTTTCACTGTCCAGATAAACCACGATGCCGGCCTGATCAAAACGGTGTTTGCTGTCAAAAGCAACTTTCACGCTGAAGGAAAAGTAGGCTTCGGCACTGGCCGTCTGAAACAAGGGCGCATTGTCATTTTGAAAATGGTAATAAGTGCGCTGCCACAAATCGGTATGCGGGCGCGTTTTGATGCGGATTTGCTGGTTCTGAATTTCCCACTCGGCCGGGTGGCCGGTCCATTGGAAGGTGTTGAAATCGATGGTCATGGTTGGCTCGTTTGTGTTAAGGCTGGTCAGTTAAAATAGCTAGGCTGTCCTGATGTGTCAATTTAAGGGTGTATTTTGCCCTTGAAAACGCAGCAGATGTGCTTTTAGCGCAAAAAAGATGATGAGATATGAATGGTCATGACAGCCTAGGGTGTCTGGACAAGTTGTTTATGAGGGGATTTTTGTTCCTGAAAATGCAGATGCCAGGCAAAAAACGCAGCAAGATTGGGCATCTTGCGAGGCTTTTTAACGCAGCAGATGCGCTTTCAGGGGTAAAAAGCACCCGTAAGTCGAATGGTCATGACACCCTAGGGTTTTAGGAGTTTGCCGCGCTATTTTATCCTTCGGGTTGCCGATATTCGAATGCACAACGGTTTTCGGTGTCTGAACATACAGATGGCGGCAGAGAGTAGGCCATCTGCAATTTTCAGATGCAAAAACCCTCTTGTGCCCATACACAAAAATAAGCTAACGGTGTTGGCTCATCTGAGCTTGAGGAGAACCGGCCGCTGTCTTCGGCCCGCCGCGTTGTTGTTTTATTTTTGTGAATGGGCATCACAAACGGATTATCAAGCGCTTATACGTCCATGTGTTGCTTGGCCAGCCATTCCACCATGGCCGGGTCGCGGTGTGAGAAAAACTGGCTGGTGGCGGTGTCGAGCGTTTGAATGAGCGCCATATCGTCGGGGCTGAGGGCGAAATCGAAAATATCGATGTTTTCTGCCATCCGCGCTTTGCGCACGCTTTTTGCCAGCGTGGCGACACCGCGTTGCAACAGCCAGCGCAAGATTACCTGCCCCACTGATTTGCCGTATTTTTGGCCGATGCGGGCGAGTGTTTCGTTGTCAAACAAGCCGTTTTTACCTTCGGCAAACGGCGCCCAGGCTTGCGGCACAATGCCTTTTTCAAGCATAAACGGCACGTTGTCTTGCTGCTGGTGAAACGGGTTGGCTTCGATTTGGTTAACTGCCGGGCTGATGTGGTTGAACAAGCTTAAATCCACCAAGCGGTCGGGGTGGAAATTGCTCACGCCGATGGCGCGGATTTTGCCCGCTTCGAGCAACTCTTCCATCGCCCGCCATGCGCCGTGCACGTCGCCGATGGGCTGGTGAATCAGATAAAGGTCGACATAATCTGTTTGCAAGCGGTTGAGGCAGCGCTCGAATTGGGCTTTGGCACCTTCATAGCTGGCGCCGTTAATCCACAGTTTGGTGGTGATAAACAACGCTTCGCGGGCAATGCCGCTTTGGCGCAGGGCGTTGCCCACTTCGGTTTCGTTGTGGTAGGCAGCAGCGGTGTCGATCAGGCGGTAGCCGCAGTCGATGGCATCGAGCACCGCGCGTTCGCATTCGGCTTTATCTTGGATTTGAAACACGCCAAAGCCGGTTACCGGCATTTCAATGCCGTTATTCAGGGTGAAAGTTTGCATGATGATTTCCTTTTAATCAATGAGTTTCCGAGCTTTGCAGGCCGTCTGAAAACCGTTTTCAGACGGCCTGAAATTTATGGATAATGTATTAATATTTATCAAACGATATGGCTACCGATCCAACACCTCGCGTGCGTGTTGGGCGGCGGCGGGGATCAGAAACAGCCCTTTGTGGTTTGTGCCGGTGGCGTTTTTAAACACTTCTTCGGTCATATACAGGCTGTCGGCTTTGTCGCCCGCCATCATTAACAGCGGCTGGTTGATCAGCTCGACTTGGGTGTTGGCATCAAATGCCATCAAATCTGCCAGGCTGCTGAGGGTGGAATGGGTTTGCGAATTGGGTGGAAGTGGCTGCGGGCGTAATATTCGTAGCCTTCGCGATACATTTCAAACGGCAGCGCGGCAATTTGCGCTTCGGTCATGCCTGCGTCAAAGGCGATGGCGATGTAGCCTTGCTGCGCCAGATTCTGCGCATACAGCCCCGCCACTTGCTCTTTCACGCCGCCGTTGGGGTGCGCCACCACGATGGCGGGGTATTGTTTATTCGGGTCGTATTGCGCCGGCGTGTAGACATTCGCTGCAATATCAATGCCGTTGATGTGGTATTGCACCGGATGGATGTTGACTTTGCCCGCTTCGTTGCGGGTAATCGCGCCGTGATACACCAGCCCGAACGGATTGGCTTGGGCGACTTGGGTGGCAGCGGTGTTGTCCGCCGGGGTGTCGGCATAGCTGTTCATGGTGCTGAGTCCTATTAATACGGCCAAGAAAGCGGGTTTGAGTATGCGGTTTTTCATTGTCTGCTCCGGGCTGTGTGTTTATCAGTGTTTATCAGTGTTTATCTTAAACGGCTGAATCGTTCGGATAAACCGCCTTTTGCTGAATAAACTGTTTAGCCGTTTGAAACAATATGATTGAGGCCGTCTGAAACCGCACTTGGCTTGATCGTCGGCGCCACGGCGGCGGAAACCCTTTGCCATTTCGCCCGAAATGGTTAAGATGTAGCGGAATGAAGAAAGAAGTGATACAAGGCGAAGCAACGCCGCCGCACTTTTTATTCATTTCACGATAAAGCCATCTTTGCCCGCCGCATCGCAAGACAGGGGAACATCATGCGCCATTTCAACGAGCTTCACGCCTTTATCACCGTTGCCCGAGCAGGCAGCTTCACCGCCGCCGCGCAACGGCTGGGCGTGTCGAAATCGGCGCTCAGCCAAACCATCGGCCATCTCGAAGGCCGCCTCAACCTGCGCCTGTTTAACCGCACCACCCGCAGCATTTCGCTCACCCCCGCCGGCGCGCAGTTGTTTGGCGAAACCGAACCGCACTTTGCCGCCATTCAAGACGGCATCGACAATTTGGGCAATTTCAAAGACACCCTCAGCGGCAGCATCCGCATCAACACCAGCGAGCTGGCCGCCAACTTGATTCTCTATCCCAAACTCAAACCGCTGCTGGCGCAATATCCTGAGCTGCATATCGATTTAGTGGTCGACAACCGCTGGGTCGACATTGTCGGGCAGGGCTTCGATATGGGCGTGCGGCTGGGCTATGCCGTGCACCAAGACATGATTGCGGTGCAAATATCCGCCGCCGCCAAAATGGTGGTAGTGGCCAGCCCCGACTACCTGCACGGCAAACCCGCCGTAGCGGACATCAGCGATTTGCTGCAACACCGCCTGATCGGCATGCGTTTTTCATCCGACCACCAACAGACAGCATGGGAATTCAACGTTAACAACCAAACCGTCGCCTTCCAGCCGCAAGCGCAATTTTCAGCCAACAACAACCTGCGCTACCAAGCCGTGCGCGACGGGCTGGGCATCGCCTGGCTGCCCGAAATGGCGGTAAAAAACGACCTCGACAGCGGCAGCCTGATCGAGCTCTTGGGCGAATACGCCATCGTTTACGAGCCGCTTTATCTGTATTACCCTAACCGCAAAGGCCACTTAAACATCTTCAAAATCGTGGTAGACGCGCTGCGTTGGCGCGATTGACCGTTTGAGGCCGTCTGAAAGACCTGAAAAAAGGAGAAGAACATGAAAAAACGCTTAGCCGCCATCACCTTAGCGCTGATCGGATTGGCGCTTCACCCCCTATCGGAGGCCAAAGAAATGAAAGTCAAAATCACGCTCGACAACCACGTGCGCTACGCCACCCTTGCCGACAACCCCGCCGCCCAAAGCCTGTTTGCGCACCTGCCGCTCAGCCTGCCGCTGAAAGATTACGCCGCCACCGAAAAAGTTGCCTACCCCAACTTCAAACTCAACACCAGCCGCGCCCCCGCCCGCCACCGAGGCCGCCCCGGCGACATCACCTATTACGCCCCGTGGGGCAATCTGGCATTGTTTTACCAAAGCGGCCCCGAAGCCGCCGGCCTGATTTACCTCGGCCGCTTCGACAGCGACTACCAACCCCTGCTCAACGCCGGCCATATCAAAATCGAAGCCGCACATTAACCCTAACCGCACTGCTAAGGCCGTCTGAAAACCGTTTCACATCAAAAGTGCGGTTTCAGACGGCCTATGGGCTTCCAAGACGGATATGTGATACGCATTTTATCAAGTTGGCGTGTTATGATTTGCTGTAATAAATATACAGGTTTTTAAATAAGTATCGTCAAATCAGCAACTAACGACAACATGATGATGAATAATGGTTTTTTGTGCTTTACCGCTTCGGCATTACAAAATCCAAAATCATCAACAACCTTAAAGGCGGATAGCCATGGCAAACAGAATTTTAAAAGATATACGCTACTACGAAAGCACGCATCAGAATATTGAAGGGCAAAGCCTTCCCAACAATTTAGGCAAACTTTTCGTTCCGACCGGCGATACGCCCTACATCGGGCAACGCATCGCAAGAAAGTTGAACGAGCTGAAATACTCTTATGGGGAGTTTGACCATATCTATATCAACTTCACAACCTTCATTCAAGCGCATGAAATCATCGTTTCCGACAGGGATACTGATAGTAGAATCAAATAGATAGATTTGGCATTGATGCGGATAAATTAAACTCGCTTCAAGACATTGAAAAAGACCATTTTATAAAATCTTCAACTTTCAAAATATTAAGCCATATAAGCCAAGGTGAGAATTTGGCATTGGTGAAGCAGACTGAAAAATTGTTGGCTGAATTGGATACGGAAATCAAAATTCACTTCAAAACCAAGGAAACAAATTCGTACAAAGTGGTTATCTATTATCAAATAGCATCGATAAACGGCGGCACGCAAGCGTTAATCGAGTATTACGACAAGAAAACAATATTGGTAAAACAGCGAGCTATAAACTTCAACATGATGAAGATATTGATACGCCGGTCGACACCATAAGTGTCAAAGACGGCCTAATTATGTTGAAACTCAAAAAATCGTTTAGCGCCACACTCATCAATCAACGATACAACACACCGATAGCATTGAAAATTAGCGAACTCACAGAAATAAACTGCCATTAAATATACTGTATCTTGATGCCGTCTGAAAGCCTCACTTTTGATAATAAAAGTGCGGTTTCAGACGGCCTTAAACAGACAATCGACGCCCAAGTGCGGTCGGATGGGCGGTTATGGCTGTGGTGTTTGCAGTTCGGCAAGTAAAAAATTTGTTAACGCTTTAATTTTCATGATGCTTTTGCTGGCGGGCGGGTAAACCAGATAAATACCGTCGCGCTCTTTTGCGGTGTCGGGCATGAGTGTCCACTCGGGCAGAAGGCGAACGAGCCGGCCTTGGGCGAGCGGGGTGTCGATCAGCCAGTCGGGCAGGTGGGCGATGCCGATAGCGGCTAAGGCGTAGTTCAGCAGCAGCTCGGTGTGGTTGGTGCTCAGGCTGCCTTGCACTTGCACGGTTTGCGTGCCGTGGTGCGGGTGGCTGAACGACCATTTTGCCGCCGTATGATGAGGCGGCATGAAAACCAGACAATTGTGCTGCGGCAAATCGCTTGGTGCGGCCGGCGTGCCCCGCTGCACCAGATAGTCGGGGCTGGCGCACAACACGCGTTGCTGCGGGGCAAGGTATTTCGCCACCAGCCCGTCATCGCCGACCCGACCGACCCGAACGGCCAAATCATAGCGCCCTTCCGCCAAGTCAAAAAAATCATCGGCGGCATGCGCTTCCAGCCGGATATGCGGATAGCGGCGGGCAAATGCGGCCAACAGCGGCGCCAGCTTAGCATGGCCGTAAGCCGGCGGATAGGTAATGCGCAGTTTGCCCTGCAATTGCTCGGTTTCCTGCTTCAGCGAAAGGTTGGCGGCATGCAGCTCGTCTAAAACCGCGCGGGTTTGCTGCAAATAATGTATGCCGGCATTGGTTAGGGTGATGCGGCGGGTGGAGCGGTTTAACAGGCTCACGCCTAAGGTTTGCTCCAAGCGGTCGATTTGTCGTGCCACCGATGAAACGGCCAGATTAAGTTGGCGGGCGGTGGCGCTGAAATTGGCAGTTTCGGCAACGGAATGAAAAATGGTAAGTGCGGAAAAAAAGTCCATATCGGGTTTCTCTTTTGCGTAAAAGGCAAAGCTGTTTCGCTTTTATGGCATATTATCATTATTTTTAGGTGCAATATAATGGTGTCGAACGGATTTTTTAGTCATCGAAACCTTTACCGCAAAACCAAGGAGCGCAACATGTCAAAACGCATTGTATTTAATCAAACCGGCGATGCCGATGTATTAGAGATTATCGAACACACCGAGCCGGCACCGGCCGCAGGCGAAGTTCAAATCAAGGTGCACGCCATCGGCTTGAATCGGGCGGACATTATGTATCGCAACGGCGAAACCGGCGTGAAGGATTTTCCCGCCCGTTTGGGTTATGAAGCCAGCGGCGAAGTGGTGGCGGTGGGCGGCGGCGTGGCCGGATTTGCCGTGGGCGATCGGGTGGCGTCGATTCCGGCATTCAGCTTTGCCGACTATGCCGCTTACGGCGAAATCGTCAATCTGCCCGCCCGCGCACTGGTGAAAATGTCTGCCGGCCAGTCGTGGGTTGAAGCGGCGGCGAGCTGGATGCAATACATCACCGCATTCGGCGCACTGGTGGCATATGCCCGCTTGCAGGCGGGGGATTTTGTGATTATCAATGCCGCCTCCAGCAGCGTGGGTGTGGCAGCGATTCAAATCGCCAATATGGTGGGGGCGGTGCCGATTGCCGTCAGCCGCAGCGCCGCCAAAACACAGGAATTGCTCGATGCAGGCGCTAAGCAGGTGATTGTTGCCGCCGAAGAAAACCTGAGCGAGCGGGTGCTCGCCATCACCGGCGGCAAGGGCGCCCGTGTGGCGTTTGATCCGGTCGGCGGCAAAGGCGCCACAGAGATTCTGAATGCCTTGTCTGACGAAGGGCAGTATTATCAATACGGCACTTTATCGGGCGAACCGCTCACCGTGCCGGCGTGGACGCTTATCGGCAAACGTCTGACTTTGCGCGGCTATGTGTTGTTTGACATTACGCAGAATGCGCAAAAGCTGGCGCAGGCCAAAGCCTTTATCACCCAAGGGTTGAGCGACGGCCGATTGAAACCGCTGATTGCCAAAGTGTTTGACTTTGATGATGTCCGCCAAGCACACCGCTTGATGGAGCAGGGCAGCCAAGTGGGCAAAATCGTGCTTCAAACCCATTTGCAACAATAAGCCAACGGCGTTGGCCCGACTCATCATCATCTTCCTATAAGAAGCCGTCTGAAACCGCACTTTGATGATGAAAGTGCGGTTTTCAGACGGCCTTGATACTTCATTTAGCGCTTAATCTGCACATCCTGCCAGTTTTGCGTATTGCGGCGGATTTCGGGCGCGGCGCCGGTAAACACTTGTGCGGCTTCGCTGTCGTTCATCAGCGTATAGCGGAACCATGCCGTCATGTAGCCGTCGGGCAGATAGAGCAGCTCGCCATGGTCTGCATGGCTGCGCCGTGCCATCACGGTGAGGCCGTTGCCGGATATTCGGGCGTAATTGTCGCGCAGGGAGGTGAGCGGTGCAATGCCGCTGTCGGGGTCTTTGCCGTCGCCGCCGTCAAAAGGGCCTGTGCCGGCGTTCATAAAATACGGCACGTTTATTTTGCCTACGTTATACGGCCATTTCAGTGCTAAAGCCAAGGCATGTTTGGGGGTGCTGGCCGTGTAGAGCGCTTTGAACTGATGGCTGTTGGCGAAGTTGCCGACCGCATTAATAGCGCCGACACCGCCTTGCGAATGACCACTCACGCCGGCACGGTTGAGGTCGAGCTTGCGGTAGAACAGGCTGTCGGGATGTTGATTTTGCTGCTGCAAAAAGGCCAAGCTTTGCGATGTAGACGAGCCGTCCCAACTGCTGGAGTCGTCGTTGCCGATGACCACAAAACCCCATGAGGCCAGATGGTTAAAAATGGCTTCATATTTGTAATATGCCACACCGGAGCCGTTGGCAAATACCACCACCGGATAAGTCTGCTTGCTGTGCGGCAGATCGGCGGGATACCAAACCTTGTATGTTTTAAAACGCTGCCGGCCGCCGGCAAAGGTTTGCGAGGCGGTATGAAAAGTGCCCGGCGCGGTGTATTTGCGCTCCAGCGGCATTCCGGTTTGCGTTTTCTGATAGTAGTCTGATGCGACCATCGCCGGCATCATGCGGTCTAGCGCCGAGCAGCCGGCTAAAGCGAGCAGCGTTAAAGCAGCCGCTAAGATCTTTTTCATGGGCTTTTCCTGATTAAAATATCGCGTGAAACTGTTTCAGACGGCCTGCGGCTTATCGGCGGTAATAGCGGTCTTCTTTATTCAACTGGCTGCCGATCACGCCGCCCAACGCCGCACCGCCCAACGTTGCGCCCGAATCACCGCCGATCAGATGGCCGGCGGCACCGCCGATGACCGCACCGGCAACCATATTACGCTGTTGGCGGTCCAAGCTGCCGCACGCACTTAATGACAGAGTGATGGCAAACACAGCCAATATTTTGAAAACAGTTTTCTTCATGATGTATCCTTACCGGTTGGCATATTGATGAAAAGTGTTACATCTGTAACAATGTATACGGTATGGTAATCAGCGATTCAAGCAAAGGCAATGCAAAATCGGCAAGCTGAAACAAAACGGGGAATATGTAACATGGCAAAAACGCTCAACACAGTGGTGAAAGAAAGCATCACCCAAGCCCTGCTGCGTTTGATGGAAACGCAGGATTTCTATGCCGTCAGTATTACCGACATCACTAAACTGGCAGGGGTGAGCCGCATTTCGTTTTACCGTAATTTCGACTCGAAAGAAGATGTGCTGATCAAACATCTGCAAACAGAAACCATGGCGGAATTGGCGGCAAACATCATCGAACCCACCACCCGCTATATTTTTATCGGGATTTTTCATGCCATCAACCGTGTCGGTGAGCTGGTAGATTTATTGTATGCCCGCAATCTGTCACACCTGTTTTTGGCATACATCCGCGCCTGCTGCGGCGCCCGCCCTGAATTGGACAACGAAACCGCACATCGGAATTCACTGATTATGGGCATTTGCTTTGGCGCATTAGATGAATGGATACGGCGCGGCCGTCAGGAAGACGCGGAAGAAATGGCGGCGTCGGTGCACCGGCTGTTGGATAAAATCGCAACGGAATGGGATACGCCCAAAGAAGCGTAGCGCTGCTGTCAGGCCGTCTGAAAACCGTTTCGCATTAAAAGTGCGGTTTCAGACGGCCTGATCACCGTTCCCCGCCATCACTTCCCGCAGCCAGCGTTGTATGGGGTGGTGGCGTTGGTGCCAGACGAGCATCTGTCGCCGATTACCAAGCCATCGAACACCTGTTGATCGATCAATACAGCGAGGGCGGCAAACAGGCCGACAGTCGTATCATGAAGCCGGCGTTTCACGAGCAGGCTACGATTTATAGTGCCGATGAAAACGGCAAATTGGCAGGCGGTGCGATTCAAGGTCTGTTTGATGTGATCGATAATGTGTTCCGGCCGTCTGAAAACCCCGAAAGTGGCGATTGCCTATATCGATATCAGCGGTACGGCGGCGTCGGCACGGGTCGACACTGATGACTTGAACGGCTTTGGTTTTGCCGATTATTTCAACCTGTTGAAAATTGAAGGAAAATGGACGATTGTCAGCAAAATCTTCCATACTCATTATGCTGAGGTTTAAAGGAACAATATGAACATTTTGATTATCGGCGCCAACGGCCGTGTCGGCTCGCAACTGGCGCAAACCCTTGCCAAGCAAGGGCACACGGTACACGCCGCCGCCCGCCAAGCAAACCCTGATTGGCAGCACGGCCATATCCGCCATCAGCCGTTCGACTTAACCGCACCGTTGGCGGATATCAGCCAAATCATGGCAAGCGTCCGCCCTGATGTGGTGTATTTTACCGCCGGTTCGCGCGGCAAAAATCTGTTGCAGGTCGACGCTTTCGGCGCGGTGAAAGCCATGCAGGCGGCAAAAGCGGGCGGTGTGGGGCGGTTTATTTTGCTCAGCTCGGTGTTCGCCTTGCAGCCTGAGCGTTGGGGTGAAAAATTTTTGGCAAACATCACCGATTACAACATCGCCAAATATTTCGCCGATGATTGGCTGGTGCATCGAAGCGGTTTGGATTACACCATTTTGCAGCCCGGCGCACTGCAAGAAGGCGAAGCCGACGGCAAAATTCAAACCGATGTCGCCGAGCCGCTCGCCAACAGCATCGGCAATGTCGCCGCCACGCTCGCCGCCTTATTGCATGCGCCGAACACCATCGGCAAAGTCATCACCATGGCCGATGGCAACACCCCGATCGCCACCGCACTTGAGGCCGTCTGAAACCGCACTTTGAGGCTTTTCAGACGGCCTTGGTGGGTGCTGATAAGTTGGCGGTTACAAATCAAACTGTTGAATCAGATTAACGTGCAAACGGGTTGCCACATTGCCGCGAACCGCATTGGAATAAGGGCAGACTGCGTGGGCTTTTTCGATTAATTTGCGGGCCTCTTCTTCGCTTAAGCCTTTGACGGTAATGGTAATATCCAAATCCAAGCCGAATGCGCCGTCTGCTTTTTGCCCGATACCGACCGTAACGGTGGTACTGGCTTGCTCGGGTTTGATGCCCAATGTCGGCGCCACGTGGTTCATGGCGCTGTCAAAGCAGGCGGCGTAGCCCATGGCGAATAATTGCTCCGGGTTGGTGCCGATTTTGCCGCTGTCGTTTTGGAAGCCGACTAAATCAAAACCGATTGAACCGTCGTCCACTTGGGTGTGGCCGTCACGGCCGCCGGTGGCGGTGGCAGAGGTTTTGTAAAAAATTTTCATGGTAAGTCTCCTTGATGGTGAGGTTAAAATAAAGTTAAAACAATCGATGGCATTCGTTTAGACAAATACAGCGGCTCGCCTGATTTTTCCGGCAGATTCCATTCTTGCTCAAGCCACGCCAAATGCGCTTCTTCGTCTGCCAAAATTTTTTCAATCAACATGCGGATGATGGCATCGTGTTCCGCCGCCGTCCGCTCCGCCCATTGGTTTAAGCCGAGGCGGGCATGTTTTGCAGCGCATAATCGCCTCCGGTTCATGGGCGATTTTGCCCTCGATCTCGCTTGCCAACAGAGCGGCGCCTCACGCTGCTATCACGGCAATGTGGCTTCATATTAAATTGCTTACAATTCAATATGCTAAAAATTGCGCATGCAAAACCGCACTTTGCAATGGTTCATACCCTATTCAGGCGGCCTGATGTGCGGTGAGGATAAAATACATTATCACAATTTAATTGTGCAAAATATAAGGCCGTCTGAAAGGGTTTGCTTAACGAATGCGCGTATAGCACTGCCAAATTAAATTGTGCGCAATATAATTTGGAAAAATTTTTATAACAAGAGGGAATGCGTGAAAGTGAAACGGGGTTGAGGAGAAGATAAGGCCGTCTGAAACCGCACTTTGAGGTGCTTTTCAGACGGCCTTGCCGATTACGAGCGGCCGGTCGACAGCCCGGCTTTGCCGTTTTCCCACAAGGTTTTAAACAACACTTTCCACGGCGACAATGTCGGGTCGGGCTGCTTGCCGTTGGCCAGCCGCTTCATCTGGTTCATATACCAATCCATCTCCAGCACTGCGCCGACTTTGTTGTCGAGCGGGGCAAAGCCGGTTTTGATGCGCTCGGTTTTCACCGTCTGATAATCGCCGCCGGCGATTTTGTTCGGCAAATCGGGCACCAGCGCAAACGGGCGGGCGATGCCGACAAAGTCGAGATGGCCGCTGCCCAGCGCCTCGTTCATCGCCGCTTGCGAGCGGAAACCGCCGGTGATAATCAGCGGCACCCGGCTGACGGCGCGCGCTTTTTCGGCATAATCCAAGAAAAAAGCCTCACGTTGGCGGGTGCCGGCTTTTTGGCGGGCAGCGGTGAGCATTTCCGGGCTTTCGTAATTGCCGCCGGAAATTTCAATAAAATCAATGCCGAGCGCCGACATTTTCTGCACCACCCGCACCGATTCGCTTTCGTCAAAACCGCCCTTTTGAAAGTCGGCGGAATTGAGCTTCAAGCCCACCAAAAACGTTTGCCCGACAACGGCACGGATAGCGTGATAAATCTCCGTCAAAAAGCGCATACGGTTTTCCAAACTGCCGCCCCAGCGGTCTTCACGGCGGTTGTGGTGCGGAGACAAAAACTGGCTGATTAAATAACCGTGCGCGCCGTGAATCTGCACGCCGGAAAAGCCTGCTTTTTCCGCAATGCGGGCGGTTTCGGCAAATTGCGCGATTAAGGTTTTGATTTCGCTGTCTGTGAGCGCACGCGGCGGATTGATAAAGCCGTCCATACCGGCCAGCGGCACGGCACTGGGCGCCAGTGGCACGGCCGACACCGCCTTGGGCGACTGTTTGCCGGCGTGGTTGACCTGCATAATCAGCAGCGCCCCGTTTTGCGTGCCGGCTTGCGCCCATTGCTGCAAACGGCTCAAATCACGCTCATCGGCCACCATCACATCGTCAATCGAGCCTTTACCGCTTTTATCAACCATCACATTGCCGGTTACCAACACCCCCGCACCGCCGTTTGCCCACACCTCATACAGGCGCACCAGCTCGTCACCCGGGCGGCTGTGCTTGGCAAGCTGCTCTTCCATCGCAGATTTGAAAAAACGGTTTTTCACGGTTTTGCCGTTGGCAAACGTAAAGGGCTGAAACAGCATGGTTGTCTTCCTTTCAGGTTGAAGTGTTTAAGCGTTTAAAAATTTAAACCTATTGGTGCAAAAATAATCCCCGAAATGGGGAAGGGGAGCCGCCGTTTAAAACGCCGTGCTGATTGTTGCCCCGGCTTATGCCTGACGGGCCGCCTCATCTTGTTCGAGCAGCGCCACCAATTCTTTCAACGACGCCAGCGTCGGTTGCAGATTGAGGGAATAATACCGCTCTTTGCCGATTTGATTGACCTTAATCAGCTGCTTGTCGAGCATCAGCTTCAAATGATGCGACACCGCCGGCCGCGAAAGATGCAGCTGCTCGGTAAGCTGGTTTACATTCAGCTCACGCTCCCTGTCGAGCAGGCAGAGGATTTTCTGGCGGTTGTCGTCGGCCAACACCGAAAACACCGGCAGGCATTGCTGAAATTTATCGAGAGTAGGCTGGCTCATCGGCTTTTGTTTACGGGTTTAAAAATTTAAACGGATTTTAAACAGTCTGTTGCTGAATGTCAACTTTTTCAGACGGCCTGTAGGTAGAGGCCGTCTGAAAAAGTTTTATTTAATATGAATGTGGAATAAGATAATTTATGAAATATACTGTTTTATCCCCACTCTAACTTTCTCCCGTTGGAACGGGGAGGGAACAGCGTGCTGCAACAGCAAACGAATGCTGTCGGGCAAAACTTGAGGCGCGGCAAACTGCCAGCCCGGTGGTTATCTGGCCCGTATCAAAGCGCTGCGCCGTCATGCCTGCCTATGGGTATGAATTAATGTTGATCAGCTTGCTGTCGTTAATTGATTTGAATTTAATGATAGTCTTCTTGTGGTTTTTTTGCATATAAACAGCAACTTGCTTCAAGGCAGCTGCTCTTTTGATATTTTATCCCAATTGATTAAAGTCAGGCAATGCAACGGGCAATGCAACGGGCAATGCAACGGGCAATGCAATGGGCTGTTTCGATGAATGGTTTTCAGACGGCCTCAAGGCATATCAAACATCAATATGGCTAAAAAAATATCTGTTTTAAAACGGCGTGGTGGCGCCGCATACCCATTCACAACATGAATCTAACGGCGTTGGTGCGCCTTGTCGGCTTAGTTTTGTGAATGGATATCAGGGGATATAAGGCATGTATCCAAGCGCGGCTGCCCGGCTCAGGCATAATAGCCGGCGCCTAAAATGCAGGCTTTGGCCGCGCCGGTGGCGTGGTGCGGGTTGCCTGGAATGCGGTTGACCCAACAGGCGGCCAGCCAGCCGAATGCGGCGGCTTCCACCCATTGCGGGTCGAGCTTGAGTGCGGCGGTGCTGTGCAGGCGGATATTGCGTTCAGCCAGTTTGTGTTGCAGGCGCTCCATCAGGGCGTGGTTGCGGATGCCGCCGCCGCACACATACACGCTGCGGGTGGCTGCTGCATGCATAAAAATGGCGGCGGTGATGGTTTCGGCGCTGAATTCCAGCAGCGTGCGCAAGACATCGTGCGGGTTTTCGCTGCCGTTTAAGTGTGCAAGCAGCCAATCGAGCGAAAACAGCTCGCGGCCGGTGCTTTTGGGCGGCGGCAGTTTGAAATAGGCATGGGCGCTGAGGGCGGCCAGTAATTTGGGCAACACTTTGCCTTGAGCGGCTTTGTCGCCGTTTTTATCGTAAGGCTGCTGCCAGATGTGCTGCATCCAGGCGTCCATCAGCATGTTGCCGGGGCCGGTATCGAAGCCTGAAGCGGGGGCGTCCGGCGGTAAAACGCTGATGTTGGCGATGCCGCCGATGTTTAAAACCACGCGGGTTTCGTCTGCGCTGTGGAACAATGCCTGATGAAAAGCGGGCACCAGCGGCGCGCCCTGACCGCCGGCGGCCAAATCGCGGCTGCGGAAATCGCCGATGGTGAAGATGCCGCAAAGCCCGGCCAGCAGGGGCAGATCGGCAAGCTGGATGCTGTAAGCCGATTCGGGCGCGTGGCGTATGGTTTGGCCGTGGCAGCCGATGGCGCGGATTTGTGCCGGCTCAAGCTGTTGCTGCGACAGCAGCAGGCCGACAGTTTGCGCATACAGGCGGCTTAATTCCTGCGCCAGCACCATGCTGCGGTGCAGCTCGTTGTGGCCGGTGTCTTGCAGCGCCAGCAATTCGGTTTTCAAGCGTTGGGGGTAGGGCAGAAAAGCGTGTGCCTGTGCCGCCAGCCAGCGTGTGCCGTGCATACGGATTAAGACGGCATCGGCACCGTCCATGCTGGTGCCGGACATGATGCCGATATAAAGTTGGGTGTCCATGATGTGATAGAGGCCGTCTGAAACAAAAGCCTTATTCTAACGCGATTTGCACCGTTTGGCTTGAGGTTGGCGGCAGATGTACGGCTGTCGGCAGCAGATCGGCCGCCGCTTGCAGGCTTGCGCCGGCGGCGGCTCTGCTATAATACCCATTCACAAAAACAACCCGACGAAGCGGGCTTGCCGGTTGAATCAACAGAAAAGGATGTTATGCAAAACGAAACCAACAACGAGCCGATGCGCCTTTCCAAGCGTATGGCGCAGCTGGGGCTGTGTTCCCGCCGCGAGGCCGACAGCTATATCGAGCAGGGCTGGGTGGCGGTTAACGGGCAGGTGGCGGTGCTCGGCCAAAAAGTGACGGCCGCCGACCGCATCGATTTAAACAAGCAGGCACATGAGCGGCAGGCGCAGAGGGTGACCATTTTGCTCAACAAACCGGTGGGCTACGTGAGCGCGCAGGCCGAAAAAGGCTATAAAGCGGCGGCAGAATTGATTACCCCTGAAAATCATTGGCAAGATGATGACAGCCGCATCATCTTTAGCGAAAAACACAAATTCGGCCTGGCGCCGGCGGGGCGTTTGGATATCGATTCGGTTGGCCTGCTGGTGCTGACGCAAGACGGGCGGATTGCCAAGCAGCTGATCGGCGAGCACAGCGGTATCGAAAAAGAATACTTGGTGCGCGTAAAAGGCAGCCTTTCGGCAGAAGGCCTGCGCCTGCTCAACCACGGCCTAAGCCTCGACGGCGAAAAACTGCGCCCCGCCAAAGTGGAATGGCAAAACGAAGACCAATTGCGCTTTGTGTTGCAGCAGGGCAAAAAACGCCAAATCCGCCGCATGTGCGAGCTGGTGGGGCTGCGGGTGGTGGGCCTGAAGCGCATCCGTATGGGAAAAGTCAAACTCGGCCGCCTGCCGCCGGGAAAATGGCGCTATTTAAGCAGTCATGAGCATTTTTAAGCGGGGTAAAGGCCGTCTGAAAATGCAAGGCCGTCTGAACCTGTGCACATGTTTTCAGACGGCCTGAATCAATGGGCAAACATGTTATGATAACGGCCATTGTGTAAACGGAAGAAATACATGAATACCTGGAGCGAAGCGCTGGGTGCGGAAAAGCAGCAGCCTTATTTTCAGCAGATTTTGAATACAGTTAAAGCCGAGCGCCAAAGCGGGCAAATCATTTATCCGCCGGCGCACGATGTGTTTAACGCCTTTAAAGCCACCGAATTCAATCAGGTAAAAGTGGTGATTTTGGGGCAGGATCCTTATCACGGCGAAGGGCAGGCGCACGGGTTGTCGTTTTCGGTGCAGCCGGGCATCAAGATTCCGCCGTCGCTACAAAACATCTATAAAGAGCTGGCCGACGATATCGCCGGCTTTCAAATTCCGAACCACGGTTATTTGCAGCATTGGGCCGATCAGGGCGTGCTGCTGTTGAATACGGTGCTGACGGTGCGCGCGCATCAGGCGCATTCGCACGCCGCGTTGGGCTGGGAAACCTTTACCGATAAGGTTATCCGCCAATTGGCCGAGCAGCGCGAGCATCTGGTGTTTATTCTGTGGGGCAGCCATGCACAGAAAAAAGGCGCCTTTATCAGCCGCGAGCGCCATTTGGTGATAACCTCGCCACACCCTTCGCCCTTGTCGGCCTACCGCGGTTTTTTCGGCAGCCGGCCGTTTTCACAGGCGAATGCTTATTTGCAGGCAAACGGGCACAGTGGGATTGACTGGCAGGTGTAAGGCCGTCTGAAAATCAGGATAAGGAATAAAAACATGATGTACCGGTGGTTGCTGTCGTTGAAAAAACCGAGCAACAGCTTGTGGGTAACACCTGCTTGGGGCGCTTTGCTGGCGGTGGTGTTTGCCTTTGCGGCGCAGCTGGCCAATATCTGGTTGCCGGTGGATACGCTGCCCGACATCGAGCGCGGTACGTTGGAAGGGTTGCTGGATGTGATTGCTTCGAGCATGTTGGCGGTGAGCACCTTTTCATTGTCGATTATGGTGTCTGCCTTTGCTTCGGCTTCTAACGGCACCACGCCGCGGGCAACAGAACTGGTGATGGGCGACGACAACACGCGGATGGCGATTGCCAGCTTTATTTCTGCTTTTATCTACGCAATTATTGCCAAAACAGTGTTGGGGATGGGCTTGTATGGCCAAAACGGCCGCTTTGTGTTGTTTGTCAGCACCGTGTTGGCACTGGCTTATCTGATTTTCACGCTGATACGTTGGGTGCACACGCTGTCCCAACTCGGGCGGATGGGGAACACGCTGGATAAAATTCATACCGCCGCCCAAAAAACCTTGCAAGCGTACCGTAACAACCCGGCGATGGGTGCGGCTTGGCGCGGCGTTTGCAGCCCGAGGGCGCGCGTATTGCGGGCGGAACACAGCGGTTATCTCACCCATATCAATATGGCTACCCTGCAAAGCCGGGCGGCGGAAAAGGATTGGCATGTGCACATCACCGTGCGCCCCGGCGATTTGATTATGCGCGATACGGTGCTGGCCTTGATAGAAAAAGGCGATGAAAGTTGCGATGATTTGCGCAATGCTTTTGTGTTGGCGCAAACCCGCAGTTACGACCAAGATCCGGAATGGGGTTTTATCGTGTTGAGTGAGGCGGCGCAGCGGGCATTGTCGCCGGCCGTTAACGACCCGGGCACAGCCATTGCCGTGATGACCGGCATGATGCGGCTGTTGGCAGATGTAGCGCCGGAGCAGGCAGGCGGGCAAAAGCAATATGACCGCCTTGCCATCAAGCCGCTCGACAGCAGCGATTGGGTAAAGAGCGGCTTTGCGCCCATTGCCCGGGATGGCGCCGGTATTTTGGAAGTGGGGTTGGTGTTGCAGAAAACATTGGCTGCTGTAAACCGCAGCGCACCGGAAGCCGCCGTGTCGCAGGCGGCGGCAGAGGTGGCGGCGGCGGCATTCGAGCGGGCGTGTCAGTCGCTGGATTTTGCGCCGGATATACAGGCGTTGCAGCAAAAAAGGGCAGCCTTGTTTGGCAGCGCAGCAGATTTGCCGATGCCGGCAGACCATTAAACCGTTATACAGTTATGCCCATTTACTGTAGGCCGAATTCTCGAATCCGACATTTTTCAGACGGCTAAAATCATTTGGCATCACAAGAATATCGAATCATTTGTCGGATACAAGTATCTGACCTGCTTACTGCTGTGAATGGTTTGAAAACCTTAGGGTGCCGGACCATTCGATTTACGGGTGTATTTTGCCCCTGAAAACGCATCTGCTGCGTTAAAAAGCCCCGCAAGATGTCCAATCTTGCTGCGTTTTTTGCCCGGCATCTGCATTTTCAGAAACAAAAATCCCCTCATAAACAAATTGTCCGGACACCCTAGCGCTTTTCAGACGGCCTTGATAATTTCGATTTTAGAAATTATGAAATTATAATTGATAAATTTACTTGAAATCAAAGCCGCTTCATAATGCTCCCATCGCAATTAATGAATAGATTGAAAAGGAAACCGATATGAGCCAAGCGATTTCACGCCGTCGATTTATGCAGACCGGTGCCGTTACCGGAGCCGCTCTGATGACTGCGGCTGTGCCGGTGCTGGCGCAAAGCGTGCGCGCCGTTGCTGATGCCGGCCAAAGCAACCGTGCCGCCTCGCTGCCTTTAACCCAAACCTGGGACAAAGTATTCCCGCAAAGCAGCCGTGTCGACCACCGCAAAATCACTTTTATCAACCGCTTCGGCATCACGCTGGCGGGGGATTTGTATCTGCCGAAAAACCGTCGCGGCAAATTGCCCGCCATTGCCGTGAGCGGCCCGTTCGGTGCGGTGAAGGAGCAGACCTCTGGGCTGTATGCGCAAACGCTGGCCGAGCAAGGTTTTGTCACTTTGGCGTTTGATCCGTCTTACACCGGCGAGAGCGGCGGCGAGCCGCGCGGCATGGCTTCGCCCGATGTCAACACCGAAGATTTCAGCGCCGCCCTCGATGCTTTGGGCATGCTGCCTGAAGTCGACCGCAACCGTTTGGGCATTCTCGGCATCTGCGGCTTCGGCGGGCAGGCGCTCAATGCCGCTGCGATGGACACCCGTGCGAAAGCCGTGGCCACGTCGGTGATGTACGACATGAGCCGCTCTATCGGCTGGGGCGTGGGCGATCAGCAAAACGGCTATACCCCTGAACAGCGGCAGGCGGTGAAAGAATATCTGAATAATCTGCGTTGGGCAGATGCGGAAAGCGGCCGCCGAAATATCGGTCTGCACGAATTGAATGTGGATGCCGAGGGCAATGTCACCAGCGCCCAACGCATTTTGCCGGAAACCCTGCCGGCCAATCCACACCCGATATTGGCGCAGTTTTTCGATTTTTACCGCACCGACCGCGGCTACCACCCGCGCAGCATCAATTCCAACACCACTTGGCTGGCGACCATGCCGCTCTCTTATGTGAATATTCCGATGATGAGCTACATCAGCGAAATTTCACCGCGGCCGATGCTGATTATTGCCGGCGAAAAAGCCCATTCGCGCTATATGAGCGAAGATGCTTTCAAAGCGGCGGGCAATAATCCGAATAAAGAATTGCTGATTGTGCCCGATGCCACCCATGTGGATTTGTATGACAACCGTTCCGGCAAAATCCCGTATGACAGGCTGACCGCGTTTTTCCGCGATCATTTGAAATAAACCGCCAAGCAGGCATGAGGCCGTCTGAAATGCACTTTTCACCAACGCATTTCAGACGGCCTTTTTCATATCACAAACAAAATGTTGTATCCATAAGCCGCTTTATTTAAACTGGAATCATCTTGCCTGTCATCTTTACTCAGGAGCCACATGATGATGAATTCAAACCGTTTATGGCTGGCGGCGGCGGTATCCGCTTTATCGGCGTCTGCATTCGCCGCCGATGCCGATTTCCAGCGGCAATGCCTGGCGCTGAAAGGCGACAACAGCCTTTACCGCACCGAAATCACCCGTGCCGACTGGGTCGGCGGCGGCGACATGCCGTCCGACCGGATGTCGGCCCTGACCGGCGCCGCCGTGCGCAAGCTGCAAATGCCGCCACACTGCCTACTTGAGGGCAGCATCGAGCCGCGCAAAGGCGCCGACGGCAAAGATTACGCCACCACATTTCAACTGCGCCTGCCCGCCGAATGGAACCGCAAATTCCTGTTTCAAGGCGGCGGTATGGACGGCTTTTTAGCGCCGGCAGTGGGTTCGATTCCGTTTCGGGGGGCTACCGCACTTCCCGCCCTGATGCGCGGCTATGCGGTGGTGAGCATGGACGGCGGCCACCGCGGGCGGGATGCCGCTTTTGCCGCCGACCAACAGGCACGGCTGGATTTGGCTTATGCCGCCACCGGCAAAGTCACCGCCGCCGCCAAACAGCTGATCGGCAGGCTCTACCGCAGCGAGCCGCAAAAAAGCTATTTTATGGGCTGCTCCAACGGCGGGCGCGAAGCCATGATGGCGGCACAACGCTATCCGCTTGAATTCGACGGCGTGGTGGCGGGCAACCCCGGTTTCCGACTGGCATATGCGGCGGTCGGCGAAGCTTGGGACAACCAACATATTATGGCGGCAGCACCCCAAAATGCCCGTGGCGAGAAAATTTTCGCCAATGCACTCACCAAAGCGGATTTAGATGCCGTATCACAAGCCGTTTTAAACCGCTGCGATGCCAAAGACGGCCTCAAAGACGGGCTGGTGAATGCCTGGGAAAGCTGTGATTTCAAACCGGAAATGCTGCAAAAACAACTCGGCGCCCACAAAGTGAAGCTGCTCAACACCCTTTTCGGCGGCGCCAAAAACAGCCGCGGCGAACAAATTTACGCATCATGGCCTTATGATGCAGGCATCAACAGCGAAGGCTGGCGCCAATGGAAACTCGGCAGTTCGCAAACCGCACAGCCCGACGCCCGCAATATCGTGCTCGGCGCCGATTCGCTTGCCGGCCTGTTTATCACGCCCTACAGCCCGAATTTCGACACCATGAAATTCGATTTCGACCGCGATACGGCCAAAGTGCGGCAGATGGCCGGCATTTTCAACGCCGATTCGACCAACTTAACCACCTTCAACCGCCGCGGCGGCAAAATGCTGCTGGTGCAGGGCGTATCCGACCCGGTGTTTTCCACCCACGATTTGCGCGACTGGTATCGGCAGCTGCAAGCCGATACCCCCAATACGCCCGACTCAACCCGCCTGTTTATGGTGCCCGGCATGGCGCACTGCGGCACCGGCCCCGCGCTGGATGATTTCGACCCGCTCACCGCGCTGGAAAACTGGACCGACAACGGCATCGCCCCCGACCGCATAATCGCGCAAGGCAAAGCGTTCCCCGGCAAAAGCCAGCCGCTTTGCGCCTACCCGAAAACAGCCGTTTATACGGGCGGTGATGAAAACAAGGCTGAAAGTTTTGTTTGTCGTTAAATATGCCGAATCATGGTCAGGATACCCTAGGGTGTCCTGACCATTCGATTTAAGGGTGTATTTTGCTCCTGAAAATGCATCAGCAGGTAAATGCTCAATCAAGGCCGTCTGAAATCTGAACTGTACCCCAAAAGTTGGACGCCCCCACCAACCCATGAAAGGTACAGTTTTCTTATGTCCAAATACAGCCTACACTTCAAACATCAGGCCGTGATGCGTTATTATGCACTCAGAAGCCAACAACGCACCGCAGACGAGCTTCAAATATCCCGAACCCACTTACGCCGATGGATTGCCGCCTACGAACGAGCAGGCATCCACGCGCTGGAGCACCCCCAAAGCACCATGTCCAAACAACGCAAAAACCCCTTTATTACCGACAAGCCCGATGCCGAAAAAACACAGGCAGAGCTATTAGAAGAAGTCGCCTACCTCAGAGCGGAGAACGCCTATCTAAAAAAACTCGATGCGCTGATGAAGCGCGCAAACCCAACCGAGAAAAAGCCCGCATCATCGAAGCATTAAAAACAGAACACCCGCTAAAATATCTTTGCGAATCTGCCGAACTGTCACACAGCAGCTTCTACTTCAGCAGAAAAAGCAACCAAAAGCCCGACAAAGATCAGGCAGATATGGAAGCAGTATACGCCGTTTACCAGCAGCACAAAGGCTGTTACGGACAAAGGCGCATTGCCGCCGCACTGTCATGGAACACCAAGAAAGCAGCGCGGCTGATGAAAAAAATGAATTTGAAAGCCATCGTCAGAGCCAAGCGAAAATACCACCCGCCGGCGATGGGCGAAACATCCGAGAATCTGCTGAAGCGCAACTTTAGCGCCAACACACCCGACGAGAAATGGCTGACCGATGTCACCGAATTCAAATGCGACGGTCAAAAGCTGTATCTGTCGCCGATACTCGATTTGTATAACCGCGAAATCCGCAGCTATCACCTGTCGCGCCGCCCGAACAGCGAAATGGTAACGGCCATGCTGTCACAGGCAGTAGCGCAGCTGGGCGCACGCAAACCGATACTGCACTCCGACCAGGGCGTATTGTATCGTTGCCATGCGTATCGTGAGCAATTGGCAGAGGCAGGCATCACCCAAAGCATGTCGCGCAAAGGCAATTGCTGGGATAATGCGCCGATGGAGAGTTTTTTCGCAATATTGAAGACGGAATGTTTCTACAACCGGACTTTTGCTTCGATAGAGGAATTGGAGGCGGAAATACATGACTATATCCGCTACTACAATCATGAGCGATTGAGTTTGAATTTGAAAAAACTGAGCCCTGTGGCATACAGAACTCAGTTTGCAACCGCCGCTTGAAGCGTGATTGATTCAGCGGTTTTAAAATGTCCAAGATTTGGGGGGGCAGTTCAAATTTTCAGACGGCCTTGATTTCTATTATTGGAATTATGAAATAACAATTGATAAATTTACTAGAAACTGAAGCCGCTTTAAAATGCCTGCTATCAAATTAATGGTTTATTTTAAGAAAGCCCGACATGAACTTCATCATTTCACGCCGAAAATTTATGCACTCTGCCCTAACCGTTATCACCGCTGCCGCGCTGGCCGCTGCTGCCGCACCTGTATGGGCGCAAGATCGTGTTTCAACCACAGGAAACCCAGCCATGACCTTAAACCTCACCCAAGAATGGGATAAAATTTTCCCGCAAAGCAACCGTGTCGACCATCAGAAAGTGCAGTTCAAAAACCGCTACGGCATCACGCTGGCTGCTGATTTATACCTGCCGAAAAACCGTGGCAACCGCAAGCTGCCCGCCATTGCCGTGAGCGGCCCGTTTGGTGCGGTGAAAGAACAGTCTTCCGGCCTGTATGCGCAAACCATGGCCGAGCGCGGTTTTATTACGCTGGCGTTTGATCCTTCCTACACCGGTGAGAGCGGCGGCGAACCGCGCAATGTGGCCTCGCCCGACATCAACACCGAAGATTTCAGCGCCGCTGTGGATTTTCTCACCACTTTGAGCAGCGTGGATGCCGGGCGCATCGGCATTATCGGCATCTGCGGCTGGGGCGGCATGGCCCTGAATGCGGCGGCGATGGATACCCGCATCAAGGCATCCGTTATCGCAACCATGTATGATATGAGCCGCGTGATGGCCAACGGCTATAACGACAGCGTTACCCCCGAACAGCGCTACCAAACCCGCGTGCAGCTCAATGCGCAGCGCACCGAAGATGCCCGCAGCGGCACCATCGCGCCTTCTACCAACAATCTGCCTGAAAAGCTTACCGGCAGCGAGCCGAAATTTGTGCAGGATTATTTCAACTTCTATAAAACCCCGCGCGGCTTCCACCCCCGTTCCGTGAATTCCAACGGCGCATGGACGGCCACCACCCCGCTCTCTTTTATGAATATGCCGCTGTTGAGCTATACGGCGGAAATCCGCAATCCGGTGTTGATGGTACACGGTGAAAACGCCCATTCGCGCTATTTTGGCGAAGACGCGTTTAAAAAGCTCACCGGCAACAACAAAGAATTGCTGATTATCCCCGGCGCGAGCCATGTTGATTTGTATGACAACGAAGCCGGCAAGATTCCGTTTGATAAGTTTGAACAGTTTTTTAAAGCCAATTTGAAATAACCGCTTTGGTAAAACTAAAGGCCGTCTGAAACCGGAAATAGCGGTTTCAGACGGCCTTTGTTTGACGCATTGATAAAAGCTGCGGTATTTTGTTCCCTCTGTTTTAACGGAGGCGGGTTGGGCAACGGAGTAGGGTAATTAATATCCATTCACAACAATAACCTAACGGCATTGGCTCGCGGCTTTGTTAGTTTGCTTTGGTGAATGTGTATTCTGCAAACAAAGGCCGTCTGAAAGTCGTTTCTTTCAGACGGCCTTTGTTTGAAGCGCCGATAAAGCTGCGGTATTTTGTTTTCTCTGTTCCAACGCAGAGGGAGGCGGTGATTAAGTTGAACCGCAATTGTGATTCAAACCGCTATTTTGCAGCGGAATCCGCTACCGCCGGCCGGCCGATCCAGCCTTTTTCTATCAGAATATGTTTGATTTGCGCATAAATAATCGGCGCGCTCACCAGCCCCGCCAGGCCGAACATGGCTTCCATCAGCAGCATGGCCAGCAGCAGCTCCCAGGCGGCGGCCTTGATTTTTTGGCCGATGATGTGCGCATTCAGAAAATATTCGAGCTTGTGGATGCCTATCAGCCACAACAGCGACATTACGGTCACGGTTACACTGTCGGACAGGCTCAATACCACGATAAACGCGTTGGAAATCAGATTGCCCACCACCGGAATCAGGCCGCTGAAAAAGGTCAGCGCCACCAACGCGCCGGACATCGGCAGCGGTTTGCCCAAGAGCGGCAGGATGCCGAGCAGGTAGATGGCGGTGAGCGCCGTGTTGATCAGCGAGATGCGCACTTGTGCGAAAAACACTTCGCTAAAGCTGTTGCACAGGCTTTGAAAGGCATCGTGAAGGCGGGCGCTGAGCGGCGCGGCCGGTCGCGGCATGCCCGTCGGCATCTGCACTGCCATCAGGCCGCCGATAATGAGGCCGGCCAGCGCGTGGCCGATGGCGCTCAAGGTGTGGGTGCCGGCGGTTTGCAGTTGCAGCGCATGGTCTTTCAGCCCTTGCGAAAGTGCATCGCGCAGCCCTTCGGCAGAGGCGGGGAGATAACGGCTGAGGCTGGCGGGCAGTTGGGTGTGCAGCCGGTCGAGCACGCCGGCGGTCTGCGTCATCAGGCTGCTGATAATGTTGCCGCCGGCCTGATTGTGGAGCCAGTGGCCGGCCAGGTAGATTGCCGCAGCCGAGAGCAAGACAAACAGCAGTAAGGCCGACAATTCGGCGTGGCGCACGCCGGGGCGGCTGCGGCGCAAGTGGTGTGCCAGCCATCGGGTAGCGGTGCAGGTAATCAGCGCGGTAAACAGCGCAATGGTCAGATGCAGCAGCAACACCGGCAGCCACAGCAGCAAAACACCGGCAATGGCCGCCGGAAAAGTGGTAAAGCTGAGTTTTTCGCGGGTATTCATAATCAGATGATGAAGGTGGATTCAACAATGGTTCAGGCCGTCTGAAGCATCTTTCAGACGGCCAGGGTGTCCTGATGTGTCGTTTATGAGGGGATTTTTGTTCCTGAAAATGCAGATGCCGGGCAAAAAACGCAGCAGATGCGTTTTCAGGGGCAAAAAGCACCCGTAAATCGAATTGTCCGGGCACCCTAAGGCGCAGATAGTGAAATGAATAGAAAAGTGCTGCGGCGTTGCAGCGCTTGGCATCACGTCTTTTTTCATTCTCTCTATTTTACGCTTCGCCCAATAATTGTTCACGGGTTAGCAAAAACACAAAGCCGTCGCCGCCGCTGGTTTCCAGCCAGGTAAACGGCAGCTCGGGATAAGCGGCTTCGAGCGCATCGCGGTTGTGGCCGATTTCGACCAGCAACACGCCTTTGGGGTTGAGAAATTTGGCGGCTTGCAAGATGATTTGGCGGGTGGCGTCGAGGCCGTCTTCGCCGCTGCCCAAAGCCAATTCGGGCTCGTGCAGGTATTCTTCGGGCAGGGTGTCTACCGATTCGGCATCGACATAAGGCGGGTTGGAGACAATCAGATCGTAAGTGTCTTCCAGGCCTTCAAATAAATCGGTGTGAATCAGATTGATGCGCGCTTCGAGGCCGTAGCTTTCCACATTGACGGCGGCCACTTCCAGCGCATCCAGGCTCAAATCGACCGCATCGATTTCGGCGGCAGGGTAGTGGTGCGCCATTTGAACAGCCAGACAGCCGCTGCCGGTGCACAAATCCAACGCGCGGTGCACCAGCTCTTCGTGCTCGATCCACGGCGCCAGCGGTTCGCCCAGTAATTCATACACAAACGAGCGCGGCACAATCACGCGTTCGTCGACATAAAAATCAAAATCGCCCTGCCAGGCCTGATGGGTGAGATAAGCCACCGGCAGGCGTTCGTTAACGCGGCGTTCGATCAGCTCAAGCACGTTTTCTTTTTCGTTTTTCAAAAGCTTGGCATCCAGATAAGGCTCAAGCATATCGAGCGGCAGGTTAAGGGTGTGCAAAATCAGATAGGCGGCTTCGTCGTGGGCGTTGTCGCTGCCGTGGCCGAAAAACAAATCGGCTTCGTTGAAACGGCTGACGGCAAAGCGCAAAATATCGCGCACGGTGGTCAGTTGCTGGGCGGCTTCGGTAAACATGCGGGCTCCTGATAATCATCAATATGGCGCAATTATAGCGGATATGCCGGCGGCGCTGTCGATATTGCGCATTAGGGTGTCCTGACAATTCGATTTACGGGTGCTTTTTGTCCCTGAAAACGCATCTGCTGCGTTAAAAAGCCTCGCAAGATGTCCAATCTTGCTGCGTTTTTTGCCTTGCATCTGCATTTTCAGGAACAAAAATCCCCTCATAAACGACACATCAGGACACCCTGGGGTGTCTTGACCATTCATATATCATCATCTTTTGAAGGATTTCAGACGGCCTCAATCATGTTGGTAGCATATATGAGCCGGCTTGATGGAAGCAGGCAGATTTTTCATCAAAACAGCCGTATTTTCAGCATCAATTTCATTTATACTTAAACCATTGTCAAATCATTATCGAAAATGCAAAAAAAGGAGCCGTTATGAGCCAAACTCTGCCGCTGCGCGCCGATACTGTGGGCAGCTACCTGCGTACTGCCGCCCTCAAACAAGCCCGCGCCGACTTTGCCGAGGGCAAAATCAGCCGCGAAGCGCTGACCCGTGTGGAAGATGAAGAAATCGCCAAATTGGTAGACGACCAGCTGGCTGCCGGCCTGGGCGTGATTACCGACGGCGAATTCCGCCGCTCGTGGTGGCATATTGATTTTCTGGAAAATCTCGACGGTATTGAGGGCTTTGTGCCCGAGCAGGCCTATGCGTTTAAAGATACCGAAGTGCGCCGCTACAACACCCGCTGCAACGGTAAAGTGGCGTGGCCGCAAAACCATCCGTTTATTGCGCATTATCAGGCGTTGGCGAAAATTGTGGGTGAGCGCGGTGTGGTCAAATACACCATTCCTAGCCCCAACCAATTGATGTATCCGTTTATTTGGGATACCGGCGTGTATGCCGATAAAGCGGCTTTTGCCGCCGATGTGCGGCAGGCTTATCGGGATGCCGTTCAGGCTTTTTACGATGCCGGGTGCCGATATCTGCAAATCGATGATGTGTATTGGGGCAGCCTGTGCAACAACCCCGATGCGCCTGAGTTTGTCGAAAACAAGCGTTATGCGCTGGAAAATATTCAGGCCATTTTGGCCGGCAAACCGGCAGATATGTGCATCACCACCCATGTGTGCCGCGGCAACTACAAATCATCGTATCTGCTCAGCGGTGCGTATGACCCGGTGGCGCCGGAGCTATTTGGCCAAACGGCGTTTGACGGCTATTTTCTCGAATACGACAACGAGCGTTCGGGCGGTTTTGAGCCGTTGAAATATTTTAACGACAATCCGCATAAAGGCCGCATTGTATTGGGCTTGATTACTTCGAAATTCCCTGAGTTGGAAAATAAAGAGGCAGTAAAAGCACGCATTGCCGAAGCCGCCGAAATCGTGCCGCTTGAGCAGTTGGCACTCAGCCCGCAATGCGGTTTTGCCTCTACCGAAGAGGGCAATATCATGACCGAAGCCGAGCAATGGGCGAAGGTGCGGTTGGTTGAAGAAATTGCCGCAGAGCTATGGGGCGGGCAATAGAGCAGGGTGTTTGTGTTGATGTTCACCCGCAATCGCATCAAAACAAGGCCGTCTGAAACTGCATTTTCACCGTTTTCAGACGGCCTTATATATTCAAGCCCTAAACAAGGGGCATTTCTCACGGTATCTTAATCTATAAATGCTTAACCGGTGCTGTCGGCTAACCGCTTCGGCATCGTTGCGGGCAGTGATGGTGAACAGCCTGGTAGTGTGAGTGCCACCTACGGAAAAACTGAAAAAAATGGATGTTAAATGATGTGTTTTGAATATCTGAGGCCAATCATGGATGTGCGGCGGCCATAAAAAAGCGGCAACCCGAGGGCTGCCGCTGGTACATCATTCAATCGATTGCTGCTGCGCAAAGGCTGTTTAGCGGATATCGGCGTAGCGGGCGCGGAAGTTGTCTTCCGGGTAGAGGCTGTAGGCAGCGCCGTCGCGGTCGCCGGTGTAAACCAATTTCACGCTGTCGTCGTTTTTGGCGGCGCGGATAATATTGCTGCGCGGTGCTTCTTGAACCACGCTGCTCAAATCAGCGTGCGGGCGGTAGCCGTTGGGGTAGCTTTCGGTCGGGGCGCCGTTGGCGAAAGCGGCGGCGGCAGTCAGGCTCAATACGGTAGCTAATACGATGTTTTTCATGATACTTTCCTCTTGTTGTTTGCGGATGTTTTTCAATAAACAAATCACACTTGCGCTGTGTTTGTCGGATGAGTGCAGTATACGTTCGGTGATGTTTGTAATAAAGCAACGTTTCATTAAAACATAATTTCCTATTTGGAAATATTAAGGCGCGTTAATGTATGGTTTGTTTGTTGGTTGCGAATTATTAATGTAAAAACAAGAGATTGGCCGTCTGAAAAAAAAGTGGCGCGTAGGGGGATAACGTTTTGGTTAAGGCAGCGGCTGTTTGTGTGAAGCTTTTTTACACGGGTGCCGATTGCCGGACGATGGCGCTTTGCCGCAACCGCAGGGCGGAGCATATGTTTGACATCTTTACATAAGGCAACAGATTTTTGATACACTACGCGGTTGGATTCTTTATATAGGACAAAGCTTTCAGACGGCCTATTGCTCATCATGCCTATCCACAAATACCGCTCATTGCCGGCTCTGTGTGTGTTGTATTGCCTTCAGTTTGCTTGGTCGGCTGATTGATGAATAGGTTAAGGTTTAAGGCCGTCTGAAAGCGCGGATAAATTATGTTGCTCGATTTGAACGGCTATTCATGGCCGGTGTTTAAAAAAGAAATCAATAAGCTGGCAGTGCTGGCGCTGCCGATGCTGGTGGCGCAGGTGGCGCAGGTGGGCATTGGTTTTGTGGATACGGTGATGGCCGGCGGCGCAGGCAAGGAAGACTTGGCGGCGGTGGCGCTGGGCAGCAGTGTGTTTGCCACGATTTACATTACTTTTATGGGGGTGATGACGGCGCTAAACCCGATGATTGCGCAGCTTTTCGGCGCCGGCCGCAAAGATGAGGTAGGCGAAACGGGGCGGCAGGGCATTTGGTTCGGCGTGATGCTGGGCATCATCGGCATGCTGCTGATGTGGCTGTTGGTGTGGCCGTTTCAGGCTTGGCTGGATTTGAGCGATAAGGTCGAAGAGATGATGGCGCTGTATATGCTGTTTACCGGCCTGGCAATGCCGGCGGCGATGGTGCATCGGGCGCTGCATGCTTATGCTTCGAGCCTCAACCGGCCGCGGGTGATTATGATTGTGAGCTTTTTGGCGTTTTTGCTGAATATTCCGCTCAATTATGCTTTTGTTTACGGCAAATTCGGTATGCCGGCGCTGGGCGGTGCGGGCTGCGGGGTGGCAACGGCGCTGGTGTTTTGGTTCAATGCGCTGGTGTTGTGGCTGTATGTGGCCAAACAGCAGTATTTCCGCCAATTTAAATTGATGGAAACATTCAGCCGGCCCAACGCTCAGGCGTTTGGGCAGATTTGGAAATTGGGCATGCCGATCGGTTTGTCGTTTTTTCTGGAAGTGAGCCTGTTTTCGTGTATTGTGTTTTTGGTGGCGCGGCTGGGCGAGGATTATGTAGCGGCACAGCAGGTGGTGATCAGCCTCACCGGGGTGATTTATATGATTCCGCAAAGTGTGGGGGCGGCGGGCACGGTGCGGGTGGGCTATTCGCTCGGCCGCGGCGAATATGTGCGGGCGCGCTATGTGTCGGGCGTGTCGCTGGTGTTGGGCTTGGTGCTGGCGGTGGCAACGGCTTTGATTTTGGTGCTGTTCCGTCATCAGCTGGCGGGAATGTATACCGATGATGCGGGCGTGTTGGCGATTGCGGCGGCGGTGTTGTTGTTTGCGGCGGTGTTTCAGTTGGCCGATGCAACCCAATGTGTGGCTTCTTATGCGCTGCGCGGCTACAAGCTCACGCGGGTACCGATGCTGATTCATGCCGTGGCGTTTTGGGGCTTCGGGCTGCTGCCGGGCTACTGGTTGGCTTATGGACATGATATGGGGATTTACGGTTTTTGGACGGCGCTGGTGCTGTCGTTGACCGTGGCGGCGGTGTGGCTGGTGTGGTATTTGGAAATATGCAGCCGTACGATGGCGGCAAGAAAAAGGATGGTGTGATGCAGCTTGAGTATGATGTAGATTTGCAGCCGCTCAATACGTTCGGCCTGCCCGCCCGGGCGCGCTATTTTGCCACGCTGGCCGATGCGGCCGATTTGCCCGAATTGGTGCGGCAGCCCGAATTTGACCGCCACACGGTGTTGTGGCTCGGCGGCGGCAGTAATATATTGTTGATGCAGGATTATCCAGGCTTGGTGGTGCATATGCAGAATAAAGGCATACGCGAAATCCGGCGTTCAGACGGCCTGGTCTATATTGAAGCGCAGGCCGGTGAAAACTGGCATGATTTTGTGTTGCACACCTTAAACATGGGCTTGTGCGGCCTCGAAAATTTAAGCCTGATTCCGGGCACGGTGGGCGCGGCGCCGGTGCAGAATATCGGCGCTTACGGTGTAGAAGTGAAAGATGTGCTCGATTCGGTGTGCTGCTTTGATTTAGACAGCGGCACATTTGTCGAGCTGGGCAACGCGGAATGCGGTTTTGCTTATCGCGAAAGCTTGTTTAAGCAAGCCGGCAAAGGGCGTTATGTGATTGTGTCGGTGCGGTTTGCGCTCAAAGAAAACTTCAGCGCCGATGTGCGTTATGGCGATTTGGCGGCGGTGTTGGCCGAACGTTGCGCCGGCAGAGCGGCTACGGCTAAAGATGTTTCCGCTGCGGTTTGCCAAATCCGCGCCGAAAAACTGCCCGACCCGAAAACGCTCGGCAATGTCGGCAGCTTTTTCAAAAACCCGATTGTCGGCGCGGCGCAGGCGCAGGCTTTGCAGGCGCAGTATCCGCAAATGCCGCATTATCCGCAGCCCGATGGTTCGGTGAAGCTGGCTGCCGGCTGGCTGATCGACCAATGCCGTCTGAAAGGCTTTCAAATCGGCGGGGCGGCCGTGCATGAAAAACAGGCTTTGGTGTTGGTAAACAAGCAGCAGGCATCGGCACAAGATGTGTATGATTTGGCCATGCATGTGCGTGCGCAGGTGCAGGCGCGGTTTGGCGTGGATTTGCATGCCGAGCCCAATTGGTTGCCATTGTCTTTTACGATATGATTACAATATTGATTATGGTTGTTGGCTATAATCTGAAATTTCACGCTGCTGTCTGATACATGTTTCATGCCTATTCTGCATCAGCGCAGCGATAACAATAACAGCCTTGCGGTACTGCCGCAGGCACAACAAACAAGGAGTAACATTGTGGTGAAAGAAGCCAGACCGAATACATATAACCGTATTGTAGACGCCAGCCTGGTGCTGTTTAACGAAGAGGGCGAGCGCAATATCAGCACCAACCACATCGCCGCCCATTTGGGCATCAGCCCGGGCAATCTGTATTACCATTTCCGCAATAAAGATGAAATCATCGTGCAGCTTTTCAAGCGCTACAGCGAAGATTTGCTTGAGTATCTGCATGGCGCGGTGTTGCCCACCAATGTGTGCAACTCGGTGAATTATATGGCGGGCATTTATGATGTGATGTGGCGCTATCGTTTTTTGTTCAGCGACGTCAACACGCTGCTGGCCCGCAGTGCCGAGCTTTTGGGCGAACACAATGATTTCACCCATGCCAAAGTGTCGCCGCTGCTGGTGAAGCTGCTCACCCGCTTAAACGGTTTAGACATCATCCGCGCCGATGAAACCGCCATGAACGATATGGCCATGAACATGTGGATTGTGACCAAATATTGGTTCGACTTCGACGGCTCATTGCGCGGCCGTGCCAAACTGACCGAAGATTCGAAAGTGCGCGGCATCCGGCGCACCCTCAGCCTGTTGCGCCCTTATCTGCTGGAAAGCTATATCGAAGAATTCGACCGAACACTGGCTTCTTTATCGCTGGATTCCGAGTGTATGTAGGTTTTCAGACGGCCACTGCAAGATATAGCGTGTGGGCGGTTTGGTTTGATACAAAGCAATGCCGTCTGAAAAAATATGGCGGTATTTGATTTTTGGCTGAACCATTTGGGTGTTCTGATGTGCCATGTATCATCATCTTTTTGGCGCTAAAAGCACATCTGCTGGGTTAAAAAGCCTCGCAAGATGCCCAATCTTGCTGCGTTTTTTGCCTTGCATCTGCACTTTTTATCGCAAAAAATCTGAATCATCCTGAATGGTTAGGACACCCTGAGTCAGGCAACTGCAAAAAGGGCAGGCACAGGCAGCTGAGTTTGCCGAAGTCCTGCATGAACCGGCAAACGGTTTTGATAAATTCAGCCATTAAGCAATCTTTTTTAATAGACCGGAATCATGATTAAGGCCGTCTGAAAAGCGTATTTCAGACGGCCTTTATTGTTGTTCAGCTTAATCATCTTACTTTTGTGAATGGGTATTATCTTGCCTCGTAAGATTAAGTCGCACAGTACTGGGGTGTCCTGACAATTTTTTTGCCTGGCATCTGCATTTCCAGGAACAAAAATTCCCTCATACACGAATTGTCAGGACAGCCTAGGCAACCATCGCGGGAAAACCCGCCTGGTCTGTATGGGTGAATTTCTATTAATGATAATTAAAATCAATAAAAATGCATTCCAAATAAAATTAGACTATGCCCCCCGAAATAGCTTACAATTCATTACATCATCTTGCTATCGGCAACAGATTGATGGCGGTTTCGGAGTATTCGGCCAGATTGCCCTGCAATACAATCATAAAAGGCCATGTTTTTCATGGTCTTAATGCCGTCGGCAAGACATCAATAAAGTTTGAATGAATAACAAGGCCGTCTGAAAAAAGCGGCTGAAAAATCAGGCAGGAACACAACCATGAATGTAACCAGACGGCAGTTTTTCAAAGTCACCGCCGCCGGCGCAGGTGCGTCCGGCTTGGCGGTAATGGGCATGATGCCGACCAATGCGTGGGCAGAAGTGCGCCAATACAAGCTTTCTCGCGCATCAGAGGCGCGTAATAACTGCACTTATTGCTCGGTAGGCTGCGGCACGATTCTTTATAGTTTGGGCGATGGTGCCAAAAACGCCAAAAAATCCATTTTCCACATTGAAGGCGACCCTGATCATCCGGTCAGCCGCGGTTCACTCTGCCCGAAAGGCGCATCGTTGATTGATTTCGTGCACAGCCCCAACCGCCTGCATTTTCCCGAAGTGCGCGAGCCGGGCAGCAACGAGTGGAAACGCATTTCATGGCACGATGCGCTGACCCGCATTGCCCGCCACATCAAAGACGACCGCGATGCCAACCTGATTGTTAACAACGAAAAGGGTGTGCCGGTGCACCGACTGCCCACTTTGGGCATGCTTACCGCTTCTGCTTCTTCCAACGAAACCGGTATCCTCACCCAAAAATGGATGCGCTCGCTCGGCATTGTTGCCACCGATGCGCAGGCGCGTGTGTGCCACGGCCCTACTGTGTCGGCGCTGGCTTCCACTTTCGGCCGCGGGGCGATGACCAACACTTTTGTCGATATTCAGCACGCCGATTTCATTATGGTGATGGGGGGTAATGCCGCCGAAGCCCACCCGGTCGGTTTCAAATGGGTGATTGAAGCGAAAAAGAAAAAAGGCACCAAATTGTTTGTGGTCGACCCGCGCTTCAATCGCACCGCCGCCGTTGCCGATTTCTATGCGCCCGTGCGCTCGGGCAGCGATATCGCCTTTTTGGGTGCATTGATTAACTGGCTGATTGAAAACGATAAAATTCAATGGGAATATGTTAAAGCCTATACCAACGCCAGTTTTATCGTGGCGGAAGGCTACGACTTTAACGAAGGCATGTTTTCCGGCCACGAAGGCGAAACGCCCGACGAAGACAAAAAAGAAGAAGAAAACCCCGAAGTGGCCAGCCGTGTCGGCAAGCGCAGCGGTTTTTACGACAACGAAACCTGGTATTACGAGCTCGACGGCAATGGTTATGCCAAAACCGACCCCACGCTGCAACATCCGCGCAGCGTGTGGCAGTTGCTGAAAAAACACTATTCGCGCTACACGCTCGATATGATGAACACCATCTGCGGCACCTCCAAAGAAGACTTTCTGAAAGTGGCCGAAGCATGGGGCGAAATGGCGGCGCCGGATAAAGCAGGCACCATTCTTTATGCATTGGGCTGGACGCAACACACCACCGGCACCCAAATTATCCGCACGATGGCGATGGTGCAACTGCTGTTGGGCAATATCGGCATGTCGGGCGGCGGTGTCAACGCATTGCGCGGCCACTCCAATATTCAAGGTTTGTCTGATTTGGGGCTGCTTTCCACTGCGTTGCCGGGCTATCTTTCACTGCCGAGCGAAGACCGCCACCGCACTTTCCAAGAATACATCGAAAAACAAACCCCCAAGGCTTTGCAACCTGGCCAGCTCAATTATTGGAGCAACACGCCGGCCTTTTTCGTCAGCTTTTTGAAGTGGATGTATGGCGAAAATGCCACCCGCGAAAACAACTGGGGTTACGATTGGCTGCCGAAATGGGACAAAATGTATGATATTTTGCAGCTCACCGAATTGATGTATCAGGGCAAAGTAAACGGTTTGCTGGTGCAGGGCTTTAATGCGCAAGGCTCGTTCCCCGATGCGCATCGCGTTACCGAAGCATTTTCCAAATTGAAATACATGGTGGTGATGGATCCGCTGGCTACTGAAACCGCATCGTTTTGGCAAAACCACGGCGATGCGCATGATGTTGATCCGGCCGCCATCCAAACCGAAGTATTCCGCCTGCCCACGCCTTGTTTTGCCGAAGAGGCCGGCTCAATTGTGAATTCTTCGCGTTGGCTGCAATGGCACCACCCCGGTGCGAAGCCGCCCGGTGAAGCCTTACCCGATCTCGATATTTTGGGCGAATTGCATATGATGCTCAAAGCACTGTATGAAAAAGAGGGCGGCACCGCGCCTGAGCCGATTACCAAACTGGCTTGGCACTATAAAGACCCGTATGCACCGACGCCGGAAGAAATGGCCAAGGAATCAAACGGCTATGCTTTGGCGGATATTAAAGACGAAAACGGCAATATTGTGCGACGCAAAGGCGAGCTGCTCGACGGCTTTGCCCAATTGCGCGACGACGGCAGCACCGAATGCGCCACCTGGATTTTTTCAGGTTCTTGGACAGAGCAGGGCAATCAAATGGATCGCCGCGACAATACCGACAGCGGTTTGGGCAATACGCCGAAATGGGCGTGGGCATGGCCGGCCAACCGCCGCATCATCTACAACCGCGCCTCTTGCGATCCGAGCGGAAAACCGTGGGATCCGAAGCGCGTGCTGATTCATTGGGACGGCAAAAAATGGGCAGGCGCCGATGTGGCTGACTTCAAAGCCGATGCCGCACCCGATTCGGGTATGAATCCGTTTATTATGAACGAAGAGGGCGTAGGCCGCCTGTTCTGCGCGCGCAAGTTGGTGGACGGCCCCTTCCCCGAGCATTACGAGCCGCTTGAATCACCCATCGGCACCAACCCGTTACACCCGAGTGTGGTGCAAACTCCGGCGATGCGGTTGTTTGACAGCGTGAAAGACCGCATCGGTACACACGAAGAGTTTCCTTATGTCGGCACCACCTACCGCCTGACCGAGCATTTCCAATTCTGGACCAAGTCGGTGAAACTGCTGATGATTGCGCAACCGCAGCAATTTATCGAAATCAGTGAAGAGCTGGCGAAAGAAAAAGGCATTGAAAAAGGCGATTGGGTAAAAGTAAGCTCCAAACGCGCCTGGATTAAGGCAAAAGCCGTGGTAACCAAACGCGTGGTGCCGTTGCAGATTAACGGCAAAACCGTGCATCAGATCGGCATTCCTTTGCATGGCGGCTGGGAAAACGTCTCCGGCGAGAAGCAGTTCCTCGTGAACTCGCTCACACCTTTTGTCGGCGATGCCAACACCCAAACGCCCGAATACAAAACCTTTTTGGTGAATATTGAAAAAGCATAAGGAACGGAAATCATGGCATTACAATCATTAGACATCAAACGCCGTTCCGCCACCGCCGGCATTACCCCGCCGCCGGGCGTGCGCCGGCCGGAAGAAGTGGCCAAACTCATCGACGTTACCACCTGTATCGGCTGCAAAGCCTGCCAGGTAGCCTGTTCGGAGTGGAACGATATTCGCGACGAAATCGGCACCAATCACGGCGTGTATGACAACCCTATGGATTTGACATCCAAAAGCTGGACGGTAATGCGCTTCAGCGAAGTGGAAGAAAACGGCAAGCTCGAATGGCTGATCCGTAAAGACGGCTGTATGCACTGCGCCGACCCCGGCTGCCTCAAAGCCTGCCCGTCGCCCGGAGCGATTATTCAGTATCACAACGGCATTGTAGATTTCCACGAAGAAAACTGCATCGGCTGCGGCTACTGCATTTCCGGCTGCCCGTTCAATGTGCCGCGCATCGATAAAAAAGACCACCGTGCCTACAAATGCACGCTGTGTTCCGACCGCGTGGCCGTCGGCCAAGAGCCCGCCTGTGTGAAAACCTGCCCCACCGGCGCGATTCAGTTCGGCACCAAAGAAGACATGAAAGGCGTGGCCGCCGAGCGGATTAAAGATTTGAACAACCGCGGCTACGACAAAGCGGGTTTGTATGACCCCGAAGGTGTGGGTGGTACGCATGTGATGTATGTGCTGCACCATGCCGACAAGCCCGGCCTTTATCACGGCTTGCCGGAAAACCCCAGCATCAGCCCGACTGTGAAACTGTGGAAAGGCTTCTTGAAACCTCTGGCTACCATCGGCATCGCCGCCGCCACGCTGACCGGATTCTTCCATTACATCACCGTCGGCCCCAGCAAGGCTGAAGATGAAGAAGACGCGCCCGAAGTCATCGGTAAAGACGGCAAAACCCTGCACGGCGAGGAGGATGCATAATGAAAGAAAAACTGATTCAACGCTATAACCGCAGTGAGCGTATCAATCACTGGATTGTGGCCGTGTGTTTTGTGCTGCTGGCCATTTCCGGCCTGGCATTTTTCTACCCGGCCTTTTTCTGGCTCACCGGTGTATTCGGTACCCCGCAATTAGCGCGGATTATCCACCCCTTTGTGGGCGTGGTGATGTTTATCGGCTTTTTCGTACAGTTTTTCCGCTATTGGAAACACAACTTCCTCGATAAAGAAGATGTGAAATGGATGAAATCAGTCAAAACCGTGCTTAAAGGCCACGAAGTGGGTGATATCGGCAAATACAACGGCGGTCAGAAAGGCATGTTTTGGCTGATGACCGGTTGCATGATTGTGCTCCTGTGCACCGGCATTATCGCCTGGCGCCCGTATTTTGCCGAACTCTTCCCCATTCCCATTATCCGCCTGGCCTTACTGTTTCATGCTTGGGCAGCACTGATTCTGATTGCGGGCATTATTGTGCATGTATATGCCGCTTTCTGGGTGAAAGGCACCATTCGCGCAATGGTAGAAGGCGTGGTTACACAAAAATGGGCGAAAAAACACCACCCGCGCTGGTATCGTGAAATGTTGGCAAAAAACGAACAGGCCGAGCAGGATAAAGTAAAACCCAATATTACACCAAAAAACAGCCGGTAATTCATACAGATAAAGCAGCCTTTTGGGCTGCTTTATCTGTATGAAAAAATGGCGGCCTTGGTAAAATATTTTTCAGCATAGAAAATTCAATCATACCCATTCATAAAAGTAAGTTAACAAGGCGGCGAGCCGAAGATATAGTAAAAGAAATTAAAAACTAGTACAAATCCACAAAAAGTGGATTGTCTTGATACGCTTTTTTTCTATTTCTTGTGGATTTGTGCTAGTTTTTAATTTCTTTGACTATATTATGAAAGCAGCCGCTTACAGGCTGCTGGGTGTTGGAACACGGATTTTGAAGAAATCCGTGTGGCTGCGTTTGCCGGCCGCTTGCGGTGAAGCAATCAGCTGGTGGTGATAAACCGGCGGTGTTGTCAGCTGCCTTCATGCATCTGGGATTCTTAAAAATCTTGTCATCTGACGTAACCGGCTATTATTCCGCAGACAGTAAAAACGGATTACTGCCTGCGCGGCTGTAGCCTGCTTCGCCGACTAAAATATCCAGCCCTAATGATGCCAGGTCGTCGGCAATGGGGTCGGCGTATTGTTGTTTTTCCAAGCGGTAAAGTTTTCGGTAGCTGCGGCATGTTTCACAGCTTTCGGCTTTGGCACCCAATAAGGGGGCGACTTGGGTGGGGGCGGTATCGGTTTCGATTTCTTGTATGCCCATGCCGCTGCTGTCGCCGCAGGTGGGGCATTTGGCGCGTAAGGCATTCCAGCGGCTGTTGCAGTGCGGGCAGTGCATGTAGCGAAATCCTGCTAAATCGCCTTTGGCCAATACTACGCTGCCGACGGCTTCTGTGCCGCAGCAGGGGCATAGGGTGCGTTCTTCTACTGGGGGAACGTCGTCTTCGGTCAGTTGTGCTGCCCATGCGGTCCAGATGATTTGCAGGGCGGCTTGTACCCAAATGATGGCGGCTCGGTCGCTGTTTTCTATTTTTGATGTGGATACGCGCTTGGCCAATGCTTCGGTTTCTTCGCGGGTAAGTGCGGCGAGCCTGTTTAGTTCGGCTTGTACGGTCATGTTTGGCTGATGGTTGATTTCGTTTAACAAATCGGTAAATACGCCGTAAAAATCAGCCGGCACTTGCTCTGTTGCGGCCGGGGGCAATGTTGTGCTGCCTTGGCGCAAGGGCGGTGGGGTGAAGCGGTGTTTGGCCGATACGGCATGTTGTGCGGCGGTCAGTTTGCCCAACAGTTCGAGATACAGGCGCCATTCGCTGTTGTCGGCTTCGGCCAATTCAAAAAAACGCATGCTGCGTTCTTCAAAAACATGGCTGGCAGGTGCTGTCCAAAAGGGTGTGTGAAAGAGGCCTTTCTGTATGGTTTCGGCAGGTTTGGCGGTGGTCATGATTTTCCTTATGCAGCCTAAGGCTGTTGGTTTTATTGAATGATGGTTTGTTTTCAGACGGCCTGATATTCTTTAATATTCTAATATTCTTTTTTTGCATGGATTGCATTGGCTGGCGGGCCGGCGATATTGTGAAACCTATTGATGCCGATGCAAGGCGCTGCGATGTTGCGGCAGGTATTAAGCTGTTTCACGATAACAGATAAACCCGGTATGGCTGTATATGCTGAACTGGTGTGGTTTGGCGAAGCCGGCCAGGGTGATGCCCGATTGTTCGGCCAGCCGCACGGCTAATGCGGTGGGTGCTGATACGGCCACAACGCAGCCGATGCCGAGCATGGCTGCTTTGGCGATCATTTCATAGCTGGCACGGCTGGAAATCAGTGCAAACCCCTGCTGCCAATCTAGCGCTTGGCGGGCGCCGAAGCCCAGCAGTTTATCTAATGCATTATGGCGGCCGACATCTTCAAATAAATATTGGATTTCGCCGCCGACTACCCATGCTGCGCCGTGTACTGCGCCGGTTTGGCTGCGCAAATGCTGGTGCGATTGCAAATGATTCAAGGCCGTCTGAATATCGGTGGCACGGATATTGCCGTTGCGCACCACTTGTGGCAGTTCGGTGGGTATGGCCGCGAGGCTGTCGATGCCGCATAAGCCGCAGCCGGTACGGCCGCTCATGCTGCGGCGGCGCGCTTTCAGGGCTTGAAATTGGGCCGAAGCGATTTCCAGATGCACTTCAATGCCGTTGCAAGCCTGTTTCACTTCAATATCATAAGCTTGGCCGGCATGCTGCAAAATGCCTTCGCTCAGGCTGAAGCCCAGCGCCAGTTCGGCCAAATCGGCAGGTGTTGCCATCAATACTACGTGGGCAATGCCGTTATACACCAGCGCTACCGGTGTTTCTTCGGCCAAAATATCATCATTTGTGCAAGCTGCGCCGCCGTTGATCCGGCAAACGGAATGCAGGCTTTTTGTATCGAAATTCATGGTTTGGTATAGGCGGTTATTCAGGGCTTGCCGGGCATCTGTATTTTTAGGAACGACCATTCCCTTGTTAATAATGTCAGAACACCCCGGCCATAACATTATTAAAGCTATTGCAAACGAAATGTCGGCATGGTTTGGCATTATAACCATTTTTGCCGCATAAATCTGTTTCGCCCGCCCGTAAAGCGGTGAATGGAAGTGGGGAGCGCACTGCTTGGCTTTGTGTTCAACGCTGCAGCTTATCTGCTTGTTTTGCGTTGACAGGAGCAGATAAAGTTTGGTGGTTTTTGCATGGGCGTCATTCCTGTTTGGTCATCATGCGGCACATCAACATAAGCCGATGCCGTCTGAAAATCTTGATGGTTTTCAGACGGCATGAATGATTAAAACATATTGTCGTCGGGGCGCAGCCTGTGAGTTTTCTGTTTGCCCTTAACGTTGCGATTATGGATATCGCAAACACCGGGCGGCTTCAGACGGCCTTTGCCGGCATCATCTTAAAAGCTATACGAAAGCTGCAAACGGTTTTGTAAAAACTCATTGTCGTTGCCTTGCCGTTTTTGCATGCCGGCAAAATCGCTGATGCTCAAACCTTTCAGACGGCCTTGAAAGCGGTAGGTGCCGAACAGCAAGTATTCGGTCATTTTATGGCTGCCTTGACCGGCGTTGTTGGATGCGCGGACGTGGGTAAGGCGGCTGCCCATAAATAATTTATTGTTAACCGCGCCGGTGAGTTCGGCAGACCATGCATTGCCTGCACCGAGATCTTGGGTGCTGGTGAAGAAGGGCTGAGCGAAAAAGGGGCCGGAAGAAGTGTTGTGCGCATAAGGTGTGGGCAGTGCGCCGTTGTGATAGGCATCGGCTTCGTTAAACATATGGTTGTAGGCCAGTTTGAGGTTGGCGCTCGGGGTGGGCTTGAGCTTGACTTGTATGCCGGCAACTTTGCTGTCTACTTTGCCGAGGTAGGCGCTGCCGGTATCGTTGCCATACATGCCTTGCAGGCTGATTTCGGGCTGCCATTTGAGATTGCTCATGCCGTAATTGGCTTCTGCATAATAAAGGTTTAGCAAGTCATCATAATGTTGCACCCACAGCCGGCCTTTCAGGTAGTGGTCGCCCAATGGTATTTTTTTGGCCGCGCCGATGGCTGTCATGCCGTCGGTGTCTTGGCTCAGGCCGATAAACGGGTCGTCTTTCAGGCGCGAGCCTTTGCTGAACTTGCTGGTGCCGTAGCTTTTGAATTTGTTGGCTTTGGTGGCGCGGATAAAATTGTCGGCATCGCCATAGCGGATGTCGATGCCTTGATACAGATAAGGCAATACGCGGAAATTGCTGTAGTCGCCGACAAAAGGGATATCGGCAAGACGTTGGTTGCCGGCGGTCACCGCAAATTTTTGGTGTTGCCATTTGATATAGGCTTCACCCAGCCCGAAGGTGTCGTCGCCCAACTCGGTTACCGGGCTGGAGCCTTGATCGAGATTATGCTGCCCTTCGATACCGATGGCCGCCTGAAAACCGTGATAGGGCGCGGTTTTGTAGGTGGCATAACCGCCAATCGCGGTAGCATCTTGGCTGTTGCCGCTGAAATAAGCATTATTGAGCGAGTAGGATTGTAGGCGCAGGCTGCCGTCGATGCTGCCGCAGCTAAGAGCTTGGCTGATGTTGCCGGCGTTGTCGTTTTCGCATGCTGTGTCGTTGGAAAGCGGCATGGCTGATGCCAGTGAGCAGCAGGTGCCGAGGCTGAGAAATAAAATGGTTTTGGAGGTCATCGTGATTTCCGCATGGTTGGTGTCGGTATACGCAACATTCGGCTAAGCGATGTTGCAATGTGTTAAATCAGGATAAATTGTTAACAATTTATTTTGTATTGTCAACAATTATTTGCAGTTTGGTGATGTGGGGCAAAAAGTGAGCCTATTTTATGCTAAAAGAATATCGCAGTTGGGGGAGCAAGTTTGCTGTATCTCTGATTCCGAACGCACTATAATGGCCGCTGATTGTTTTGTGACCTAATCGATAATGAATAAAGAACTGCTCGGCATTTTATTTTTACCGGCGGGCGTGATCAGCATGTGTTTGGCCGGGCTGTGGCAAATATATGTGATGATGACTGAAAGCCATACTCTCAACCGCTTTAAAGACAAACAGCTGGTTTGGGTGGTGGCGGCCTTGTTTTTCAGCTTCAGCCTGGCTGTTTACTGGTTTTGTCCGAATGCCCGCAAAAAAGGCTGGTTGTTTGCGATACTGGCTGTCGGCGGGGTGGCGATGTATGTGTCGGCGCGAATGTGGCTGCCGTTTGGCCGCTAGGGTATCCTGGCAATTCGATTTACGGGTGTATTTTGCCCCTGAAAACGCATCTGCGGCGTTAAAAAGCCTCGCAAGATATTCAATCTTGCTGTGTTTTTTGCCTGGCATCTGCATTTTCAGGGGCAAAAATCCCCTCATAAACAAATTGTCAGGATACCCTAGCGTATCTGCCTGTGTGTAGTGGTTTGTAATTGATTCAGGCCGTCTGAAAGCATTTTTTGCCGATTTATTATCATTTGAAATCCATTACGGCATCATTATTGCTTTCAGACGGCCTTGTATTTAACCTTGGGCGCTTTTGAGCTAGGATACCCTAACATTCCGCCAACCGTTAATTTGGCTCAAATAAAAAGATAAAAAATGGTGGCAGCATGGCTTGAAGTAGTGAAATCCACAGCGATTTCGACTATACTGTTTCCGTTTGAGCAAACAGTCGGATTATGGCATCCCACTTATCGAAGATGCCGATTATCAACAACTATAGAGGACGATTTCATGAACTTACATGAGTATCAGGCAAAAGAACTGTTGGCAAGCTACGGCCTGCCCGTGCAAGGCGGCATTTTGGCTGCCAGCGGAGACGAAGCGGCCGCGGCTTACGACAAGCTCGGCGGCAAATTTGCCGTGATTAAAGCGCAGGTGCACGCCGGCGGCCGCGGCAAGGCGGGCGGTGTGAAAGTGGTGAAAAGCCGCGAAGAAGCCAAAGAAGTGGCCGACAGCCTGATCGGTACCAATCTCGTTACCTACCAAACCGACGCCGGCGGCCAACCGGTTAACAGCGTTTTGGTTTGCGAAGATATGTATCCGGTGCAAACCGAATTGTATTTGGGCGCAGTGGTCGACCGTTCGACCCGCCGCGTAACCTTTATGGTTTCGACCGAAGGCGGCGTGGAAATTGAAAAAGTAGCCGAAGAAACGCCTGAAAAAATCATCAAAACCACCGTTGATCCGCTGGTGGGTCTGCAACCCTGCCAAGCACGTGAAGCCGCGTTTGCTCTGGGCTTGAAAGACAAACAAGTCAATCAATTTGTGAAACTGATGACCGGCGCTTACCGCGCATTTGTAGAAAATGATTTCGCCCTGTTTGAAATCAACCCGCTGGCCGTGCGCGAAAACGGCGAGCTGGCCTGCGTAGACGGCAAAATCGGCATCGACAGCAACGCACTTTACCGCTTGCCGAAAATTGCCGAGTTGCGCGACAAATCGCAAGAAAACGAACGCGAGCTGAAAGCTTCCGAATTCGACCTCAACTATGTTGCCCTTGAAGGCAATATCGGCTGTATGGTAAACGGCGCAGGCCTGGCCATGGCCACCATGGACATCATCAAACTTTACGGCGGCCAGCCGGCCAACTTCCTCGACGTAGGCGGCGGCGCCACCAAAGAGCGCGTGGTGGAAGCATTTAAGCTGATTTTGGAAGACAAATCGGTGCAAGGCGTTTTGATTAACATCTTCGGCGGTATCGTACGCTGCGACATGATTGCCGAGGCCATCATTGCTGCGGTGAAAGAAGTGAACGTTACCGTGCCCGTGGTGGTGCGCTTGGAAGGCAATAATGCCGAATTGGGCGCGAAACTGCTGGAAGAATCCGGCTTGAAACTGACTTCTGCCGACGGCTTGGCCGACGCAGCCGAAAAAATCGTTGCAGCCGTTAAAGCCTAAGGAGAAAATGAATGAGCGTTTTAATCAATAAAGACACTAAAGTATTGGTACAAGGTTTCACCGGCAAAAACGGTACGTTCCACTCGGAGCAAGCCATCGCTTACGGCACCAAAGTAGTGGGCGGCGTTACCCCGGGCAAAGGCGGTCAAACCCATCTGGATCTGCCCGTATTCAACACCATGAAAGAAGCCGTAAAAGAAACCGGCGCCGATGCATCTGTAATCTACGTGCCGGCACCGTTTGTGCTCGATTCGATTGTTGAAGCTGTCGATTCAGGCGTTGGCCTGGTGGTGGTAATTACCGAAGGCGTGCCCACTTTGGATATGCTCAAGGCCAAACGGTATCTCGAAACCAACGGCAACGGCACCCGCTTGGTCGGCCCCAACTGCCCGGGCGTGATTACACCGGGTGAGTGCAAAATCGGCATTATGCCGGGGCACATCCACCAGCCGGGCAAAATCGGCATCATTTCCCGTTCAGGCACGCTCACTTACGAAGCCGTGGCGCAAACCACCAAACTGGGCTTGGGTCAGTCGACCTGTATCGGTATCGGCGGCGACCCGATTCCGGGCATGAACCAAATCGATGCACTGGAGCTGTTCCAAAACGATCCGCAAACTGAAGCCATTATCATGATCGGCGAAATCGGCGGCACCGCAGAGGAAGAAGCCGCCGAATACATCCAATCAAACGTTACCAAACCGGTAGTCGGCTATATTGCCGGCGTTACCGCGCCGAAAGGCAAACGCATGGGCCACGCCGGTGCGATTATTTCCGGCGGTAAAGGCACGGCGGAAGAGAAATTCGCAGCGTTTGAAAAAGCCGGTATGGCTTATACCCGCAGCCCGGCAGAGCTTGGCAGCACCATGCTGGAAGTGTTGAAAAGCAAAGGCATGGCATAAATAGCTGTGTGGTTTTAACAGGCCGTCTGAAACGTTTCAGACGGCCTTTGTTTTTCACGGCAGCAATTGTTTCATGCTATCATCTGCCCCTGAAATCTTAACCGGAATCTGAAAAAATGACTGCTTTAAAAAACGATACTTTCCTGCGCGCGCTCTTGAAAGAGCCGGTCGAATACACGCCGGTGTGGATGATGCGCCAAGCCGGGCGCTATCTGCCCGAATATAAGGCCACCCGCGCGCAAGCGGGCAGTTTTTTAGATTTGTGTAAAAACACCGAATTGGCCACCGAGGTAACCATTCAGCCGTTGGAGCGGTTTGATTTGGATGCGGCGATTTTGTTTTCCGATATTCTCACCGTGCCCGATGCTATGGGCTTGGGGCTGTATTTTGCGGAGGGCGAAGGGCCGAAATTCGAGCGTGTATTGCAACATGAGGCTGATATTGCCAAGCTGGAAGTGCCCGATATGGCCAAGCTCGGTTATGTGTTTGACGCGGTATCATCAATCCGCCGCGCGCTTGACGGCCGTGTGCCGCTGATCGGTTTTTCAGGCAGCCCGTTTACGCTGGCCTGCTACATGGTGGAAGGCGGCAGCAGCAAGGAATTCCGCACCATTAAAAGCATGATGTATGCGCGCCCGGAGCTGCTGCATAAAATTCTCGATGTTAATGCGCAGGCGGTAACGGCTTATCTGAATGCGCAAATCGATGCCGGTGCGCAGGCGGTGCAGATTTTCGATACTTGGGGCGGTGTGCTCAGCGATGCGGCGTTTGCCGAATTCAGCCTGCGCTATATGCAGCAAATTATCGGCGGTTTGAAACGTGAAAACGAAGGCCGCTGCGTGCCGGTGATTGTGTTTACCAAAGGCGGCGGCTTGTGGCTGGAGCAAATGGCGGCCATTGGCGCCGATGCACTGGGGCTGGACTGGAGCTGCAACATCGGCGAAGCCCGCCGCCGGGTGGGGGAAAAAGTGGCGTTGCAGGGCAATTTCGACCCGTTTGCTTTGTTCGGCACGCCCGACAGCATCCGCACCGAAGCGGCGCGTATTTTAGCGGCTTATGGCACGGGCAGCGGCCATGTGTTCAACCTCGGCCACGGCATCAACCAGCATGCCGACCCCGAACACGCCAAAATTTTGGTCGACGCGGTACACGAATTGTCGCGCCGATACCATTGTTAAGCCCGTGGTTGATCCGGTGCAAAGGGCCGTCTGAAATGTTTCAGACGGCCTTTGTAATCAAACAGATATTTTGCTTGATGGCCTGATTCTTATATAATCAAGGCCGTCTGAAAGAGAGCGGTCGGTGAATCATGGAAGCATTTCGCGAAATTCCCTGGGGTGAAATCCTGCTTTATCTGCACACTGCTGCCGTGGTGGGCTGCACGGTGCGTGTGTTATACAAACAGCGCAATATCGGCAGCGCTTTTGCCTGGCTGATTTTGCTGTTTGTAGTGCCGTTTGTGGGGGTGGGGCTTTACCTGTTAATCGGTGAGCCGCGCTTGGGCACGGCGCGCAGTAAGCGCACCGCAGAGATGAACCGGTTTTACAGCGAAGTGAGCGAGCGCTATCTGGCGGATGTGCATCTGGCCATACGCGACGACGTGTCGCCGCATTATCGCGGTATCAGCCATGTATCCGCCGCAGTAACCGGCCTTTATGCCACCCGCCACAACGATATGGCGCTGCTGCACACCACCGACAGCATTCTCGATGCCATGCTTTTCGACATTACCCATGCCGCCGAAACCTGTGTGCTGGCTTTCTACATTATCGACCCGCAAGGGCGCATCGAAACCCTGTTGGAAGCTGTGGAAGCGGCTGCGGTGCGCGGCGTGAGCTGCATTGTGATGGCAGATGCGGTGGGCAGCGAAGATTTCTTTAAAAGCACCTGGCCCAAGCGCCTGCAAGCGGCCGGCATAAAAGTGCAAAAAGCCCTGCCGGTGGGCATCTGGCGCACGCTGTTTACCCGCACCGATTTGCGCAATCACCGCAAGATTTTGATTGTCGACAAAAAAATCGGCTATACCGGCAGCTTTAATCTGGTCGACCCGCGCTATTTCAAGCAAGGCGCCGGCGTGGGCGAATGGGTAGACGTGATGATGCGCTGCACCGGCCCCTTGGTGTTGGAAATGGCGGCGGTGTTTTACGCCGATATCGCCGTGGAAGACGAGCGCAATTTGGGCGAAGTGCAGAAATACCTCACCGGCTTTGCCGAGCAAGTGCCCGCGATGCTGCCCGAAAAAATCAGCAGCGGCAATGTGGTGGCGCAAGTGATTCCTTCCGCCCCCAATCAAAGCGAGCGCGTGATTTACGACACCATCATCTGCGCCATTCATGCAGCCGAACGCAGGCTGATGATTACCACGCCGTATTTCGTGCCCGATGAGCCGCTGTTGCAGGCGCTTACCACCGCCGCCCGCCGTGGCGTGGAAGTGACGCTGATACTGCCTGCGAAGGTAGATTCGATGATGGTGCGTTATGCTTCGCGCGCATACTACCCGCTTTTGCTGGAAGCCGGCGTGAACATTGCCCTTTACCAAGGCGGCCTGCTGCATGCCAAAACCTTGACCGTAGACGAAGATTACGCGCTTTTCGGCACCGTTAACATGGATATGCGCAGCTTTTTTCTCAATCTCGAAATCAGCCTGGCCATTTATGACCGCAACATCACCGCCCAAATTGCCGCCCGCCAGCTCGCATATTTGGGCGACAGCCAGCCCATCAACGTAAGCGCTTGGCAGCAACGCTCGAAATGGTGGGGGTTGGTGGAAAACACGGTAAGGCTGATGAGCCCGTTGTTATAGTTTCCCACGCCAAACCTGATGTAGATAGTTCAATAAAAGAAAAACGGGTATAAAAACAATAAACTTCAAATTGTGCGCAGATAGCATGAAGGCTGCTGCTTGATTTTTGTTGCAGGTTTTCATGGTGTTTGCGCACGATTTGTATCATTTTTTTGCATAAGATGCGGTGCGGATATTGAGGCCGTCTGAAAAAATTTTTCAGACGGCCTGTGTTTTTGTAATGAAGTGTTAAAAAATATTTGCTATTTTATATATAATAATATATATTCTCATTCAATAAAAAATATTCAATGATAAAAACCCTTATTATTTTAAACATATGAGAAAACATCATAATAAAACAGCTGCAACATCATCCGTGTTGATGGTTTGCCCATCGCCGTTCGAGCCGTTGGGCGTGCCCGTGAAAACTATTGCGGCTGTATTTTCTGCCCGGCATGCATTAATGCTGGCGGCTTTGGCTTGCTGCGGCACGGCGCAGGCGGTCACGGCTGATTTGGCGCCGGTGGTGGTCAGCGGCGGCCGGCAGAAACCGCAGCCTGCGGCGGAGCAGAAAACCCGGGCGGCGATTGAGCAGGAAATCATCCGCGACAGCAGCGATTTAGTGCGCTATTCGCCCGATGTGGGCATCAGCGACAGCGGCCGTCACAACAAGGGATTTGCCATGCGCGGTGTCGAGGCCAACCGGGTGGGCATTACCATTGACGGCGTGGCGCTGCCGGACATGGAAGAAAATTCACTTTACGGCCGTTATGGCAACTTTAACAGCGCGCGCCAGAGCATAGACCCGGAATTGGTGCGCAATATCGAAATGGTAAAAGGGGCGGATTCATTTCAATCGGGCAGCGGCGCTTTGGGCGGTGTGGTGAATTACCGCACGCTCAATACGCAAGATTTGTTGTTGCCCGGGCGCAGCTTCGGCGGCTTGTTGAAAAGCGGCTACGGCAGACGCAACCGCGAGTGGACAAATACTGTCGGCGCCGCCGCACAAAACGGGCGGTTTGATATGATGGTGCTGTATTCGCAGCGGCGCGGGCATGAAACTGAAAGCGCGGTAAAAGGCGAAGACACTTACGGCAGCGGGCGCGGCATACCCGACCCGGCCAAGCACCGCTATCACAGCTATCTGGCCAAGGCCGGCTTTCAAATCGATGATGCACACCGCGTGGCCGTATCGGTTAACGGCCAGCAGGGCAGTCGTTATACCCGAGAATATTCTTATGCGCTGTTGAGCAGCCAATGGCGCGATGCCGACGACAAACACCGGCGTTTCAACGGCAATCTGAATTACGAATATACGCCCGATTCAAACCACCTGGCGCTGTTGCGGCTGGATGCCGATTATCAGAAAACCGGCCTGGATGCGGTCAATTATAAAGGCTCGCGCCATTGGTCGAGCGGCGAGCCGGAGTTGGATGAAATATACGACCGCCGCATCGATTCGGCGTATAAGCGCTTATCGTTAAGAGCCGACAGCCAACCGCTGCATTGGGGCGGCAGGCACACCTTATCGTTCAAAGCTTTTCTCAGCCGCCGCGATTTCGAAACCATTAATAACGATACCCTCATGCTCAGCCGCGGGCCGCATCAAACCGTTTCGACTATTCAATATCCGATGAAAACCACGCAAACGGGCTTTTCGCTGCTCGACAATATTGCTTGGAACGATGTGTTTTCCAGCCGTATCGGCGTGCGCTACGACCGTGAAAAAGTGGCGCCGAAAGCTTTGAACGCCGCATGCAGCAGCGCCTGCCTGGCCGAAGGCAAGCCTGCGGGCAATACGTTTGGCAACTGGAACGGTTTGATCGGCACCGATATACAGCTCAACCGCGTTTGGCGGGCGGGCTACACCCTCAGCAGCGGCCACCGCGTGCCCAGCGCATCGGAAATGTATTTCACCTTTACCAACCCCTACGGCTCCTGGAAATCCAATCCAAACCTGAAAGCCGAGCGCAGCATCACCCACACTTTGTCTGTGCAGGGAAAAGGTGCGGCCGGCGATTTGGATGTTAACCTGTATCAGAGCCGCTACCGCAATTTTTTGGTGGAGCAGGAAAACATTGTGGCCACGCCGAATCCGTATTATGAGCAATGCTCTTGGTATGGCTGCGCGCAATACGACCAAACGCCCATGCACCAAATGGTGAACTTGGATAAAGCCCGCATCAGCGGTATCGAATTGAAAGGCCGTCTGAATCTGCACCAAGTGTTGCCGGTGGGCGAGGGCTGGAAACTTTCCGGCGGTTTGGGCTACAGCAAAGGCAAGCTTTCGGGCGAAACCAGCCTGCTGTCGATACAGCCTTAAAAGCCATTATCGGCCTGGATTACGAGCAACCCGAAGGCCGCTGGGGCGTGTTTTCACGGCTCACTTATTTGGGCGAGAAAAAACCGGCCGATGCGAAAGTAACCGAAATCGGCGGCTCACGCGGCAACCTCACGCAAAATGTGGTGACTTATCCCTGGCTCAACGGCTCGGCCACGGTGTTTGATTTATACGGTTTCTACAAGCCGGTGAAAGCGCTGACTTTGCGTGCCGGCGTCTATAACCTGTTTAACCGCAAATACCACACGTGGGACAGCCTGCGCGGCATCAATGCCAACAGCAACCACCAATTCGGTCGACCGCCAAGGCAAAGGGCTGGCGCGCTTTTATGCGCCGGGGCGTAATTTTGCATTGGCTTTGGAATATAAATTTTAAAACCTTAACCCTTTCAGACGGCCTGACACCCATTGGCAACCAACCTAGGGTGTTCTGATCATTCGATTTACGGGTGTATTTTGCCCTGAAAACGCATCTGCTGCGTTAAAAAGCCTCGCAAGATGTTTAATCTTGCTGCGTTTTTTTGCTTGGCATCTGCATTTCCAGGAACAAAAATCCCCTCATAAACAACACATCAGGACACCCTGGCCGTGTCGGCTTGCTTTTGTCAATGAGTATCAAAACAGCTTGAGGCCGTCTGAAAACCGATGATGAAAAAGGAAAAATAAATGAGCAACCCAGATTTGACTTTTGCCATGCGGCTGAAAGAAGAAAACCGCACCACCCACGACAGCGTTGATCATTTGGTGATGTCGGTGCAGCCGTTTGCCAATCCCGAAAACTACACCCTGTTTTTAAAACTGCAATCGGTGTTTCACAAAGTGGTCGACCCGATTTACCGCGACCGGCAGCTCAACGAGCAGATTCCCGAGCTGGCCGACATGGCGCGCTATGAAGCGGTGGTGCAGGATTTGCAGGATTTGGGCAGCACGCCTTATCATTTTCAGGGCGAATGGCCAGAGCCCGAGGGCAACAAAGCCATCGGCTGGCTGTATTGTGCCGAAGGCTCCAATTTGGGCGCGGCTTTTTTATTCAAAGACGCCCAAAAGCTTGATTTTACCGCCGAGCACGGCGCCCGTCATCTGGCACCGCATCCCGACGGCCGCGGCAAACATTGGCGTGAATTTGTAGATTATTTAAACGATTTGAATTTGGATAAAGCCGCGCAAGACGAAGCCATTCTCGGCGCCAAAGAAGCTTTTGCTTTTTACAAAGTGATTTTGCGCAAAATTTTTGAGCTGCCAGAAGGCGCAGAAGCACCGCCGGCGCAAGCCTGACAGCCATTCACAAAAATAAGCTGACAGCGTTGGTTTTGCCTGAGCTCAAAATAAACGTGGGTCGGATACTCGTATCCGGCAAATGGCTTGATATTCTTGTGATTCCCAATGATTTTGGCCGTCTGAAAAATGGCGGATTCAAGAATTTGGCTATAGGGTGTATCGCGCGGGTTTTGCTTACAAAAAAACCGCGCGTGTAAAGGCCGTCTGAAAAATATTTCAGACGGCCTTGATGATAATGAAATAGCGATGACAGATTAATCTTGATAGCGCACTGAATCACTGCCACTGTTTTTCTGAATAAACTCGATTTTGTAACCGTCGGGGTCTTCCACAAACGCAATCACCGTGCTGCCGTGTTTCATCGGCCCGGCCTCGCGGGTAACTTTACCGCCTTTAGCGCGCACGGCATCACAGGCGGCATAGGCATCGGGCACTTCGATGGCGATGTGGCCGTAGCTGTTGCCCAAGTCGTAGCTGTCGGTGTCCCAATTGTGGGTGAGCTCGAGCACGGTGTGGTCGGATTCGTCACCGTAGCCGACAAAAGCCAGTGTGAATCTGCCTTCGGGGTAATCGTTTTTGCGCAGCAGCGTCATCCCCAAAACATCTTGATAAAATGCTAATGATTTATCGAGGTTGCCGACGCGCAACATGGTGTGGAGCATTCTCATGGCGGTATTCCTTGTGTGGTTTGTGTGAAATCAGTGATGCCGGCCGGTGGTGCGGTTGCGCCTGTTTACAAAAGCAAGCCAATGCCGCCGGGTTATTTTTGTGAACAGACATGGCAAAAATATCAGGCCGTCTGAAAAGCCGTGTATACGTTTGATTTTACCACATTCATATGGCTGTTTTCAGACGGCCTCAAGCCGTTTGTCGGACGGTGGTTTATTTAATTCACAATAATTTTGCCGCATGTATTGAATTCGCGCGCCAAATTGGTTATAACACTAATGTTAAGTTATGTAGATTTTGTTGTTTTCTTTCATAAATAAAAGGACAGACAGATGAGAATTGGTATTCCCAAAGAGTCGCTGGCCGGTGAAACCCGTGTGGCGTGTACGCCTGCAACCGTTACCCAACTGCAAAAGCTCGGCTTTGAAGTGGTGGTGGAGCAGGGCGCAGGTGCGGGCGCGAGCTTGAGCGATGCGGCTTATGCGGCTGCCGGGGCTGCGGTGGCCGATGCTGCCGAAGTGTGGGGCAGCCCGCTGATTTATAAAGTGAATGCGCCTGATGAAGCGGAAATAGGCCGTCTGAATGCCGGCCAAACGCTGGTGAGCTTTTTGTGGCCGGCGCAAAACCCTGAGCTGGTGCAAAAGCTGGCCGATAAACAGGTAAACGTGTTGGCGATGGATATGGTGCCGCGGATTTCGCGTGCGCAGTCGCTGGATGCACTCTCATCGATGGCCAATATCAGCGGCTACCGCGCTGTGATTGAAGCAGCGAATGCGTTTGGCCGTTTCTTCACCGGCCAGATTACTGCTGCGGGCAAAGTGCCGCCGGCGCAAGTGTTGGTGATTGGTGCCGGCGTGGCCGGCTTGGCCGCCATCGGCACCGCCAATTCGCTGGGTGCGGTGGTGAAAGCGTTTGATACGCGCTTGGAAGTGGCCGAGCAAATCGAATCGATGGGCGGCCAATTTCTGAAGTTGGATTTCCCGCAGGAAGCAGGCGGCAGCGGCGACGGCTATGCCAAAGTGATGAGCGAAGAATTTATTGCCGCCGAGATGAAGCTGTTTGCCGAGCAGGCCAAAGAGGTCGACATCATCATCACCACCGCCGCCATTCCGGGCAAACCTGCGCCCAAACTGATTACCGCCGACATGGTAGAGAGCATGAAACCGGGTTCGGTAATTGTCGATTTGGCAGCAGCCACCGGCGGTAACTGCGAAATGACCCGTCCGGGCAAATTGTTTGTGACCGACAACGGCGTGAAAATCATCGGCTACACCGATATGGCCAACCGCTTGGCCGGGCAGTCTTCCCAGCTTTATGCTACCAACCTTGTGAATCTGGCCAAATTGCTCAGCCCGAATAAAGACGGCGAAATCACGCTGGATTTTGAAGACGTGATTCTGCGCAACATGACAGTAACCCGCGATGGTGAAATCACGTTTCCGCCGCCTGCTATTCAAGTATCGGCCGCACCGCAACCGAATGCTGCCAAGGCCGCGCCGGTGGCAAAACCCGAGCCTTTGCCCGCTCCGTTGTGGAAAAAACTGGCGCCGGCCGTGATTGCGGCGGTGTTGATTTTGTGGATGGGGGCGGTGGCACCGGCCGAGTTTCTCAACCACTTCATCGTGTTTGTACTCGCCTGCGTGATCGGTTATTACGTGGTGTGGAATGTCAGCCACTCGCTGCACACGCCGCTGATGTCGGTGACCAATGCCATTTCCGGCATTATCGTGGTGGGCGCGCTGCTGCAAATCGGCCAAGGCCATGCGGCGGTGTCGTTTATCGCCTTTATCGCGGTGTTGATTGCCAGCATCAATATTTTCGGCGGTTTTTATGTTACCCGCCGCATGCTGAATATGTTCCGGAAAGGTTGAGGAGGCCGATATGTCACACGGATTGGTTACTGCGGCATACATTGTTGCCGCCATCTTGTTTATTCTTTCGCTGGCCGGGCTGTCGAAGCAGGAAAGCGCCAAAAACGGCTGTTATTACGGCATGGCCGGTATGGCGATTGCCTTGTTTGCCACCATTTTCAGTGAAAATACCGCCGGTTTGGGCTGGGTGATTATCGCCATGGCCATCGGCGCCGCAGTCGGCATTTATAAAGCGCAAAAGGTTGAAATGACCGAAATGCCGGAGCTGATTGCGCTGTTGCACAGCTTTGTCGGCCTGGCGGCGGTGTTGGTGGGCTTTAACAGCTTTATCGAGCCGGGCGATGTGTCGGCCGATATGCACAATATCCACTTGATTGAAGTGTTTCTCGGCGTGTTTATCGGTGCGGTAACGTTTACCGGCTCCATCGTCGCATTCGGCAAACTCAACGGCAAAATCAGCAGCAAACCCTTGAGCCTGCCGCACAAACACAAGCTCAATCTGGCCGCGCTGGTGGTGTCGTTTCTGCTCTTGCTCGGCTTTGTCGGCGCCGACGGCAGCTGGCTGGCGCTGGTGGTGATGACCGCTATTGCGCTGGCATTCGGCTGGCATCTGGTCGCAGCCATCGGCGGCGCGGATATGCCGGTAGTGGTGTCGATGCTCAACTCGTATTCCGGTTGGGCGGCGGCAGCGGCGGGCTTTATGCTCGGCAACGACTTGCTGATTGTCACCGGCGCATTGGTCGGCTCCAGCGGTGCGATTCTGTCGTATATTATGTGTAAAGCCATGAACCGCTCGTTCATTTCAGTGATTGCCGGCGGCTTCGGCACCGACGGCTCTTCTGCTGCCGCTGATGGTGAAGAAGTGGGCGAATACCGCGAAGTGAAGCCTGCCGATGTGGCCGAAATGCTCAAAGGCGCCAACAGCGTGATTATCACACCGGGCTACGGCATGGCGGTGGCGCAGGCGCAATATCCGGTAGCTGAAATTACCGATCTGTTGCGCAAGCAGGGCGTGGAAGTGCGTTTCGGCATCCACCCCGTAGCAGGCCGCCTGCCCGGCCACATGAACGTATTGCTGGCCGAAGCCAAAGTGCCTTACGATATCGTGTTGGAAATGGACGAAATCAACGACGATTTCCCCGAAACCGATGTGGTGCTGGTCATCGGCGCCAACGATACCGTTAACCCCGCCGCCCAAACCGACCCCAATTCGCCCATCGCCGGTATGCCGGTGTTGGAAGTGTGGAAAGCGCGCGAAGTAGTGGTGTTCAAACGCTCGATGAATACCGGTTATGCCGGTGTGCAAAACCCGTTGTTTTTTAATGAAAACAGCGTGATGTGCTTCGGCGATGCCAAAGCCACTGTAGATGAGATTTTGGCTGAATTGAAGAAATAAGGCCGTCTGAAAAGCAAATGCCTGTCTGAATGGGTTTTCAGACAGGCATTTTTATTGGCTAATAATACCCATTCACAAACATAACCTAACAGCATTGGCTCGCCGTGCCGTACGTGTGTACTGTCTTCGGCCCACCGCCTTGTTAGCTTACTTTTGTGAATGGGTATGAAAGATATTTTTCAGACGGCCTTTAGTTATTCAGTAAAAGCCAAATCAATAAATCGCTCGTCCGCTGCTGCCGAGCGCTTCGGCGATATCATCGGCTAGCGGTTGGCAGTCTTCCGTGCTCAGATTGCTGACAGTGATGCGGATGGCGGGTTGGCGGCTGAGGGAAATTGGTGCGCCGCTTTGTACGGCCCAGCCTTTGGCGGCGAGGGCTTGGATGATGTGGGCTTCGTTGGGCACGGGCAGCCAGATGTGCATGCCTTCGCCGTGCTCGGGGTGGTAGGGCAGGCGGATGTGGTGTGCGGCCAGTGCATCGAGCAGCAATCGGCGGCGGTGGGCGTAGCTTTCGGCAATGCGGTTGAGGCCGTCTGAATCGAGGCTTTGCCAGATGTTGAGGGCGAGGTGTTGTAAAAGTTTGCTGATCCAGCGGGGGCCGAGGGTAAAGCGGGTTTTCATGGCCGGCAGGATGGGGCTGTTGCCGGCGGCAACGGCAATGCGGAAATCGGTGCCGAGAAATTTGCTGGTGGAGGTGGAATAAATCCATTCGTTGGTAAAACTCTGCATACCGTGAAACGGCATGCGGCTGAGCGCGCCCCAATGGTCGTCGATAATCAGCAGGATATTGCGGTTGTCGAGAGCCTGCTGCCATTGTTGCCAGCGTGTGCGGCTGTAGCAGATGCCGGTGGGGCTGTGGGCGCGGGCGGTCAGAATCACGGCAGAGGCGTTGTCGAGAACGGCCGGCGCGGGAATTTTGGCACCTTCGGCATCCATCGCCAGCGGCACGGCTTGCAGGCGCAGATGGTTGAGCAGGGCGATAGCGGGCGGCCAGCAGGGGTCTTCAATCAATACTTTGGCGCCGGGCAGGCAACGTTGGGTGAGGGCGCGTTCGATGATGTCGAGGCTGCCGAAAAAGAGATAGGGCTCGGCGCTGGTGTGGCAGTGTTGTTGCAGCCAGTGTTGTATAAATGCAATCAGCGCGGGGCTGTCGCCGTGGCTGCCGACATCGGTGGCGAGGTTGTAGCCGCTGATGTGTGCTGGGTTGATGCTCGGCAACAGATTGCGGTCGACATTGCCGCTGGCCAGGTCGATCAGGCCGGTGGGCAGGGCCATGGTTTGCCAGGCGGCGGTTTTTTCGGGCACAAAGCTGCCGCGGCGGCCGTCGGTGGCGATGATGCCGGCGTTGCGCAGTTGTTTGTAGGCGGCGGAAATGGTGTTGGGGTTAACGCCCAATTCTTCGGCCAGCGCACGCACGGTGGGCAGGCGGAAGCCCGGCGGCCAGTGTTGGTTGCGGATCAGCTGCTCGATGGATTGGGCGATGTTGACAGCGGTGGTGCCTTTGGGGTTTAATTGCATTAAACAAAACCTATTTTGTATTAATACAAAAACTTTAAATGAGTTTTGGATGATTGGCAAGTGTTTTCAGACGGCCTGATGGGTTTTGCGATATATATCAAGCGGATTTGATGTATATGCTGCCTGGCCGTCTGAAACAGACGTATAATATAGTGCATAAAAAAACCAATACCGTTAATGATTAAGGAACATACCATGTCGAAAGAGCCTCAGGCCGGCCGCCCCAAAGAGCAGGTGGTCCAACTTTACCAGAGCGGCAAGCGCATTCATCCCAAGCTGGCGAAAGGGCGCTTTGCCAATTGGCGTATTGCGGCAATTTTGGCAACACAGTTTGTGTTTTATGTGTTGCCGTGGTTTAACTGGAGCGGCCGTCAGGCGGTGTTGTTTGATATTCCCGAGCGGCATTTTTATATTTTCGGCCTCTCGCTGGGCATGGGTGATTTGATTTATCTGGCCGGCCTGCTGATTATCAGCGCTTTCGGCCTGTTTTGGTGGACCACGATTGCCGGGCGCTTGTGGTGCGGCTATGCCTGTCCGCAAACGGTGTATACCGAAATTATGCTGTGGATCGATCATTTTGTCGAAGGCGACCGCAACAAGCGCCTGAAGTTGGATAAAGAGCCGTGGAATGCCCGCAAAATCCGCATCAAGGCCACTAAATACCTGTTGATTTTTGTGGTGTGCGCGTGGACGGGCATTACCTTTGCCGGCTGGTTTACGCCGATTCGCGAATTCGTGCCGGCGGTGTTTGCGCTCAGTGCCGGCGGCGGAGCCTTGTTTGCTGCTGCGTTTTACGGCTTTATGACGTTTTTGTTTGCCCACATTATGCGTGAGCAGGTGTGCAAATATATGTGTCCTTATGCCCGTTTCCAAAGCGCGATGTTCGACCACGATACCTTGGTGATTTCGTATGACGAAGAGCGCGGCGAACCGCGCGGCGCCCGCAAAAAAACTGCCAGCCGCGAAGATACTCATCTTGGCGACTGCATCAACTGCACCATGTGCGTGCAGGTGTGCCCGGTGGGCATCGATATCCGCGACGGCTTGCAATATGAGTGCATCGGTTGCGCCGCCTGTATTGATGCCTGCGATGAAATCATGGATAAAATGGATTATCCGCGCGGGCTGATCCGCTATACCACTGAAAGCGCGTTGAAACACGAATATTCTGAAAAAGACATCAAAAAACGTTTACTGCGCCCGCGTGTGCTGGGCTATGGTGCGGTGTTGTTTGCAGCGGTGGCGGCTTTGCTGTTCGGTATCGTTACCCGCGAAACGCTGCATGTCGACATTATCAAAGACCGCGGCGTGATGGTGCGTGAAAACAATCAGGGCTGGCTGGAAAACGCGTATAATCTGCGCATTATCAACGCCAGCGAAAAAGAGCAGGTGCTCGATGCCAAAGTGAGCGGTTTCGATGAAATCACACTCACCGGCCTGCCAGAGGGCGGTATTACCGTGCCCGGCAACGAAACCATTACCGTGCCGGTGCAGGTGTCTACCATTCCCGAATATGCAGATAAGGGCAGCCACCCCATCGAGTTTGAATTCAGCTACCGTTATGCTGATGATAACGAAGCACCGCGCACGCTGACTGAAAAAGCCTCGTTTATTGGAGAATGATTTGAGCAAGCAAGAAAAATCCAGGGTATGGTATAAAGAGCCGTGGCCCTGGCTGCTGATGGCCGGGCCCGCTATCGTGGTGGTGGCGGGTTTTACCACGTTTTATCTGGCGCAGAAAAATGCTGCCGATTTGGTGAGCGATGATTATTATAAAGACGGCAAACACATCGACATCCAACTGCACCGCGATGAAGAGGCTGTGAAACGCCATATCGAAGCGCAGGTGTTGGTCAGCCCCGACAACGATGCGGCCAAAGTGTTTGTGAGCGGCGATTTCGATAGCGGCCGGCCTTTGAATCTGGTGCTGATGCATCCGGCCAAAAAGGCCAACGATCAAACTGTGAAATTGCAGGCGGTGCAATCCGGCGTGGCTTCGGGCAATAAACACGAATATTCCGCCGTGTTCAAACCGCTGCCGGCGGCCAACCACTGGTATGTGCGCCTGGAAGATGCGGGCGGCACATGGCGGGTGGAAGATAAATGGATTGTCAGCCAGGGCAATGCACTCAATTTGAAACCGATGAACAAGCTGCTCGGAGATCAGGCTTCGGGGCAAAACTGAGGCCGTCTGAAAATATCAGGCAAGCAGGTTATATCAAAAGCGCGGACTGTATGTTGTCCGCGCTTTTTGTGTGTGCAATATGGATATTTTTCAGACGGCCTGTCAATATTGTTTTCACAAAATCGGTATCACAAACGGTTTTTTAAATTAACGTGAGTTCGGGATAAGAAAATTCCAAAAAAAAGAGCCGCCGCTTTGTAGCAAGCGGCTGTTTGCATGCAAACAAAAACCACAAGAAGGGCATCGTTAAATTCGAATAAATTGACGACAGAAAGCTGAGCAAATTTTTCTAAACGCTTGTTAATGCGTGGCGGTTTGAATAAAGGCGCGGCGGATGTTGTTCAAATCAAGCTGAATCTGGCGGATACCGCCGCCGGCAATAAAAGCGGCGCTGCTGAGGTAAACGATATGACCTTGCCGCCAGGCGCGGGTTTGGTGCATGAGCGGGTTGTCCAGCACGCTGCGGGCGGCCAGGCCGGCTTCACCGACGGCGGTGCTGCGGTCGACCACAAACAGCCAGTCGGGATCGGTTTGGCGCAAAAATTCAAACGATACCGGCAGGCCGCGCTGTTGCAGCGCCAGGCTGTTGGGCGCAATCGGAATGCCCAGTTCGCGGTAAACCCAGCCGAAATAAGAAGCTTCGCCAAAAGCCGAGAGCTTGCCGCCGTTGACCATAATCACCAGGGCGTTGTGCGGGTTTTGTGCGCGGATGGCGGCGCGGGTGTCGGCCAGCAGGCGGGCAGTTTGCCGGTGCAGCGCTTCGGCTTCGGCGGTTTTGCCGAACAATCTGCCGAAGTCGTCTAAGCGCTTGAGGCCGTCTGAAATCAGGCTGCTGCCGTTCACGCTCATGTTGACGGTGGGTGCGATGGCTTTAAGCTCGTGTTGCAGGCGGTTGGCCGACAAGCCGAGCATAATCAGATCGGGGCGTGCGGCGTGCAGCGCTTCTTGATCGGGCTCGAAAATGGTGCCGGCGCCGACGGCCTGTGCCGATGCCTGATCGAGGTAGTCTAAAAAGCTTTTTTCCGGCACTACGGCGGGATGCACGCCCAGGGCGGTGACGGTGTCGAGTACGGCATAGTCGTAAACCGCTACTTTGGCCGGCCGTGCCGGCACTTCGGCGCTGCCTTCGGCGGTGGTGATGCGGATAAGGGCGGCGGGTGCGGCGGCGGTGTCGCGCTCTTGGGGCGAACAGGCACACGGCAGCGCGACAAGCAGAACGGCGTTTAAGATGCGGATAGATTCCATGATGTTTTCAGACGGCCTTATCGGTTGGTGCGGCGGCGCGGCGCCAATAGCCTTTGATGCGGTTGCGTTCGCGCGGCAAGCCTAGTTCGCGCAGGTATTTTCGTATGGCGGTGGCATCGGCGGCTTCGAGCGCCCCCCAGGCGGTGTCGATTTCGGGATGAAGCTTCAAACAGGCGGTAATGGCGGCGGGGGTATCGCCGCGGCTGCTGATGCGGTGGATGTGTGTGCCGGCCGGCAGCATGGTGTCGGGCAGGTAGGGTTGGTCGGCCTCATCACCGGTGATGCTGATGACCACCGGCGGGATGGGGTTTTGCCAGTTTTCCAACAGGGCGGCAACAGTGGGTAGGGCGGTTTCGTCGCCCATCAGCAGCGCACGGCCTTGGGCCAGATGGGTGGTGTGTTCGTGAAAATCGGCGGTGCTGCGGATCAGGTCGCCGGCTTGCAGGGTGCTCGCCCAGCGGCTGCCGTGGGTGTTGCCGTGTAGAAAGACATCGATCACGGCAATATCGGCAAAGGCGGCGTCGGGGCTTTTGCGGGTTGCGCGCAAGGTATAGTAGCGCAGCCCTTCAAAAAGGGCGCCGAGCACTTGTTGGCGCTCCCGGCTGTCGGCATGGCGCATTTTTTCCATCAACTGCCGTTGTGCGGCCACATCTTCAGACGGCAGTCTGCCGGCTTGTGGTGCGGTGCGCCGGTTGTGGGTTTGCAGTTGGAAATACCAGGCGTAGCCCGGTTCGTTTTCGGGTACGGGCTGTTCGCTTTTCAAGGTAATCCGCTGCATGTTGGGGGTGATTTTTTCGTTGCTGATAACGGTGAAATATTGATTTTTGCCGCCGGTGAGCGGCTTGCCCTGCTCGACGGCAGCGCGGAAAACGATGTAGTGGATTTGTTCGTCGAGGCTGCAAGGGTCGAGCTGGAAGGGGATGAAATATTCGCGGCAGCCTTGTGCGCTGTGTGTTTCCATCAGCAGCCCTTCTTCGTAAAGGTCGGCCACGCGGGCGGATTGTGCGTGCGGGTCGGCATAGGTAAGGGCGATGTTGAGCACATCATCGCTGTGGTCTTCGTTGATGTGGTCGATGATGTCGTATTTGTGTTCGGTGTCGCGAACGGGTGTGCGTGTAGTCATAACATGGCCTTTGCAGTCAATGTGTATCGGTATTGAGGCCGTCTGAAAAAAATGGTTTCAGACGGCCTCAATGCTCTAGGGTGTCCTGATGTGTCGATTTACGGGTATATTTTGCCCCTGAAAACGCATCTGCTGCGTTAAAAAACCTCGCAAAATGTCCAATCTTGCTGCGTTTTTTGCCTGACATCTGCATTTTCAGGAACAAAAATCCCCTCATAAACAAATTGTCCGGATACCCTAGGGTGTCCTGATGTGTCATCTATCATCATCTTTTTTGCGCTAAAAGCATATCTGTTGCGTTAAAGAGCCTCGTAAGATATCCAATCTTATTGCGTTTTTTGCCCGCTATTTGCATTTCCGGGAGAAAAAATCCCCCGTAAACGAATGGTTAGGATACCCCGGCTTACCAGCGGTAGCCGAATGATAAGGTGGCGCGGCGGCCGGTGCCGTAAAAGCAGGCAAAGTCGTCGGCGCAGGAGGCAACGTATTTTTTATCGGTCAGGTTTTGGATATTAAGCTGAATATTGGTGCCGCGCAAAGCTTTGAAGCGTTCGCCCGCCCGATAGGCCAGTTTCAAATCCCATAAGGCGTAGGCCGGGACGCGGAAGGTGTTGAAATTGTTGCCCCATGTTTTGCTCTGATAGCGGATGCCGGTGCCGATGCTGAAGCCGCGCAGGCTGCCGCGCCGGAAGCGGTAGTCGCTCCAGAGCGAGGCGCTGTGGCGGGGCAGCCCCCAGTGGGTTTTGCCTCGGGTGGTGTCGTTGTTGTTGGTGTCGAAGGCGGCTTCGAGCACTTTTTGATTGAGATAGGTGTAGCTGCCGCTGATGCCCCAAGCGGGTGTGATGTCGCCTTGCAGTTCGATTTCGGCACCGCGTATCCGCGCTTTGCCGGTGGTGGCGTAGCCGCTGCTGAAGCTGCCGTCGGGCTGCTGTACCTGGCTGCCGGCATCGTAAGTGGCGAGGTTGCGCTGGCGGATGTCGAAAAGGGAAGCGGTAAGCATTACATGCTCGGCCGGGGTGTATTTCAGGCCGATTTCGGCTTGGCGGGCGGTGGTGGGCTTGAGCGCCCGGCCGTCGTTGTCGATGCCGACGGCGGGTACGAATGAGGTGCTGTAGCTGAAATAAGGCGCAAGGCCGTGCGGCAGGCGGTAGAGCGCGCCGGCACGCCAGGTAAAGCGGCCGTCTGAAAGCTTTTGGCTGCGGTTGCTGTAGGCCAGCGGGTCGGTGTAGGTGGTGCGGGCGCGGTCGTAGCGGCCGCCGATTTGCAGGTTGAGCCCGCCCCATTGCATTTGGTCGTGCAGATAAAGGCCGAGCTGGCGGATGCCGGTGGTGCGGTTGTGGGATTGGCGGAAGGGTTCGACGGTTGCGCCGTAAACAGGCTTGGCGCTGTTGATGCCGCGCTGGGTGGTGCCTTCCCAGCGGTCGAATTGTTCGCGGCCGTCGTAATAATCGAGGCCTGTGAGCAGGGTGTGGTTCAGACGGCCTGTTGCAAATTGCCAGGTGGCGCGGTTGTCGAGCTGAAATTCGCGCCAATGGGTGTTCCACACGGTGGATTCGCGGTAGATGTCTTTTTCGCCGCTGCCGAGCAGGCCGTCGGCCACCGCCCGGCTGCGCAAGCCCGGGCCCCACGGCCGGTCTTGTGTCCAACGTGCGCCTTCGAGTGCGGCCAATACGCTCATTTTGTTGCGGTATCTGCCCCAGGCGGCATCTTGGCTCAGGGTGAGGTGGCTGTTGACTTGATGCTCGAATGCATAGCCGATGCGCAGTTTGCGATTGCGGTGTTCGTTGAATGCGGGGTCGCCGGCGAAAAAGTTGCGGTCAATGCGGGTGCCGTCGGAATAGGCGTCTACTGTGCCTTTGCGCGGTAAAAAGTTGCGTTCGCCGGCTTTGGGCGAGTTTTCATAAAGGGCGGAAAGGGTGAAGCGGGTGCGGTCGTTTTGCCATTTGAATGAAGGCGCAAGGGTGTAGGATGCTTGCTTGCCGTTGCTGCCGGTGCGCCATTCTACATGCTTGGCGGCGCCGATCAGACGGTAACTGAGTTGGTCGTTGAGAGCGCGGTCGATATCGATGGCGGCTTCTTTGCGCCGGCCGCTGCCGGTTTTGACCACGATTTCGTGTTCGTTGCTGCCGGTGGGCTGTTTGGTGATGATGTTGATGATGCCGCCGGGGTTGGCCTGGCCGTAGAGCACGGAGGCGGGGCCTTTCAATACATCGATGTGGTCGACGATATAGGGGTTGAATTCAAGGTGGGCGTAATAGCGCATGCCGTTGATGTGGGGCAGCTCGGTGCCGCCGTAAGCCGGTGCGCCGGCGCCGCCCAAATCGCCGCCGATACCGCGCACGCTGGCTTCAATCATGGTGTTTTCGCCGCGGTAGCCGCTGCGGGAAATGCCGGAAGTGTAGGCCAGCGTGGCCGGCAAGTCCGGCGGGTCGCGCTCGTCGAGATGGCGGCGGGTAATCACGCTGACGGAATTGGGGGTGTTTTTGACCGGGGTATTGGTTTTGGTGGCGGTAGCCGATGTGCCGTTGCTTTGAATATAGCCGTAGCGGGCGGCATTGCGGTGCCCTTGCACTTCAACGGTTTCCAGTGTGGTTTGTGCGGCCGGAATGTCGGCGGCTTGGGTAAAACCTGCCAACAGGGCGCTTTGCAAAACGGTGAGCCGGAAAAAAATATGTTTTACGCCCATATAAATCCTATTGATAATAATTATTAGTAAGGATAGGATTATACCTGTCGTCCGACCGGCCGGCGGCGACCCATCGACAATTTTTTAGCGACCGATACACAATATTATGAATATACAGGAACACCCCCTTTATGCGGGCGGGCGGCATTTTTCAATCAGCGGCGAGCAGCAGGGCGAGGTGTTGCTGTATACGTTGCATCACGGCATCGAATACAAATATGCGGTCACAGATACCATGATCGACCATTGGCACCAGCCGGTGTGTTTTACGCCGGATCTGCGTTTGGTGATTACCTTGCAGGGGAATACGCATCTGCGCATGGACAGGCAGGATTTCCGGGTTCAGACGGCCTCAGGCGGCATGGGCATGTTGTTGCCGATGATTGAACCGGTGGCGGGGGAAAAGGTTTTTCAGCGTGGCCGTCAAAATGAATTGGTGCTGTTTTTCAGCCGTTTCTGGTTGGAAGAATGGTGCGGGCACAATCCGGTGTTGCGGCGGGCGTTATTGCGGGCGCATTTGCAGCCGCATTATTTTGCGGTCAACGCGCCGGTGATGCGGCAGGTATGCCGCCTGTTGGCCACGCACGATCTGCCTGCGGCATGGCGCCGCTTTCATCAGGAAGCCCAGAGCATCGCGCTGCTGGCCGAAGTGTTGCAGCTGCTGTTTGCCGATGCGGCCGACAACAGCCGGCCAGCGCTTGGCGGGGCAGACAAGCGTATTGCGCGGTTGGCCGAAATGTTGCACGACAGCGCTTATGAACATTACACGCTCACCGAGCTTGCCCGCGCCTGCCACAGCAACGCCACCACCTTGCAGCGCGATTTTTTTAACGCATACGGCCAAAGTATCGATCAATACCGGCGTGCCTACAAACTGCATCTTGCCCGCGAGGCGCTGCGGCAGGGCATGCCGATTGCGCAAGCGGCACGGGCGGGCGCTTATACCAATTTGCAAAGCTTTGGCCGCGCTTTCAAAAAACAGTTCGGTTGCAGCCCCGGCGCCTGCCGTCCCCGTGTTTTCAAGGCCGGGCAGCGGTCGGTTGCGGCAGAGAAAGTGCCTGCAAATCGGATGGTCGGAAAACCTTAGCGTGTCCTGAGCATTCGATTGCGTTGAAAAGCCTGGCAAGACGGCTGATCTTACTGTGTTTTTCCCGATATCTGCACACTCAGGCATAAAAATCCCCCTTAAATCGAATGGTCAGGACAGCCTAGGGTGTCCTAACCATTCAGAATGATTCAGATTTTTTGTGATAAAAGTGCAGATGCAAGGCAAAAAACGCAGCAAGATTGGGCATCTTGCGAGGCTTTTTAACGCAGCAGATGTGCTTTTAGCGCAAAAAAGATGATGATATATGACACATCAGGACAGCCTAGTATCCGCAAGCATACTACACGTGATAACATACGGGTTTTAAGAGGCCGTCTGAAAAGGTTTCAGACGGCCTGAACAAACCCATAAAACCATCAGGATAATCAGCATGGACGATTTAATCAAAGAAGCTGCCCTACATTTTCACGAATACCCCAATCCCGGCAAAATCCAAGTGGCGCCCACCAAGCCGCTGGCCACCCAATACGACCTCTCTTTGGCTTATTCGCCCGGTGTTGCCGCGCCCTGTATGGAAATTTACAACGATCCGCTCGCTTCCTACAAATACACCGCCCGCGGCAATCTGGTGGCGGTGATTTCCAACGGCACCGCCGTGCTGGGTTTGGGCAATATCGGCGCACTGGCCGGTAAGCCGGTGATGGAAGGCAAGGGCGTGTTGTTTAAAAAGTTTGCCGGTATTGATGTGTTTGATATCGAAGTCAACGAAACCGACCCTGATAAAATTGTCGACATCATCGCCTCGCTGGAGCCGACTTTCGGCGGCATCAACCTGGAAGACATCAAAGCGCCCGAATGTTTTTATATTGAGAAAAAACTGCGCGAGCGGTGCAATATTCCCGTGTTTCACGATGACCAGCACGGCACCGCCATCATCACCGCAGCGGCAGTGCTGAACGGTTTGCGCGTGGTCGGCAAAGACATCGAACACGCCACGCTGGTGTGTTCCGGTGCCGGCGCGGCGGCGATTGCCTGCCTCAACCTGCTGGTGGCGCTGGGCATGAAGCGCGAAAACATCACCGTGTGCGATTCCAAAGGCGTGATTTACCAAACGCGTGAAGACAAAGACCGCATGGACGAATCGAAAAAACACTATGCCGTGGCCGACAACGGCCAGCGTGTTTTGGCCGATGCCGTGCCCGGAAAAGATATTTTCCTCGGCCTCTCCGGCGCCAATGTTTTGAGCACCGATATGCTCAAAACCATGAATGACAACCCGATTGTGCTGGCATTGGCCAACCCGCAGCCCGAAATCTGGCCGCCGGAAGCCAAAGCCGCCCGCCCCGATGTGATTATCGGCACCGGCCGTTCCGATTTTCCGAACCAGGTCAACAATGTTTTGTGCTTCCCGTTTATTTTCCGCGGTGCGCTGGATGTGGGCGCCACCACCATTAATGAAGAAATGAAGCTGGCCTGTGTGCGCGCGATTGCCGATTTGGCGATGGCCGAGCAAAGCGACGTGGTAGCGGGCGCTTACGGCGATGCCGATTTGCACTTCGGCCCCGAATACCTGATTCCCAAGCCTTTTGATCCGCGCCTGATTGCCACTATTGCACCGGCGGTTGCCAAAGCGGCGATGGATTCCGGCGTGGCCACCCGCCCGATTGAAGACATGGGCGCGTATATCGACAAACTGAATCAGTTTGTTTACAAAACCAGCCTGTTTATGCGGCCGGTGTTTGCGCAAGCCAAAAAAGACGTCAAACGCGTGGTGCTGGCAGAAGGTGAAGACGAGCGTTCATTGCACGCCGCCCAACAGATTGCCACCCAAAAGCTGGCGTTCCCTGTGTTGGTCGGCCGCACCGCGGTAATTGAAGAACGCCTGCAACATCTCGGCCTTACCATTCAGCCGGGCAAAGATTTTGAGCTGATCGACAACGAAAACAACCCGCATTATGAAGAATCTTGGCAGGAATATTACAGCCTGCTCAAGCGCAAGGGCGTTACCGAAGAAATGGCCCGCCGCCGCCTGCTGGCCAACAGCACGCTGGTGGGCGCGCTGATGGTGCGATTGGGGCATGCCGATGCGCTGGTGTGCGGCACGGTCGGCCGCTACCGCGACCATTTCAAAATCATGGAAGAAGTGATCGGCTACAACAACCCTGAGCAGCATGCGTTTGCCATGAATGCGCTGATTTTGAACCAAGGCAATTTCTTTATCGCCGACACTTATGTCAACGCCGACCCCACCGCCGAACAGCTGGCGCAGGGCACGTTGATGTGTGCCACCGAAATGCAGCGTTTCGGCATCACCCCCAAAGTGGCGTTGTTGTCGAATTCCAATTACGGTTCGATTGATAACGAATCCAGCCGCAAAATGCAGAAAGCCCTGAAGCTGATTCAGCAGCAAAACCCCGAATTGCAGATCGACGGCGAAATGCAGGGCGATGCGGCGATGATGGAAGAAATGCGTCAGCAGATTTTCCCCGAAAGCACCTTCAAAGGCTCGGCCAATCTGTTGGTGATGCCCAATATCGAAGCGGCCAACATCAGCTATAACCTGCTGCGGGTGTCGTCTTCAAACGGCATTACCATCGGCCCGATTCTGATGGGTCTAAACAAGCCTGTGCACATTGTTACCCCGATTTCCACCGTGCGCCGCATCGTAAATATGGTGGCCTTGGCGGCTGTGGATGCGCAACGCCAATAAGCTTGTGATAACAGTATCAGGCCGTCTGAAAAGTTTTCAGACGGCCTGATTTATTTGAATGGATATCAAGTGAGTGCTTGAAATCTCTGCAAGCAGCACCATCTCTTAGCAATCACAACCTCAAATCTGCCCGTATGAAAACTTTGCTCCGCTTATTGATGGTGGTGGTTTTGCTGACTGCCGCCGCTGCTGCCGTTTGGTTTTTCCGGCAGCAAACGGCACAACCGCAACCGGTGCTCACACGGGAGGGCGTGCTCACGCAAATCCAGAATCTCAACCGCCTGGAAAGCACGGCTTTTTATATCGATACCATCATCAAAACCGAAAAGCCGGGCAATTGGTATGCATTGTGGCAGGATTCGCAAACCGGCCTGTTTATGGCGCACGGCAGGGTGGTGGCAGGGGTGGATTTGAACAAACTCACCGCAGAGCATGTTAACGTGGTCAACGATAAAATCATACTCAGCCTGCCGCCGGTGGAAATTTTAAGCGTGAGTTTGGATAATCTCGATGTTTACGACATCAAAACCGGATCGCTCGGCCTGCACCCGATTGATAAGAGTGTGTTTCAAACCGTGCAGGAGCAGGCCAAAAAACAAGTGTTGCAAAGCGCCTGCAAAGCCGATATTTTAAACCATGCGCAAAATCAGGCGCAGCAACAGCTCGAAACCTTGTTTGCCCTGGTGCAAACCCCCGTATCGGTGTATCCCGCCGCTTTACCGGTGTGTGAAGCAGCTTAACCCGCAAGAGAAAGGAAGTGTTATGTCGCAAGTTACCTTACAAGGCAAGCCCGTAGAAGTGGGCGGAACGTTTTTGGCTGCCGGCCAGAGTGCGCCCGATTTTACATTAACAGCCAATGATTTGTCGGATAAAACGCTGGCCGATTTTTCGGGCAAGCGTAAAATCATGAATATTTTCCCCAGCGTAGACACCGGCGTTTGTGCCAAATCGGTACGCACCTTCAACGAAAAAGCCGCAGCGTTGGATAACACCGCCGTGTTGTGTATTTCTGCGGATCTGCCGTTTGCACAAGCCCGTTTCTGCGGTGCCGAAGGCATTGACAACGTTACCATGCTTTCCAGCTTCCGCAGCAGCTTTGCCCGTGATTACGGCGTGTCTATCGACAGCAGCGGCATGCGCGGCCTCAATGCCCGTGCAGTGGTGGTGTTGGATGAAAACAACCGGGTGCTGCACAGCGAATTGGTCGGCGAAATCGCCAATGAGCCGGATTACGAGGCCGCGCTGGCGGTTTTAGGGTAAGCACCCGCTACATGGCCGCGCAATAACGTAGCGGCAACTCCTTAATCACAGATGAGGCCGTCTGAAAACTGATTTTCAGACGGCCTCAGTTTATTGAATGTGAGTTCGGGATAAGAAAATTCCAAAAGAAAGAGCAGCCGAACCACAGAAAGCTAAGCAAAAATAATTGATAGGCACGGGCGGGCGGGCATTGCGGTTTTGTTCCCGCTCCATTCCAACAGGTCAGGGCGGGGGTAAAGTCATAGCTCATGGATGATCTCTTATTCCGAGCTCACATTATTTATTTCTCAAAAGCAAAGCCCAAATCAGGTAAAATAACGCCTTTGCCTGCCACTTGCACCCATCATGATAGAAATCAAAAACCTCACCCTCCAGCGCGGCTTGAAAGTCTTGCTGAATCAGGCCGACCTGACCATCAATCCCAACCAGCGCGTGGGTTTGATCGGCAAAAACGGCAGCGGCAAATCCAGCCTGTTTGCCCTGATAAAAGGTGAAATTTCGGCAGATGGCGGCGATGTGCAGATACCCAAACACTGGCGTTTGGCTGCAGTGGCTCAAGAAACCCCGGCGCTGGATACTTGTGCATTGGATTATGTGCTGCAAGGGGATGAGCAGTTGCAACAGCTGCAAGCCGCCTTGGCTCAGGCCGAAGCGCATAACGAGGGTATGAAGCAGGCCGAATATCATGCCAAGCTGGAAGAAATCGATGCCTACACCGCTCCGGCGCGGGCAGCCAAACTGTTAAGCGGATTGGGGTTTTCCCAACAAGAGCACACCAAACCGGTGAGCGCGTTTTCCGGCGGCTGGCGCATGCGCCTGAATCTGGCGCAAGCCTTGATGTGCCGCGCCGATCTGCTGTTGCTTGACGAGCCGACCAACCATCTGGATTTGGAAACCGTGCTGTGGCTGGAAAACCATCTTGCCGGGCTGGCGTGCACGCAAATCATCATTTCGCACGACCGCGATTTTCTCAATGCCACCACCACCCAAACCGTAGAGTTGGCCAACCAAAAGCTCAGCCAATACGGCGGCAACTATGATTTTTACCAAACCGAACGTGCGCAACGGTTAGCGCAGCAGCAAGCGGCTTATGTGAAGCAGCAAAGCCAAATCAAACACCTGCAATCGTTTATCGACCGTTTTAAAGCCAAAGCCACCAAAGCCGTGCAGGCGCAAAGCCGTATGAAAGCGCTGGCGAGGCTGGAGCGCATCGCACCGGCGCATTTGGACAGCGAATTTTCATTTGCATTCGACACCCCGGCGCATCTTCCCAACCCCTTGTTGAAGCTGGATAAAGTTGATTTGGGCTATGGCAGCGATGTGGTTTTGCACAACTTGAGCCTGTCGCTCGAAAGTGGTGCGCGTTACGGGCTGTTGGGTGTGAACGGCAGCGGCAAATCCACATTGATTAAAGCGCTTTCAGACGGCCTCAAGCCTTTAAGCGGGCAGATTATCCGGGCCGACAAGCTCAATATCGGCTATTTTGCCCAGCACCAGTTGGATACCTTGCGCGCCGACCAAAGCCCGCTGTGGCATATCCAACAGCTTGCTCCTGAAGTCAAAGAGCAGGAAATCCGTAATTTTTTGGGCGGCTTCAACTTTGTCGGCGATATGGCGCTGCAAAAAATCGAACCGTTTTCCGGCGGCGAAAAAGCGCGTTTGGCGCTGGCCATGATTGTTTGGCAAAAGCCTAATCTGCTGCTGCTTGACGAGCCGACCAACCATCTCGATTTAGACATGCGCCATGCACTGACGCTGGCTTTGCAGAGTTTTCAAGGCGCGCTTATCGTGGTATCGCATGACCGCAGCCTGCTTGAAGCCACCACAGATCAGTTTTTATTGATTCATCAAGGCCGTCTGAATGAGTTTGACGGCGACTTGAATGATTACCGCCAATGGCGTTTGGCGCAGGAAAATGCCGCCGCCGCTCCGGCTGCATCTGCGCAGACACAGAGCCGCAAAGATACCAAAAGACTGGAAGCACAAATCAGGCAGGAGCGCACGCGCCGTTGCAAGCCTGTGCAGCAGCAAATCGATAAAGCGGAAAAAGAAATGGCCGGTTTGGCTGAAAAACAAAATGCATATGAAGCATTTTTGGCACAAGAAAGCGCCTATTCTGATGAAAATAAAGCCAAATTGCAGCAAACACTCGCCGAGCTGGCCGAAGTCAAAGTAAAATTATCCCAATTGGAAGAAAACTGGTTGGGCTGGCAGGAAGAATTGGAGCAGATTCATCAAGCGATTGATGCTGAATTCGCTGCCGGCTGATTGATATCCATTCACAAAAATAACCTAACGGCGTTAGCTCGCCTGAGCGCGAAGAGGGCTGTTTTTGCTAAGGCGTTGAAGCGCCAAGTCAACCAGCCCTGTAGTGAATGTACTGTCTTCGCCTGGTTATCGTGAAATGAATAAAAAGTGCTGCGGCATTGCTGCGCCTTGTCATACCGGCTGTATTGTCTGCGGCTTGCTGCCTTATGTCACTTCTTACTTTTGTGAAGGGTATCAGGGTGTTCTAACCATTGCTAACATCATCTTTTTTGCACTAAAAACACAGGGGATTGTGAATGAAAAAATGGTTTGCCGCCGCAACCTGCTGCATGGCGCTGCCCTTAGCGGCCGCGCCGGTGTATACCTGTCGAAACGGCACAGAAACCGTATACACTTCAGAACCGCTTGGCCATTGCCGGGAAGACAAATTACCGGGCATCAGCCGCTACGAGGGTGCTGCCGCCTCATTGAAACCGGCTGCCAAACGCAAACCGAAAGCCGTTCAAAAAACACCGCAACGCAGCAGCAAAGCCTCATCCCGCAAAACAAGCGCCCAAACCGGCGCTAAGCAAGCCGGGCAGAAACGCATCAAAGGGCAGGGCAATAAAGGCTTCCCGGCGGTTGCAGGTAAAGAAGTTCAAGCAAGATGAAAAAATTAGCCATGATTGTGGGCGCAGGCATAGGGATGCTCACGGTGCACCCAAGCCACGCCGCTAAAATTTATACCTGTGTGATTAACGGCGACACCGTATACACTTCAAAACCTTCCGGCAACTGCCGTTCTGCCGATTTGCCGCCGATTGGCCGCTACAGCAGCGCCCGTTATGATGCGCCGCCCAAGGCTTCCGGCAGGCAGGCGGCACCGGTGCGCAGCGGCACGGCAAAAAATCTGCCTGCACAGCCGGGGCAGTCAAGAGAAAACACTGCTGTCGCCAAGACGGCCGCCCCGCCTGCGCCCAAAAATACAGCAATCGGCAATGGCCGCCGCGCCATTTTAGAGCAAGAATTGGCCAACGAGCGTCAGGCGCTGGCCGATGCCCGTCAGGCACTCGCCGGCGCCCGTGCCGCCAAAAACGGCACGGTTAACCAGCAATTGATCAGCAATCTTCAAAGCAGTGTGCTCGACCGCCAGCAAAATATTCAAGCTTTGCAGCGCGAATTGGGGCGGATGTAGCCAGATACAGCTATTTATTAATAATCAAACAGCATTATCCTGTACTCAAAGAGGGTCGCCTTGCTGGCTTACTTTTGTGAATGAGCACAACTCAGGCAGAACGTTCGCAGGCGGAGCCCAAGCTACGTTTGCGTTACCAACCGTTGCTGGTAATCTCATTAAAACAAGGCCGTCTGAAACCGCACTTTCACGGTTTTCAGACGGCCTTAACCTATCGGCAAACGCTTACCGGCGAGGTTGACCAACACCCCATTCGGCATCGCTGTGATGGTAAGCTGGATGGTAGTGTGGATCTGCCCACGAATAAAAACAGAATAAATAATGTGAATTCGGGATAGGATAGCCCATGAGATATAAATCTTTCACGATTTTACCCCCACCCTCACCCTCACCCGTTGGAATGGGGGAGGGAACAGATTGCGACAACACCAACCGAATGCTGTCCTGAGTATTCAGAACGATTCAGATTTTTTGTGATAAAAGTACCGATAACAGGCAAAAAACGCGGTAATGCTGGGCATCTTGCGAGACGTTTTTAACGCAGCAGTTGCGTTTTTAGGAGTGAACAGCACCCATAAATTGAATAATCAGGACACCCTAGCTGCACTGCCTTCGGCGTGCTGTCTTTTTGTGAATCGGTATGTATTGTAAAGTAGAGGCCGTCTGAATATGCTTAATAGCTTTCAGACGGCCTCTATCGTTTATGATACTTTGATCAAGCAACATCAGGCTTTTTTGTTGGCCAGTGCTGCTTTGATGTAAGCGGTGAAAAGCGGATGGCCTTTACGCGGCGTGGAGGTGAATTCCGGGTGGAACTGGCAGGCAAAGAACCAAGGATGTTCCGGCAGCTCGATGGTTTCAACCAAGCGCTCGCGGCCGGCGGATACGCCGCCGATAACCAGGCCGGCTTTTTCCAGCTCGGGCACGAAGTTGTTGTTGACTTCATAGCGGTGGCGGTGGCGCTCTTTGATTGTGGTGCCGCCGTAAATTTTGGCGGCCAGGCTGCCTTCTTTGAGCTCGACTTCTTGGGCGCCCAAACGCATGGTGCCGCCGAGATCGGTGTTTTCGTCGCGGGTTTCCACGCTGCCGTCGGCGGTTTGCCATTCATCGATCAATGCAATCACGGGATAAGGTGTTTTGAGATCGAATTCGGTGGAATTGGCATCCTGCATGCCGGCGATGTCGCGGGCGTATTCAATCAGGGCGATTTGCATGCCCAGGCAGATGCCCAAATAGGGAATCTGGTTTTCACGCGCGTATTTCACAGCGGCGATTTTGCCTTCTACACCGCGGATGCCGAAGCCGCCCGGCACCAAGATGGCATCCATGCCTTTGAGGCTGTCGATACCTTCTTTTTCGATGGCTTCGCTGTCGACATAGGTGATTTGCACGTTGGTATCGGTGTGGATGCCGGCGTGTTTCAGCGCTTCAGTGAGCGATTTGTAGGATTCGGTCAGGTCGACATATTTGCCGACCATGGCGATTTTTACGGCATGTTTGGGGTTTTCGATGGCGTAAACGATTTTTTTCCACTCGGTTAAGTCGGCTTGCTGGACATTCATCTGCAATTGCTCGCAAATGATGTTGTCGATGCCCTGGTCGTGCAGCATTTTCGGGATTTTGTAGATGCTGTCGGAATCATAACAGCCGATGACGGCGCGCTCTTCCACGTTGCAGAAGAGGGCGATTTTGCGTTTTTCGTCTTCGGGCAGGATGCGGTCCATGCGGCAGATCAATACATCGGGCTGGATGCCGATTTCGCGCAACTCTTTCACTGAATGCTGGGTGGGTTTGGTTTTGATTTCGCCGGCAGCAGCAATATAGGGCACGTAGCTCAAGTGGACAAACAAGGTGTTGCTGCGGCCAAGCTGGCTGCGCATCTGGCGGATGGCTTCCAGAAAGGGCAGCGATTCGATGTCGCCCACGGTGCCGCCGATTTCAACAATGGCAACATCGTTGCCGGCCGCGCCTTCATGCACTTTGCGCTTGATTTCGTCGGTAATGTGCGGAATCACCTGCACGGTGCCGCCCAAATAATCGCCGCGGCGTTCTTTGGCAATCACCGATTCGTAAACCTGGCCGGAAGTGAAGTTGTTGCGCTTCATCATGGTGGAGTTGATAAAGCGCTCGTAGTGGCCGAGATCGAGGTCGGTTTCGGCGCCGTCTTCGGTCACAAATACTTCGCCGTGCTGAAACGGGCTCATGGTGCCGGGGTCGACATTGATATAGGGGTCGAGCTTGAGCATGGTGACTTTCAAGCCGCGGGATTCAAGAATGGTTGCAATAGAAGCGGCGGCGATACCTTTGCCTAATGAAGACACTACGCCGCCGGTTACAAAGATAAACTTGGTCATGATGGTTGCCGCTCAGTTGGAATCCGTAATTCTACCTTGAACACGGATGGCTGGCAAACGCAAGCGGCCTTATATATGAAATATCAAAAGGCCGTCTGAAAACATGATAACGGGTTTCAGACGGCCTCGATATGAAATATATTTATTTCAGGCAGGCATTGAGCCATTGGCGGCGCTGGCCTGGTGTGAGCAGTTGGTAGATGCGGTGCTGAACCTGCATTTCTTCCACGGCAAAATCAATGCTGGCCAGATAACGGCCGCTGATGTAGTTACGGGCATTTTCGTGATTAAACGGCTCTTCTGAAAGAATTTTCACAATCTCACGGCGCCGCTGGCGGCTGGTGCGGTCGGTTTTTTTTGCGGCCGAATCGAGGGTTTTTTTATACTCGTCGCGGATAATGCGCATCTCGGTATGCTGCTCTTTAGTGAGGGAAAGCTTGCGGATGTCGCAATTGGGGTGGAAATCGTCCAAGCGTGATGTAAGCGGGGAGGCTTGGGTTGCGGCTGAGAACCCTGCACACAGCGCGGTTGCTGCCAGCAGCCGGGTTAATCGGTTAGGTTTCATTAGGCTCTGCACTCAGTTTCCCCAAAATGTTTAATCGGTGTGAAATATAACGGATTGGCGTGTGAAAAGCGGTATAATCCCGGTTAACTTTGGTTAACGGCGGCATTTTTACGATAAAACCGCCGTATTGTCTGTTTTTGGAAATTATCAGAACGGGGCGGCAGATGCCGGCCGACACGGAGGAAATATCGTGCAGAAATTTCGTATTGCACCCAGTATTTTATCAGCAGATTTTGCCCGTTTGGGCGAGGAGGTGAGCCGTGTTATCGAAGCCGGCGCCGATTTGATTCACTTTGATGTGATGGATAATCATTATGTGCCCAACCTGACTTTCGGGCCGATGGTGTGCCAGGCGTTGAAACCTTATGCCACCGTGCCGGTGGATGTGCATCTGATGGTGGAGCCGGTAGATGATTTGATTCAGTCATTTGCCCGGGCCGGTGCCGATATCATCACATTCCACCCCGAAGCGAGCCGCCATGTCGACCGCAGTTTGAGCCTGATTAAAGATGCCGGCTGCCGGGCCGGGCTGGTGCTGAATCCGGCTACGCCTGTGTATCTGTTGGAAAATGTGCTTGAGCGCTTGGATATGGTGTTGCTGATGTCGGTCAACCCCGGTTTTGGGGGGCAGAGCTTTATTCCGCAAACTTTGGTGAAAACACGGCAGGTGCGTGATTTGCTGGATATGTATGCAGGTGAAAGCGGCCGCCGGATTGCGCTTGAAGTGGATGGCGGCATCAAGGTCGACAATATTGCTGCGGTGGCGGCGGCCGGTGCCGATACGTTTGTGGCCGGCTCGGCCATTTTCGGCCAGCCGGATTACAAGGCGGTGATTGATGCTATGCGGGTTGAGTTGGCTGCGATAGACGGGGGAAAATAATCAGTATGGTTTGCCTGATTTATTGACTGTAGCGTTGACGTGCTAAGTTGGCAGGCGCTGTATGTGTGTGGTTTTCAAGCTGCCCTTACCATGATGACGAAGTTGAACGGCTTTATTTTTGTTGCTTCAAAAAGAATTTGACAAAGATTTCAGCTTGTTTGATAGGTTGATACGGTCAATAGCCGGTCAAATCATCTGGCGTGTATTGAAATTACATTACAGGCCGTCTGAAAAGTTTTTCAGACGGCCTGATTTTGTCAACAGTCTGGCCGGCCATATCTTATGCGGCAGTGGTGCGGCGACTGTGATGAGATTGAATAATCGACAGATAAAAATCAGTTTTATACAAAGTTGTTAGTTTGTGTTAATTTGAATTAAAAATGCTGATAAATTTATTTTTGAAAAATTAAATTTCAAATTGTAGGAAAATTTTGTATTTATTATTTTTATTCAAGCTGATTTGCTGAGACGCTGTGTATGTAAAATCTTAAAAAACCTTTGACGATTGCCGACAATTTCCGTATTTTAGGAAGACTTAAACTTAATTATGACACTGCATCTGCTGCATGCCGAAATGCAAGTATTTAAATTACAAATCAAGCGGGTGCGCCTCTACCATTGTCTTTGCAGGAAAGGTTTATCATGTCCATGCTGTATGATCGCACACTAGAAAAAGAAAACTGCGGTTTCGGCCTTATCGCCAATATCGACGGCGAGCCGAGCCATAAAGTGGTGCGCACCGCCATTCTCGGCTTGTCGCGGATGCAACACCGCGGCGCGATTTTGTCTGACGGCAAAACCGGTGATGGTTGCGGCCTGCTGCTGCAAATGCCGAAAACCTTCTTTCAAGCCGTTGCGGCAGAAGAAGGCTTTACATTGGCGCAAAATTTTGCCGTCGGCCAGATTTTTCTGCCTGACGATGAAGAATTGGCGCAACAATACATCAATATCATCAATGAAGAGTTGATCGAAGAAACACTGGGCGTTGCTGCATGGCGCGAAGTGCCGGTGAATGTGTCGGTGTTGGGGTCGATTGCCGCGGCCGATATGCCGAAAATACGGCAAGTGTTTATCAACGCGCCGAGCGGTTGGCGCATTCAGGATATCGAGCGGCGTCTGTTTGTGGCGCGCCGCCGTATCGAAAAACGCATCGATCACGATGATTTTTATATTTGCAGCCTTTCCAACCGCACCATCATTTACAAAGGCTTGTGCATGCCGAAAGACTTGCCCAAGTTTTATCTTGATTTGGCCGATTTGCGTATGCAGTCTGCCATCTGCCTGTTTCACCAGCGCTTTTCTACCAACACCATGCCGCGCTGGAAGCTGGCGCAGCCGTTTCGCTATCTGGCGCACAACGGCGAAATCAACACCATTTCCGGTAACCGTGCCTGGGCGCGCGCGCGCGCCTATAAATACCGCACGCCGCTGATTCCCGATTTGGCCACTGCCGCACCGTTTGTGAATGAAACCGGCTCGGATTCCAGCTCGCTCGACAATATGTTGGAGTTATTTGTGAACGGCGGCATGGATTTATTCCGCGCCATGCGTTTGCTGGTGCCGCCTGCCTGGCAGCAAAACCCCGATATGGACGACAATCTGCGCGCTTTCTATGATTTCAACTCGATGCATATGGAGCCGTGGGACGGCCCCGCCGGCATTGTGCTTTCAGACGGCCGTTACGCCGCTTGCAATCTCGACCGCAACGGCTTGCGCCCGGCGCGCTATGTGGTAACGCAAGACCGCCTGATTACCATTGCTTCCGAAGTCGGCATTTGGGATTACGCACCTGATGAAGTGGTGGAAAAAGGCCGTGTCGGCCCCGGCCAATTGTTGGTGATTGATACCAAAAACGGCAAAATGCTGCACTCTGACGAAATCGACCAAGAATTGCGAGCCCGTCATCCTTATCGTGCCTGGCTGGATAAAAACGTACAGCGCCTGATTCCGTTCGAGCAGCTGCCGGAAGACGAAGTGGGTGAGGCGGCGATGGATAATGAGCAGCTCGCCGTTTACCAAAAACAGTTTCTTTACGACCGCGAAGAGCTGGAAAGCATCGTGCGTGTGATGGGCGAAAACGGCCAGGAGCCTGTGGGCTCGATGGGCGATGATGCGCCGTTTGCCGTATTGAGCGAGCGAGCGCGCCTGATTTACGATTATTTCCGCCAATATTTTGCGCAAGTAACCAATCCGCCGATCGACCCGCTGCGTGAAGCGCATGTGATGAGCCTGACCACCAGCATCGGCCGCGAAATGAGTGTGTTTTTTGAAGCCGAGGGCATGTCGAGCCGGGTGAATTTCAAATCGCCGGTATTGCTGTATTCAGATATGCAGCAACTGTTGCGCCTGCCGCAGGAGCATTACAAACACGTGGTATTGGATGCGGTTTACAACCCGGCTGAAATCAGCCTGAAAGATGCGGTCGAGCGTTTGTGCGGCGAAGCCGAAGCTGCCGTGCGTAATGGGGCGGTGCTGTTGGTATTGTCCGACAAAGCCATCAGCAAAACATTGCAGCCGATTCCGGCGCCGTTGTTTGTGGGCGCAGTGCAAAACCGCCTGGTGGAAACCAATTTGCGCTGCGATGCCAATATGATTGTGGAAACCGCTTCTGCCCGCAATCCGCACCATTTCGCCGTATTGATCGGTTTGGGCGCAACTGCCGTTTATCCTTATCTGGCTTATGAAAGCCTGGCGCATATGGTTAATGTGGGCGCGATTACCAAACCGATGCGTGTGGTAATGAGCAATTTCCGCAACAGCGTGAATAAAGGCCTGTATAAAATCATGTCGAAAATGGGGATTTCCTGCATTTCCTCATACCGTTGTGCCCGCCTGTTTGAAGTCGTGGGCTTGAACAGCGAAATCACATCGCTGTGCTTCCCCGGTATCACCAGCCGCGTGGAAGGCGCATCGTTTGCCGATTTGCACGACCAATTGTGCGCCATGCGCAAACGTGCCTGGCAGCGCAGCAAAGAAGTAGATGCCGGCGGCCTGTTGAAATTCAAACCGCAGGGCGAATATCACGCTTACAACCCCGAAGTGGTCAACACCATTCAGGCGGCCTGCAACAGCGGCGATTACAGCAAATACCGCCTTTACGCAGATGCCGTGAACCATCGTCCGGTGGCCACCATTCGCGATATGCTGCGCTTGAAAACCGAAGGTCGCGAGGCCATCAGTGTGGATGATGTCGAACCGGCTGAAAACCTCTACAAACGCTTCGACAGCGCCGCGATGTCGATCGGTGCGCTCAGCCCTGAGGCGCACGAGGCGCTGGCGGTGGCCATGAACCGCTTGGGCGGCTATTCCAACTCAGGCGAGGGCGGCGAAGACCCGAAACGTTACGGCACTGAGAAAGTATCGCGCATCAAACAAGTGGCTTCCGGCCGTTTCGGTGTGACGGCGGCTTATCTGATGAGCGCTGATGTGATTCAGATTAAAGTGGCTCAAGGTGCCAAGCCGGGCGAGGGCGGCCAATTGCCGGGCGACAAAGTAACGCCTTACATTGCCCAGCTGCGCTATGCCGTGCCGGGTGCAACACTGATTTCACCGCCGCCGCATCACGATATTTATTCGATTGAAGATTTGGCGCAGCTGATTTTCGATTTGAAGCAGGTAAATCCGGGCGCTTTGGTGTCGGTGAAGCTGGTTTCTCTGCCGGGCGTGGGCACCATTGCCACCGGCGTAGCCAAAGCCTATGCCGATCTGATTACCATTTCAGGCTATGACGGCGGCACCGGCGCAAGCCCCTTGAGCAGCGTTAAATATGCCGGCTCGCCATGGGAGCTGGGTCTGGCCGAAGCACAGCAGGCGCTGGTGGAAAACAACCTCCGCCATAAAATCCGCCTACAAGTAGACGGCGGCCTGAAAACCGGCCTTGACATCATTAAAGCCGCCATTCTCGGCGCGGAAAGCTTCGGCTTCGGCACCGGCCCGATGGTTTCGCTGGGCTGCCGCTATCTGCGCATTTGCCATCTGAACAACTGTGCCACCGGTATTGCCACCCAAGACGACACCTTGCGCAGCAAGCATTATCACGGCCTGCCCGAAAAAGCGATGAATTACTTTAAATTTATCGCCCAAGATGTGCGTGAAATCATGGCCGGGCTGGGTGTCGGCAAGCTCACCGATTTAATCGGCCGCACCGATTTGCTGGAAATCATCGAAGGCAAAACCGCCAAACAGCGCGGCCTTGATTTGAGCAGACTGCTGTATGCGCCGAAAGTGCCGCAAGGCAGCGCCCGTTTTTGCACGCAAAACAACGATCCGTTTGACAAAGGCCTGCTCAACAAAGCCATTGTCGAGCAGGTGCGGCTTGCTTTTGAGAGCGGCGGCAGCATGGATGTGAATTTCGACATCAGCAATCTCGACCGTTCCGTAGGCGCAACCCTGTCGGGCATGATTGCCAAGCAATACGGCAACCGCGGCAATGCCGAGCAGACTTTTAATATTAATTTGAACGGCACCGCAGGCCAGAGTTTAGGCGTGTGGCTGGCCGGCGGGGTTCACCTCAACCTGACCGGTGATGCCAACGACTATGTGGGCAAAGGCATGGCCGACGGCCGCATCGTCATCAAGCCGCACAACGGCGCGGCATTTAAGGCCGAAGAGGCCACGATTGCCGGCAATACCTGCCTTTACGGCGCCACCGGCGGCGAGCTGTTTGCCGCCGGGCGGGCGGGCGAGCGTTTCGGCGTGCGCAATTCCGGCGCCATTACTGTGGTTGAAGGCATCGGCGACAACGGCTGCGAATACATGACCGGCGGCGTGGTAACCGTGCTGGGCAAAACCGGCATTAACTTCGGCGCAGGCATGACCGGCGGTTTTGCCTATGTGTTGGATGTTGACGGCCGCTTTAAAGGCCGCATCAACCCGGAAATGGTAGAAGGCCTCGGCATTGCCGATTTGCCGATGCACCAAGAGCATTTGCGCGGCCTGATTTCCCGTCATGTGGAGTTGACCCGCAGCGCCCAAGGCGAGCGCATCTTGTCGCATTGGGAAGATTATGTCGACCAATTTGTGCTGGTAAAACCGAAAGCCAACGATGTTAATGCCTTGTTGGGCCACAAACGCCGCACGGTTACCGAATTGCGTGCCATTACCCAATAAAGCCGCAGAAGGCCGTCTGAAAACCGTTATGCTGTTTTCAGACGGCATCAGCAGCATCGGATGAACAATGAAGTGTTCAGACGGCCTCAAAAACATCAGGCCGTCTGAAACCAAGAATAAGTTTGCAAGGAACTACACATGAGCCAACGCGAAAATATCTATCAATTTATCGATTTGCCGCGCGTCGATCCGCCGAAAATCCCGTTAAATAACCGCAAAACCACATTTGTGGAAATTTATCAGGCCTTTACCGATACACAGGCACAGGCGCAGGCCGACCGCTGTTTGGCTTGCGGCAATCCCTATTGCCAAAACAAATGCCCGTTGCATAACAACATCCCCAACTGGCTGCGCCTGGCCAATGAAGGCCGTATTATCGAAGCGGCCGAATTGGCGCACAGCACCAACAGCCTGCCCGAAGTGTGCGGCCGCGTATGCCCGCAAGACCGTTTGTGCGAAGGCGATTGCACCCTGAATGCCGAATTCGGTGCCGTTACCATCGGCAATGTAGAAAAATACATTACCGAAAAAGCTTTTGAAATGGGCTGGCGGCCTGATTTGCACGATGTTCCCCGTGCCGGCAAAAAAGTAGCCGTTATCGGCTCCGGCCCGGCGGGCTTGGGTTGTGCCGATGTGTTGGCGCGCAACGGTGTAGACGTTACTGTGTATGAGCGCCAGCCTGAAATCGGCGGCCTGCTGACTTTCGGCATTCCTTCATTCAAACTGGAAAAAGAAGTGATGGTGCGCCGCCGCGAAGTTTTTGGCGGTATGGGCATCGAATTCAAATTGGGCGTGGAAATCGGCAAAGATGTGATGCTGGATGAATTGGTGGACGAATACGATGCTGTGTTTCTCGGTGTCGGCACTTACCAAGGCATGAAAGCCGGTATTCCCAACGAAGAAGCCGAGGGCGTTTATTCTGCGCTGCCGTTTTTAATCGGCAACACCCAAAACCTGCTCCGCTTCGACAGCCCCGATTATGTGAGCATGGCGGGCAAGCGCGTGGTGGTGTTGGGCGGCGGCGATACAGCGATGGATTGCGTGCGCACTTCCGTACGCCAAGGCGCGGCAGAGGTAACTTGCGTATACCGTCGTGATGCTGCCAATATGCCGGGCAGTAAAAAAGAATTTACCAACGCCAAAGAAGAGGGCGTGGCATTCCAATTCAACGCCCAGCCCGTTGCTATCGAGGCCGAGCCTGTGGCGGTAGAAACCGATGCAGCCGGCAAGGTTAGCGGCATCCGCATTGTTAAAACCCAAATGGGCGAGCCGGATGAAAACGGCCGCCGGCGCGCCGAAATCATCGCCGGCAGCGAAGAAGTGATTGCCTGCGATGCGGTGATTGTGGCGTTTGGTTTTGCGCCGCACCAAATGCCGTGGTTGGAAAGCGTGGGCGTTACCACCGACCGCCGCGGCAGAATTGAAGCAGCCGGCCGTTACAAACAGCAAACCGCCAACCCGAAAATCTTTGCCGGCGGTGACATCACCCGCGGTTCTGATCTTGTGGTAACCGCCATTGCAGAAGGGCGTGATGCTGCTGAGGGCATTTTGGATTGTTTGGATATTTGATTATCCGGTAACACAAGAGGCCGTCTGAACATATTTCAGACGGCCTCTTGTGTTATGCAAAAATAATATTTTGGTTTTGAATGTAGTATAAAACGATATAACGTAAGTTTGGATAAGAAAATGCCGAAAAATAGCAGCCGATTGGTAGCAAGTTGCTGTTTAAAAAATAAAAACCACAAGAAGACTATTGTTAAAGTGAAATTAATTGACGACAGAAAGCTGAGCAAAGTTGATTCATACGCACGGACTAGGGTGTCCTGATAGCGCCGTATTTTATGCGGGTTAGACAATCATCGGGCTGCCGGATTGCCGGACATCAAGTTTTGTCCGGTAGCATTCGGTTGGTGTCGCGGCATTCTGTTGCTCCGTTCCAACGGAGGAGGGTCAGAGTATCCTGATGTGTTATATATCATCATCTTTTTGCGCTAAAAGCACATCTGTTGCGTTAAAAAGCCGGGCAAGGTGCTCAGTCTGGCTACGTTTTTTGCCTGGCATCTGCACTTTTATCACAAAAAATTTAAGTCATTCTGAATGGTCAGGACACCCTAGGTGGGGCAAAGCAGCAAGCATTTGTCGGATACTTGTATCCGACAAATGCTTCGATATTCCTGTGATTCCAAATGATTTTGGTCGTCTGAAAAATGTCGGATTCGAGAGTCCGGCCTACAGGGCTTATAGCACGGATTTTGTTCACGGAATCCTGCGTATGTAAAGGCCGTCTGAAAGAAAGTGCTTTCAGACGGCCTGACCTGTTTTAAAAGTCATGCCTCATAAAAGTAGACCAACGCTGTTAGATAGATTATTTTTGTGAAGGGCATGGCTCGTGCAAAAACTCCGCAAAGCCTGCTTACTGTGCGCCTTTACGCCCTTTGTCCGTTTTCTCACAGTTATACTTGATTTGACCTTGACCCTATCTGAAAACAATTGGCGGTTTATGGGTTTGATAGCCGTTCAAATTAATCATGATACAGAGCAGCATAGGATGGTTCAGCCGAACGGTTATAGGGTATTTTGTGTGTCGGAAAGCCGGTCGATAATGGCGCAGTCGGGATCGGCATTGCCTTTGCAGCAGTCGTGCCAGCTTTGCAGGGTGTCGGCCATGCTTTGCAGGCGGGCGATTTTTTGATGCAGGGTGTCGAGATGCCCGCCTACCAATTGCTTCACTTCGGCGCTGGTGCGGTGTGGACTGTTTTTCAGGTTTAACAAGGTTTGGATTTGGGCGAGTGAAAAGCCGACGTCGCGGGCGTGTTTGATAAAGCGCAGTGTGTCGAGGTCTTGGCTGCCGTATTGGCGGTAGCCCGATTGGCTGCGTTGGGCGGGGCTGATCAGGCCGATGTGTTCGTAATCCCTGATCATTTTGCTGGTTAAGCCGGTAAGTTTGGCGGTTTCGCTGATATTCATGCTGAGAGGCCGTCTGAAAGATTAAGGTAAATATAGGGGCGGGCCGTTTTTATTCAATGAAGCATTGTTTGATGGTTTCACAACATCAAACTGCCGGTCTGCACATCCGGCAACAAACTGTGGAAAAGCGTGATTGAACGCGCATTAATGCAATAAATCCCAGCCGAATTTGCCGATCATGATACACAGCAGCACCATAAAGCCGTAGCGCAGAAACCGGCTGCCGCCGCGCATGGCCAGATGGGCGCCGACGAGCCCGCCGCTGAGGTTGGCTGCGGCCAGCGGCAGCGCCCATGCCCAGACAATGTGGCCGTTGGGCACAAAAAAGCTGAGGGCGGCAAAGTTGGTGGTAAGGTTGATCACTTTGGCGGATGCGGTGGCGGTCAGGAAATCGTAAGCGAAAAAACGCACAAAAATAAAGGCCAACAGGCTGCCGGTGCCGGGGCCGAACACGCCGTCATACAGGCCGATCAGGGCGCCAAAAAACAGACCCCAAGCGGTTTCTTTGCGTGAAAGGGCGGTGGTGCGGGCAACTTGGCCGAGATCTTTTTTGAAAAACGTGTAAACAAACATGGCGGCCATAATCACCAGCATGGCCGGTTTCATGTATTGCACGGGAATATAGGCTACCAGTTGTGCGCCGCCGTATGAGGCCAAAAAAGCCAACACAGCCGCGGGCAGCAGCATTTTCCAAGGCACGGCGATGCGGCGGATGAATTGGCCGGTGGCTGTCAAGGTGCCGCAAAAAGAGGCGAATTTATTGATGCCCATCACGGTGGCTACAGGCATATTGCGTGGCAAAAAGTTAAACAGGCCGGGAATCTGCAATAAGCCGCCGCCGCCCACGGCTGCATCCATCAGCCCGGCCAAAAAACCGAGTGTGAGCAGGAAAATAAGTTGGGCATCCATGATGTTGTGAAGATGTGAATAGAAAAGTGTAGTTTACACAAAAAGCGGCCGGTCAGATATAGAACACACCGGCTTATTTTACTGTGCCGCTGTCTGTTTGCACTTGGGCGGTTGGGGTATTTATGTCGCAGCGGTTTCCTTTCTGAAAGTGCCGTTTGGGGCAGCAGCAGATCGCAACAGCCCGTTGTGTGGCCTGTTGAGATTTGCTGTAAAATGGCGGTTTTACCAACACATCAGGCCGTCTGAAACATGAGCGACATTACCGCATTTGCCAACCGTTTGGGCAAAAATGCCAAACACTATCTGAAATGGGCGCGCCGCAACGGCATCGAGGCCTGGCGCCTGTATGACCGCGATATTCCGCAATATCCGTTTGCCATTGATGTGTATGGTGAACAAATCCACCTGCAAGAATACGATACCGGCTGGCTGATGCCGCCTGAAGCCTATGAAACTTGGCTTGCCGAAGTGCAGGAGGCAGTGGCTTTTATTACCGGTTTTGCGCCGGGGCAAATTCATCTGAAACGGCGCGAACGCCAAAAAGGCACGCAGCAATATGAAAAAACCGGCAAGGCCGGCGCTGATTTTACGGTGGCTGAAAACGGGCGCCGGTTTTGGGTAAATTTAGAAAAATATCTCGATACCGGCCTGTTTCTCGACCACCGCAACACCCGCAAACGCGTGGGCGAAATGGCGGCCGGCAAGCGTTTTTTGAATTTGTTTGCCTACACCGGCAGCTTTACCGTGTATGCCGCCACCGGCGGTGCGGCTGCCAGCGAAACGGTGGATTTGTCCAACACCTATCTGGATTGGGCGCGGCGTAATTTTGCATTAAACGGCATGGATGAGGGCAAACATGCCATTGTGCGCGCCGACGTGTTTCAATATCTTCAGACGGCCTCAGAAGCGGGCAAGCGTTTCGACCTGATTGTGATGGATCCGCCCAGCTTTTCCAACAGCAAGAAAATGCTCGATATTTTGGATATCCAGCGCGACCATATGCGCCTGATTGACGGTGCGATGGCTTTATTAGCCGACAACGGCGTGTTGTTTTTCTCAAACAATCTGCGCAGCTTTGAATTGAGCCCGGATGCGGGTGGGCGGTATGCGGTGAAAGATATTTCCAAACAATCGGTGCCGGAAGATTTCCGCAACAAAAAAATCCATCAGTGTTGGGAAATCCGGCATCGTTGAGCCGGCGCTTGTTGAGCATTTATACTCATGCACAACAGTAAGCTGGCCAGGCGGCGAGTCGGAGGCAGTACACACATACGGAGCCGGTTGGCTTGGTGCTTCAGCGCTTGAGGGAAACCGGTTTTCTTCGAGAACAGGCAAGTTAAAGCAGTTAGATTATTAGGTGAATGAGTATAAAAATAGGCCGTCTGAATCTTGGTTTTCAGACGGCCTTTTGATGATGCGGCAATGTGCTTACGGTTTGATCACGCTTTTATTGCCTTCAACGATTTTCAGCCCGGCCGACACCAGGGCGCCGATGTCCGCTACATTGGCAGGCATGATTAAGGTATTGTTTTCTTTAGCCAGTTTGCTGAAAGCTTCAACATATTGTTCGGCCACTTTCAAATTAACCGCTTCGTTGCCGCCCGGGTGCTGCAATGCGGCGGCTACGGCGCGGATGGCGTCGGCATTGGCATCGGCCACCAGGCGCAGGGCTTCGGCTTCGCCTTGGGCGCGGTTGATTTGGGCGATTTTCTGGCCGTTTGATTCATTGATGGCGGCCTGCATTTCGCCTTCGGATTGTTGGATATCGGCTTCGCGGCGGCCGCTGGCAAGGTTGATTTGCTCGATTTTGCGGCCTTCTGATTCGGCGATGCGGGCGCGTTTTTCACGCTCGGCGGTGATTTGCGCCTGCATAGAGCGCAGGATTTCTTGCGGCGGCACCAAATCTTTGATTTCGTAGCGCAACACTTTTACGCCCCACGAGACGGCGGCCTGATCGAGTGAGGCGACCACAGTGGCGTTGATGTCGTCGCGTTCTTCAAAGGTTTTATCCAGCTCCATGCGGCCGATAACCGAGCGCAGCGTGGTTTGCGCCAGTTGGGTAATGGCCATGATGTAGTTGCTGGAGCCGTAAGAGGCAAGCTTGGGGTCGGTAACTTGGAAATAGATGATGCCGTCGACCGTGAGCTGGGTGTTGTCGCGGGTGATACATACCTGGCTGGGCACGTCGAGCGGGATTTCTTTCAGGGTGTGTTTGTAGGCGATGCGGTCGACAAACGGAATCAGAATGTTCAGGCCGGGATTGAGCACTTTGTGGAAACGCCCCAAGCGTTCCACCACGTAGGCTTCTTGTTGCGGCACCACGGTAAACGATTTGAAGCCGAATATAATCACGGCCAGTAAAATCAGAATGGGGAAGCTGAGCAGCAGTTCCATAAGTTCTCCTTTAATGTGAACGGGTTAATGCAGGTGGATCAGCAAAAGGTTGCCTTGTTTGCCGGTAATCACGCCGGTGGCCGGGGCCGGGTGCGGTGCGCTGATGTGGTTGACGGCCTGCGCCTGCCATTGTGCGCCGCGGTAGAGCACTTCGTATTGGTCGGTGTGAAGATGGCGCACAATCTGCACGGTTTGGCCGATGTCTAAATCGCTGCGGGCGGCTTCGACTTCGGGGGCGCGGCGGTGGCGGCGTATCCAGCCTTTTGCCCACCAAATGCCGATGGCGGCGAGTATGGCGGCAGTGATGACGCTGATGGCGGGGCTGTCAAACAACAGCGCAGCCAAGCCTGCGCCAAACAGTGCGGCGCTGACCACCAAGAGGTAAATGGTGCCGACAAACAGTTCGAAAATCAGAATCAGGGCGGCGGCGATAAACCAGCTCAACATGTTCGCGCTCCTTGTTGTTTGTTTGATGGTTTCAGACGGCCTGTGGTTGCAAGGCCGGGCTTGTGGATGTTTTGTTGTGTCGGCTTGTGCTTATCGGAACATCTGTTTGGGGGCAGCGTGGGTTCAGCCAAATAAAAACAACTTTCATCTGTTTGATAATAACAGAAGATGGGCTGCTTGGCGGTAAATACGGATAAATTTATGGATACAACCGTTAGAGAAACCGCCGCTAAGCGGAATGCGCGGAGGCCGTCTGAAAGATTGGTCGGATTTTTCAGACGGCCTTACAGATGCTCTGGTTTTTATTCGGCTTCGTCAATCCATGCTTGCTGAATGGCTTCGAGGATGCGTTCGCCGCTGCGGTCGGGGTCGTCGTCGAAATCAGGCAGCGCCAGCACCAGCTCACGCAGATGAGTGAAGCGGATGGTGGTCGGGTCGGTGTCGCCGTGGGTGTCGTAAAGCGCTTCGGCAATGCGTTGGGTGTCGGTCCATTTCATCATGTGTTCCTTTGTTTTGTGGCCGTCTGAAACTAATTAAGTGCCAGGGTGTCCTGATGTGTCATCTATCATCATCTTTTTTGCGCTAAAAGCACATCTGCTGCGTTAAAAAGCCTCGCAAGATACCTAATCTTACTGCGTTTTTTGCCTGGTATCTGTACTTTTATCATAAAAAAACTGAATAATTCTGAATGGTCAGAGCACTTCAGGACGGCTTGTCGGATTAATGGTGTTCGCGGGCGTGGTTGATGGTGTATTTGGGAATTTCTACCACCAAGTCTTCATCGGCTACGGCGGCCTGGCAGCTCAAGCGTGAGTCTGCCTCTAAGCCCCAGGCCTGATCGAGCAGGTCTTCTTCCAGCTCGGTCGGCTCTTCCAAGCTGTCGAAGCCTTTGCGGATAATCACGTGGCAGGTGGTGCAGGCGCAGGATTTTTCGCAGGCATGTTCGAGTTCGATATCGTGTTCGAGCAGTATGTCCAATACAGATTCGCCGACAGGGGCGTTTTCGATAATTTTGCCTTCGGGGCAGAGGGTGGCGTGGGGGAGCACGGTAATTTTCGGCATGTGTGTTCTCTTTGGAATGGTTTCAGACGGCTTGTCAGGCTTGGAGGCCGTCTGAAAAGGTATAACAGAGGTGGTTGATGATGAGGCGGCCTCAAAGCCTGTTTGGCCGTCTGAAAAAGTTTACAGGTTTTCTACGCTTTGGCCGGTGAGCGCGCGCTGGATGTTGCGATCCATGCGGCGGGCGGCGAAATCATCGGTGGCATGGCTGAGCGCGGCGGTGGCGGTGCGGATGTTTTCGGCACTGCCGTTTTGAATGCTGTCGGATACGTTGCTGATGGCGGCTTGCACGCCATTCAGTTCGTCGGTGCCCAGCAAATCGCTGTCAAGCGCAAGTGCGGCTTCAACGGCGGCAATCAGGCCTTCGGCTTCAACGGCGGCTTCGGCACGGGCGCGGGCGGCCATATCGTCGCCGGCTTTGTTCATGCCTTCTTTCAGCATTTGGGTAATGGTTTCGTCGTCGAGGCCGTAGGAAGGTTTGACTTCGATTTGCGCCTGTACGCCGGTGGACTGTTCGCGTGCAGACACGGAAAGCAGGCCGTCGGCATCTACTTGAAAGGTAACGCGGATGCGCGCGGCGCCGGCCACCATCGGCGGAATGCCGCGCAGGGTAAATTTGGCCAGGCTGCGGCAGTCGGCCACCAATTCGCGTTCGCCCTGCACCACGTGGATGGTCATCGCGGTTTGGCCGTCTTTGAAGGTGGTGAAGTCTTGCGCGCGCGCGGTGGGCAGGGTGGAATTGCGCGGAATCACTTTTTCGGCCAGGCCGCCATAGGTTTCGAGGCCGAGTGAGAGCGGGGTAACATCGAGCAACAGCCAGTCTTCTTCATTTTTGTTGCCTGCCAGCACATCGGCCTGCATGGCGGCGCCCAGCGCAACCACTTGGTCGGGGTTGAGGTTGTTGAGCGGGGTTTGGCCGAAAAAGGCGGCAACGGCTTGTTGTACATGCAGCATGCGGGTAGCGCCGCCGACCATAATCACACCTTTGATGTCGCTCTTGCCCACGCCGGCATCTTTCAGCGCCTGTTTGATAGGCTCGATGGTTTTGGCCACCAGATGTTGGGTGAGGTTGTGGAATTCTTGACGGGTGATGCGGGTGTCGACCGTGAGGCCGTCTGAAAGCGTGGCCTGAATAGTGGTGCTGGCATCATCGGTGAGCGCTTCTTTGGCTGCGCGGGTCAGGCTCAGCAGCAGTTGGCTGTCTTGCTCGTTTAATGGCGACAAGCCGTTTTGTTCGAGCAGGTGGCAAAACAGGCGGTGGTCGAAATCATCGCCGCCTAATGCGCTGTTGCCGCCGGTGGCTTTGACTTCAAACAGGCCTTTGGTGAGCTGCAACACGGATACATCAAAGGTGCCGCCGCCGAGGTCGTATACCACAAACGTGCCTTCGGAGCGGTTGTCCAAGCCATAGGCGATGGCGGCGGCTGTCGGCTCGTTTAAGAGGCGCAACACGTTTAATCCGGCCAGCCGCGCGGCATCTTTGGTAGCTTGGCGTTGGGCGTCGTCGAAATAGGCGGGCACGGTAATCACGGCGCCGGCAAGCTCGCCGCCGAGACCGGCTTCGGCACGTGCTTTGAGGGTGCGCAAAATGTCGGCGGATACGTCTATCGGGGTTTTGCTGCCTTGGCGGGTGTGCAATTCGATGATGCGCTCGTTGTTGCCGAAACGGTAGGGCAGGTAATGGCTGCCGGTTTTGAGGTCGGCCAGCGTGCGGCCGATCAGGCGTTTGGCAGAGCTGATGGTGTTGAGCGGGTCGATTTTCTGCGCTTTGAGGGCGTCGTGGCCGGTTTCTACACGACTGTCTTCGCAATAGCGCACCACCGAGGGCAGGGTGGCGCGGCCTTGTTCGTCGGTCAGGCAGACGGCGCTGCCGCTTTTAACGGCGGCCACCAGGCTGTTGGTGGTGCCGAGGTCGATACCGACGGCAAGGCGGTGTTGGTGTGGAGCGGCGGAGAGGCCGGGTTCGGCGATTTGCAAAAGTGCCATTTTTGTCTTGTGCCTTTGGGTATTGGTGTGTTGGCGGCTATTTTAGCAGATTCGGTGCGGATAGTTGAGCGTTTTTGTCGGGAATATAATCAGGCCGTCTGAAATATTTTCTGCTTTCAGACGGCCTGACAGTGGAGGCGCTTGATTCGGGCGGGCAGCCATTCAGATCAAGAAAACCGGCGCCGGCGGGTATGGGCGGGTGTTATTGATGTTTGCGGATGGCTTCGATGGCCTGCTCGATTTCACTCGGGCTTTCGTTTTCATAACGGCGCTGCTCGGCATCGGTAAAGCCGTTTTCATTCAAGGGGCCGAGATTGCGGACGGCGGCTTCGTATTGGGTGTGGTTTAATTTGGTTTGGCTGATGCGCCATGCGGTTTGGCCGTTTGTTTCGACCGGTTCGGCCATCCACAGGCCTTCTTGGGAAAAGTGTGCCAATACCGATAAGGCCAGCGTTTTCATGTCGGTTTGCGGCCTTTCGCTGCCGATGCGCCGACCGATGCGGTTGTTGCGCAAATCAACGGCCTCATCAGCGGCATAACGGCTGGGGTAGTCGGTTTGCGCTTCATCGATAACCGGATTGATTTCATAAGCATGGCCGACGGCTTCGGCGGTGGCGGGGTCAAACCGTGCAGCGATGGCGGCCTGCCACAGTGTATGGCGCACGGCATTGACTTGGGTGCCGCGGCCGTCGCCGTTGGCGCGGTCATCCAAGCCGGTGCGCCTGGCAAAACGGATGGCGTTGCTGGTGATGTTGGCCGATTCGCTGCTCTCCATGCCGATGGCCTGCGCGGCAATTGGGTGGGCAGCGATAAAGCGGATGATTTTGCCGCGCCGGCTTTCGGGCTGTGTTTGCGGCGTTTCGGCGTGCGCTGCCGGTGCTGCGGCAATCAGCAGCGCCAGGCAGACGGAGTGTGTCCATTTCATAGGGATGAGCGATATTAGTGTGATGACAAAATCATTTTAGTGGCGGCGGCAGCGGCTTGGTTCACAGGTTTACCTGATTTTTCGCTGCGGTTGGCGGCAGAAAGCGCGGTAAGGCTGGTTATCTTATGCAGGTTTTCGCGGCGGTAAACGGTTTTTTTGCCTTTAATATCTGTTGAAAGTATAAACCGTTGCATCTTTATCCGCCGGCTATTGTAAAATGAGTGCCAATTTAGGGTATCCTCTGATGCGTCGTTTATGAGGGGGTTTTGTTCCTGGAAATGCAGATGCCAGGCAAAAAACGCAGCAAGATTGGATATCTTGCGAGGCTTTTTAACGCAGCAGCTGCGTTTTCAGGGGCAAAATACACCCATAAACCGACAAATCAAAACACCCGAGGGCATGGCTCTTTTGAAAATAGTGGCTGAAATTGCAACATATGAAACTGAAACATATACATATAAAGAGAAAACAGATTGTGCCGCTGGCGGCGGCTTTTATTCTGGCCGCCTGCACTTCTGCCGCGCCCTTGCCGCGCCTTGCTCAAGCTTGGCCGCAACAGGATGAGGTGCGTTGGTTTAAGCTGGTGCAAACGGCAGAAGACGGCCGCATTTTGCAGACCAGCCTGCTGGCGGTGCAGCCTGACGGCAGCGACGGCTTGCGTTTTGTGCAAACCGATGCGCTGGGTGCGCCTTTGGCACGGCAAACTGTGAGCCGTAAAGGTTGGGCAAACGATGGTTTTGTTGCGCCCAACCGTCGTGCGCAGCAGGTATTTGCAGCGGTTGTGCCGCTGATTGATCCGCAAGCGGCGGTTTATCCGCAGCCGCATGTGGAAAAGCAGGGGGCAGCCGATATTTATTTTCAAAATGGAAAGGAAATGTGGCGAATAGTGCGGCAAAATGATGCGGCTGTGATGATGTTTCCCGACCGCAGCGTTTGGCAGCTGACGCCGCTGGATAACGGACAAACCGAACCATGACCAATACCCCTGTTTTTCTGAGCGCGCCTGCTGTAACCAGTGCTCTCGGCAGCGGCCTGCAAGCCCATGTGGATGCTTTGCTCAATCCGCCGGCAGTTTCGCCGCTAACTGTGTCTGAGCAGTGGATGAAGGGTAAGGCTTATGCTTTTGGCGCCGTTACTGAAACGCTGCGCCCGTTTCCCGAATCGCTGGCTGCCGTGCACCGCAGCCGCAACAATCAATTGCTGTGGCATGCGTTGCGGCAGATTGAGGCGGATATTGCCGGAGCCGTTGCCCGTTTCGGCGCCGGACGGGTAGCGGTGGTGATGGGCACGTCAACCAGCGGTGTGGATGAAAATATACCGCTTTTCCAGCATATTGTATCCGGCGGCGGTTGGCATGACGTGCCTTTTAACCAGCAGCAACAGATTTTATCGGCGCCGGCTGATTTTGTGGCAGCGGTTTACGGCTTGGGCGGCTTGTGCTACGGCGTATCGACGGCTTGCACATCCGGGGCGCGCGCCTTAATCAGTGCGGCAAGATTGTTGAAGGCAGGCTTGTGCGATGCGGTGGTGTGCGGCGGTGTCGACACCTTGTCACCGCTGACCATCAATGGTTTTGCCGCGCTGGAAGTGCTTTCAGACGGCCGGGCCAATCCGTTTTCCGTTAACCGCAACGGCATCAATATCGGCGAAGCCGCCGCCGCTTTTGTGATGACGCGCGAAGCGGATTTCGGCAGCAGCCTGCCGCTGCTCGGCTATGGCGCCAGCAGCGATGCTTATCATATGTCGTCGCCGCGCCCCGACGGAATGGGGGCGGCGCAAGCGTTTCAGACGGCCTTAAAGCATGCGGGTATGCCGTCTGAAGCCATCGGCTGGATTAATCTGCACGGCACCGGCACGCAACACAACGACAGCATGGAAAGCCTCGCCGTTGCCCAAGTATTCGGCGGCCAAACACCCTGCACCTCAACCAAGCCGCTCACCGGCCACACCCTTGGCGCTGCGGGCGCCATCGAAGCGGCTTTTTTGTGGGGCATGGTCAGCCGCCGCCACAATCCGCAAGGCCGCCTGCCGCCGCAAATTTGGGACGGCGTGCGTGATCCGGCATTGCCCGCCATCGCATTTACCGACAGCCACAGCGCATGGCCGCTTGAACGGCGCATCGGCGCCAGCGCATCGTTTGCCTTCGGCGGCAGCAATGCGGTGGTGGTGGTGGGCGAGCCGGCTTGATACCGTGCCGGCCGCATCGTTTGAGGCCGTCTGAAAAACCTCATCACCCGACACAATAAAGTGACCCTTATGCCTGAAAAATTAATGTGCCCGATTCATCAGCCCGCTCCTTTGCTGCCGCACAGCGGCCATATGGTGCTGCTCGACTGCATCACCGATTATGGTGAAGATTATCTCTGCGCCGAAGCCGGAGTGGGCGCAAAACACCTATTGCTGCAAAACGGCAGCCTGCCGGCATTGGCGGGCATGGAAATTATGGCGCAGGGAATTGCCGCGTTGGCGGGCTGTCATGCACACAATGCCGGCGAACCGGTGCGGCTGGGCTTTTTGCTGGGCACGCGCAAGCTGAATCTGTTTGCCGATGAAATTCCCGTCGGTACCACGCTGGCCGTCCGCGTGCATGCTTCCACTCAAGACACCACGGGTTTCGGCGTATTCGACTGCGAGCTGCGCTGGCTTGATGCGCCTGCCGAAGCCAAGGCGAAACTGCCTTCAGACGGCCTGCTGGTGCAGGCGGCATTGAATGTGTTCAGCCCGAAAGACGGTAAGGCCCATTTATGAAAGTAAGCAAATCAGGCAGTGTGGTGCAGCCGGGTTGTTGTGATATGTGATGCCCATTCACAAAAGTGAGCCAACGCCGTTCGATCATTTTGATGAATGGGTATGAGCAAGGAATCAGGCCGTCTGAACGGAGCAGTAAGAATCACTGCGGGCAAGCTGAGGCCGTCTGAAATCTTTCAGACGGCCTTGATAAATTTTGTTAAAATTTCGGCTTTGATTTTAAAACCTTATACTGCTTCGGCTAGGGTGTCCTGACCATTCGATTTACGGGTGTATTTTGCCCCTGCAAACGCATCTGCTGCGTTAAAAAGCCTCGCAAGATGCCCAATCTTGCTGTGTTTTTTGCCTGGCATCTGTACTTTTATCGCAAAAAATCTGAATCATTCTGAATGGTCGGGACACCCTAAACCGCTTCTCTTCGAGTTGAGGCGAGACAATGAAATAGGATGATGCAGTTGAAAGGCGATCACTCAGGAAAACGTATGAAAGAAACCATTTTAATCACCGGCTCCGGCCGCGGTATCGGCAAGGCCGTGGCGCTGGGTTTGGCGGCCGACGGCTACGATATTGCCGTGCATTGCCGCAGCCGGCGCGATGAGGCTGAAGCAGCGGCAGCAGCAATCCGCCAACTCGGGCGCAAGGCGCGGGTGTTGCAGTTTGATGTGGCCGACCGCACCGCCTGTCGCGAAATTCTGACCGCCGATGTGGAAGCGCACGGCGCCTATTACGGCGTGGTGCTCAATGCCGGGCTGGCGCGTGACAATGCCTTTCCCGCGTTGGAAGATGACGATTGGGACAGCGTGTTGCGCACCAATCTCGATGGTTTTTACAATGTGCTGCATCCCGTGATGATGCCGATGATACGCCGCCGCAAACCGGGGCGGATTGTGTGCATGGCATCGGTGTCGGGCTTGGTCGGCAACCGCGGTCAAGTGAATTACAGCGCTTCCAAAGCCGGCCTGATCGGCGCGGCCAAGGCGCTGGCGCTTGAATTGGCCAAACGCAAAATTACCGTCAACTGCGTGGCGCCCGGCTTGATTGATACCGATATGCTGGATGACCATGTGCCGGTTGGCGAGATTCTGAAAATGATACCGGCGCAGCGCATGGGCAGCCCCGAAGAAGTGGCGCACGCAGTGCGTTTTCTGATGGATGAGAAAGCCGCCTATATCACGCGGCAGGTGATTGCGGTGAACGGAGGTTTGTGTTGAAACGGGTTGTGATTACAGGCATCGGCGGCATCACCGCATTTGGTCGCGATTGGGCAAGCATTCAGACGGCCTTCAAGCAAGGCCGCAATGCCGTGCAAAGCATGGATTGGCAAACGCAATATCCCGAGTTGGAAGCGCAATTGGGCGCGCCGGTTAACGGTTACGCGCCGCCGAAGCATTGGACGCGCAAACAGTTGCGCAGCATGGGCCGGGTATCGCAATTGTGTGTCGATGCCGCCGAACAGGCATTGCAAGATGCCGGATTGCTTGGTGATGAAACGATTAAAGACGGGCGCATGGGCGTGGCCTGCGGCTCATCATCGGGCAGCCCGAAAGACATCGGCGACATCGGCGAATTGCTGCTGACCGGCACATCGCAAAATTTCAGCGCCAACACTTATGTGCGCATGATGCCGCACACCACCGCTGCCAATATCGGCATTTTTTTCGGGCTGACCGGCCGCATTATCCCCACCTCCAGCGCCTGTTCGTCCGGCAGCCAAGGCATCGGTTATGCTTATGAAGCCATCAAATACGGCATGATCGATATGATGCTGGCCGGCGGCGGCGAAGAGTTCAGCCCCTCGCAAGTGTATGTGTTCGACTCGCTCTATGCCGCCAGCCGCCGCAACAATGCGCCCGAATTAACCCCGCGCCCGTATGATAGCACCCGCGACGGCTTGGTGATCGGCGAAGGCGCGGGCATGATGGTGTTGGAAAGCTTGGAACATGCTTTGGCGCGCGGCGCGGAAATTTATGCGGAAATTGTCGGATACGGCGCCAACAGCGACGGCAGCCACGTCACCCGCCCGCAAAAAGACACCATGCAGCGCTGCATGGTGCTGGCTTTGAAAGATGCTGCCATTGACGCCGGCCAAATCGGTTATGTTAACGGTCACGGCACCGCCACCGAGCAGGGCGATATCGCCGAAACGCTGGCCACTGAAGCCGTGTTTGGCAGCCGCATGCCCATCAGTTCGCAAAAAAGCTATTTCGGTCACACCCTCGGCGCATGCGGCGCGCTGGAATCATGGTTTTCCATCGAAATGATGAATGGCGGCTGGTTTGCCCCCACCGTGAATCTCGACAATATCGACCCGCGCTGCGGCAAACTGGATTATATCTGCGGCCAAGGGCGTGAAATCGATACGGATTATGTGATGAACAATAATTTCGCTTTTGGCGGTGTGAATACCTCGTTGGTGTTTAAGCGCTGGCAAGGTCATTGATTTGTTTGCTTCACCCGTGTTTGCTTCTTTTTTTGTGCGCACAAATGTTGATGAGCATTTGGTGAAGGCATGCATGGCAGAGGTTGTATTGGCAGAGAAGCGGATGGATATCGGACAGCGGTTTGGGCGGGCTCAAGAGCAGGCCGTCTGAAAGCGCAGGCCGTCTGAAAGCGCAGGCCGTCTGAAAGCGCAGGCCGTCTGAAAGCGCAGGCCGTCTGAAAGCGCAGGCCGTCTGAAAGCGCAGGCCGTCTGAAAGCGCAGGCCGTCTGAAAGCGCAGGCCGTCTGAAAGCGCAGGCCGTCTGAAAGCGCAGGCCGTCTGAAAGCGCAGGCCGTCTGAAAGCGCAGGCCGTCTGAAAGCGCAGGCCGTCTGAAAGCGCAGGCCGTCTGAAAGCGCAGGCCGTCTGAAAGCGCAGGCCGTCTGAAAGCGTAGGCCGTCTGAAAGCGTAGGCCGTCTGAAAGCGTAGGCCGTCTGAAAGAGCGGGCCGTCTGAAAGCACTATGTTTTTGATGAATAATGTATGTGTGCGGGTTTGTCCTATTGCTTTGCCCGCTTACTTTTTTGAATGGGCTGTCATTGTCTGAAAAACAGGGAAACCGGATACGGTTTATCGTGGCGAAATCAGAATGATTGCATAGAAGTTGTATGTAAATCATGAGGTTGCGATGAAAATAGGCGGGCGCGCTGCAATGGATTTATTCGATTACCTGGAGCTGCATATGCAAGAGCTAGGGTGTCCTGATTATGCCGGGCAATGCTCGGGCGAGTTTTCCGGCATGTTTTGTTTATTGCAGATTTACCGGCCGAGCAATTCGAAGCCGTTGCTGAAAAGATGATGCAGGCGTGTAAGGATTTGCCGGATTTGGCTGGCTATAAGCAAGCAATCGGCAAGGCGCTTGAGGCAGGATCCGAGACATCAAAAACGGGCAGTATCAAACTTGCGGTATCGAAATCTAAAAAACGCGCTTTTAAGCGCGTTTTTCTTTGTGCCTGTTTTTTTCATTATGCCGGCGGGCAGAATATGCTTTTCCGGCTATTCGGGTTTGGCGGTTTGCTCGGGATGATCAAGGTGGTAGATTTGCGCCACGGCATCTACCAGGCTGCTGTCTTGTGCGCTGGCTTTGTTTAGGGTGCGGGTGGGGGAGTGCAGCAGTTTGTTGGTCAGCTGCACCGACAGGCGTTCCAGCACTTCTTCGGGCGGCGTGCCTTTGGCCAGCTGTTTCATCGCGTTTTCGAGCACGTGCCGGCGGGCGCGTTCACCTTCGTCGCGCAGGGCGCGGATTAAGGGCACGCTTTGGCGGCCGCGCTGCCATTCGATAAATTCGCCCACCTTCGCTTCAACCATGGTTTCGGCTTCGGCGGCGGCTTTTTGGCGTGCTTCTTTGCCGCTTTGCACGATGCCCATCATATCGTCAACGGTGTAAAGATAGGCATCGCCAAGCTCGCCCACTTCTTCTTCGATATCGCGCGGCACGGCCAAATCAAGCATAAACACGGGCATGCTTTGGCGCTTTTTGAGGGCGCTTTCCACCATGCCTTTGCCCACAATAGGCAGTTGGCTGGCGGTGGAAGATACTACAACGTCATAGTCATGCAGGATATCGGGCAATTCGTTGAGCAGGCGCGGTTCGGCATTGACACCGAGTTTTTCGCATAATTCTTGGGCGCGGGGCAGCGTGCGGTTGGCGACAGTCATCAGCTTCGGATTTTTGGCGGCAAAGTAAGTGGCCACCAGCTCTATCATTTCGCCGGCGCCGATAAACAATACGTTTAAATCGGCAATATCGGGGAAAATCTGTTCGGCCATTTTGACCGATGCGGCAGCCATCGATACCGAGCTTTCGCCGACCGCGGTGTCGGTGCGCACTTCTTTGGCAACGGAAAAGGTTTTTTGAAATAAGGCATTGAGCCAGCTGTCGAGCGTTTGCTGCTCTTGCGAGACGCGCACGGCATCTTTAATCTGGCCGAGAATCTGCGGTTCGCCCAATACCATGGAATCAAGGCCGCAAGCCACGCGGAAGGCATGGCGGATGGTGTCGCTGCAACCGTAGGTGTAAAGATAGGGGCGGATTTCGTCTACGCTGAGGTTGTGGTATTGCGCCAGCCAGCGGATGATTTCTTCGGCATCGCCCACGCAATAAAGCTCGGTGCGGTTGCAGGTGGATAAAATCACTGCCTCTTTGGCGGCACGGCTGTTGATCAGTGCGCGCACGGCATCGGGCAATGCGGCGGCGGCAAACGCGAGCTGTTCGCGGATGCTGAGCGGTGCGGTTTGGTGATTGAGGCCGATGGCGGTGAGTTGCATTTTTTGGAGGCAGATGGTGTGTTAGCGCGCTATTATAACGCAAACGGCGATTGAAAAAAATGCTTGCGGGCGATAGATTTTATTGTAGGCAATAAATGAAAATGGTTATCGAATGCTATAATAATCAAATGCTTTCAGACGGCCTCAGTGCTTTGCCGGCACCTTTCAGATGACGTGTTCCGGTATGGTCTGCGGCTTGCTTATTGCCGTGCGGATGTTTATGCTGTTGTTAATGGTTAGAGCCGGGGTATCCGGACAATTCGATCTACGGGTGCTTTTTGCCCCTGAAAACGCATCTGCTGCGTTAAAAAGCCTCGCAAGATGCCCAATCTTGCTGCGTTTTTTGCCCGGCATCTGCATTTTCAGGAACAAAAATCCCCTCATAAACAAATTGTCCGGACACCCTAGGGCAACAAGGAGCAATGATGGATTTACATGATATACGCGAAGATTACAGCAAGCGCGAGCTTTCAGAGGCGGAATGCGACGCCAGCCCGATTGCGCAGTTTGAGCGTTGGCTCAATGAAGCGATTCTTGCGCAGGTTAACGAGCCGACTGCGGTGAATGTGGCCACGGTGGGGGAAGACGGCCGCCCCAACAGCCGCATGGTGTTGTTGAAAGAGGTAAACGGGCAGGGGTTTGTGTTTTTTACGAATTACCACAGCCGCAAGGGGCGGGCGTTGGCAAATCATCCGTTTGCGGCGCTAACCTTTTTTTGGCCGGAGCTGGAACGGCAGGTGCGGGTGGAAGGGCGGGTGGAAAAGCTGGATGCTGCCGCATCTGATGAATATTTTGAAAGCCGGCCTTATACCAGCCGCATCGGTGCGTGGGCGAGCGAGCAAAGCACGGTGATTGCTGCCAAATCGATGTTGGTAAAACGTGCGGCGGCTGTCGGCCTGAAGCATCCGCTGCATGTGCCGCGCCCGCCGCACTGGGGCGGCTATGTGGTGTTGCCGGAGCGGGTGGAATTTTGGCAAGGGCGGCCGAGCCGTTTGCACGACCGCATCCAATACCGCTTAGATGGCGGCGTGTGGGTGAAAGAGCGGTTGGCGCCTTAACTTATAGATTCAGCAATTAAATAACTGAATTTTTTAAATCAATCTAATTGTTTTAAAAGAAATTAACAAAAGATTTTTAGAATTAAAATTGCCGAATCTATAGTACTTAATTAAAAGATACCATCGTTTGCAAATAATATGCAGGCTTGAAGCATTCAGACGGCCTCAAGACAATATCAAAACCCATATATCAAACCCCATGCCAAACATCCGGCTTGAGGCCGTCTGAAACCCATGCGAAAAAGTCAGCAGGCAAAACAGGCGCGGCAATGCGGCAGTTTGTTCGGATGGGTAGCAAATATCAAACAGGAGAAACCATGCAGCAAAACAAACCTTTTCCGCGCGTGTTGACCATTGCGGGCTCTGATTCCGGCGGCGGCGCGGGCATTCAGGCCGATTTGAAAACTTTCGGCGCACTCGGTGCCTATGGTGCCAGCGTGGTAACGGCGGTGACCGCACAAAATACCTTGGGCGTGCAGGGGGTGCATGCGGTGCCGGCCGATATGGTGGCCGCCCAATGCGAATCGGTATTGGGCGATATCCGTATGGATGCGGTCAAAATTGGTATGCTGCCCGATGTGGCCACCATCGAAACCGTGGCGCAGGCGCTGCGTAAATACCCGGTGCCGTTTATGGTGCTTGATCCTGTGTTGGTGGCCACTTCCGGCGATTCACTGGCGCTGGAAAACACCGTTGATGCGATATGCGGACAGCTGTTGCCGTTGGCCGATGTGGTCACGCCTAATTTGAATGAGTTGGCGCAGTTAAGCGGCAATGCACCGGCGCAAGATGAAGCCGAAATGCTGGCACAAGGGCAGCAATTATTGCAAAAAGGAGCAAAAGCGGTGTTGCTCAAAGGCGGTCATTGGGCAGACAGCGCCCAAGCGCGCGATTGGTTGGTGCAGCGCAATAGCGAGCCCCAATGTTTTGTAAACAGCCGCATTGCCACGGCCAACACCCACGGCACCGGCTGCACGCTGGCTTCTGCCATTGCTGCGCTTTATCCCCACCGCCGCAATCTGAATTTTGCCGTGGCGGCTGCCAAAAGTTATCTGCATGGTGCGATTGCTGCCGGGCAATACTGGAAAGTGGGCAGCGGTCACGGGCCGTTGGCACATTTTTGGCGCACGGTGCGCGATTGATTCATCAGACTTTCAGACGGCCTTTGATACAGAATCAGCATAGGCCGTCTGAACGCTATATAATGCCGCCATGAAACACATTACCTCCGCCCAAAACGAGCAGCTCAAACATTTGGCCAAGCTGCTGTCACAAGCCAAAGCCCGCCGCGAACACGGCCAAACCGTGTTGGAAGGTGCGCATCTTTTGCAAGCCTATCTGCAAAGCGGCGGCGTGCCCGAGCAGGTTTATATTCCCGAAAGCAAAGCCGCCCAAGCCGAAACCTCTGCGCTGACGGCGCAATTGCCGGCTGATGTGCTTACTTTGGTGAGCAGCGCGGCTTCGGCAAAAATCACCAGCCTCACCGAAGCGGAAGAAATCATGACGCTGATTGCGCTGCCTCAGCCGAGCGCTCTGCCGCAGACCGGCGATTGCGTGGTGCTTGAGCGCGTGCAAGACCCGGGTAATGTCGGCACGATTCTGCGCAGCGCGGCGGCGGCGGGTGTGGATGAAATTGTGTTGAGCGCCGACAGCGCCGATGTGTGGTCGCCGAAAGTGCTGCGCGCCGGTATGGGAGCGCATTTCCTGCTGCGGCTGCATGCCCGCGCCGATGTGTTGCAATGGCGGGCAGGCTACACCGGCAGCGTGTGGGCAACCGCGCTCACTGATGATAACAACCACAGCCTTTATGCACTCGATTTGCGGGGTGCGGCGGCATGGGTGTTCGGCAACGAAGGCAGCGGCGTGAGTGAAGCGCTGTTGTCCGGTGTTGAGGGCAGCGTGAAAATCCCGATGGCAGGTGCAACCGAGTCGCTGAATGTAGCGATGGCGGCAACGGTTTGTTTGTTTGAACAGATGCGGCAGCGGCTTGAGGCCGTTTGAAAGAAAAAACATGGCGGAAATTAAAATCGTGGTGGCCGACATCACCACCTTAAACGTAGACGCCATTGTCAATGCAGCCAATGAAACGCTGTTGGGCGGCGGCGGTGTAGACGGTGCCATCCATGCAGCGGCAGGACGCGGCTTATTGGCAGAATGCCGTCTCTTGGGCGGCTGCCGTACCGGCGAAGCCAAAATCACCGGCGGTCATCTGCTGCCTGCCCGATACGTTATCCACACCGTCGGCCCTGTATGGCACGGCGGCAGCCAGGGCGAAGCGCAACTGCTGGCCGCCGCTTATGCCAATTCGCTCAAGCTGGCGCAGGAATACGGCTTGCGCAGTATCGCTTTCCCCAATATCAGTACCGGCGTTTACGGCTATCCGGCTGACAAGGCCGCCGTCATCGCATTGCAAAGCCTGCGTGCTACATTAGCGCAATGCCCCGCCATCGATACCGTTATCTTATGCTGTTTTTCAGAGCAGGCTGCTTTATTGTACCGCTCGTTAGCGGCAGCAGATTCTTAAAACAAAACCGCCTCGGCAACGAAATACCGGCAAGCACTGAGCCGTTTGACACGGCCGTCTGAAAAAAGATGGCGACACCACCCGAATGGCTATTCAGCTCTGCATGTTTTATGTTATTAGCAAAGGAAAATCTGATGCAATTACAATCATTTGATGCAACCGCCCGCAAGCGCCTGGCCGCGCTGCTCGATGCTAAGGCCGAAAACGGCAACAGCATGCGCTGCGATGAAGTGCAAGGCTTTATGCTGGCGCTGCTGTCCGGCCCCGACAGCCTCAACACCGCTGAATGGCTGCCTGAAATCCTTGCCGACGAGCAGCTTTTCAGTGAAGAAGAGCGGAAAGAAGTGGAAGCGCTGGTATTGAGCTGGGCGGTTGATATGCGTGAAAAACTGGTTTCCGGCAGCCTGCCCGAATTGTGTCTTTATGAAGATGAGGGCGGCAGCGATTTCTACACTTGGTGTAATGCCTATCTTTACGCGCTCGATGTGGTGCCGACCGATTGGTTTGAAAAAGCCGCCGATGATGATTTTGAAGATTTGTTTTATCCGGTGATGGCGCTTGGCGGTATTTATGATGAAGAAGACGAAGGCCAAATCATCATCACCTTTACCGATAAAGAGCTGGCGCAGCTGGAAAGCGACTTGCCGCATGCGCTGCTGGGCATTTACCGTTATTGGCAAAGCGTGATCAACAAGCCGCAAACCGTGCGCCGCGAGGGCGATAAAATAGGCCGCAACGATTTATGCCCCTGCGGGAGCGGTAAAAAATACAAAGCCTGCTGTGCTAGGGTGTCCTGATGTGTCGTTTATGAAGGGATTTTTGTTCCTGGAAATGCAGATGCCAGGCAAAAAACGCAGCAAGATTGGACATCTTGCGAGGCTTTTTAACGCAGCAGATGTATTTTCAGGGGCAAAAAGCACCCGTAAATCGACACATCAGGACACCCTAGGCTATCCTGATTGTCGTTTATGAGGGGATTTTTGTTCCTGAAAATGCAGAGGCGAGGCATAAAATCAAAAAAGGCCTTTCGCTAAGGCGCTGAATGCCAAACCGGCAGGTGTTGATACCTGTAAAAATCAGCTGACCAGTTGAGCCAACGTCGTTAGATTATGTTTGTGAATGGTATGACTGTCTTATCAGCTAACTTATTGAACGGCTATATAACAAAATCATTCCGTATTTTGAAAGTTATCAGGCCGTCTGAAAATTTCAGACGGCCTGATGCACAAATATCAAAGTGGTTTTCCACCCCAAAATTATAGCTTATACCCATTCGCAAACATAATCTAACGGCGCAGGCTCAACTGACCAGCTTGCTTTGGTGAAAAGGTATTAATCTTTCGGTTTGCTGGCCAAAATATTAATCACTTTTTTCGGTGCCGGCAGCTCTACTTTGATGGCCTCTTCATGATTGAGGCCGTCTGAAAACTGCTGCGGCAGGCTTTCGCGGTCAAACGCCAAATCGCCGCCATGTTTCAGCTTTTGGCCGCGTTCAAGTGATTGAAAGTCAAACAAACCGGTATCGGCCAAATGCGAGGGCACCACGTTTTGCAGCGCTGAAAACATGCTCTCGATGCGGCCGGGAAAACGCTTGTCCCAATCGTTGAGCATTTCCTTAATGACCTGGCGTTGCAGATTCGGCTGTGATCCGCACAAATTGCAGGGAATAATCGGAAATTGTTTTAACTCGGCATAGCGTTCCAAATCTTTTTCTTTCACATACGCCAACGGGCGGATAACGATATGCTCGCCGTTATCGCTCACCAGCTTCGGCGGCATGGCCTTGAGCTTGCCGCCGTAAAACATATTCAGAAACAGCGTTTGCAGAATATCGTCGCGATGGTGGCCGAGGGCGATTTTGGTGCAGCCCAATTCTTTGGCCACACGATACAGCACACCGCGGCGCAGGCGGCTGCACAGCGAACAAGTGGTTTTTCCTTCCTCAATCACGCGTTTCACCACCGAATAAGTGTCTTCTTCAATGATTTTGTAGGGCACACCGATGCTTTCCAGATATTCCGGCAACACATGTTCGGGAAAGCCCGGCTGCTTCTGATCGAGATTTACCGCCACCAATTCGAAATCAATCGGCGCACTGGCTTGAAGCTGGCGCAGAATATCCAAAAGCGCATAGCTGTCTTTACCGCCCGAGAGGCACACCATAATTTTGTCGCCCGCTTCAATCATATTGAAATCATTGACGACATCGCCCACTGCATGGCGCAGGCGCTTGTTTAATTTATTGTTTTCGAGTTCGTGTTTCGGTTTTTTAGACATGGTTTTTCAGGTAGGGGAAAATTTTTCAGGGCTGAATTATAGCTTATTGAAGCAAAGGCCGTCTGAAAGATTGTATTCAGACGGCCTTATATATTGCACTTTTTGAAACAGAGATTTAGTTTAACAGCGTATTGATTTGCGCCACCCGCGCAGATTCATTCAAAACACCGGCGCTTTGCAACAGCTGTAAATAAGCGCGGATATGGCCGTATTTGGCTTCGGCCAGCTTTTGTTCCGCATCGGCTTTGGCCTGTTGTGCCTGCACTTCTTCCAGATTATTGCGGATGCCGACTGTTTTTCCCATCCGGGTGGCTTCCAGGCGCGCATTGGCGCTGTCGAGCAGGCGCTGTTGGGCAAGCATTTGGATTTTGCTGCTGCGGCTGCCGAGATAAGCCTGCCGCACTGCTAAGGCAGTCTGCCGTTCGGTGTCCAGCAGCAGAGCATGGTTTTGGGCAACACGCGCGGCGGCTTCGCGCACTTGGCTGGCGGTTTGGCCGCCGCTGTATAAAGGCATACTCAACTGCAACGTCAGTGTTGCGCCTTTGCTGCGGTATTTTTGTGCATCACCGGCATATTTGCGGGTGCTGTGATTATCCTGATAACCGCCGTTGAGGGTAAGCCGCGGCAAATGGCTGCCTTTGGCCGCAGCAAGGGCGGCTTCAGCGTTTGCCAGCGCTGCTTTTTGCAGCTGCCATAAATGGTTGTGCTGTTTGGCCAGTTGCTGCCATTGTTGCTCTTGTGATCCGGCAAGAAAATTGCCTAAATCTTTGTGCGGTTGCAAGGGGCGGATATCAGCAGGATTAAGCCCGGTTAAATCCGCCAGGGTATTTTCTGCTATCTGCAATCGGGTGGCGGTGTCGATTTCTTTGGCCAGCGCCGCATCATAGCCGGCTTTGGCTTCATAAGTATCTAAAATGGTGGCGGCACCTTGTGCAAACATCGCCTGTGCCTGCCTGATTTGCTGGCCATAGGCGCTTTTTTCATCGCGCACGGCTGCCAACTTATCACGGTTGAGCAACACATCAAAATAAGCCTGCGCCACATTCAAGCGCAATTCGTCTGCATGGCCGGCCAGCCGGATATCAGCCATTTTTTCGGCTAACCTGCCTTGCCGGTATTGGGCAAAGCGGCTTTTATCAAACAATATCTGGCCGGCCTGCACATTCCAGCCGTGGCTTTGGGTGTTGGCGGAAAGCGAATAAGGTTGCTTTTGATAAACCGCATTGGCCGTTACCTGAGGCAGTAAAGCCGCCCGCGCCTGATATTTCTGCTCGGCCTCCGCATCACGGCTGTGCTTGGCGGCGGCATGGCCGGCAGAATAATTTAAAGCCGCCCGCCAAGCTTCGGATAAATCGAAAGCATTGGCCGTCTGAAAAATCATAGACAGCATAAAACAAAATACGAATAACAATCGAAAATTTAGCATAAGTTTTAATATAAAGAAGTTTGTCGTTAAGATAATTTGGAAAAATTAACAGATAAAGCATCAATATTTTAAATTTATAGTTGAATAGAATTAATTATTGATATATGTCAAATATGTTTGTAATATAGCATAAATATATTTTAAGGCAATTAAATTTTTGATAAACACCCAATACGCAGGAAAGAAGGAGCAGCATGCATTTGGATTTCAAGATTTCACCGGAGCAGTTTCACCGCGAATACCTTTATCAAAAGCCTATGGTATTTAAAGGTGCGGTTAAAAATATCAATATCGGCTGGAAAGAGATAAACGAGCTTTATCAGCGGGCAGATCCGATGGATCACCAGTTTAAATTCCGCAAAGGGCCGATGATCCCGAAAGAAGCCTATGTGGAAGCCGTTAATGATGTCGGGCGCACGCGTTACCGCTTTAATAAAGCAGCGGTGTATCAATATTTGAAAGAGGGCGCAACGCTGGTTTACAACCGCATCAACAACGAGCCGTTTGTCGATGATATTGCCAAGCAGGTGGCGCAATTTGCGCGGGCGCAAACCGTTGTGAGCAGCTATCTGGCTTTTGGTGATGCCCCTTCCTATAAAAATCATTGGGATACCCGCGATGTGTTTGCCGTGCAGCTGGTCGGCAAAAAACATTGGACCCTCTCTGCACCTAATTTCGCAATGCCGCTGTATATGCAGCAGGCCAAAGATATGCCGCATATCCTGCCGCCCGAAAAAACCGATATGGAAGTGGTGCTTGAAGCCGGCGATGTGCTGTATATTCCGCGCGGCTGGTGGCACAACCCTGTGCCGTTGGGCTGTGAAACCTTTCATCTGGCCATCGGCACCTTTCCGCCAAACGGCTACAACTATATGGAATGGTTGATGAAGCAGATGCCCGAAATTACCAGCCTGCGTCAAAGTTTTCGAGGTTGGGATGCCGATCAAGAAAATATCCGGGATATAGCGCAGCAAGTGGCCGGGCTGATTGCCAACCCGGAACAATATGAACACTTTATACAGGCATTTTTGGGCGATCAGCGCGTAGATTCACCGTTGCGGATGGAATATTTCGGCAACCCGAATGCAGACAGTCTGCCGGATAATGTGCGGCTGCGGCTGAATGCGGTGGATATGTCTACGCTGGCAAAGGGCTATATCATTGCCAACGGCACCAAAATCAATGTGGATGAAGACAGCATTGAGGTGCTGGAAAAGCTTGCCTGCCGGAATAAAGTATCGTTATGTGATTTATTGGCCGGGTATACAAAAGAACATCAAACTAAAATTGAAATGCTGATTACCCAAATGGGTGCATTGGATATTATTGAAATTATTGAAACAAAAGGGAATTAATAGCGAAATAATATTTAGGCTATATTTTAAATAAAATATATTAATCATCCTAATTAATTGATAGGTGGTTTGATTTATTTTTTAAGGAAATATATGGATTTAACTTTAGGGCTTGTTTTTTTAGGCAGCTTTTATTTTCTTTTTTTTATAGGTAAGTTTTTTAGTTTAGGTGACAGGTTTAAGGAAAAGTATGATGTTGAAATTGAATTTTTGTTCTATCTGATAGCAGGAGTAATTACAGTAATAGTTTATTTGAATATATAGCTTTTAAATTTTAGTTACTATTAAAGGAATATTATGCGTCAATTAGATATCAAGGATTTGGAAATTGTAACAGGTGCTGTTGGTGTTCCGGGAGCAGTTTTCGGGGCGGCTTCTGGGCTTGCAAGCTACGCAGGGAATATAAGTACAGGCCCAAATGAATGGGATTGGGTGGATGCTGCAATGGTTGTTGGTGTCGGTGCCGTCGCCGGTGCAGTTACAGGGCCTGTTGGTGCGAATCGAGCTGTTCATGCTATTGGTATTTTGGGTGTTGGAGGCGTTGTTGCTGGGGGAATGCAGAGCGTACGGACAGGAACAGTTACGATTGGCCCAGTAACATCAGTGCCTGCATCAGCTCCAGATCCAGCAGGTAATAATTATTGTGATGATGGCACAGATTACTAAGTATTCATATCTATCAAATCATTTTGATATTTCAGCATTAAGTATTGCTATGCAGCATTATTGATAAAATTTAATGTAATTTAAACAATTAATTTAAATATGGAGGGTTTATGGCTTTCAATTTAGCAATTATTTTTTTTAGCAGTTTACTATTTTTTTTTCTAGTAAGTAGCTTTTTTAATTTAAATAAAGGGTTTAGGTATAAATATGGTATTTCTGCCGGTTGGGTGTATCTTGTAATGGCTATAATATTTACAGGTGTTATATATTTAATTTATGCTTAATAAATATTTGAATTGTATTCTAAATAAAAATATATTTAATATCGACTATCCTAATTAATTGATGGTAGTTTGATTTATTTTTTAAGGAAATATATGGCTTTAACTTTAGGGCTTGTTTTTTTAGGCAGCTTTTATTTTCTTTTTTTTATAGGTAAGTTTTTTAGTTTAGGTGACAGGTTTAAGGAAAAGTATGATGTTGAAATTGAATTTTTGTTCTATCTGATAGCAGGAGTAATTACAGTAATAGTTTATTTGAATATATAGCTTTTAAATTTTAGTTATTATTAAAGGAATATTATGCGTCAATTAGATATCAAAGATTTAGAAATTTAGAAATTGTAACAGGTGCTGTTGGTGTTCCGGGAGCAATTTTTGGTTCGGCTTCTGGGCTTGCAAGCTATGCAGGAAATATAAGTACAGAGCCAAATAAATGGGATTGGGTGGATGCAGCAATGCTTGTTGGTGTCGGTGCCGCGACCGGTTTTAGTATTTTAATGGTTATGCTTGTTATAAATATCAAGCAATATTGAAGGAGAGGAGATGGAGCAAAAATCAGAAATAAGACAGGTTGTAGATTTTGTAATCATTTTTACAATTATTCTTGCTATGTTTTATATAATATTATTGTTATATTTGCATGTGTTAAATAAAATTTTAATGGATAAGTTAGATGTAAAAACTTATCAGATTTTATTGGAATATTCAGGTGCGATTTCTATTGTTGTAGCATGGGTGCTGTTTCAAGGGGGGGGGAAATTTTTTATTTTTTTAAGAAAAAGAAGTCAGGAGATTAGAAGTAAGAAGGATTAATGGAGCAAAAATCAGGAATACAAAAAATTATATATATTTTAAGTATTTGTTTTGTTTTTTTATATAATATTCTTGTTTTATATATATGTCTTGAATAAAGTTTTAATAGACAAATTAGATATGGAAACTTATCGGTTTTTGTTTGAATATTCAATTGTGCTTTCTTTTGTTGCAGCATGGATATTGGCTGAAGTGTTTATTAAACTTTTTATATTTTTAAGGAGAAAAAATAATGAAAGAAATTACCATTCGTGAATTAGAGATGGTGGTAGGCGGAATGGGCGCTATTCCGCATATTATCCGAGCCGGCTCTGTTGTGCTTAAAAGCCCTGCCGGAAAAGGGGCTGTAGTCGGAGGGGGCGTGCATGTTGCTGAAAATCAATTAAGCGGTACGGAAACCAATATATCAGGTTTCACGGGAGCTGTGGTGGGAGGTGCTGCTGGTGGGAAAACTCACGGGCTACCGGGGTCAGTTATCGGTTCCAGCCTGCTAGGGTCTTCGCTTGAAGGCGCATTGAATGGTAAAGGACCTCTTGCTCCTGAGTTTTTCAAAAACCAAGGAAAAGACCCGGCCGGAAATAATTATTGTGATGATGGTACGGATTATTAATCAGATAGGGCCTTCAGGCCGCCTGAAAAATAAGGGCAGTAGTGCTTGGCAGATACTTTAATGATGAAAATAAATTATTTAAAGAAATGCAATGAATTGTTGAAAATCTTTATTGATAGTAGGGTTGACAGCATCTGTTGTTTTTGATTTTGAGGGGATTTCTAACTTCATCAAAATAGGCAATTCATTTGCATTTTTTCTTTGGGTAAATCAGGATTAAGCGGTGCTTTTTCTGTGATGGTTTTCTTGGTTTATTGACATTATAAAGCAAACAAGTCCGGCAGGGGTTGAAGCCTGAGTGTTATTAATTTTTTATAGAATTATATGAGTATGTCAGAAACGCCTGAACATTTCTTCCGCCCTGAAGTATTTGAAGCGAAAAAACACAAATGGACCGGCCGGATTGTGCTGACCCGACCGTTTTCTTTTGTGTTTTTAAGCTGGTGTGCGGCCATTGTGGCGGCACTGATTGTGATTTTTGCCGTGTTTGGCAGTTATACGCGCAAAACCACAGTTGAGGGGCAGCTTTTGCCGGTGTCGGGTTTGGTCAAGGTATATGCGCCGGATATGGGTATTATCAGTGAGAAAAAATTTGCCGATGGTGATTTTGTCAGGCAGGGGGATGAGTTATTTACGCTTTCGACCAGCCGTTATAACGGCAGCGGCGATATCCAGCAGCGTTTGGCGGCGGAAGCGGCTTTAAAGAAAACGCTGCTGTTGCAGGAAATCGGGCAGGTGCAGCGGGTGCATGAGGGCGACGGACGCGTTTTGCGCAGCAGCCTGGTTAAGCTGCAAAGCCAGTTGGGTGATGTGAGAAAGCAGTTGGCAGGGCAGGTGCGCAGGGTAAAGCTGGCGGAGCAGGTGGTGGAAAAATACCGGCCTTTATTGCAGCAGGGCTTTATTTCCGAGCAGCAGATGATGGGCTATGAGGGTGATTATTTAGACCAGCTTTCGCGCTTGGATGCACTAAGACGTGAAGAAACGGGCATCGAGCGTGAAATCGGTGAGCAGCAAATCAGCCTGAAAAACCTGCCGCAGCGCCAGCAAACAGAATTGAGCCAGCTTAATCGGGCTATTGCATCGATTAATCAGGAGATGTTGGATTGGGATTTGAAGCAGCGGCAAAGCATACGTGCGAGTAAATCCGGTTATGTGAGCACTTCAAATGTGGAAGTGGGGCAGCAGGTGGATCCGAGCCGGTTGTTGTTGAGTATTGTGCCGGAAGATGCTGAATTGGTGGCGAATCTTTATGTACCCAGCCGTGCTATCGGCTTTATCAAACCGGATGATAAGGTAGTGTTGCGTTATCAGGCTTATCCGTATCAGAAATTCGGCCATGCGGGCGGCAAAGTTGTTTCGATAGCCAAAACCGCTTTGGGCAAACAGGAGTTGGCGGGGCTGGGTGTGATTTTCACGGATGCGGCGCTTTTAAACGAGCCGGCTTATTTGATTAAGGTAAAGCTGGATAAGCAGAGCATTCAGGTTTATGGTGAAGAAAAACCGCTGCAAATCGGCATGGTTGTAGAGGCAGATGTGTTGCATGAGCGTAAAAAGCTGTATGAATGGGTACTCGACCCGCTTTACAGTGTTTCGGGAAAATTAAATTGAGTATGGATTATCTGGCAAGGCTTTCTTTCGGTTTTAATAAAAAGCTGCCGATTGTATTGCAAACCGAAGTAGCCGAGTGCGGCTTAGCTTGCCTGGCTTCGGTGTTGGCGTATCACGGCTATCACACAGATTTGCGTACTTTGCGGCAGCAATATTCGCTTTCACTCAAAGGGGCTAATCTTGCCCATATTGTGCGTTTTGCCAATCGGCTGAATCTAACTTCAAGAGCTTTGCGTTTGGAATTGCACGAGTTGGAAAATTTGAAGCTGCCTTGCATTTTGCATTGGGATTTGAATCATTTTGTGGTGTTGCGTTCGGTGGGTAAAGATGCGGTAACGATTATGGATCCGGCTATCGGTTTGCGCAAAGTAAAGCTGTATGAGGTGTCGCGCAAGTTTACCGGTGTGGCGTTGGAATTGTGGCCGAACACGCATTTTGAGGAAAAAGAAGAAAAACAGAAAATCAAGATTTTGCCTTTATTGAAGGGTGTGTCGGGTATCAAGCGCTCGTTGGTGCAGGTATTGGTGTTGGCTGCGGCGTTAGAGGTGTTTGCGTTGGTCAGCCCGTTTTTTATGCAATGGGTGATTGATCATGTGATTGTGACGGCTGATCGGAATTTGTTGACTACTTTGGTGTTGGGTTTCGGTTTGCTGATGATTGTGCAGCAGTTAATCGGTTTGCTGCAATCATGGGTGGGTATGCATTTGGCCACCACTTTGAATATTCAGTGGAAAGCCAATGTGTTCAAGCGGTTATTGGCTTTGCCGAGTGATTTTTTTCAGAAAAGGCACTTGGGTGATATTGTTTCACGCTTCGGATCAATAGACAGTATTCAAAGTACGTTGACTTCCACATTTTTTGTGGTGATTCTCAATGGCGTAATGGCGGTGTTTACCTTTGCGCTGATGTTTTTATACAGCCCGCAATTGTCGCTGATTGTATTGGTAACGCTGGGTTTGTATATTTTAATCCGCTGGGCGGCTTATCATCCGCTGAGAAATGCTACTGAAGAGAATATCGTGCATGCTGCCAAGCAGAGCTCTTATTTTATGGAAACGGTGCGCGGTATTCATACGGTAAAACTTTTTCAGAAAAACGAACAGCGCCATGGCGTATGGATGAGCCTGTTTGTTGATACTGTTAATACCGGTTTGACCACACAGAAACTGGCGATTTTATTTGGTTTTTCTAATAAGCTGTTATTTGGTGTGCAAGGGATTCTGATCGTTTATCTGGGCGCCCTCAATGTTTTGGACGGCTTGTTTACCGTGGGGGTGTTTATGGCTTTCTTGGCGTATAAAAGCCAGTTTGAAGGCAGGGTGGGCTCGCTGGTTGATCAATATGTGCAGATTAAAATGCTGGGATTGCATGCAGAGCGGTTGGCCGATATCACGCTGACGGAGAGTGAGTTGGAAAAAAGCGAGCAAGCTCATTTGCCGGTATGTGGGCATGATGTTGAAATTGTATTAGAAGATGTGGCTTTTCGGTATGCTGAAAGTGAGCCGTTTATCTTGAAAAATATCAATTTACATATTATGCAGGGTGAATCTGTGGCCTTGGTTGGCAGCTCGGGATGCGGGAAATCAACGTTAATGAATATTTTAATTGGAAATTTGAAGCCCGAAGCAGGTAAGGTTTTGGTAAACGGGTATGATATTTATCAACTGCATCCTGATTTTATACGGGGGTTAAGTGGTACGGTAACGCAAGACGATGTGCTGTTTTCGGGTTCGATTGCTGAAAATATCAGCTTTTTTGATGAAGTACCGAATCTGCAAAAAGTCGAACAATACGCCCGCATGGCAATGATTCATGAAGAAATCATGCAAATGCCTATGGGTTATGAAACTTTGATTGGCGATATGGGCAATGCTTTGTCGGGCGGGCAGAAACAGCGCATTATTTTAGCGCGGGCACTTTACCGTAACCCGAAAATTTTGTTTTTGGATGAAGCCACCAGCCATCTAGACATGGCTAATGAAGCAGCGATTAATGAGAATCTGAAAGCGGTGAATATAACCAAAATCATGGTGGCGCACCGAAAAGAAACCATCGATTCGGCAGACAGAGTGATTAATCTGGAAACAGAGTTTGCATAAACGGAGGCCGTCTGAAAGATTGTATTCAGACGGCCTTTTGCATGTCTTTATCCTTTTCAGACGGCCTTAAACCGATTTAACTGCTTTTACGGTACAATGCCCGTTTGTTTTCAATAAAAAGGTGTGCCTGAAAAAATGGCTTCTTTAGAAACTTGGATCGGCCTGCGTTATTTGCGGGCGAAAAAGCGCAATGGGTTTATGTCGTTTATCACCTTGATTTCGATTGCCGGGATTGCGCTGGGCGTGACGGCGCTGATTGTGGTGTTGTCGGTGATGAACGGTTTTCAGAAAGAGATTCGCGGCCAGCTTTTGAATGTGGCGCCGCATGCGGAAATCGGTTATTACGATACGGGCAACGGTGAGGATTGGCAAAGTTTGCGCCGATATGTGGAAGGTAAAAAAGAGGTGCTGGCCACGGCGCCTTATGTTTCTGATCAGGCTTTGCTGGCGAATGCGGGCGAGGTGCGCGGGGTGCAGATTCGCGGGGTGTTGCCGGATGAAGAACAAAAAGTGGTTGATTATGGCAGCAGTATGCCGCAGGGCAGTTTTGCCGATTTGAAGCCGGGCGAATTTGACATTATTCTCGGCGAGGGGCTGGCGCAGGCGTTGGGCGCAGAAGTAGGCGGTAAGGTTACGGTGATTACGCCTGAGGGTAATGTAACGCCTGCCGGTGTGGTGCCGCGTTTGAAGCAGTTTAACGTGGTGGGCATTGTGAAAACGGGTGTGTATGAAGTGGATAATTCACTGGCGATGACGCATCTGAAGGATGCGCAGGTGCTTTACCGTATGGGCGAGGGCGTGGGCGGATTGCGCTTGAAACTGGCCGACCCGCAAAATGCGCCTGCATTTATTGCCAACCTGATTCCGCACGCCGAACAAGATAAGGTTTGGGTGCGCGATTGGACGTTTCAAAACCGCAGCTATTTTGAGGCGGTGGAGCTGGAAAAGCGCATGATGTTTATCATTCTAACGCTGATTATTGCGGTGGCGGCATTTAATCTGGTGTCGTCGCTGGTGATGGCGGTAACGGAGAAACAGGCTGATATTGCGATATTGCGCACACTGGGTTTGGCGCCTGCCGGCGTGATGAAGATTTTTATGGTGCAGGGCGCATTTGCCGGTTTTTTCGGCACACTTATCGGCGTGATTTGCGGCGTGGTGCTGGGTTTGAGTGTGGGGCGGATTGTGGCCTTTTTCGAGAACTTGTTCGGTGTGCATCTGATTAATTCGCAAATTTATTTTATTGATTATCTGCCCAGTGATGTCAACCCGCGCGATGTGGCCGTGATTGCCTGCATTTCGCTGGTGCTGGCTTTTTTGGCCACGCTTTATCCGAGCTGGCGTGCAGCAAAAACCCAACCTGCGGAGGCGTTGCGTTATGAATAATGTGGTATTGGCCTGCAATCATGTGGGCAAAAGTTACCGTGACGGTGAATTGCATGTGGATGTGTTGCAGCAGCTGGATTTTCAGGTGGCCGAAGGGCAGAGCGTGAGCATTATCGGCGCTTCGGGCAGCGGTAAATCAACGTTGTTGCACATTCTCGGCGGTCTTGATATGCCCAGCAGCGGCAATGTGAATTTGATGGGCCATGATTTGAGTAAGTTGAATCAAAAACAGCTGGGCGATTTGCGTAACCGTTATCTTGGTTTTGTGTATCAGTTTCACCATCTGCTGCCTGAGTTTTCGGCGTTGGAAAATGTGATGATGCCTTTGTTAATCGGCAAAAAACCGAAAGCCGAAGCCGAAGCGCAGGCTGCGGCAATGCTGGAAAAAGTAGGCTTGAAACCACGCATGCTGCACCGCCCGAGCGAATTGTCGGGCGGGGAACGGCAACGCGCCGCTATTGCCCGTGCATTGGTCACCCAGCCGAAATGTTTATTGGCGGATGAGCCGACCGGCAATCTCGACCGTAAAAATGCGCAAAATATTCTCGATATGATGTTGGATTTGAAAAACGAGTTGGCTACGGCGTTGGTGGTGGTTACCCATGATGATGAACTGGCCGGGCGCTTTGACCGTGTGATGACCATGGCCGACGGGCGCTTAGAGGATAAGGCGGTGTCTTGGTGAGACTTGTCGGTTTGTTGTGGCTGCTTTGAAAAAAGTTTGCGGGCGGAGCCTACGCTGCATCTGCGTTATCAACCGTTATCGGCAATTTCATTAAAACAAGGCCGTCTGAAAACCGTACTTTTACGGTTTTCAGACGGCCTTAAGGCATCCTGACCATTCGATTTATGGGTGTATTTTGCTCCTGAAAACGCATCTGCTGCGTTAAAAAGCCCCGCAAAATGTCCAATCTTGCTGCGTTTTTTGCCTTGCACCTGTATTTCGTCGCTGTCAACCAACACCGATTCGGCATTGCTGCGGGCGGCGGCCTTGATTCCAGAAGGGTTTTGTTTTTCGGTTTGCCGTCTGCCTGCTGATGAAGGGATGATGCAAATGCCGTCTGAAATAATTTTCAGACGGCATTTTTTCAGGGATTTCTGTTGTTTTGATAACCGTTTGCTATTCGGCTGTTTTGGTTTTCATCGCTATGAAATCCCTTGCCCGGCGGCGCATGGCGGGGCTGCCGGCTTGCGGTTATGCTTCGCGCAGGGCTTGTGAGGCTTGCTCGTCGGCGTGGTAGCTGGAGCGTACCATTGCGCCGATAGCGGCGTTGGTAAAGCCCATGGCGTAGGCCTCTTTTTCAAATTCTTTGAATTGTGCCGGGGTAACATAGCGCAACACCGGCAAGTGGCCGTCTGAAGGTTGCAGATATTGGCCGACCGTGATCATTTCGATATTGTGCGCGCGCATATCGCGCATGATTTCGCGGATGTCGTCATCGCTTTCGCCCAAGCCGACCATAATGCCGGATTTGGTGGGAATGTGCGGCATCATTTCTTTGTAGCGGCGCAGCAGCTCCAGCGAGTGTTTGTAGTCGGCGCCGGGGCGGGCTTTTTTATACAGGCTCGGATGGGTTTCGAGGTTGTGGTTCATGACATCAGGCGGGGTTTGGGCGAGGATTTCCAGCGCGATATCAAGGCGGCCGCGAAAATCGGGCACGAGGATTTCGATTTTGGTTTGCGGGCTTTTTTCACGGATGGCGCGGATGCAGTCGGCAAAATGCTGGGCGCCGCCGTCGCGCAAGTCGTCGCGGTCTACCGAGGTAATCACCACATAGCGCAGTTTCATGGCGGCTACAGATTCTGCAAGGTTGGCCGGTTCGTCGGCATCCAGCGGGTTGGGGCGGCCGTGACCGACGTCGCAGAAGGGGCAGCGGCGGGTGCAGATGTCGCCCATAATCATAAAGGTGGCGGTGCCTTTGCTGAAGCATTCGCCGATGTTGGGGCACGAGGCTTCTTCGCATACGGTGTGCATTTTTTGATCGCGCAAGATGTTTTTGATTTCAAAAAATTTCTTGCCGCTCGGCAGCTTGGCGCGTATCCATTCGGGTTTTTTGATTTTTTCTTCGAGCGGCACGATTTTAATCGGAATACGTGCGGTTTTGTCGGCACCTTTGAGTTTGATGCCTTGTTTGGGGTCGGTTTTGATTGCGCTCATTGTGCGGTTTCTTTCGATGCGAGTTGTGTTTTCAGATGGCCTGTGAGCTTGTCGGCCACTTCACTCAGTGTGGGGCAGGGGCTCAGCAGGTCGGCCATTTGTGTCATTTCCATGCCGGCATAGCCGCAGGGGTTGATGTGGGTAAACGGTGTCAAATCCATATTGATGTTGAGGGCGAGGCCGTGGTACACCGCACCGTTTTTAATTCTCAGACCCAGCGAGGCGATTTTTTTGGCGCCCACATACACACCGGGACGGGCGGGATCGGCGGCGGCATTGATGCCGTATTCGGCCAAGGTGGCGATGATGCTGTTTTCTAAGGCACTCACGATGTGGCGTACGCTGGTTTTGCGGCGTTTGAAATCAATCAGGGTGTAGATCACCAGCTGGCCGGGGCCGTGGTAGGTAATCTGGCCGCCGCGGTCGATTTGCACCACGGGGATGTCGTCGCGTATCAGCAGGTGCTCGGGTTTGCCGGCCAGGCCTTGGGTGAAGACCGGCGGGTGTTCGACCACCCATAATTCGTCTTCGGTTGCCTCGTTGCGGCCGGCATTGAAGGTTTTCATGGCTTCGAATACGGGCGCATAGTCGGCCAGCCCGAGGGATATGATTTTCATCACAGCACCACTTTAACCATCGGGTGCGCGGTCAGGGCGCGATAGATGTTGTCGAGCTGCTCTTGGCTTTCTACGTTGACTTGGGCGGTGGCGCCCAGGTAGTTGCCTTTGCTGCTGGGGCGGGTGTTGATGTGTTGCGCCTGCGTGTCGGGGGCGTGCTGCCGGATAACATTGAGAATGGTTGATTCAAACTCCGGATGCTGTGCGCCCATGATTTTCAGTGGGAAAGTGCAGGGAAATTCGAGCAGGGTGGTTTTTTCTTCGGACATGGCGGTTTCCTTGATTTGAGCGGTTCAGGCCGTCTGAAACAGGTTTTCAGACGGCCTGAACTCTATCGGATGTTATTCTAGCGCAAATAGTGTTCACAATCCATCTTGCGGGCGTAGAGACAGTGCCCGCGCGAAAGCAGTTTTTCAAGGCTTGAAAAAAAATATTTCAACCCAACGTTGCCGTTAATCCGATTTATTCAGCAAAGAACAGAGATTAAAAATGGCAACAGACAAACATTTTGAGGAATATAGCGCATTGGCCACTCTGCCCTTGCGCGACGTGGTGGTTTATCCGCATATGGTTTTACCGCTGTTTGTGGGCCGGCCCAAATCGATTGCCGCACTTGATTTGGCCATGGATAACGATGAACCGGTGTTTTTACTGGCGCAGCGCGATCCTAATGATGAAGAACCCAATGCCAAAGATTTGCATGAAATGGGCACTGTTGCCCATGTGCTGCAAGTATTGAAGCTGCCCGACGGCACGGTAAAAGTGCTGGTGGAAGGTGTGCGCCGCGCCCGCGCCTTAACGGTGGAAGACACCGGCGAGCTTTTTCTGACGCATGTGGAAGCTGTGTATGACAGCGAATCCGACAGCGCCGATATGGAAGCATTGCGCCGCACTTTATTGTCGCAGTTCGACCAATTTGCCAAGCTCAATAAAAAGATTCCGAGCGAGGTTATCGGCACCATTCACGGCATTGAAGAAAACGGCCGTTTGGTTGATACGGTGGCTGCACATCTGCAATTGAAGCTGGATCAGCGCCAGGAAATCCTCAACACCGTGAGTGTGGCGGAGCGTATGGAATACCTGCTCGGCCAGATTGAAGCCGAGCTGGACATCATGCAGGTAGAAAAACGCATCCGCGGCCGGGTGAAGCGCCAAATGGAAAAATCGCAACGCGAGTATTACCTCAACGAGCAGGTAAAAGCGATTCAGAAAGAGTTGGGCGAAGAAGACGAGCGCGGCGAACTGGATGCATTGGAAAAACAAATCAAAGAAGCCGGCATGAGCAAAGAGGCGGAAGAAAAATGCCTGGTAGAATTGAAAAAACTGAAAATGATGCCGCCGATGTCGGCCGAATCTACCGTGGTGCGCAATTATATCGACACCCTGTTGGAATTGCCGTGGAAGAAAAAATCACGTGTTATCAAAGATATCGTTAAGGCCGACTTGGTGCTTGATGCCGATCACTACGGTTTGGAAAAAGTAAAAGAGCGTATCCTCGAATATTTGGCGGTGCAAAAACGTGTCGACAAGCTCAAAGGGCCGATTTTGTGCCTGGTCGGGCCGCCGGGCGTGGGTAAAACCTCGTTGGGCGAATCCATCGCCAAAGCCACCGGCCGCCAATATGTGCGCATGGCCTTGGGCGGCGTGCGCGATGAAAGTGAAATCCGCGGCCACCGCCGTACCTATATCGGCTCGATGCCGGGTAAGATTTTGCAAAACATGGCCAAGGCCGGTGTGAAAAACCCCTTATTCCTGCTCGATGAAATCGACAAAATGGGCAACGATTTTCGCGGCGATCCTGCCAGCGCGCTGCTGGAAGTGCTCGACCCGGAACAAAACAGCAAGTTTGTCGATCATTATGCCGAGGTAGATTATGACCTGAGCGATGTGATGTTTATCGCCACATCCAACAGCTTCAATATTCCGCCGGCACTGCTCGACCGCATGGAGATTATCCGCCTTTCCGGTTATACCGAAGATGAGAAAATCAGCATTGCCATGCAGTATCTTGTGCCCAAACAAATGAAGCGCAACGGCGTCAAAGACGGTGAAGCAGAGATTGAAGAGAGTGCGGTGCGCGACATCATCCGTTACTACACCCGCGAAGCCGGCGTGCGCTCGCTGGATCGCGAAATCGCCAAAATCTGCCGTAAAGTGGTGATGAAAGTGGCCATGGCTGAAGACAAAAAAGCGGCCGCAGGAAAAGGCCGTCTGAAAGCCGAAACCACGGTGGTCAATGCTGAAAACCTGCGTGATTATCTGGGGGTACGCCGTTTTGATTACGGCGTGGCCGAAGATGAAAACCGCATCGGCCAGGTAACCGGGCTGGCGTGGACGGAAGTCGGCGGCGAATTGCTGACTGTTGAAGCGGTAGCATTGCCCGGCAAAGGCAACATCATCCGCACCGGCCAGTTGGGTGATGTGATGCAGGAGTCGATTTCCGCAGCCTGGAGCGTGGTGCGCTCACGCGCCGAATCGGTGGGCTTGGCACCGGATTTCTATGAGAAAAAAGACATCCACGTGCATGTGCCCGAAGGCGCGACACCGAAAGACGGCCCCAGCGCAGGCATCGCGATGACACTTTCCATGGTGTCGGCATTTACCCAAATCCCCGTGCGTGCCGATGTGGCGATGACCGGCGAAATTACCTTGCGCGGCGAAGTGTTGCCGATTGGCGGTTTGAAAGAAAAACTTTTGGCGGCGCTGCGCGGCGGCATCAAGCATGTGCTGATTCCGCACGACAACGTGAAAGATTTGGAAGAAATTCCCGCCAATGTGAAAGAGGGGCTCACCATTCATCCGGTCAAATGGATTGATGAAGTGCTGGCTTTGGGTTTGGAGCGCCAACCCGAGCCTTGGCATGCCCCGCAGACAGAGCCTGAGCAAGGAGTGCCGAACGAGGGCGGCAAGTCAAGCTTAAAAGCAACCAAACACTGATTTAGTAGCAATGTGTTGTAAAAGATGCGGTAGATATGGGCGAAACCTTGAAAAAGCGCAATATTCCGCATCTTTTCGCTTGACACAGCGATTTTAGGCTTGCTATAAAGGCGCAGATGTACAAAATTTGTACCAAATGCCCGATTGTCGGGGCTTTCATTATTTCTAAACGATAGAAAGGGACTTATTGTGAACAAGTCTGAATTGATTGAAGCCATTGCTCAAGAAGCCGATATTTCCAAAGCAGCAGCTACCAAAGCTTTGGACGGTATGATGAATGCTGTCACCAACGCGCTGAAAAAAGGCGACACCGTAACTTTGGTTGGTTTCGGCACTTTCTACGTTGGCGAGCGTGCAGAGCGCCAAGGCCGCAACCCGCAAACCGGCGAGCCGCTGACCATTGCTGCGGCCAAAACTCCGAAATTCCGCGCCGGTAAAGCTTTGAAAGACGCGCTGTAATACCCGTTTGAACCGTATTGATAAAGGCAGGCCGCTTGGCTTGCCTTTTTTGCTATCTAAGGCCGATTGGTGCGGTTCGCTTTATCGGTTTGTTTGGGCAAGGCGGATAATTTGTATTGCCTTCGGCTCGCCGCCTTGTCGGTTTACTTTTATGAGTGGGTATAAAAATCCGCTATAAATTGTCCGCCACCCCGAAAACACGCTACAATGCGGCTTTGCTTTTCACATTACATCATTAGAAACTATGTTTGCTTCCGTAGAAAAATACAGTGGTCCCGCCAAAGTGTTGCTGGGCTTGATTGCGTTGACATTTGTCGGCTTCGGTGTAAGCACCGTGGCGGCACCCGGTTCTGATTATATTGTTAAGGTGGGCGACCAAAAGGTTAGCCAGCAGGCTTTGAATCAGGCTGTTCAAAATGCTCAGGCCGCCGGCGGCAATGAATCGCGTGATGCGATTTTTAATGCCTTGCTGCAACGCGCGTTGTTAACCGAAGGCGCCAAACAGATGGGCGTTTCGGTATCGCAACAGCAGCTGAAGCAGATTATTGTGGATGACCCGAGCTTTCACGATGCAAGCGGTAAATTCAGCCAGGATTTGCTGAATCAGTATCTGAGCCAGCGCCATTTGAGCGAAGATCAGTTTGTGGCGGAAATCCGCGAGCAATTTGCTTTGCAGAATATGATGAATCTGGTGCAGAACGGCACGTTAGTCAGCGATGCGCAGGCACGGCAGCTGGTAAATCTGATGCAGTCGCAGCGCACCATCCGCACCGTGACATTCAGCCCCGAAGCATTTGCCGCCCAAGTGAAAACCGATGATGCGGCCTTGAAGGGCTATTATGAGGCGCATCAAAAAGATTACACGATTCCGCAGGCAGTGAAGCTGGAATATGTGGCCTTAAACGCCCAAAACTTGGCGGCGGCGCAACCGGTGAGCGAGCAGGAACTGCGCACGGCGTTCGAACAGGAAAGCGCGGCAGCCCAGCCCAAGCGTGAAATCGCCCATATTTTGTTTCCGGTTGCGCAGGATGCAAGCGATGCCGAGCGCAATCAGGCTAAAGTTGAGGCTGAAAAAGTATTGGCACAAGTGAAAGCCGATCCGTCGAAATTCGCCGCTTTGGCCAAGCAGTATTCCAAAGACCCCGGTTCGGCCGATAATGGCGGCAATATCGGCTATATGGCTAAAGACGGCGGCTTGGGTAAAGAATTTGAAGATGCTGCATTTTCATTGGATAAAGGCGCCATCAGCGATGTGGTTCAGACGGCCTACGGTTATCACATCATTACCATTCTGAATATTCAAAACCAGCCGGTGTTTGAGCAGGAAAAGCCGCGTCTGGAAGCTGAGTTGAAGCAGAAAAAAGCGGCCGCAGAATTTGCAAAAGCCAAAGAGCAATTGGCCGAAGCGGCGTTCAACCATCCCGAAGGTTTGAGTGAAGTAGCCAAAATCACCGGTTTGAAGCTGGAATCGCCACCGGATTGGCTCACGCGTGAAAACGGTCAGGCTGCCGGCATGCCTGAAGATTTGCTCAATGCTGTGTTTAGTGACGATGTGTTGAAGAAAAAGCATAATTCCGAGCCGGTTACGGTCAATGAAAACACCGTGTGGGTGGTGCGTGCCAAAGAGGTGCGCGAGGAGAGTACGGAGAGCTTTGACAAAGCCAAAGATGCTGTGCGTGTGGCTTATTTGCGTTCGGAAGCAGCCAAGCTGGCCGAAACCAAAGCCCAGCAGGCGCTGGTGGATTTGAACAGCGGAGAAAAACCCGCATTGGCTTGGTCGCCGGTGTCTGAGCTGACTGCCGAGCAGGCGCGTCAGTCTATGCCGCCTGAAGCATACAGCGCGCTGTTGAAAGCCCGTCCGGCAGCGGGCAAGCCGGCTTATGTATTGCTTGAGGGCTTGCCGGCACCGGTGTTGATGGAGGTGCAGGCGGTTAAAGCACCGCAAAATGCCGAAGCACAGCTGCCGCAGGCAAAATTACTGTTGGCACAAAATCAGGCCAATAATGTATTCGACAGCTTGCTCGCTAATCTGCAAAAAACCGTCAAACAAAAACAGGGCGCCCAAAAAATAAGCGATTCGGAATAAAGGCGGATGTTGAAAAACCGGAGCGGCTGCACAGCGGCTCCGGTTTTTTGCGGCGATTGCGGCGGAGCGGGTCGGGTGGTGCTAATACGGCAAGTGTGCCGGTATACCTAACCTGCAGAAATATTCACATGTCTGTTATTCGATGTTTACTATAATCATGCAGAAGCTTGGTTTTTAAGCTAGAATACGCGGCTGTGGTGAAAGAACCTGCTGGATGGTGTTTGGCGCCGTTATGCCGGCTGTAGCAATATTCCGCATGGCGGGCTCTTTTACTTGATTTGCGCCAAATTCAACAGGCCATCTGAAAATCAGCAACCCGTTTCATATCTATTTGTCACAGTAAAACCGGCAAGACCGGGCTATGCAGCCGGGCGGATTTATGAATGGTTATTCAGACGGCCTGAAATACACGTTTAACGGCTTACATACAAACCAATGAAAAATATTCGAAATTTCTCTATCATCGCACACATCGACCATGGCAAATCTACGCTGGCCGACCGTTTTATCCAATATTGCGGCGGGCTGGAAATGCGTGAGATGAGCACGCAGGTGCTCGATTCGATGGACATTGAAAAAGAACGCGGCATCACCATCAAAGCACAAACTGCCGCTTTGAGCTACAAAGCGAGAGACGGCGAAACCTATCAGCTCAATCTGATTGACACCCCGGGTCATGTGGACTTTTCTTACGAAGTTTCCCGCTCGCTTTCCGCCTGTGAAGGCGCGCTTTTGGTGGTGGATGCTTCTCAAGGCGTGGAAGCGCAAACTGTGGCCAACTGCTACACTGCCATTGATTTAGGAGTGGAAGTGGTGCCGGTGTTAAACAAAATTGATTTACCGGCCGCTGATCCCGACCGCGTGGCGCAAGAAATTGAAGACATTATCGGCATCGATGCGGTAGGTGCGGTAACCTGTTCGGCCAAGAGCGGTTTGGGCGTGGAAGAGGTGCTGGAAGAAATCGTGCAAAAAGTGCCGGCGCCGGCGGGCGATGAAAGTGCGCCTTTGCAAGCGATGATTATCGATTCGTGGTTTGATAATTATGTTGGCGTGGTGATGCTGATCCGCATCAAAAACGGCACCTTGAAGTTGAAAGACAAAGTGCAGTTTATGAGCACCCGTGCAGAAACCCAAGTGGAGCAGCTGGGTGTGTTCACGCCCAAATCGGTGCCGAAAACCGAATTGAAAGCCGGCGAAGTGGGCTTTTTGATTACCGGTGTGAAAGAATTGGATACGGCCAAAGTGGGGGACACCATCACCTTGTTGTCCAACCCCGCCGCTGAGCCGCTGCCGGGCTTTCAGGAAGTGCAGTCGCAAGTGTTTGCCGGGCTTTATCCAGTGGAAAGCCATGATTATGAGGCTTTACGCGATGCTTTGGAAAAATTGCAGTTGAACGATGCTTCCTTGAAATTCGAGCCGGAAGTCTCCCAAGCGCTGGGTTTCGGTTTCCGCTGCGGTTTTTTGGGTCTGCTGCATCTGGAAATCGTGCAGGAGCGGCTGGAGCGCGAATTCGATATGGATCTGATTACCACCGCGCCGACGGTGGTATATGAGGTGTTGCTGAAAAGCGGCGAAAAAATCGAAGTAGAAAATCCATCCAAGCTGCCCGAAGTGGGCAGTATTGAAACCATTTTTGAGCCGATTATCACTGCTACTATTTTGGTGCCGCAGGAATACGTGGGCGCGGTGATGACTTTGTGCAACCAAAAGCGCGGTATTCAGAAAAATATGCAATATTTGGGTCGTCAAGTCATGCTGACTTATGATTTGCCGATGAACGAAGTGGTGATGGATTTTTTTGACAAGCTCAAATCCACCTCGCGCGGTTATGCTTCGCTGGATTACGAATTCAAAGAATTTCAGGCGGCCGATTTGATCAAACTCGATATTATGGTAAACGGCGAAAAAGTAGATGCGCTCAGCCTGATTGTCCATCGAGCCAATGCCGTATACCGCGGCCGCGAGCTGGCCGCAAAAATGCGTGAGCTGATTCCGCGGCAAATGTTTGATATTGCTGTGCAGGCCGCTATCGGCAGCCAGATTATCGCCCGCGAAACGGTGAAAGCTTTGCGCAAAAACGTTCTGGCCAAGTGTTACGGCGGCGATATCACACGTAAGAAAAAGCTGTTGGAAAAACAAAAGGCCGGCAAACGCCGCATGAAGCAGGTGGGCAATGTAGAAATTCCGCAAAGCGCTTTTTTGGCGATTTTGCAAGTGGGAGACAAATAAATGAGCAATACCCTGATGTTGGGCGCGGTGGGCGCGCTGGTGGCCGGTTTGGTGCTGTTTTTCATCAGCAGCAAACAGCGTACGGAAAGCGGCGAATGGAGCAGTTCGCTGCAATGGGGCTATTTGCTGATGATGATCGGCGTGTTCGGCATTTTATCGGCTTTTATGAGCTTTACCGCCGTGCTGCTGATTTTTGTATTGTTTACCGGTTTGGTATGGCTGGTGCACAAAGGCCGTCTGAAAAGCCGCACAGGCAATGCCGACAGCAATCATTTCACCGATTATATGAGCGGTTTTTTTCCGATTATCCTGATTGTGTTTGTGTTGCGCACTTTTGTGGCCGAGCCGTTTCAGATTCCCTCCAGCTCGATGCGCCCGGGCTTGGTTGTAGGTGATTTTATTTTGGTCAACAAATTCGCTTACGGTATCCGCACGCCCATTATCAATAATGTATTGGTGCCCACGGGCGAAGTGGCGCGCGGCGATGTGGTGGTGTTCAATTACCCGGAAGACACCAAAATCAACTACATCAAGCGCGCCGTCGGCGTGCCCGGCGATGTGGTCGAATATAAAGATAAAGTGTTGAGCATCAACGGTAATATTGTGGAAGACCATGCCGCGGGTGTGCAGAGCTATGCGGAAAATACCCGCCAATACGGGGTCATCAATATTGAGGCGGATGCATTTAGGGAAACCATCGACAACCACACTTTTGAAGTATTGAAAATGTCTGATGAGCCGAGCTTCAAACCGGAGCGTGTGCGCCCTGATTTTGCTTACCGCAACAACTGCGAATACACTGAAGACAGTGCCGGTGCGGGAACAGCCTTTAAATGTATCGTGCCCGAAGGCCATTATTTTATGATGGGCGATAATCGCGACAACAGCGAAGACAGCCGCTATTGGGGTTTTGTGAGCGATGATCTGATTGTCGGCAAGGCATTTTTCATTTGGATGAACTTCGGCCATATGAGCCGCGTGGGCACCCGAATCGAGTAACCGTTAAACACAGCCGCTCAACTTAATCGCCATACAGGCGCGGCATGATGCAGTTGAATGGCTGTAACAGGCCGTCTGAAAGCAGATTCAGCATTCAGACGGCCTCATAAGCTATATCGTGAATCAGGCTTTATACCCATTTGCAAAAGCAAGCCGACGCCGCTAGGTTAGTTTCGTGAATGGGTATAACGATGCAGATCAAGCCGTCTGATACCCATTCATAAAAGTAAACTAACAAGGCGGCGAGCCGAAGACAGTGCAGCTAGCACGGCAAGGCGAGCCAACGCTGTTAGGTTATTTTTGTGAATGGGTATGAATATGCAGAATATGCTTTCAGACGGCCTCAAGTTATCTTTAATACAGCCTTAAATCTTTTCCACATTTTGGCGTTATGGCCACTACCTACTTAAGAAAATCAACCGACAAGGCGGAGCAAAGCCGCATACTTGGTTGAAAGTGGGCAGCACACGGATTTTGCTTTTGAAATGCCGCTATCTGTCTTTCGGGGCCGTGGCTTATTGGGCAATAACTGGTTGCAGTTGGCAAGCCGGCATGTGCCGGTATCTCAAGTGTTGAAAAGCATTGGGGCAGGACTTTGAAAGTAAATGATGAAACCCAACCCGATAAAAGCACGGGCACTGCAACAGATTCAACAGCAGCTCGGCCACACTTTTGCTTCAACCGCTCTGCTGATACAGGCGTTGACCCACCGCAGCCATTCGGCCAAAAACAACGAGCGCTTTGAATTTGTGGGCGACTCGATTTTAAACTACACCATCGCCAAAATGCTGTTTGATGCGTTTCCCAAGCTCAGCGAAGGCGAGCTTTCGCGTTTGCGTGCCAATTTGGTTAATGAAAGCGTGTTGGCTGAGCTGGCGCGGGAAATGAACGTGGGCGAGGCCTTGTTTCTCGGCACCGGCGAATTGAAAAGCGGCGGATTTGACCGCGCTTCGATTTTGGCCGATGCGATGGAAGCCATGTTTGCCGCTGTGAGCTTCGATGCCGGGTTTGCCGCCGCCGAGCAAGTGGTGTGCCGCCTGTTTGCCGGGCGGGTGAAAGCGGTGGATTTCAAAAATCAGGGTAAAGACAACAAAACAGTGTTGCAGGAAGCCTTGCAGTCGCTCCGTTTCGCTTTGCCGAAATACCGGATTGAAAAGCAAACCGGCGAAGGCACCGATGCCCGCTTTGAGGTGTCGTGTGATTTGGGCGAATTGGGTTTTATCTGCACCGCTGAAGCAGGCAGCCGTAAAGCGGCCGAGCAGGAAACGGCGAAGGAAGCGATGGCCTGGTTGCAGCAAAAATATCCGCTGAAAAAGAAAAAATAAGCCAGGCCGAATGGTTTTAAAGGCTTAAAATGACGCAAAACAGTTGAAAACGATATGGGTGTTTTGCGTTTGTTTTTCCGATATCTGTATGCCTAGGGTGTTCTGACAATTCGATTTACGGGTGCTTCTTGCCCCTGAAAACGCATCTGCTGCGTTAAAAATACTCGCAAGATGTCCAATCTTGCTGCGTTTTTTGCCTGGCATCTGTACTTTTATCACAAAAATCTGAATCATTCTGAATGGTCAGGACACCCTAGCAGTTGCAGATGAAGGCATTTTTGCTTTAATAAAATATGTATAGCCCTTATGGCGGGTTTCCGCAAACAGGCCGTCTGAAACGCAATCCAACCGTGTTGGCTCGCCTCAGCTTGAAGAGAAACGGTTTTATTCAAGCCAACCGGCTTCGTACTGCCTGTATTGTTTTTCGGCTGCCTTATCAGCTTATTTTCGTGAAGGCGTTTCAGACGGCCTGTCAAACCGAGAAAGAATCAATAATGAATAATGAATTTCAAATTCCTGATGCCGATGGTTACCGCTGCGGCTTTGTTGCCATTGTCGGCCGCCCCAATGTGGGTAAGTCTACGCTGATGAATCATTTGATCGGCCAGAAAATCAGCATCACCAGCAAAAAAGCACAAACCACGCGCCACAAGGTCACGGGTATTTACACCGACGATACAGCGCAATTGGTGTTTGTTGATACGCCGGGTTTCCAAACCAATCACCGCAACGCGCTCAACGACCGCTTGAATCTGAATGTAACCGAGGCGGTGAGCGGCGTGGATGTGATTGCGTTTGTGATTGAAGCAATGCGTTTTACCGATGCCGACCGCGTGGTATTGAAGCAATTGCCCAAGCATACGCCGGTGTTGCTGGTGGTAAACAAAATCGATAAAGATAAGGCCAAAGACAAATCAGCGCTGGATGCTTTTATTGCCGAAGTGCGCGCCGAATTTGATTTTGCCGGCGCAGAAGTGGTCAGCGCCAAACACGGCCTGCGCATTGCCAATCTGCTCGAAACGCTCAAGCCTTTTCTGCCTGAGAGCATTCCGATGTATCCCGAAGACATGGTTACCGATAAATCCAGCCGTTTTTTGGCGATGGAAATCGTGAGGGAAAAGCTGTTCCGCTATTTGGGCGAAGAGTTGCCGTATGCGATGAATGTGGAGGTGGAGCAGTTTGAAGAAGAGGAAAGCGGCCTTTACAGCATCTATATTGCCGTTTTGGTTGATAAAGACAGCCAAAAAGCGATTTTAATCGGCAAAGGCGGCGAGCGCTTGAAGAAAATTTCTACCGAAGCGCGCTTGGATATGGAAAAGCTGTTCGATACCAAAGTGTTTTTGAAAGTGTGGGTGAAGGTAAAGTCGGGCTGGGCCGACGATATCCGTTTCCTGCGGGAGTTGGGGCTGTAGCGATTGCCGGCAGATACGATGCAAAGGCGCGGTGATTGTTTTAGATTTTCAGACGGCCTGCCGGTTTGAAAAAGTGAACAAGCGCGGTAATGCACCAGGTTGTTTTTTGTATGGATATTAATCTTTTAAAATGAGTGGGATAGACAACATCATCCCTTTTGCCCACAAGCTGTTGCGCGCGGTTTTATCTGAAGGCGGCCGTGCACTCGACGGTACCGCCGGCAATGGTCATGATACGTTGGTGCTGGCGGAGCAGGTGGGGGCAAGCGGCAGGGTTTGGGCATTTGACGTGCAGCCGCAAGCGCTGCAAAATACCTCGGGCCGTCTGAAAGCTGCGGGACTGGATCAGCGTGTGACGCTGGTTTCAGACGGCCATCAACATTTGGCTTGTTACATTGATGAGCCGCTGGATGCGGCAGTATTCAATTTCGGCTGGCTGCCCGGCGGTGATAAAAGCCGCACCACAGAAGCCCCCGCCAGCCTGTGTGCACTCGAAGCGGCGCTGGCCTTGTTGGCGCACGGCGGCTTGCTGGTGGCGGTGCTGTACCCCGGCCACGAAGCGGGGCGGCAGGAAGCGGCAGCAATCGAAAATTGGGCGCAAGCCCTGCCGCAACAGCATTATGCCGTGCTGCGTTACGGTTTTATCAACCGGCAAAACCGGCCGCCTTATCTGCTGGCGATAGAAAAGATGCGCAAGCCGTGAATGTTTGGTTAAAATAATACCCAATCACAAAAGTAAGCTGACAAGGCGGCGAGGCGGGCCAACGCCGTGAGATGATTTTTGTGAATCGGCATAACAAGCGCTATGCCGCAACATACCGCTTAAATATAATCAAAAGAGAACCCGAACCATGCAATATCTGTTTGTCAAACACAGCCATATGCTGTTTGTGGCGGTTACCATTATTTTATTCAACCTGCGTTTTTGGCTGCGTTTTAGCCGCCCTGAAAAACCATTGTCCGGCGTGTTGAAAGTGTTGCCCCATCTGAATGATACGCTGCTGCTGTTTACCGGCTTGTGGCTGATGAAAATCACCCATTTCACACCATTCGGCAACGCCAATTGGCTGGGCGTAAAAATCTTATTGCTGCTGGCCTATATCGGCATCGGCATCATGGCTTTGAAAGCGCCGCCGCGCTCGGCTAAAGCCAATACCGGCTATGTTTTGGGGATGATTTTTGTGCTGACCATTGTTTATCTGGCGCGCTATAAACCATTTTAAACGATATGATGAATACACCGAAACCAGCCGTAATCGCCCTGGGCAGCAATCTGCAAAACCCCGCCGCACAAGTGCGCGCCGCCTTACAGGCCATTGCTGCGCACCCGCAAATCGAATTAAAGCTCACCTCATCGCTTTATCGCACCACGCCAGTGGGCTATGCCGACCAACCTGATTTTGTCAACGCGGTCTGCATTATCCGCACCACGCTCGACAGTAACACCTTGTTGGCGGCATTAAACGCCATCGAGGCGCAGTTCGGACGCCGGCGCAGTTTCCGTAATGCCCCGCGCACATTGGATTTGGATATTATCGATTACAATCACGAAACCAGCGATGATTTGCATCTGACATTGCCGCACCCGCGCGCGCACGAACGCAGCTTTGTGATGCTGCCGCTGGCCGAAATCGCCCCCGATTGCCAAATCGACCGCCATGGCCGCGCCGCTGATTTGGCGGCGGCTTTGGGCAGCGAAGGTATTTGCCGTTTGGATGCAGAGGGCACCGCCGTTGTTTGAACAGGTTTATTTTTTCATACAGGAACCGCTATGGATTACCGTTATATCGTTGTAGAGGGCTCGATCGGCAGCGGCAAATCGGAGCTCAGCCGCCGTTTGGCACAATATTTTGATGCACTGCATCTGACCGAGAGCCCCGAGCGCAACCCTTTTTTGGAGCAGTTTTACCTCAACGCCGCCAATCACGGCTTGGCCACCGAGCTTTATTTTCTGATGCGCCGCGCCGAAGCTGTGGATGCAATCAACACCGAAGAAGAGAAAAACGAGCGCATTATCGCTGATTTTTTGCTGGAAAAAGACCAGATTTTCGTGCCGGTGGTATTGGGCGGGCGTGAGCCGGGTAACGAGCAGACACTGTTTTGGGAAATGAAGCGTAAAATCATGCCTGAATACCCGGTGCCTGATTTGGTGATTTATCTGCAAACTTCGGATGAAGCGGCGCAAAAACGTTTGCAAAAGCGCAACGATGCCACACTGAATTTGTTTCCCGCAGGTTATCTGAGCCAGATTCAAGATGAATACCGGCGCTTTTTCCATCTTTATCAAAATGCCCCCCTGCTGATTGCCAATGCCGACGAGCTGGATTTTGCCGGCAACGACGATCATTTTGAAATGCTGTTGCGCGCCATGAGCAACATGCAGGGCAGCCGGCATTATTTGAATTTAAACGAAGTATAACGGCATGCCTATTCATTAACCTAAGCAGGCAGAGGGGGCAACACGTCGAGCCAGCGTTATGAATCGGTTTCAGACGGCATCGGCATGCGCATTTGCCCAATCTGCACGCAGGCAGCATACCGATATCTACAGGCGCTTGAAATTGTGCCGAATAATGCCATATTTAGTTGCGTTTAACACACAGGCCGTCTGAAGGCCGCAAGGAAGCTCATGATTACCGTCAACACCCTGCAAAAAATGAAAAACGAAGGCGAAAAAATCGCCATGCTTACCTGCTATGAGGCCAGCTTTGCCGCTTTGATGGAAGCGGCCGGCGTGGATGTTTTGCTGGTGGGTGATTCGCTCGGCATGGCCGTGCAGGGGCAGGCCTCTACTTTGCCGGTCAGCCTGCAAGAGATGTGCTACCACACCGCCGCCGTGGCACGCGGCAGCCGCCAGGCCATGATTGTGGCCGATTTGCCGTTCGGCGCTTATCAGCAGAGCAAAGAGCAGGCATTTGCCGCAGCAGCCGAGCTGATGGCGGCCGGTGCGCACATGGTCAAACTCGAAGGCGGCGTGTGGATGGCCGAAACCACCGAATTTCTGCAACTGCGCGGTATTCCCGTGTGCGCACATATCGGCCTGACGCCGCAGTCGGTGCATGCTTTCGGCGGCTACCGCGTACAAGGCAAGGGCGATAAAGCCGAAGCCTTGCTCAATGATGCCAAAGCTCATGAAGCTGCCGGTGCGGCAATCGTGTTAATGGAATGCGTGCCCGCCGAATTGGGCAAACACGTTACCGAAAGTGTGGCTTGCCCCACCATCGGTATCGGCGCAGGTGTGGATTGCGACGGCCAAGTATTGGTGATGCACGATATGCTCGGCATATTTCCCGGCAAAACCGCGAAGTTTGTGAAAAACTTTATGGAAGGCCAAACCAGTATTCAGGCAGCGGTTGCGGCGTATGTGGATGCAGTAAAAGCGAAAACCTTCCCGGCGGCAGAGCATACATTCAGTGCATAAGCTGATTATTTCTATTCATATTTTTCAGACGGCCCGGTCAGGAGACCCTAGGGTGTCCTGACAATTCGATTTACGGGTGTATTTTGCCCCTGAAAACGCATCTGCTGCGTTAAAAAGCCTCGCAAGATGTCCAATCTTGCTGCGTTTTTTGCCTGGCATCTGCATTTTCAGGAACAAAAATCCCCTCATAAACAAATTGTCCGGACACCCTATGCCGTCTGAAAACCATTAACCGATTTTATTTTACAGATTGCCAAATCATGCAAATCATTCATACCATCCGAGAGCTGCGCGAATGGCGCAAAACCGCCGGCCGTGTGGCCTTTGTGCCTACTATGGGCAATCTTCACGAAGGCCATCTGGCGCTGGTGCGGGAAGCGCGGCAACGTGCCGATCATGTGGTGGTCAGCATTTTTGTTAACCGCCTGCAATTCGGTCAGGGCGAAGATTTTGATCAATATCCGCGTACTTTGCAACAAGATGCCGACAAACTCAAAGGCGAGGGCGTGGCGGTGGTGTTTGCTCCTGATGAAAAAGAGCTTTATCCGCGTGTGGAACAACGCTACAACGTAGAACCACCGCATTTGCAAAACGAGCTTTGCGGCGCTTTCCGCCCCGGCCATTTCCGCGGCGTGGCAACGGTGGTGAGCAAACTCTTTAATATCGTGCAGCCTGAAGTGGCCTGTTTCGGCAAAAAAGATTACCAGCAGCTAGCGATTATCAAAGGTTTTGTGGCTGATTTGAATGTGAATGTCGAGATTGTGCCGGTCGATACCGGCCGCGCTTCAGACGGCCTGGCATTGTCCAGCCGCAATCAGTATCTGAGCGAAGCCGAACGAGCCGAAGCGCCGCGCCTTTATCGAGAGTTGATGGCGATGGCGCAAGCCGTTAAAGGCGGTAATCTGGCTTATGCCGAGCTGGAAAATACCGCCCGAGCACATTTGGAAGCGGCAGGTTGGGCGGTAGACTATATCGAAATACGCCATGCCGACAGCTTGGAAGTGGCGCATGCGGGCGATAAAAATGTGGTGATATTGGCCGCCGCGCGTTTGGGCAAAACCCGCCTGATCGACAATATCGAAGTCAGACAAGATTAAAGTTGCCGGCCGGGCTGGGGTGCTCTGACTATTTGATTTATCGGGAATTTTTCCTAAAGCGCATCTGTCGTGTTAAAAAGCCTCGCAAGATGTCCAATCTTGCTGCGTTTTTTGCCTGGCATTTGCATTTTCAGGAACAAAAATCCCCTTATAAACGAATTGTCAGAATACCCTAGCGTAAAAAACGACGGCTCTGCAAGGTTTCGGTTTGTATGTTCAGACGGCAGCATTTATTTCATCATTTCCAAGCGCGCTTGTGGCGGCAGCAGCAATTGATAAGCCGGAATATGCAGCGCTGCGGCGATTTTTTCGATGTTGGATAGGGCAATATTCCAGCGCTTGCGTTCGACGGCGGAAACATAGGTGCGGTCCAGCCCGCATTGCCGCGCCAGCTCTTCTTGCGACCAGCCTTTGTTTACCCGAAAAAGGCGCATATTGTAAGCCAGCACGGCGCGCAAATCGGCTTCATCGGGCAGCTCGGTGGGGGCGGTGATTTTGTTGGCCATTGCCGTTCCTCGGGTTGTTTGCTTTAACGGATTTTACTTCACGTTTTGTATAAAATAAAGGCCGTCTGAAAGATTTGGCAGGTTCGCCAATCATTCAGACGGCCTTTGAATGGATATTTCAGCTGCGTTTGGCCGCATCGCTTTTTTCTGCTTTGGCCGACCAATAAGAAGCCAGCAGCGAGCCGGAGATATTGTGCCACACGCTGAAAATGGCGCTGGGCACGGCGGCAAGCGGTGAAAAATAGGCGGCGGCCAATGCGGCGCCGAGGCCTGAATTCTGCATGCCCACTTCGATTGATAAGGTTTTTTGCGCATCATAAGGCAGCTTGAGCAGCTTGGCGGTAAAAAAGCCGAGCAGGTAGCCGATGGTGTTGTGCAGAATCACCACGCCGAAAATCAGTAGGCCGCTTTCGGCAATTTTCGGTTTGCTGGCGCCCACTACCGCACCGACAATCAGCACAATCGCTACTACTGAAATCAGCGGCAAAAGCTCCGATGCCGCTTCGGTTTGCTTTTTAAACAACACATGTGCGAGCACGCCCAAAACAATCGGCAGCAGCACCATTTTCAAAATTGATACAAACATTGCGGCAGCGGAAATATCCAGCCATTGGTGGGCCAGCAGGTAAAACACCGCCGGTGTGAGCACCGGGGCAAGCAGGGTGGAAATCGACGTAACCGCCACTGAGAGCGCCACATTGCCGCGCGCCAGATAGGTAATCACGTTTGAAGAGGTGCCGCCCGGGCAGGAACCGACCAAAATCACGCCGATGGCGATTTCGGCTGGCAGATTGAGGCCGACAGCCAGCGCATAAGCCACCAGCGGCATAATCACAAACTGCGCCGCCACGCCGATAATCACGGCTTTGGGGTGGCGGCCGAGAATATTGAAATCAGTCGGCGAGAGAGTTAAACCCATGCCGAACATCACGATGCCCAGCAGCCACGGGATAAACGGAAGCACCCATTTGAAGGTTTCAGGCGCCACAAATGCAACAACGGCAAACAGCGCCGCCCACAGAGCGAAAGTTTTACCGACAAAGCGGCTGAGTGTGATGAAAGCGTTCATAAAAAAATAAGGTCAAAAAATAAAGTCAAAAAAGGATAAAGCATACGCTGATTTGCGGGCAAGTTAAAGATTTATGGTGCAAATAACTTTGCAGGAGGCTGTGCCTGCAAATGGAAGGTTATTCGGGCGCCATAGCGATTCATTATTTTGATGACAAAAAATTCTGAATTGTCAGGACACCCTAGGGTGTCCTGACGTGTCGATTTACGGGTGCTTTTGCCCCTGAAAACGCATCTGCTGCGTTAAAAAGCCTCGCAAGATGTCCAATCTTGCTGCGTTTTTTGCCTGGCATCTGCATTTCCAGGAACAAAAATCCCCTCATAAACGACACATCAGGACACCCTAGCGGTGGCTTGTTTGTGCTCAAAGAGATCTGGTTTCGCGATAGAAACGGCAATTAAGTAACTGCATTTTTAAATCAATCTAAGTGTTTCAAAAAAGAAATTAATAAAATATTTTTAGAATTAAAATGACCGAATTTATAAGGCGCTGAGGCGCCAAGTTCACCGGCCCGGCAAGTGTGTACTGTTTTCGGCCCGCCTGGTTCGCTTACTTTTGTGAATGGGCATGATTCTGGATGACCCAAATGCTCTATGCCGTCTGAACGGCGGCAATCATGCGGTTGCGCAGCCAGCGCGCGGCGGCGGCAAGTTCGCCGGCCAGCATGCCGATTTCGCCGATGCCCGAATCGCGCAACACATCGGCCGCCGCACCATGAAGCCATACACCGCCGCAAACTGCTTCGCCGACCGGCACGCCTTGTGCCAGCAAACTGCCGATGATGCCGCTTAATACATCGCCGCTGCCTGCGGTGGCCAAGCCGGGGTTGCCGCTGCGGTTGATGTATTCGCTGCCGTTGGGGCTGCATACAATGGTGTGGCGGCCTTTCAATACCGTGTGAGCATGAAATTTTTGGGCGATCTGGCGGGCGGCGGCACTGCGATCAGCTTGTATGGCAGCTGTGGTGCAGCTGAGCAGGCGGGCGGCTTCGGCAGGGTGGGGCGTGAGCACCAGTGGGGTTTGCCGCACGGCTTGATCGGCCAAATCGGGGTGATGTGCCAAGAGGGTGAGTGCATCGGCATCAAGCAGCAACGGCGCCGCGCGGCATGCGGCCAATTGCGCGCGCAATAAGGTAACAGAGGTGCTGCCTAAACCCAGCCCGCAGCCGAGCACCCAAGCGCCGATATCTTGCCGCTGCTGCAAACCGGCGGCGGTGTCCAGCATGATTTCGGGGCGTTCAGGAATCACCGGAAACGGCAGTGCCTTTTGATTGAAACCTGCCCATACCTTGCCGCAGCCGCTGTAAATGGCGGCAGAGGCAGCAAGCACAACGGCGCCGCTCATGCCTTCGGCCCCACCGATCACGGCCAGCGTGCCGTAAGTGCCTTTATGGCTTTCTTCGGCGCGCGGGGCGAAAATATGGGGGAAGTGCCCGGCGTTTTGCAAAAGCGTGTCGAAGTGTGTAACACGGTAGGGGCTTGAAAACATGATGATTCTCTGAAATAAATTGGTTACAATACGGAATGCGGGCGGTTTTTCATACCCATTCAAAAAAGTAAGCTGGCAAAGCGGTAAACCGAAGACAGTGTCGGTAAGAGGGCTGGTTGACAGGGTGCTTCAATGCCTTAGCGAAACCAGTCCTTTTCGGGCTCGTTATTTTTGTGTATGGGTATAAGGCCGTCTGAAACCCACTATCATCATATAAGAATGAAAGCAGATTATGAAGCAAAAACTGAAAGTATGGGATTTGCCCACACGCCTGTTTCACTGGGCTTTGGTGTCGGTATTGGCGTTTATGTGGTATAGCGGCGAAACCGGCGGCAATCTGATGGCCTGGCATTTGCGTTGCGGCCTGCTGATTCTGGCGCTGTTGGTGTTCCGCATCTGTTGGGGTTTTTGGGGCAGCGATACCGCGCGTTTCAGTCAGTTTGTGCGCGGCCCGGCGCAGATTAAGCGCTATTTGAAAGGCGATCTGACCGAAAACGAACAGCCCGGCCACAACCCTTTAGGGGCGTTGATGGTGTTGGCGCTGCTGGCTGCGTTGGCAGTGCAGCTGCTGAGCGGCTTGTTTGCCAGCGATGAAAATATGTGGCTCTACAACGGCTATCTCAACAGCCTGATCAGCAGTGAGGCGGGAGCGGCTGCCCGCAGCATCCACATTGTGTTTTTTAATGTATTACTGGCGCTGGCGGCGGTGCATGTGTTGGCGGTGTTGCTGTATCAATTGGTGAAGAAACACAATCTGATTGCGCCGATGTTCAGCGGCCGCAAAACGCTGGAAGGCAGGCTGCCGGAGCTGAAGTTTGCCGGTATCGGCAAATTTGCTGCCGCTGTGGCGGTGGCGGTGGCGGTGATTGCGATGGTGGCGAATGCCGGTTGAGTGTTGCTGCCGATATTTTCAGACGGCCTCAAGCAGCATATTTCAGGTGGTTTGAAATAAAAAGGTTATAAAATCAAGGCCGTCTGAAAGTATATTTTCAGACGGCCTTAAAATTGTTCAATGGTTTATCGGTTGTTCCAGCGTTCGATAGATTCTTTAATCACTGCTTTGGCTTCCGCCACATCGCCCCAGCTTTCCACTTTGGTGGAACCCGGTTTTTTCAGGGCTTTGTAGTTATTGAAGTGGAATTCGATTTGCTTGATTAACTGCTGCGGCAAATCGGCCAGGCTGTTGTAGGCGTTGCCGCTGTTGCGGTCGTCGGCGGGCACGCACACGATTTTGTCGTCTACTTCGCCGTCATCCACAAATTTCATCACGCCGATGACTTTGGCTTCCAAAAACACGCCGGTGGCCAAGGGCTGCTCGGTAATCAGCAAAACATCCAGCTCGTCGCCGTCTTCATCAAGCGTTTGCGGAATAAAGCCGTAGTTGGTGGGCTTGGCGAAAATGGCAGGCTCTACGCGGTCGAGCTGAAAAGCGGCTACTTTGCGGTTCCATTCGATTTTGTGGCAGCTGCCGGCGGGGATTTCGTTAACGACATTGATGATGCCGCCGTCTACATCGCCGGGCGTCAGAATTTGGTTAAAATCAGCCATAATGTTTCCTTGAAAAAAGATGTCGGACGGGCGGGAGTATAGCAGGTTTTCAGACGGCCTGACACGCGGTTATAATGGCAGACTGATTTTCAATTATTAGGAACCGCCATGTTGGCCGAAAAGCTGATTCCCCATTTCGACACGGTGTTGCGCACCCTGTTTGCACCTGCCGTTTCTTCACGCCCCTATCCTGATGCAGGGTTGGAAGAGGGCGCATTGAGTGATACAGAAAAGCAGCATGCGCTCGGCCTGATGCGGGTAAACCATGTCGGCGAAGTGTGCGCCCAAGCGCTGTATCAGGGGCAGGCGCTGACGGCGCGCGACAAAACCAACCGTGAAGCGCTGCAACACGCTGCCGATGAGGAAGTGGAGCATCTGGCCTGGACGGAAAAACGCGTGAAAGAATTGGGCGGCCGCACCAGCCTGCTCAATCCGCTCTGGTATGCCGGCTCGCTCGCCATCGGTGTGGGCGCAGGCTTGTTGGGCGACAAATGGAATCTGGGCTTTTTGGAAGAAACCGAAAAACAGGTTACTGCCCATTTGGAAGCGCATTTGCAAGGCTTACCTGCGCAGGATGTCAAAAGCCGCGCAATTGTGGCGCAGATGCGGCTGGATGAAATGCAGCATGCTGAAATGGCCCATGATTTCGGCGCCGCCCCCTTGCCGTTGCCGGTGAAAGAGATGATGAAGCTGAGTTCGAAAGTGATGACTGCCATCAGTTACCGGATTTGATGGATACGAAAGAGGCACAACAGGCCGTCTGAAACCGATGTTTCAGACGGCCTGTTGCTATATGGCCGTTTAATTTGAGCATCATATGAAGCCGCAGGCTGAAAACAATGAATCCGCTTATGTTTAAAATTCAAATACATATATTTTATAAATAAGAACTATTATTAAAATATATGAATTTTGAAAAATTCATTTGAAATTAAAATTGGCTGTCATTATGCCTGTTTGATATGCTGAGTGTATGGCGAAACCACTCGATATGCAGCGGAAAGCCGCGTGTGGTGCGGTTATACGCAGTGGGCGGTTGCGTCATGAAAAACATGCGGTGGTTTGACAAAATGCATGGCCGTGAGGCAGGCCTGCTTGTGATAAGGCAGTTGCCGGGCGGATATTTTTGCCAAATAACCCTGTTTCCCTCAATTTTTTTAGGAGCGTATGATGAAAGTAATCAGTAAAATCGTTGCATTGACTTTGGTATCTGCCGGATTGGCAGCACCTTTAACAGCTGCTGCCATGGGCAATGCGCCGGTTGTCGAGTATGACGGTTCGGGTTGGTGCACGAAAGAATATAACCCGGTGCCTTATGTTACCAAAGAGGGAAACACCATCACGGCACCGAATCCGTGCATTGCTGCGGCTTGGAAAGCGCAAGGCCGTTAAGCATTTCCGACCATTTGTTGGTGGGGCGAAAATACCTGTCAATCGAATGGTCGGCATGTCGGCTTCGGCTGTTATAAAACCGGCAATAAACTAAGGTAGCCCGACCATTCAGAATTGCTAGAGTGTTCTGAATGGTCGGGCTACCTTAGTTTGTTGCCGGCTTGTTTTTGAAAATGAATCAGTCGGTTTGCACGCCGTTTTGTTTGGCTTCGAGCCATTCCCAGCGTTCGAGTTTCTCCAGCAGCAGCATTTCGATTTCTTCGGCACGCTGTTGCAGCTGGGCGGCTTTTTCGTATTCTTTGAAAATATCGGGATCGGCCAGTTGCCTGTTTAAGTCGGCTTGCTCGGTTTCGAGAGCCGCCAATTCATCGGGCAGGCCGTCAAGTTCGCGCTGTTCTTTATAAGAAAGTTTTACGGTGCGGTTGGTTTTTGGTTTGGTTTTTTCCGGCTCTGAGGCCGTCTGAAGTTTGGGGGCAGCGGCTTTTTCTTCGCGGGTTTTGGCGTCGATATAATCCTGGTAGCCGCCGATGTATTCTTTCAGACGGCCTTCTCCTTCAAATACAATGCTTTGGGTAATCACATTGTCGAGAAACATCCGGTCGTGGCTGACCAGAAACACCGTGCCTTGATAATCGCGCAATAATTCTTCCAACAGCTCTTGGGTGTCGATGTCCAAATCATTGGTCGGCTCGTCGAGCACCAGAATGTTGGCGGGACGGGTAAACAGTTTGGCCAGCAGCAGGCGGTTGCGCTCGCCGCCGGAGAGTGAAGAAACGGGGCTTTGCGCGCGGGCGGGGTGGAAGAGGAAATCTTCCAGATAGCTCATCACGTGTTTTTTCCTGCCGCCGATTTCGACATAATCGTTGCCTTGGCCGAGGGTGTAGAACACGGTGTCGTTTTCGTTCAGGGCGCTGCGGAATTGGTCGAAATAGGCCACTTCTTGTTTGCTGCCGAGGCGAATTTTGCCGAATGTGGGCTGCAATTCGCCCAAAATCAGCTTTAAAAAGGTGGTTTTGCCGATGCCGTTGGGGCCGATCAGGCCGATTTTGTCGCCGCGCTGAATAATGGCGGTGAAGCGTTCCATGATTTTTTTGCTGTCGTATTGAAACGAAGCATCTTCCAGCTCGGCGATGATTTTGCCGCTTTTTTCGCCGGCGGCCAGTTTGAAGTTGACCTGGCCTTGCACGTTGCGGCGCTCGGCGCGTTGTTTGCGTAATTCTTCCAAACGCTTTACACGGCCTTCGTTGCGGGTGCGGCGCGCTTCGATGCCTTTGCGTATCCAAACTTCTTCTTGGGCGTGGAATTTGTCGAACAGGCGGTTGTGTTCGGCTTCTACGGCCAGCTCTTCGGCTTTTTTCTCGCTGTATTTGGAAAACGAGCCGGGATAGCTGCGCAGCGTGCCGCGGTCGAGCTCGACGATGCGGCCGGCGATGTTGTCGAGAAAACGGCGGTCGTGGGTGATGACCACCATGCTGCCGGCAAACTGTTTGAGCAGGTTTTCCAGCCAGATAATCGCATCGATGTCGAGATGGTTGGTGGGCTCGTCCAGCAGCAGTACATCAGGTTTCTGCACCCAGGCCTGCGCCAGCGCCAGCCGCTTTTTCTGGCCGCCTGAAAGGTTGCCGATTAATTCGTTTTCGGGCAGCCCCAATTCGCCGATGGTTTGGCGGATGGCGGCGTCAAACTGCCAGCCGTCTTGCGCTTCGATCTGGCTTTGCAATTCGTTTAATTCTTTAAACAGTGCATCATCTTGGCTGCTTTCGAGTGCGTGGCTGATTTGGTGATAGCGGCGCAAAACATCGCGCAAGCCGCCCAGCCCTTCGGATACGGCATCGAATACGCTGGTTTGCGGGTCGAAAAAACTTTCTTGCGGCACGTAAACAATTTTAAGGCCGTTTTGAATGATGATTTGGCCGTCATCGAGTTTTTGCACACCGGCAATGATTTTCAGAAATGAGGATTTGCCTGCGCCGTTGCGGCCGATCAGGCCGATTTTTTCGCCGCTGTCGAGCTGAAAAGCGGCATGGTCGAGCAGGGCGACGTGGCCGACGGCGAAAGAGGCGTTTTCTACTTGCAGGATGTTCATAAGGTAAAGGCTTGCGTGGCAAAACGCGTATTTTAACCGATTTTACGGCTTTAAACGATAAACCCGAGCAGGCCGTCTGAAAGGATAAGGGGAGGCCGTCTGAAAACAGCAGATGCTTTTCAGACGGCCTCAAATTGGCAGTGTTAGTCGATTTCTTGTTGGAAGCCGCCCATTAACGGCGTGTCGAGCGCCCAAACGGTTTCGATGCAGCTTTTGAGCAGATCGAGGGAGGGGTCGGCTTCGTATTCGTCGAGATAAATAAAGCTCAACGGCAGGGTTTGGCGGTATTCGTCGAGAATGGTCAGCGGTTTGCCGCTGTCCCATGCGGCTTCGGCTTTGTGCGAGGGCACCATGGCAACGCCCACGCCTTGGCAGACAAGGTCGATGATGGTTTGCGGATAGTCGCAGATAATTTGCTGTTTGGGGGCGATTTTGTGTTTGCGCCAAAATTGCTGCAAATGTTTGCGGCTGCCTGATGTGCCCGACATTTCAATCCAGGCGCATTGGCCGAGGCTGGCGGGCAAGCCGTTTTGAATGGCTTGGGCTTGGTCGGCGGCACAAATCAGCGAATAATGGATGTCTTCGAGAAACACGCTGCGCAGGCCGCGGTGGATGACCGGGCCGAGAAAAAAACCGCCGTGCAGCTGTTTGGCCAGCACGCGCTGCTCGATTTCGCCGCTCATGCCGTATTGGATATGCAGTTGGATATCGGGGTCGCGGCGCAGGATTTCTTGGGTCAGGCGGGTGATTTTGGCCGGATCGGCCGGGTGGATCAGGCCGAGCTCGGCGTGGGCGATATAATGTTCGGCCAGGGTTTTGGCAAAGCAGTCGAGCTTGTGGTGCTGTTGCAGCAGCGCTTCGGCTTCGGGCAGAAAAACTTCGCCGGCCAGGGTGAGCGTCATACCGTTGGTGTTGCGTTTGAACAGGGTAACGTCGAGGCTTTTTTCGATGGCCTTGATTTGGGCGGATACGGCAGGTTGGGAAAGATGCAGCCGTTCGGCAGCCTGGGTGAGGTTGCCGATATGGGCGACTACAGTAAAGGTTTTGAGTTGGGTGTAGTCCATGCGGTTCTCTTAATTTCTCTATTAATAATATAGGCGCTGCTGCCGCCGGGCCGGGGTGTGCGAAACGGAGCGGCCGTTTGGTGTAAGTGGTTTTCTTTGCGCTTTTTAACATATTTCAGGGCCGACTGGAAGAGTTTTTACTCTGAAATAGTGCTTTTAAATCAATTTGCTTGCTGATGCCCATCAGCGAGGCAAATAGCGGCTATCAGAAAATAAATTGGCCGAAAGATTTGCAAAAGCATTTAAATCAGAATAAGTTAAACAATGAGCCGGGCGCTGCTCGGCGAATGAAAATAAAGGAGCGGCAGAATGGATAAGCAGACGGCGCAAAAAGTGCTCTCTCATCCCAAATTTCAAAAAATGGCGGCGCAAAAAGCGGTGTTGGGCTGGCTGTTTTCGGCTGTGATTTTTACGGTGTATGTGGCGTTTATTTTGTTTATCGGCATCAGCCCGCAGGTGTTTGCCACGCCGGTGGCGCCGGGCAGCGTAACCACTTGGGGCATTTATGTGGGGCTGTTTGTGATTGTGTTTTCCGTTGTATTGACCGGCGTGTATGTGTATATCGCCAACGGCAAATTCGAGCAGGCGACACGGGAAGTGGTGCGGGAAGTCATGGAGATAGAAAAATGACCAAGCAGATAGCCGTTTTGATGGCGGCATTGTGGGCAAACGGCGCTTGGGCGGCCGATGTGGTGGCGGGAGCGGTGCAGCGGCGGCCTCTGAATGTGGCGGCGGTGGTGATGTTTTTTATTTTTGTGGGCGCCACGCTTTATATCACCAAGTGGGCGGCGGGGCAAAATAAGTCGTCGAAAGATTTTTACACGGCCGGCGGCGGTATTTCCGGTTTTCAAAACGGGCTGGCGATTGCGGGTGATTATATGTCGGCCGCTTCGTTTTTGGGCATTTCTGCGATGGTGTTTACGCGCGGTTACGATGGGTTGATTTATTCAACCGGCTTTTTGGTGGGCTGGCCGTTGGTGTTGTTTTTGGTGGCCGAACGCTTGCGCAATTTGGGCAAATTTACCTTTGCCGATGTGGTGGCTTACCGTTTGCGGCAGACACCGGTGCGCCTGTTGGCGGCCTCGGGCTCGTTGTTGGTGGTGGTTTTGTATCTGATTGCGCAAATTGTGGGGGCGGGCAAGCTGATTCAGCTGTTGTTTGGTATGAGCTATCTTTCGGCGGTGTTGATTGTGGGTGTGTTGATGGTGGCTTATGTGTTGTTTGGCGGAATGTTGGCGACCACTTGGGTGCAGACGATTAAGGCGGTGCTGCTGCTCAGCGGCGCCACTTTTATGGCGTTTATGATTATGAAAAGCGCCGGATTCAGCATGGAAAGCATGTTTGCCCGTGCTGCCGCCGTGCATGAGCAGGGGGCGGCCATCATGAGGCCGGGCGGCTTGGTCGGCGACCCGGTGGATGCTTTGTCGCTGGGGTTGGCGCTGATGTTCGGCACGGCCGGGCTGCCGCATATTCTGATGCGTTTTTTTACTGTGCCCGATGCCAAACAGGCGCGTAAATCGGTGTTTGTGGCCACGGGGTTTATCGGCTATTTTTATATTCTGACTTTTATTATTGGTTTTGGCGCGATTATTTTTGTGACGCAGGATAACCCTGAGTTTTTCCAAACCATGCAGCGCGAGGGTAAAACGGTGGTGGAAATGATCGGCGGCACCAATATGGCGGCGGTGCACCTCTCTGAAGCCTTGGGCGGTAATTTGTTTCTCGGCTTTATTTCTGCGGTGGCGTTTGCCACCATTTTGGCGGTGGTGGCGGGGTTGACGCTTTCGGGGGCGTCGGCGGTGAGCCATGATATTTATGCTTCGGTAATCCGTAAGGGGCAGGCCACTTCTGTGGAGGAAATGCGGGTGTCGCGTGCAACGGTGTTGGTGCTGGGCTTGGCGGCTATTGTTTTCGGGCTGATGTTTGAAAATCAGAATATCGCATTCATGGTGGGCTTGGCGTTTGCTGTGGCGGCTTCGGCCAATTTTCCGATTTTGATGTTGTCGATGTTTTGGAAAGGTTTGACCACGCGCGGTGCGGTTGCCGGCGGTTTCAGCGGTTTGCTGTTGGCGTTGGTGCTGATTATTCTGGGGCCGGGAGTGTGGGTGCAGGTGCTGCACTATGAAACACCGGTGTTCCCCTATGGCAATCCGGCGCTGTTCAGCATTCCGACGGCGTTTGTTATGGCTTGGCTGTTTTCGGTTACCGACCGCTCCGAAGCGGCCGGGCAAGACCGTGCGGGTTATGAAGCGCAGTATGTGCGTTCGATGACCGGCATCGGCTCGGAAGAAGCTTCGGATCATTAGACTGCCGTTTGCTTGTTCCGGCCGGATACAGGCCGTCTGAAAGCAGAAATATCCGGTAGCGGCATGCGGTGTGATGATGTGTGTATGCCTGCCGGAAAATATCGTTTCAGACGGCCTGTATATTTAGTACAATGCCGTCTGAAACGATTTTGAAGGAAGCATCATGTATTTTGTAGACCGCACCGCAGTGGTATTGAAACCTACCGTTAAATTTCTCGAATGGCTCAAAAGCCTGGACGACGATATGCCCGAACTGACCATCGAGCAGCTGCGCACCAATTGCTCGGTATATCTGATTCCCGAATTCGATGAGCCGGAAGCGGCGGTTTCGTATTTTGACGAGCGCTATCAGGAAATCTTCCGGGCCGAGCTGGCCGCGTGGGATACCTTGGAGGACAACTGGCCGCAAGACATGAGCTTGAAAGCGTTTTGGGAATATTTCGATATTGAAATCCACGACATGGTGCTCGATATGGAAGAGGGCGACATGAACGTCAGCCCTGTGTTTGACAACATGATGTAAGCCGTGATGCAGCAGGCATTTCAGACGGCCTTGAGGCCTTCCCGAGCAGGATGCATCATCGTTGTGTTGCTGCATGCAGCCGCAGTTTGGCTGTGTTTGACCGCCTTTTACGGCCTGATGCGCTGGGCGGGTTTGCTGCTGCTGGTTATCAGCTTGGTGTGGGCATGGCGGGTGCAAACCATGCAGCAGGCCGGCGCGGTGTTTAAAATCGCCGTAAACCGAGAAGGGCGGGCGGTGGTGTTTGTGGGCGACAGCCAAACCGCGTTTGCTGCCCGGCTGGCCGCCGGCAGCCTGATTGCCCGGCGGGCTTTGTTTTTAAAATGGGACCTTGGCGACCGCATCATCCGCCATTGCGTGCTGCCCGACATGACCGACAGCGAAAGCTACCGCCGTTTGGCGGTTTGGGCAAAGTGGGGGCAGCCTAAAAATTAATGCCGTCTGAAAGGTATGCTCTGCCATGCTTTCAGACGGCCTCAATATTGGTTTGAACGATTAAGATGAAAACATTAAACGACTGGCTCTCCCATCTTGAAACCGCACACAGCACCGGTTTGATCGATATGGGGCTGACACGTGTGGGCGCGGTGAAAAACGCCATGGGGCTGCATCCGCAATGCCCGGTGATTGTGGTGGCCGGCACCAACGGCAAAGGCTCGGTATGCGCTTTTCTCAGCCAGATTTACAAGCAGGCCGGCTTTAAAGTGGGCACGCTCACCAGCCCGCATCTGCTGCGTTTTAACGAGCGCATCGCCGTTAATGCCGAGCCGGTAAGCGATGAAGCCATTGTAGCGGCGTTTGAGCGCATCGAAGCGGCGCGCGGCGAAGTTTCACTGACCTATTTTGAATTCAACACCTTGGCCGCAGTCGATATTTTCATGCGCGAGGCCGTTGATGTGATGGTGCTTGAAGTGGGTTTGGGCGGGCGTTTGGATGCGGTTAACGTGTTTGATGCCGATTGTGCGGTGGTCACCAGTATCGACTTGGATCACCAAGCGTTTTTAGGCGACACTGTCGAAAAAGTGGCTTTTGAAAAAGCCGGCGTATTCCGCAGCGGCAAACCGGCCGTTTGCGGTCAAAACCCGCCGCCCGAATCGCTGCGGCAGCATGCTGAGCATATCGGCGCCCCTTTGCTGCTGATCAAACGCGATTTTGATTTCAGCAAATTGGAACAACAGCAATGGTCGTTCCGTTTTCATCCGCAAGTCGCCTCATTATTTTCAGACGGCCTCAACCGCAACCGCAATGCGTTGCCGATTCCGGCTTTGCGCGGCGCGTATCAATTGAACAATGCCGCGTGTGCGCTCGCCGTTGTCGAATGCCTAAACAGCAAGCTGCCCATCGATATCGGTGCCATCAAACGCGGTTTGCTGTTGGTCAACAACCCCGGCCGTTTCCAAGTGCTGCCGGGCAGGCCGCTGGTGATACTTGATGTCGGCCACAATCCGCATGCTGCCAAGGCTTTGCGCCAGGGGCTGATTGCGCTGCCGTTTGCAGAAAAACGCACCGCCGTGTTCAGCATCTTGAACGATAAAGATATTGACGGCGTGTTGGCAATCGTTAAAGACCAGTTTGATGCGTGGCATATTGCCCCTTTGCACCTGCCGCGCAGCATGAGCCCTACCGATTTGCAGCAAAAATTACAGGCACACGGCATCGAGAATGTGCAAACATTCGAGAATGTGCAGACTGCTTATCAAGCCGCTTTGGCGGGCGCTTCGGAAAATGATAGAATTACTGTTTTCGGCTCGTTTCACACGGTGGCCGAAGTGATGGCAATGTTGTAACAGGAACGCTCATGGCAGACAACCGCTTCAATTCCCTTAATGAATACGAACAACTGAAACGTAAAAACCGCCGCCGCCTGGTGGGCGCATCGGTAATGGTGGTGCTGGCCGGCGTATTGTTGGCAAAAGTGCTCAACCAGGGCGAAAATAAGGAAACCGTACAAAATATCAGCATCGGCGCGTCTGATGTTCAGACGGCCTCAAGCGTTGAAACAGGCGATGTGCCGCAAGTGGCGATTAACAATCAAGCCGCTTCGGCCGATGATGCTTCTGATTTGTCGCCGGCTGCCGTGCTCGAACCGGCACCCGAAGGCTCAACCCGCAGCACCGAGTTGGCCAACCCGCTGGCAGACGGTATGCCGCAAAATCAAAATACAGATACAACAGAAACAGCCGCAGACCCCGATACAGTGTTTGAGCGCGCAGTTGTTAACGAGCCGGCAGATGAAACACCTGCCGCCGCATCACCGCCGGCGCAAACTCCGCAGCAGACAGCCAAGCCTCAAACGGCACCACAAGCGGCAGCACCCGAAACAGCGCCCCGTCGTGAAACTGCCGCTCCGCCGCCGGTGGTGGTTATCAATAACCGTAACACAGCACAGCAGGCCGCAGAAAAAGCAGCGGCAGGGCGCAAAGCCGAGCAAGCGCGCGCAGCGCAACAGGCTGCCGAGGCGCGTGCGCGTGAAGCCCGTCAGGCCGCCATCCAAAAAGAAGCCGAGTTGAAAAAAGCCCGACAGGCCAAGCAGCAGGCTGCCCGTGCAGAGGCGCAAAAGCAGGCCGAAACCAAGAAAAAACAACAGGCGGCTGCTCAGCAGAGCAAACCGCAGGATATTTTGAATAATAAAGCCGCCACCGCCGCCGCCAAACCTGATCCGAAAGCCATTTTGGAAGGCCGCAGCACAGCTGCCGCAGCAGGCGGCAAAGCACTGATTCAGGCCGGTGCATACAGCAGCCGCGATCAGGCGCGGCAAACCCAGCAAAAGCTCGCCAATGCCGGTGTCAGCGCTTATATCAGCGAGGCCGAAACCAGCAAGGGCACCGTTTACCGAGTACGCACCGGCAATTATGCCAGCCGCGCCGCTGCCGACCGGGATTTGGCAAAAATCCGTCAACAGGGTGTAGATGGTATGGTGATCGGGCAATAGTTATGGCCATATTCGATATGATTGCTTTCGGTGTGATTGCCATCTGTATCATCATTTCGATGATACGGGGCGTGATCACCGAAGTAACTTCGCTGCTGATTTGGGTTGTGGCGTTTATTGTGGCGAAAATGTTTGCCGTGCCGTTTGCAGATTTTGCCCTAACTTCAGTGCAACCGCATGCTTTTGCTGTGGTATTGGGTTTTATTTTACTGTTTGTTGCTGCATGGGTTGTGCAGCATTTTTTACGTTCGCTGCTCACTGCGGCCGTGTCTGCGGTGGGCTTGGGCAGCATCAACCGTGTCTTGGGCGGGGTATTCGGCGCGGTAAAAGGCGTATTGGTGGTGACATTGGCGGTGCTGGTGTGTTCGTTTACCGATTTGCCGCAAAGCCCCGATTGGCAGCAATCGGTAAGTGCGGTTTATTTTGAAATGCTGGCACGCCTGGCCGTGCCTTATCTGCCGCCTGTGATTGCGGAACAAGTGCAGTATCCGACGCTTTAATTTTTGGAGACATAAAATGTGTGGTGTTTTAGGAATGGTCAGTCACCAACCCGTTAACCAAAGCCTGTATGACGGCCTGCAAATGCTGCAACACCGCGGGCAGGATGCCGCAGGCATTGTGACGGCAGAGGGCAATATGTTTCACATGCACAAAGGCAAAGGCATGGTGCGCGATGTATTCCGCACCCGCAATATGCGCGACCTCACCGGTAATGCCGGCATTGCCCATGTGCGCTATCCCACCGCCGGCAATGCCGGCAGCAGCGCCGAGGCACAGCCTTTTTACGTGAGCTCGCCTTTCGGCATCGTGTTGGCACACAACGGCAACCTTACCAATACTGAAGAGCTGTATGAAAACGTGTGTTTCAAACATCTGCGCCATATCAACACACGCTCAGATTCAGAAGTGCTGCTCAATGTGTTTGCTCATGAATTGCGGCGGGAAGTGACCGGCGCAGGCACCACGCATTTGAGTGTAAACCATGTGTTTGATGCCGTGAGCAGTTTGCACAAGCGTGTGCGCGGCGCTTACGGCGTGGTGGCGCTGATTGCCGGCTACGGCATGGTGGCTTTCCGCGACCCGAACGGTATCCGCCCGCTTTCATTGGGTACGCAAACCGATGAAAACGGCCGCATCACCTATTGTGTGGCTTCCGAATCGGTAGTGTTCAACAGCCTGGCATTTGAGCGTGTGCGCGATATCGAGCCGGGAGAGGCGGTGTTTATCAGCTTTGACGGCCAATTTTACTCACGCCGCTGCGCCGAAAACCCGCGTTTGAACCCCTGCTTGTTTGAATACGTGTATTTTGCCCGCCCCGATTCGGTGATGGATGGCGTATCGGTGTATCAGGCGCGCGTCAATATGGGCGTAACCCTGGCCGATAAAGTGGCGCGCGAGCTGCCGGTAGACGATATCGATGTTGTGATGCCGATTCCCGATACCAGCCGCCCCAGCGCGATGGAATTGGCTCAGCGTTTGGGCAAGCCTTATCGAGAAGGTTTGATTAAAAACCGCTATATCGGCCGCACCTTTATCATGCCCGGTCAGGCCACCCGCAAGAAATCGGTGCGCCAGAAGCTCAGCCCGATGGAATGCGAATTTGAAGGCAAAAGCGTGTTGCTGGTTGATGATTCTATCGTGCGCGGCACCACCAGCCGCGAGATTGTAGAAATGGCCCGCCAATCCGGCGCCCGTAAAGTATATTTTGCCTCTGCCGCGCCGGAAGTGCGTTACCCCAACGTATACGGCATCGACATGCCCACGCGGGAAGAATTGATTGCCAACGGCCGCAGCGCTGCCCAAATCGCCAAAGAAATCAGCGCCGACGGCTGTGTGTTTCAAGATTTGGCCGCGTTGGAGAAAGTGGTGCAGGCGCTTAATCCGCAAATTGAGGCATTTGATACCTCCTGCTTCAGCGGCTGCTACCTGACCGGCGATATTGATGAAGCGTATCTGCAACGCCTCTCTGTCAGCAAATCTTCCGCAGCGGCAGCCCAGCTTCAGCCCAGCCAAGTGGAACACAGCATCCGCATCAGCGATAATGATGACGATGAAGAGTGAAAGATAGCAGCAGGATTTGAGCTGAATAGCTGCCGCAACAAAGCAGGCGTTCCGGCAGCATATAGTCGAAGAAAAAACAAAACTAGTACAATAGAAAAACCATGGCCACTCAAAAGATTACCGACAAATGATATTAGCAAAGCCGAATCAGGTGAAACCTATCGAGCTTTAGCCGCTGAATTCAACATCTCACGATAACCGGTTATTTTCGGTAGGCCTTTATAATTGCAGCATTGATAGTGCCGTTTTCCATCACTGGGTTGAAATGCTACTGCTGCCAGAATGGCCCCCACGCAGCGTGATCGTGATGGATCATGCCAAATTTCATAAAAGACAGATATTCAAGACTTGATTGAAAAAGCGGGGCATACGATTCTTTGGCTGCTTCCATACAGCCCCGACCTAAATCCGATTGAGCAAACTTGGGCTTGGATTAAACAGAAACGGAAAGATTGGAGGGTGGATTGTCTGGATACGCTGTTTTTCTGTTTCTTGTGGATTTGTGGCAGTTTTTAATTTCTTTGACTATATTTTTGCTAAGTGCCGAAGTGCCGGTTAATCACTTTTCTATAGGCCGCCTGAAAGCATCAATTTCAGACGGCCTGTTTGATAAAGGGTAGAGTGATAACTGTTCAATTAAATCATCTTACGGAGCAGCGAGTTGGAGGCGGTACAAGGCTGTATGGAGCAGGTTGATTTATAACCAATTCACAAAAATAATCTAACGGTATTGGCTCATTTTGCCGCTACACTTTTTATTCATTTCAATTATAAATTCGGCAGTTTTAATTCTAAAAAATATTTTATTAATTTCTTTTTAAAAGCAATTAGATTGATTTAAAAATGCAGTTGTTTAATTGCTATTTCTATAATACTTCAGTGTCTTAACGAAACCAGTTTTCTTCGAGCTGAGATGAGATAACGAAGCAGGGGGGGGGCGGTTAGAAAAATTGAATTTTTTGATGTTATCAGCCGCTGATAATTTAGTTATAGGCCGTCTGAAACCTTTAAGGATTTCGAAAACCGGCTAGTTGGATGAGTTGAGTTAGGTTTGGGTAGCCGTGAATTTGCGGCGTTATCATGAAAGAATATGATGTTCGAAACTCAATTATTTCGCATGAATACTGCTTTGGCAGTTGGCATGAGCCTTCAGACATGACTTTTTGAATAAATAAAAAATAAAAACAATTATCATTACTTGATGAAAGATTGGGGAATCATTACAATATCGTATCTTTTATTTTTCAAATTTGACCATCATGCGCCTGCACCCATTCCAACTTCTCCCTCTGACATCTGCGCTTACCTTGGTTCACAGCGCTTATGCGCAAAACAGCACCGGTGCCGATGTTTATTCGGCAGTATTGCCCACCATGGTGGTGGAAGCCAGCGCCGATGACGGCAGCACCAAAGGCTATATCGGCTATGGTGAGGCCAAAGTCAGCCGCAACGGCTTGGAAATTCGCGAATTGCCGCAAACGATAGATGTGATTAATATTCAGAAAAACAAAAATTACAACACCAATGATTTAAGCTCGATTCTGGAGGGCAATGCCGGCATTGATGCCACATATGACATGCGCGGTGAAAGTATCTACTTGCGCGGGTTTAACATTGACGCCAATGATATTTACCGTGACGGCATCCGCGAAAGCGGCCAGGTGCGCCGCAGCACCGCTTCGGTGGAGCGGGTGGAAATTCTGAAAGGCCCTGCATCGGTATTGTATGGCCGCAGCGGTGGCGGCGGTGTGGTCAACATGGTCAGCAAAGCGGCGAATTTTCAAACGGCACGCAGCATCGGTATCACTTACGGCTCGTGGGCAGATCGCAGCGCCAATATCGATATCAATCAGAAAATCAGCGACGGCGCAGCCGTGCGGCTGATTGGTGAAATCGGCCATGCAAACTCGTTCCGCTCCGGTATCGGCAGCAAATCGCGCATGATTTCCCCCAGCATTACACTGAAAAGCACCAACGGCCTGAGCTGGACCGGGCAATATATCTATGATAATACCGAGCGTATTCCCGACCGCGGCCCCAATAAAGCCGAATACGACAAAATGGGCCTTTCCTATCGCACCGGTTTTGCCCGAGCAGGCGATAAGGTTGACGACACTCTGCATCATTTCCGTTCTGATTTAACTTGGCAGATAAGCCCCGATTGGTCGCTGCAATGGCTGGCCGGTTACCGTCGTGCCAACCAGAATTTCGATCATTATTACGGCGGCAGCTATAACGAAACCACCCGATTGTTGTCGCAAACCTATGCCTGGCAAAACACGCGCAATGAAACCCTTTCCAGCGCGCTCACGCTCAACGGCGGATTTGATACCGGCCGCATCAATCATAAAATCACCGCCGGTTGGGACATCAGCCGCGAAAACCGCCATCCTATCCTCGCCGTGGTGCGCAATCAAAGTATCGATCCGTTTGACCGCGGCAGTTGGACGCGCATTGTCCAGCGCCCCGCCGCCACCACCGACAACCGCCACCACCGACAACCGCCACCGGGCGCATGCTGCCGGCTTGTTTATCCAAGATTTGATTTCATTCACACCGACAGTAAAAGTGATGTTGGGCGGCCGCTATGACCGCTATCGGTTTCGCTCCACCAACATCGACAACCAAACCCGCAGCTACAGCGGGCACAGCTTCAGCCCCAATGTAGGCGCCGTGTGGGATGTTACCCCGCAGCACACACTTTATGCTTCCTACAATAAAAGTTTTTCGCCCTACGGCGGCCGCAGCTATTTAGGGGTATCCACTTCGCAAGACGAAATTTTTAACAGCGCGCCAGAATATGGCCGCCAATATGAAGCCGGTGTTAAAAGCGATTGGCTGCAAGGCCATCTGAATACAACGCTGGCATTTTACCGCTTGGAGCGTTACAACATCCGCTACCGGCCGGACAGTGTCAACCGCCCCTACGAATGGCGCACACGCGGTAAAGAGCGTTCGCAAGGTGTGGAATTGGGTGCCATCGGCCAGATACTGCCCGGCTGGTATCTGCGCGGTTCGGCCGGCTGGATGAATGCCGAAATCGCCGAAGATGCCGCCGATCCGGCCGCGGTCGGCCGCCGGCTCAACAATACCGCCCGTTTCAACGGCAACCTGTTTGTGCGTTATGCGCCGGGTGAAAAATTCTATGGCGAAATCGGCGCTACCCGTGTCGGCGGGCGCTTTTATTATAATGCCAACAGCAATACCGCCACCATCCTGCCCGGTTTCACGCGGGTTGATGCCATGGCCGGCTATACCCACAAGCAATGGAGCGGCACACTGGCGGTATCGAATCTGCTCAACAAACAATATTGGCGCTCAACTTCGATGCCCGGGGAGCCGAGAGCCGTTACCGCACGGCTGAACTATCGTTTTTGATGCTTTAAAGATAAGAAGGCCGTCTGAAAGCGAAACTTTCAGACGGCCTAGGGTGTTCTGACCATTCATTCAGGAGCAAAATACACCCATAAATCGAATGGTCAGGACACCCTGGGTTTATTCATTTAAACTTCACTATTCAATATTGGGTTGTCTTTTTCTTTCGGCAGCACCCAGTTGAGAATAATCGCCAAAATTGCGCACAATCCCACACCGGCAAAACTCATGCTGCCGAATTTAATCACCATGCCGCCCACGCCGGTGGTGAGCACCGAGCTGACAATCACCAGATTTTTCGGTTGCATCAGATCCACTTTGGCATCAATCAGCGTTTTTAAGCCGAGCGAGGCGATGGTGCCGAACAGCAAAATCATGATGCCGCCCATAACCGGCAGCGGAATCGAAGCCAGAAAAGCATTGAATTTGCCGAAAAAAGCCATAGCAATGGCAAAAACCGCCGCCCAAGTCATGATAACCGGATTGCTGTTTTTTGTAATCATCACCGCACCGGTTACCTCTCCGTAAGTCGTCACCGGCGGGCCGCCGATCAGGCCGGCCACGCAAACGCCGAAGCCGTCGCCGGCCAACGTTTTATCCAGCCCCGGGTCTTTGGCGTAATCTTTGCCGGTTACCTTGCCGATAGCCATCACGCCGCCGATATGTTCGATGGCCGGCGCAATCGCCACCGGCAGCATAAACAGCGCCGCATGCCAGTTTACCTGCGGTGTTTCAAAGTGGGGCACAGCAAACCAAGGAGCGGCCACAATCGGGGCGGTATCAACCAGGCCCATAACAAGGGCGGCAATATAGCCGGCCGCCACGCCGATTAAAATCGGCACCAGCCGCATCATTTTACTGCCGAACACCGCCACCATCACCGTGACCGCAAAGGTAAAGCCCGAAAGCAGCAGCGCCTGCGTGTAATCCACCACTTGTTCGCCGCCGGCCTGGCCCATGGCCATCTGACTGGCCACCGCCGCCACAGAAAGGCCGATAACCATAATCACCGGCCCGATAACAACCGGCGGCAGCAGGCGGTGCACGGCGGCCAAACCGCGCCATTTGATCAGCAGTGCAAACACAAAATACATAAAGCCGGCGGCAAACAGGCCGAACATGGTAGAGGGCAGCCCCCATTCGGCAATCGAATAAATAATCGGTGCAATAAAGGCAAACGAAGAGCCGAGAAATACCGGCACTTTACGCCGGGTAATCAATTGAAACAGCAGCGTGCCCACACCCGCGCCCAACAGCGCCATTGCCGGATTCAGCCCGGTGAGCAGCGGCACCAGCACCATGGCGCCAAAAGCCACAAACAAAATCTGCGCGCCTGAAACAGCAAGCTTGATTTGTTGCATGTTAATTCCTGTTATTTTTTATTAATAAACGAAGCGGATTATACCGCCGCCCGTTGATTTTGTGTGGAATGTTTGGCGCCACCAAAGGTGCAGGCCGGCCAAGTATAGGGAAGGGGGGCAATGATATTTTTTCAATGACTTGAGCAGCCTGTTATGCGGATATGCTTGTTGAGGCGGCTGGTTTTGGAAGTTTTATTTTTCAGACGGCCTGCTTCTTTATGTGCGCGCTATTTTGCAAGAGCAGCCGCCTCTGATCTTTGCAACAATTGATCCAGCACCTCCGCAGCATCCCATTCCAAAGCCCGGCAATAGCTGATGAATTCAAACACATCCAGCCTCCGATCGCCCGTTTCTACTTTGCCCACAAATGAGTGCAGCACACCCAGCCGTTCAGCCAGTGCACGCTGCGACAAACCCAGCGCCAATCTGCGCTGGGTAAATAAATTCCGCAAATGAATGTGCTCGCTCGAATGAACAGATAAGCGCAGGTTCTTTTTCATTGCTCCGATTTTAGGTACAATGCAATTTGCACCCGTTTTAGGTGCAAATAAGATTAACCTATTTATTGAAGCCAGGAATGACTGCCATCCCCATTCATGTTGTTGATACATTTGATGATATTCGCGAAATGCTTGCTGCCGAATATCTTGATGAAAGCCAATCCTACCCGTGGATTGTGGCTTTTTCCGGCGGCAAAGACAGCACCTTGGTCGCACATTTGGTATTTGAAACCCTGATAGACTTACCGCCTTCTCTGCGGAAACGGCAGCTGTTTTTCGTTTCCAACGATACTTTGGTGGAAAGCCCGTTGGTGGTCGCCCATATGCGCCAAACCTTGGAGAAAATTTTACACGCCGCGGCAATTTACAAACTGCCGGTATCAGGGCAGGTTACCACGCCCGATTTAAAAGAAACTTTTTGGACTTTGCTGATTGGCAAAGGCTACCCTTCGCCCAACCGCAATATGCGCTGGTGTACCGACCGCCTGAAAATCCAGCCGACCAGCAAGTTTATTCTCGACAAAGCAGCCGAAAACGGCGCAGCCATCATCATCTTAGGTGTGCGTAAAGACGAATCCGCCACCCGAAAAGCCAGTATCGAAAGCCACCAAAACATCAGCAATTCCAATCTCACACCCCACGGCAGCCTGCCAAATGCATTTGTATTCAGGCCGATTGTGGATTTGAGTACCGATGATGTATGGGAATTTCTTGCTTCTAACAATCCACCGTGGGGCGGCACGCACGACAGTTTAATCAAACTCTACCGTGAAGCTGCAGGCGGTGAATGCCCGATTGTGTTGTCGCAAGATGAAGCACCCGGTTGCGGCACAAACTCCAGCCGCTTCGGATGCTGGACGTGCACAGTGGTTAATAAAGACAAAAGCCTGCAAGGTTTTGTAGACGTCGGCAAAACCGAATTCCAGCCGTTGATTGAATTTCGCGATTGGCTGGTAGAGATACGGAATCTGCCGGAATACCGGCAAGTGGAGCGGCGCAACGGCACAGTGACCATCAAGCAGGGCAAACATATACCCGGCCCGTTTACCATCGAAGCGCGGCAGATGATTTTGCAGCGCTTGCTGGATGTTCAGACGGCCTATGGCAGTGAATTAATCAGTCAAGAAGAAGTGGAATTAATCAAACAAATTTGGGCACAAGACCTAATCCAAACTTATACAAGGAAAAACGCATGAATACGGAAATACAAGAACAAGTCGGCGATTTGCTGCTGTGGAGCGATCCCGATGCAAAGAAACTGATGGAGGAAATTGCTAAAGAGCACGGTGTTGCAGTTGAGGCGCTGGCGGAGTTGGTAGCATGGGAACGTGAACAACAAGAACGTATACGCCGTCGTGGAATGACGGATGCTTTTGATGAGATTTTTGACAACGCACGCTACTGGAAATAAAAATATGTGGATTCATTCAATTACATTACGGAATTTCAAGTCTTATGATCATGCAGCATTCAGCTTTCCCGAGCCTGGAGAGGGGAAAAATATTGTTTTAATCGGTGCGCAAAACGGCCACGGCAAAACTACGCTGTTAGAGGCAGTTTATCTCTGCCTGTATGACAAAGATGCCATCAGCCATTTGCAGCGCGCAGGTTTGAATATGCAGAAAAACAATTATCCCGAGTTTTTAAAATCGGCGCTGTATCATGAGGCAGAATCCAAATACGGTCGATATACCATGAGTTTGGAAATCGAAATCCGCCAAAATTACCGTGAGGCCAAGCATGGTTTGCGGATTCGAAGGAATTGGTATTTCAGTAGCGACAGAAATTTGATTGCCGGCGAGCACGGCAGCTTGGTAACGGCTGAAATTCTGAAAAACGGACAATACGAGCTGATTGATGAAAAGGATATTGATAAATACACCAATGCATTTGCTTTACCGTTTGACTATGCACCGTTTTTCTTCTTTGACGGTGAAAAAATCGTTCAGACGGCTCAACAAAGCGGAACGGGTTTATGGTTGAACACCGCGTTGAAAGGCTTGTTGGGCGTGACTCTTTTAGAAAAACTGAGGGTCAGCCTGAAAGACTACCGCAGCAAGTGCATTTCTGAAGGTGCTACTGAAAAAATACAGAATGATTTACGTGAAGCTGAGGCTAAGTTGCAATCTGCAGAAGCTACTTTGCAAGTATGCCGCGACGAGTTGGCAGCAACTCAGGAACAATGGCAGCAGGCAGCCGAAGAGCGTGAACGCCTGACGCAGCAGCTGGGCGGCGGTGGCGACATCCGAACTTCGGAGGAGTTGCTTCGTCTTCGTGAAAAACTGGAAAAGGAAATGGCGGAGTTTGAAGCTAAAGTCAAAGCTGCCGTTAAAGCCATGCCTTTGGCATTTTTGCCGCGGGAAAGTTTGAAAGCATTGCAGCAGCAGTTGGAAAAAGAAAAAAACCGTCTGAACCATGAAGCCGGTAAAAATCAAATTGCAGAGAAAGTGGATGATTTTTGG